>JAMLJD010000071.1 GCA_023953775.1 Rhizobiaceae bacterium | reverse complement strand
CGACCGGCACCGGTGCTGGAAAGCGCAGGCGCTCGGCGCCGTAGTTGACACCCATGCGGGCGCCTTTCGCCTCGAACAGCTGGGGCAGGAACATGTTGATCAGCGAGAAGGTGAGATAGCCATGGGCAATCGTCCTGCCGAAAGGCCCGTCCTTCGCTCGTTCAGGGTCGACGTGGATCCATTGGTGGTCGCCGGTCGCGCGCGCGAACAGGTCGATACGGTCCTGCTCGACGGTGAGCCATTCACTTGGCCCGACCTGGCGTCCCACCGCCGCAGCGGCTTCCGCGGGCGTGGAGAAGAAGAGTGCAGTCGTCATGCGCGCTGGCTCGACACCGAGACGATCTCGCCGGTCATGTAGCCCGAATAGTCGCTGGCGAGAAACATCATGACGTTCGCCACTTCCCAGACCTCGGCCGCCCGGCCGAAAGCCTCGAGGCTGGCGAGCTTGTCGAGCTCCTCCTGCGGCGATGCCTTCTTGAGGAAGTCGTGCATCGCGATCGACGGCGACACCGCGTTAATGCGGATGCCGTGCTCGGCGGCTTCCAGCGCGCTGCAACGCGTCAGCGCCATGACGCCAGCCTTCGCGGCAGCGTAGTGCGCCTGCCCCTTCTGCGCCCGCCACCCGAGGACGGATGCGTTGTTGACGATGACGCCTGCCTTGCGCGGGATCATTACCCTCAGGGCAGCGCGCGTCATGCGCATCGTTCCCGTCAGCGTGACGTCGAGGACCAGCGACCATTCCTCGTCGGTCATGTCGACGACGTTCTTCAGGCCGCCGAGCCCGGCATTGTTGACGAGCACGTCGATGCCGCCAAGTTCTTTGTCCGCCGTGGCGACAAGCGCCTGGACCTCGTCTTCCTGGGTGACGTTGCACAGCAGACCGCGAACCGGCGTATCGGGAACGATCTCCCGCAGCCTGTCGACCGCGTCGCCAAGCCGGCGCTCGTGAATGTCGGAAATCACGATGGCGCGGCATCCCTCCTCGATCGCCTTCCTCGCGGCGGCGAAGCCGATGCCGGCGCCCGCGGCGGCGGTGATCAGCACGCTCTTGCCTTTCAGCAGGCCGTGACCTTCAACGTAAGGCGGTGCGGATTGGCGCATCTTCAGTCCTGCTTTGTGTTGTCGAACCTGGCGTCGCGCTTCTCGACGAAGGCGTCGCGTGCTTCCTGGCTTTCTCCCGTCAGGTAGGCCTGCGCGGTGAACCCCTGTTCCCAGCGATAGTGACGCTCGAGGTCACCCTCCTCGACGCCGTTCAACGCCTCCTTGGCGAGCCGGACGATGGTCGGGCTCTTGGCCGCGATCTTGCCGGCCAGCTCAAGCACCGAAGCCCTGAGCTCGCCGCGCGCAACGACCTTTTCTACAGCGCCCAGCCGATAGGCCTCGGCTGCGGTGATCGGCTCACCGGTGAAGTACATCTGGCGGACTTTCTGCAGCGGGAACATGCGCTGCAGATGCGCGCCCGCCCCGAGCGCGCCGCGATCGACTTCGGGGACGCCGAACGTCGCGTCGTCAGCGGCGACGATGATGTCGACCGCGCCGCAGATGCCGATGCCGCCACCCAGCACGTAGCCGTGGACCGCTGCAATCGCCGGCTTCAGCCCGCGATGGAGGGCGCGAAACGTTTCGTAATTGCCGGCATTGACCTCGACGATGCGGTCGGGATGGGCCTGAAGTTCCTTGATGTCGACGCCCGCGCAGAAGCCGCGGCCCTCGGCACGGACCACGATGACGTGCACTGCGTCGTCACGGTTGAGCCGGTCGATCTCCTCGGACAGGCGGCGCCAGCCGACGGAGTCCAGCGCGTTGACGGGCGGGCTTTCGATGACGAGTTCGGCGATGCCGTTCTCGATCGCGGTCCAGAACTGGCCGGTCACGATGGTCTCCGTTTTGCTGCGGTCTTGGGTTTGGTATGTGCGCCTGCCAACGCGGCCAGGGCATCGATGCGCTCATTGGCCTCGCGGACGATGCGTCCGATCAGTGCCTCGCACGATTCCAGCCTGTCGATCACGGCTGCGACCTGGCCGCTCGGCAGGAGCCCGTGATCGGGGTCGCCGGCGACTATGCCGCGCTGGACGAGCGTCGGCAGGTTGGCGGCCATGACCGTCTGGCGGAAGCCGCCATCGTCGCCGCTCATCACCTTCAGGCCGAGCTTCGCCATCCCGAGCGGGCCGAGCCCCGCCTCCTTGCCCCATTTACGGGCGTAGCGCGCGCTCATGGCAAGACGGGCGGCAAGGCTCATCTCTTCCAGCCTGCGCAATTCGTCGTTTTCGATGAAACGCTGCGGCAGGCCGTCGACCGCCGTCGAAACCTTGATGACGGTGGGATCCCTGGTTGCAAGATAGCGCTCCAGCGCGGCGCGCGGCACCGGTGAATCGCTGGTCAGCAGGAAGCGCGTTCCCATCGCGATGCCGGCCGCGCCCCAGGCGAGAGCCGCCGCCAGCCCGCGGCCGTCCGAAAAGCCGCCGGCCGCCACGACAGGCACATCGACCGCGTCGATGACCTGCGGCAGCAGGATCGAGGTCGGGACCGCGCCCGTGTGTCCGCCGCCCTCGCCGCCCTGGACGGTGACCACGTCGGCGCCGAGTTCCACCGCCTTGACGGCATGCTTCAACGCGCCGACCGTCGGCATGCAGACGACGCCGGCCTCCTTCAGTCGCCTGATCGTGCCGGCGTCCGGGCCGCGACCGTAGGAGACCGCGCGAACCTGGTTCCTGACAATGGCATCAAGCACCTCGTCGGCGTTGGGCTGGAACATGTGGAAGTTGACCCCGAAGGGCTGCTCGGTCCGCGACTTCACGTCGAGGATCGTTTCCTCGACTTTGCCGGGCTCGATGGTGGCGCCGGCCAGGAAGCCGAAGCCGCCGGCATTGCAGGTCGCCGCCGTCAGCTTCGCGTCCGCCACCCAGCCCATGGCTGTCTGCACCACTGGATAGGTGCAGCCCAACAGGTCGCAAAGGATGGTGTGAAGAGGCCGTGTCATGAAGTCTTGCCGCTGTAGCGTATCGATCCTTGTTACGATGCGCCGGCGCATCGCGCGGCGTCATCGTCCGAATGTACTAGCGGGCCCCGCGTGAAGTCACGCCGCAAGCCATCTCAGTAGAAGACACGGCCGCCATTCACCATCAGCGTCTGCCCGGTGATGAAGCGCGCCCTGTCGCTCGACAGGAAGACGACAGCGTTCGCAATGTCTTCCGGCTCGCAGAGCTCGCCGAGCGGAATCGCGTTCCTGGCGCGCTCATAGGCGTCTTTGGGAATGCGCTGCATCGCCCGCGTGTTGGTAGGTCCGGGACAGACGGCATTGACGTTGACCTTGAACGGTCCCATCTCGCGCGCCAGCGCGCGGGTGAAGCCGAGCACGCCTGACTTTGCAGAGGCGTAGTCCACGGTGCCGATGTCGCCGTTCATGGACGAGTCCGACGAGATCGAGACGATCTTGCCGCGTTTGCGGTCGCGCATGTCGTTGACCACCTGGCGCGAGCAGATCAGCGTCGTCATCAGCGACACATTGATCACGAATTCGAGCGTTTCCGGCTTCGCGGCATGGAATTCGGAGTAGTTCTCACGAGCCGTCTGGCCGATATTGTTGGTCAGCATGTCGACCGGGCCGAGGTCCGCTTTCACTTTGGCGAAGGCGCTCTCGACCTGTTCACGATCGGTCATGTCGCCCGCGAAAGGCAGCGCGCGTACGCCCTCGGCCCTGACGAGATCGGCGGCTTCGGCCAGCGGGTCTGTCTCCCTGTCGAGGATAGCTACGTCCGCGCCCTCTTTTGCAAACGCGATGGAGATGGCGCGGCCGATGCCGTTGGCGCCGCCCGTCACGACGGCGACCTGTCCCTCAAACTGCTTCGTCATGGTGGCCCTTTTCCTCGCTCGAGATGAGTTGATCCGGAATTGCGGGGCCGCGCTGGAACAGCCGCAGCAGGGCGTAGGAGCGGTCGTCCGCGCCGGCGCTGCCGAGCGGGCTGGCCGCGGCAAAGGTGTCGTAGGCTTCGGCGCTCGCAGGCCGCGTCGTCGCCCAGTCAAGCGTGACAAAACGGTGGAGAAAGCGCCATTCGCCGTCGCGCTGCTCGAACCTGTCGAGGCTGCGGCTGCCGGTGATGATTTCTTCGGCCCCGTCCCGCGTGCGGTGGTAGTTCAGCTTGTAGGTTTCGCCCTCGGCATAGTCGCCACACACCTCGAACAAGGCATTCGTCACATAGTGGGCCGTGCAAGCCCAGTTTTCGAGTGCCTTCGCTACCCAGGCGACATAGGCGTCGGGCGAGCCGGAGAACATCGAGCCGTGTTCTTCCACCGCGTCGTCGTGATAGAGCGAGCGCAGCAGCGCGAAGTCGCGCCGGTCGCAGGCCCGGGAATAGGCATTCACCAGCCGCCAAAGGCAGTCGCGCGCGGCGAGTTCTTCGATCCCGGGGCTGCGGAATCCCATCTCAGTTCGTTCCGCCACGCGGTTCGCGCGGCATGCCGAGGCCGCGCTCGGCGATGATGTT
This sequence comes from Rhizobiaceae bacterium, assembly GCA_023953775.1. Lineage (GTDB taxonomy): Bacteria > Pseudomonadota > Alphaproteobacteria > Rhizobiales > Rhizobiaceae > JAMLJD01. The sequence continues at coordinate 17,832 of JAMLJD010000071.1, read as the reverse complement.
GAGCTGGATCTCGCTGGTGCCGCCATAGACCGTGTCGGCGCGGGTGAAGAAGAACAGCTGCCGCAGGCGCTCGGCCTTCGGATGCTCGTCCGAAGTCGCGCCTTCAAGCCCCAGCACGTCCATGCCGAGCTTGCCGAGGTCGCGATGCCAGTGCGACCACTGATACTTGTAGGCGAGGCTTTCCCTCTGCGTTTCGGCGTCAGCATTCTCCGCAAGCATCCGCATCGCCATGTAGCGCATGGCGCGCAACCCGATCCAGGCGCGGGCCAGCCGGCTGCGGATCATCGGGCTCTTGGCCGCGCCGTTTTCCGCCGCCAGGTCGGTGATCAGACGCAGCTCGCGGGCGAACCCCATCTGCTGCCCGAGCGTCGAGACGCCGCGTTCGAAGCCGAGGAGCCGCATGGCAATCGTCCAGCCCTCGCCTGGGGCGCCGACGACGCAGTCGGCCCCGGCGCGTGCGCCGTCGAAGAAGACGGAATTGAATTCGCTACCGCCGCCGATCTGCCTGATCGGGTGGATCTCGATGCCGGGCTGGTCGAGCGGCATCAGCAGGAATATGAGCCCGCGGTTGCCCGTCGAACCTTCGTCGCAGCGGGCAAGAACGAATATCCAGTCGGAGAGATGGGCGAGCGAGGTCCAGACTTTCTGCCCCGTGACGATCCACCCTCCGCTTTCGGCATCGAAGCGGGCGCGCGTCTTCACATTGGCAAGGTCGGAGCCTGCGTCGGGCTCGGAGTAGCCCTGGCACCAGAATTCGCGGCCCTCGCGGATCAGCGGCAGGAAGCGCCGCTTCTGCTCCTCGGTCCCGAAGGCGATGAGGGTGGGTCCGAGCAGGCCCTCGCCGATATGGCCGAGGCGGCCTGGTCCGCCGGCACGGGCATACTCCTCCTGGAACGCGACCTGCCCGGCAATGGACAGGCCACGACCGCCATGCTCGACGGGCCAGCCCGGGCAGGTCCAGCCGCCGGTGGCGAGTTCCTGTTCCCATTCCTTGCGCAGTTCGGGAAACGCGTCGCCATCGCCTGCGTGACCGCGATCGATCAGCGGTTGGAAACGGCCGGTCAGGTGATCGGACATCCAGCTCGCGATCTCGGCGCGAAGTTCCGCCGACGCGTCGCTCATGCCGCCCGTCCGGAAAGGGCCGAATGGACCGCCGCCAGCCTGCCCTCGGCTGAACCGAAAAGATGCGCGGTGGCCTGTGCGCGGCGCAGATAGAGATGCGGGTCGTATTCCCAGGTGTTGCCGACGCCGCCGTGAAGCTGAACCGCTTCCTCGGCGGCGCGCCACAGAACCGCGCCGGAAAGAACGCCGGCACCCTCGATCTCGATTGTCGCGTCGGGCGCGTTCGTTGCGAGTGCTTCGGCCGCGCCGAACAGAAGCGAACGCGCTTCGGCAAGACGGACGAACAGCTCAGCGCAGCGATGCTTGACCGCCTGGAAGGAGGCGATCGTGCGCCCGAACTGGACGCGGGTGCCGACATAGTCGAGCGTGAGGTCGAGGCAGCCCTGCGCGGCGCCGACCTGTTCGGCCGCCAGTCCAAGCTTCGCCAACCGCAAGGGTGCGTCGAAGTCCGCCAGGGAGAGATCGCCGCGGTCTATGCGCATCGATGCGGACGTCCCTTCCAGCACGGCCGACGAGACCGGACGGGTCGGGTCGATCGTCTGCAGCGAAACGATACGCGCAATGCTACCCCGCTCGACCGCGAACAAGGCTGGCGCTCCGTCCAGAATTGCAGGCACGATCACCAGGTCTGACGATGCAAGGTCGAAGACGGCCTTCAAATTGCCGTCCAGTACGAACGACCCTCCGTCGTGCTTCGCCTCGACGTCGATGCGTGAGAACGGAGCCACATGGGATGGTTGGGGAACCGCCGCCGCGACCGTCAGTTCGCCGGCCGCGATCCGCGGCAACAGCGTCGCACGTGCCGCGTCACTGCCCAGTGCGGCGATCAGGGGCGTCGCGAGACAGGCCTGGGACCAGAACGGAACCGGCGCCAGCCGTGCTCCGATCTCCATCGCAAGCAGTGCCACGTCGCGCGCGCCCATACCCAGCCCGCCGAAATCCTCGGCGATGCCGACGCCGCACCAGCCGAGTTCCCTGCTCATCGTCGCCCAAAGGCCAGCGTCGTGGCCGCCCTCCGCGATGGCGGCGCGAATGCGCTCGGAAGACGCGCGCTCGGCAAGAAGCCGGCGTGCTTCATCCCGCATCATCTTCTGATCGTCGGTCAGCGAAAGGTCCATTGATCTCGGTCTCGGCTGGCGGCCGGTTCACTCGCCGCGGACCCTCGCAGGCGTGGCGGGGTGCGGCATCGTCCGAACGAATGATGCCACCTTTCCGAGCGCGGGGTGGAATTGCAAGCAACACGAGGAGGTATAGTTTGGAACAGTCTCGATCCGAGGGAAGACGCATTCTCGTGACTGGCGCGGCGAGCGGCATCGGTCGCGCAAGCGCGTTGCGTTTGATCGAAGAGGGCGCGCATGTGGTGTTCGCCGATCGTGACGAGGCCGGTCTCGCCACAGCCGTCGCTCAGGCGCAGGTCGCTGCCCGCGCGCATGCGCTCGTCTATGACGCGGCGGACGGAGATGCTTCCGCGGCGCTCGTGGAGCATGCCGCCGGCGCGATGGGCGGGCTGGACGGCATCGTTTGCAACGCCGGGATCTATCGCCGCAACCATTTTTCGGACATTTCGCCGGAGGAGTGGAGCGCGATGTTCGCGATCAACCTGACCAGCGTCTTCCGGATAGTGCAGGCAGGACTGCCGCAGTTGAAGGAATCCGGCGGCAGCGTCGTCACCATCGCTTCGACGGCGGCGATCCACGGCATCGCCTATGCCGCGCACTACGCTGCCGCGAAGGCTGGGGTCGTTGCGCTTACCCGGTCGCTTGCGGTTGAGCACGGACCGTCAGGCATACGTTTCAACGTCGTGTGCCCCGGTAAGGTGAATACGTCGATCGGTGCGGGGCTCGTGCCGCTCGACGATCAGCTCGAATCACTGCTGGTGCGACCGCCGAAGCTTGCCGGTCGCACCGACGGCGGCCGGCCGGAGGATATCGCATCGGCGATCGCCTGGCTGATTTCGAACGACGCAGCCTATGTCTCCGGCAGCGTTCTCGTCGTCGACGGGGCGCAGAATGTCGGGTGAAGCGAGTGATCTCGCCGGACGCCTTGAGCGTCTTGAACGGCGTCTCGGTGAAGTTGAAGACCACCTCGCGATCATGCAGCTCATCGCGAGCTACGGGCCTGCCGTCGACGGAATTGATGGTCAGACCCTGATGTCGCTCTGGGCGGCGGACGGCAGCTACGACTTCGGCAGTGAGCCGCTCGTCGGTCGCGCCAATGTGGCCGGCCTCCTCGATCTCGACACGCATTGTGCCTACGTGTCGGCCGGTTGCGCCCATGTTCTCAGCCCGCCGCGCATCGAAGTCGACGGCGCGCGTGCCGTCGCGGTGAACCATTCGCAGGTGTTTGTCTACGACGGTGGTGGATGGCGGGCCGACCGCACCTGTGCGAATGAATGGATTCTTGTCCGCACGCCGGAAGGGTGGCAGGTCGCAAGCCGCACCAATCGTCTTCTCGACGGCTCGCAGGCAGCCCGCGAACTGTTCACGGCTGCAACGGGTAGGGTGCGTCCGGATCGTCCGAACGAGGTATGAAGCGCGCGCCCCGATGTCGCATGCTTGCGAAGATAAGGGGTCCGACATGAGCTTGCTCGAGGGAAAGGCGATCGTGATCACCGGTGCCGGTTCCGGCATCGGGGCGGCCTATGCCCGCCATTGCGCGAAGCTTGGTGCCCGCGTTGTCGTCAACGACCTGGTCGCGGATGCCGCCAAGGCCGTCGCAGCAGAGATCCGCGACAAGGGAGGCGCGGCAAGCGCCTGCCCCGGCAATGTCGCCGACTGGTCGTTTGGAGCCGAACTGGTCTCGGCATGCCGGAGTGCCTTCGGGCGCATCGACGGCCTTGTCAACAATGCCGGCATCCTCCGCCACGCCAAGGTCGTCGACCTGGACGAGCAAGATCTGCGCGGCATGTTCGAGGTCAACATGCTGGGCACCGCATCCTGTGCGGTCCATGCCATTCGCGCGATGCTCGACGACGGCGTAAAGGGGGCGATCGTCAATGTCGCTTCGGGCTCGCAGGCCGGCGACATTGCGCTTGGCGGCTATGGGGCGACAAAGGCGGCTGTCGCATCGCTAACCTTTTCCTGGGCGATGGAACTGAAGGCTATCGGCATTCGCGTCAACGCCGTCTCGCCGCTCGCCGAAACCGCCATGGCGGCCAGCAACAAGCAGCTCATGGCCGAGCAGTCGGCAAGCCGGGAAGTCGTCTACGGAACACTTCCGGCGCCCGAGACCAATGCACCGGTGGTCGCGTTCCTTCTGTCGGACCTCGCATCGGGGATAAACGGCCAGGTCGTACGCATTGCCGGAAAGGAACTGTCCTTCGTGACCCATCCGATGATCGCCGAGCCCGTTCTCGAGGGCGAGTGGAACGACGCGGACGTTGCACGCGCCTTCGACGAGCACCTTGGCGGGGCGCAGCAAAGACTGGGACTGGCCTATGCGCGCGGTGGCTGAAAGGCGAAGAAGAGACGGTCGTTCAGCGGCATCGGCCAATATCGGCGCGATGGAAATCGTCCGGGCGGCTTTTTTGCATTGTCGATATCGGCTAAACACTGCCGCGCATTCGCGCGGGAATCGTTCCTTTACTGCGGCAACGGCAATAGAGAGACACACATGACCAGTGTGAAACCGGCATCGCGGCAGAACGGGCGTCGCACGCGCGGCAATGGCGGGCCGGCCGCACGCGACAGCCGGCAGCCGACCAATCCGCGCAAGGAACTCGTGCGCGACCAACTTATCGACATCGCGGCGCGCATGTTCGACGAGAAGGGTTACGCCAATACCGGTATCGGTGACATCGCTCAGGAGATCGGTCTCGGCCGTTCGGCCGTCTACCACTATTTCCGCAACAAGGAAGAAATCCTGACCGCGCTCGTCGAGGCCGAGGCACTGACGCCGTCACATCAGCTCCAGCATCTGATCGAGGACGAAACGCTGACGGCGACGGAGCGGCTGCGTCGCGCGGTGACCGACGGCATCGTGCGCCGGCTGTCGTCCGGCTCGCGGTTTCTGTTCTTCTCGCGCCTTGAAGCGCAGATCCCGGACCATCTCGGGGAACTCTACCATCAGAGCCGCCGGCAGATTTACGATTTCTACGTGCGCTGCATCAGCGACGGGATCGCAACGGGAGAATTTCGCGACGTCGATCCCAAGATCGGGGCGTTCGCGGTGATCGGAATGGCGAACTGGACATCGCGCTGGTATTCGCCGAACGGTCCCAAATCGCCACGCGAGATCGCCGAGGTCATTGCCGACATCGCGCTTGCCGGGCTGCGCATGCCCGATCACATGAACGGCGACATCGCGGCACTGCGCAGTTCTGTTCAGGCTCTGCGCGGCCAGGTGGACATGCTGGAGCAGCTTCTTCCCTGAGCCGGTAAGCGTTCCGCGATCTCAGTCGAAACTGACCCGGGCGTGGCGTAGAAACGCGGCATAGGTGTCGAACCGGATCACCGGTTCGCCACCGCTCCATGCGTCGATCTCGCGCCGTACCGCCTCGCGTGAGCGCCGCCAGGCCGGCGGCACCAGCTCCAGCATCGGCCCGACCTGCGACGGCGAGTCATAATAGACGATCGGCAGGGCCTGGCCTGCGACGCGGATCTCGTAGACCGGTTCGTAACCGGCGGCGTTGACGCGACGGGTCGCTTCGGCATGGTCGTGGACCCAGAACCCGAGATGCTGGAGGCCCTCGCGGCCTGCCGCGAGGAATTCGGTGTAGGGCGAGGGCGCGTCGTTGCGCTGCTCGATCAGTTCGATCTGGATGTCGCCCATGAAGCCGAAGCCGAGCTTGAGCTCGACCGACACCTCCTCGCCGCGCATGAAGGTGGGCGGCGGAGGCTGCGCCGTGCCATGTTCCATGACGATGAAGGGGCCGACGCCGAAAACCTCGGTCCAGTGCCGGATCGCCGCTTCGACGTCGCGCACCACGAAGCCGAGTTGCGTCGCCGGACCGAGTATCGGCTCGAGCGCGCGGTCCATACGGCTACTGGTATATCTCGAACAAACCGGCCGCGCCCATGCCCCCGCCGACGCACATCGTCACGACGCCGTACTTCACGCCGCGGCGGCGGCCCTCGATCAGTACATGGCCGGTGGTCCGCGCGCCGGTCATGCCGAAAGGATGGCCGATGGCGATCGCGCCGCCGTTGACGTTGAGTACTTCGGGGTCGATGCCGAGTTGATCGCGGCAGTAGACGGCCTGGCTGGCGAATGCCTCGTTGAGCTCCCAAAGGCCGATATCGGCGACGGAAAGGCCGTTCGTGCGAAGCAGCTTCGGCACGGCCGTCACGGGGCCGATGCCCATCTCCTCCGGTGCAACGCCGGAAATCGCCATCCCCCGATAGGCGCCAAGCGGTTTTAGGCCGCGCTTCTCGGCAAGCCGGGCCTCCATCAGGACGAGCGCCGCTGCGCCGTCGGAAAACTGGGATGCATTGCCCGCTGTCACATGCCTGCCGGTCTTGACGACCTCGCCATCCGCAAAAACCGGGCTGAGCTTTGCCAGACCCTCGAATGTAGTGTCGGCGCGCACGCCTTCGTCCTGCGTGAGCAGAACGTCCTCGTAGCGCGTTTCCTTCGTTTCCCTGTCGACCACGGCCTTTGTGGTCGGCAGCGGGACAATCTCGTCATCGAACCGGCCCGCCTGGTGGGCGGCCGCGGCGCGCAACTGGCTCGTCAGCGCGAATTCGTCCTGCACGTCGCGGGAGACGCCGTATTTCCGGGCCACGATCTCCGCCGTCTCGATCATGGTCATGTACATATGCGGCCAGTTGGCGATGACCGTTTTCGAGCGCGCGCGATGCGTGTTCTTGTACTTGTTCTGGGTCAGGCTGATCGATTCTACGCCGCCTGCCATCACGACATCCATGCCGTCGACCATGATCTGCTTTGCTGCCGTCGCCACAGCGACGACCCCGGACGAGCACATCCGGTCGATCGTCATGCCAGGAACGGTTTCAGGCATGCCCGCCGCGGCAGCCGTCAGACGGCCGATATTGTAGCCCTGGGTGCCTTGCTGGGCCGAGCAGCCCATCACCACGTCCTCGATCTCGCCGGGTTCCACACCGGCCCGCTCGATCGCGTGGCGTGCGGCATGGCCGGAAAGGGCCGGCGCCTCGGTATCGTTGAACGCGCCCCGGAACGCCTTTGCGACGGGTGTGCGGGCGACGGATACGATGACGGCTTCGCGCAAGGGGCGGCTCCTGATGCTTTTCAGTGAAGCTCTAGAGGCAGCCATGCGCTGGAGCATCGTCCGGGCGGACTAGCGGCGGCGGGCTCAGACGGTGTAGCCGCCGTCGACGCAGATGACCTGGCCGGTCACGAACCCGGCGCGCGCCGATGCAAGGAAGGCGACGGCTTCGGCGACGTCGATCGCCTGTCCGTTGCGCCTGAGCGGCGTGTTGCGCGCAGCCGCTTCGAAATATTTCTCGTCGATGAAGCCGAGCTTCTGGAGTTCCGGCTGCTGCCCTGCCTCGATCATGCCGAGCGCGACGCCATTGGCGCGCACGCCGAAGCGGCCTTCCTCCTTGGCTACGCCCTTCATCAGAGCGTTGACGCCAGCCTTGGGGACAACCGAAAGCCCGTCGGCCGGGGCGTAGCGGTAGTGCGCCGCGGTCTGGCAGGCGACGAGCGAACCTCTGCTTTCGCGAAGATGGGGCAAGGCGACGCGGACGACGTTGAAGAAGCCGAACGTGTCCTGCATCAGGTGCTTCTTCATCGTCTCGGGGTCGACGCGGCTGAGGTGGATCAGCGGCACCAGCGGTCCGGCTGCGTAGACGAGCGTGTGGATCCCGCCATGTTCCGTCGCGACCGCGTTCATGAAGTCGGCGACCGCTTCGGTCTCCTCGATGTTCAGCCGATGGATGCTGGCTCGCCGTCCTTCGGCTTCCACGGCCTTAGCGGCCGTCCCGGCGCGGGCCGCGTTGCCGAAATAGGTCAGCGCGACGTCGCATCCGTCGCGCGCCAGCACGCGGCAGATTTCCGCACCCACGCCGCCGCTGCCGCCGATCACCACGGCGCCGCCGGTTGCGGGAAACAGCGAGGGGCTTCCAGTCATGACATGCTCCCGTCAGGCCGCGTCGTATTTTGCAAGTTCGAGTCGGCCGATCTGGTTGCGATGCACCTCGTCGGGCCCGTCCGCGAAGCGCAGCTTGCGGGCATGGGCGTAATAGTTGGCGAGGATGAAATCCTCGCTCAACCCGCCGGCGCCATGGGCCTGGATTGCCCAGTCGATGACCTTGCAGGCCATGGTGGGCGCGGCGACCTTGATCATGGCGATCTCGGCCCGTGCGGCCTTGTTGCCGACCGTGTCCATCATCCAGGCGGCCTTCATGGTCAGAAGCCGGGCCTGGTCGATCAGGATTCGCGATTCCGCGACCCGCTCCAGCGTCACCGACTGCTCGCCGATCGGCCTTCCGAAGGCGACGCGTGATTTTACCCGGCGGCACATGAGTTCGAGGCAGCGTTCGGCGAGGCCGATGAGCCGCATGCAGTGGTGAATGCGGCCTGGCCCGAGCCGGCCCTGCGCGATCTCGAACCCGCGTCCCTCGCCGAGCAGCATGTTTTCGGCGGGCACGCGGACATTCTCAAAGACCATCTCCATATGGCCGTGCGGGGCGTCGTCGTAACCGAAGACGGTCAGAGGCCGGATGATCTCGATTCCTGGCGCGTCGAGCGGCACCAGGATCATCGAATGGCGGCGGTGCTTCTCGGCGTCCGGGTCGGAGACGCCAAGGAAGATGACCAGCCGACAATGCGGATCGCCGACACCGGAGATCCACCATTTCCGTCCACTGAGAACGTAATCGTCGCCGTCGCGCCGGATTGTGGACCGGATGTTCGTGGCATCACTCGACGCGACGTCCGGTTCGGTCATCGCGAAAGCGGAACGCGACTTTCCGGCGAGCAGGTCGGGCAGCCATTCGCCTTTCTGCCTATCGGTGCCGTAGCGGATCAGCGTCTCGATATTGCCGGTGTCCGGCGCGGAACAGTTGAACACCTGAGAGGAAAAATGCACCCGCCCCATGATCTCGCACAGCGGGGCATACTCCACGTTGGAGAGACCCGCGCCGTGTTCGGAATCGGGCAGGAACAGGTTCCAGAGGCCGGCGCTGCGGGCCTTCTCCTTCAACTCCTCCAGAACTGGCGGATGTGCCCAGCGGTCGGCTGAAATCTCGTCGTGATAACGCCGCTCGTTGGGATAGACATGCGAGGCCATGAAGGCTTCGAGGCGCCTGCCCAGGTCGCGCGTGCGGTCGCTTGGCTCGAAGTCCATGCCGTCAGGCCGCGCGCAGTCCGGGCGGGTTGCCCTTGATCACCGAAGTGCGGACGCCCTTCGGATCGAGCGTTTCGATGATCGAAAGCTGCTCGTCCGTGGGTATCGGCGTGGTCGCGACCGCATCGCGGAGAAGGAGCGGGAAGCCGGTCGCGGCCTGCACTTCATCGAAAGTGACGCCGGGATGGAGCGAAATCACGCGTGCCGCGTCGTCCGGACCCTTGAAGTCCATGACGCAGAGGTTCGTCACCACGATGCCGATATCGACCTGTCGCTTCTTGCCGTCAGGCCAGCGTTTGTCGCCGTAGCCGACCGAAGCCACCACATCGACTTCGCCTTCGACGAAGGTGCGGGTCGAGTGATGTGGAACGAACATGGAGTTGCGATGACTGATGCTGTTGCCGGGAAAGCCGCGTACGCCAAGCAGCTGCACCTTCGGCTTTTTGGGATCGCCGAGCGCGGAAATGTTGCCCTGTGCCCAGCGATCGATCTGAACCGGAGTCACCATCGCGTGACGGCGCCCCGACCAGACATTGTTGAAGACCCGGCTGTAGGGCATCCATCCGGCTGGCGCCGGACGTTCGGCACGCGGCGTACCCAGCGGTACGGGTTGCTCGACCAGGTAGGCCTCGCCGTCGGTCATCATGATTTCAGGCGCGAAGGTCAGTTTCGCAAGCCCCGCGGCAATGCGGGGTAGAGGGCCGATACCGGTCGCCAGCACCTCGCCGCCGCCGCGCCAGGCTTCGGCCGCTGCACAGATCACGAGTTCGGCAAGGGTGAATTCACGGGCCGTGGTCATGTCGTCTCCGATCACATTGCGGGCAGGGCAAGGCCGGCGACCCGTTCGCGCCCGCCGACGCGCTCGACGTAGCCGGCCTCGTCGCCCGCGACATACTTCTCGAAATAGGTGGTCCAGCCGTCGTCCTGTCGGGCGAGTTCGGCATATTCCTTCAGGTGCTCGGCATCCCAGCCGTAGAGGTCGTGCGCGGCGGTCGGGTGGGCGCCGAGCGGTGCTTCGACGACACCGGTGACGAGGCAGCGCTCGAACAGGTTCGATTTCACCGTGTCGGGATACGAAAGGTCCATGCGGTCGACCAGTTCTTCGGTGGTGACGAAACACTGTTTCGACGCACGCGCGAAGAGCGCGTCGAAATAGGGGTCGGGACCATCTGACTGGGTGTTGCCCAACCGGTCGGCGCGGGTCGTGTGCAGCAGCGCGACGTCGAGCTCGATCGCCGGCATGGCGAGGAGCGTCTCGCCATCATCGTAGGGCGACCGCACCAACCGGAATTCCGGATTGAACGCCATCACGTCGGAGCCGAGGCCGACCCGGGTCGGCAGGAACGGCAGGCGCTGGCCGGCGGCCTCCAGCCCGAGGACCAGCAAACCTTCGTCCAGCTCGTTGGCCTCGATGCCGCCCGCTTCGCGCGACTTGCGGAAGAATGGCTCGATCGGAATGAAGTCGAGCGAGACAAAGCCGTAGATCAGGCGCTTTGCCTTGCCCGCGGCACACAACATGCCGACATCCGGCCCGCCATAGGCGACGATCGTCAGGTCCTTGAGATCGGACCGCAGGATCTCGCGGATCAAAGCCATCGGCTTGCGCCGGGGCCCCCAGCCGCCGATCCCGATCGTCATTCCGTCGCGAAGCTGGTCGACGACGGCGCGCAGGCTCAGTTCCTTGTTCATTCAGCTATCTTCCATTGAAGGACAGTTTGTATCGAAGCTGCGGTCATCCTCATCAGACCAGCCTCGCCTGGCGTGACGCCGCCTCGGCGATCAGCGGCGAGGGTGCGAAGAAGTCGGCGCCGACCATGGACGCGTAATGGTCCAGCCGTTGAAGCAGTTCTGGCGTGCCGATCTCCGACGCCCAGAACATCGGTCCGCCGAGATGGGCGGGGAAGCCGAAGCCGCGCGTCCAAACGACGTCGATATCCGACATGCGCGCGGCAACGCCTTCGTCGACAAGGCGCGCGCCCTCATTGACGAGGGCAAAGAGCAGACGCTCGCGCACTTCCTCATCGGCGATGTCGCGCACATTCATTCCGCGCTCGCGGCGGTGGGCGTCGAGAATGTCGGCGACTTCGGGGGCATCCCGCCGCTTGCCGTTCTCGTCATAGGCGTAGTAGCCCGCACCGGATTTCCGCCCGAGGCGCCCGGCGGCGACGAGCCTCTCGGCGATATCGGCGCCGCGCTCGCGTTCGCTCATCGATGAAAGCCGCGCCGCGCGTGTGGCGGCAATGACGTCGAGGCCCGCCATGTCGGCCAGCGTGAACGGCCCGACGGGAAAGCCGAACCCGGTCAGTACGCGGTCGATCTGAGCCGGCGTCGCGCCTTCCTGCAGCAGGAAGAGCGCTTCGCGCGTGCGCTTCGACAGCATGCGGTTGGCGACGAAGCCTTCGGACGGGCCGACCGTGACGGAGACCTTGCCGAGTTTGGCGGATAGCGCGGCAAGTGCCGCGACCGTCTGCGGCGCGGTGCGGCCTGCCCGCACGATCTCGACCAGTTTCATGATGTTGGCCGGATTGAAGAAATGCAGGCCGGCGAAGTTTTGCGGCCGGGTCGAAGCTCGCGCCAGCGTCTCGATGTCGAGGAACGAGGTATTGGTCGCGATGATCGCCTCTTCGCCCACTGTGCGGTCGATTGCCGCGATCAGCTCGCATTTGGCCCCGAGGTCTTCGGAGATCGTCTCGATGACGATGTCGCATTGCGAAAAAGCGTCGATCTGGTCGGAAAATGTCAGGCGCGACAGGCGCTCGTCGGCGACGGTTCTGTCGATCCGGCCACGCTCGACGCTGGACGCGTAGGCCTTCTCGATTGCGCGGCGTGCCGTCTCGATCGACGCGGCGCTGCGACCCGTGAGAACGACGTCGAGCCCAGCATCCAGGAGCGCCATTGCGATCCCGCGGCCCATGACGCCCGTGCCGGCAACCCCGGCTTTCGACGGCGTCGGCGGCATGTCGTCGCCATCGGCGACTTTCGCGGCCACGCGTTCCGCCGCAAAGAGATACCGCAACGCCCGCGATTGGGACGAGCCGACAAGCTCGCGGCAGGCCTTGTGCTCGAGACGTGCCGCATCGTCGAATGGCGTGCGGGAAGCCATGGCGAGCAGATCGACGGCTTTCTGCGCCGCTTCGCGTCCCGGAAATTTCTTCGCAAGAGTTTTTCGCGCGGCATCCTGGTCGGCTTCCGGGAACGGCGGGAAAGGCAGGTCGCGCGCCCGCCTCGTTGCCGTTTCGGCCGCCGCCATTTCCGTTGCGAGCGTTACCGCGTCCTCGACTGGATCACCGGCTGCGATCCGGTCGACGATGCCGCCCTTTTCGGCCTCGGCGGCACCGATTTCCCGGCCTTCGCCAATCATCGAAAGCGCAAGCTCGAGACCGCCAACGCGCGGCAGCCGAACGATACCGCCGGAACCCGGCAACAGGCCGAGCTTTACTTCCGGAAGCCCCAACCTTGCGTTTTTCGAGGCGACGCGTCCCTGACAGGCGAGTGCGAGTTCCAGTCCGCCGCCGAGCGCCTTTCCCTGGATCGATGCGACGACGGGCTTTGCGCTCGTGTCGAGCCTTGTAACCACGTCGCCCAGAAAGGGAGGCTGCATGGGCGCGTCGAACTCGCGGATGTCGGCACCCGCCGAGAAAACGCGTCCGGCGGCGGCAATCACCATTCCCGACAATGTTGCGTCGCCGGCCAGGTCGTCCAGCGCGTGCATCAGCCCTTCGCGAACGTCGCGCGACAGCGCATTGACCGGCGGATTGTCGATCGTGACGACGAGAACCGAACCGGCACGCCGCGTCGAAACGGCTGGTGTCCCCCGCCGGTTCATGCGCTCGCTCCGGCGGCCGCGGGCATCGAAGCGGTCGCGTCCTTCCGCAGTCGAAGGACGACCTTGCCTTTGGTTTCGCGACGCATGACACGGCCCAAGGCTTCATCGTATCGCTCGAGCGGCCAGGTCTCGGAGATGTACGGCCTGAGCTTGCCCTTCTCGAGCCAGTCGATCAGTTTCTTCAGATTGGTCGCATTGCGCTGCGGTTCGGAGCGGGCGAAAGCGCCCCACAACACGCCGATGAGCGAAATCTGCTTCAGAAGAAGCTGATTGAACCCGATGGTGGGAATGTCGCCGGCGGCGAAGCCGATGACCAGATGTCTTCCGTTCGGCGCAAGGCTGCGCATCGCGTCCCCGGCCAGCTTGCCGCCTACGGGATCGACGACGACGTCGACACCGCGACCGCCGGTCAGTTCCCTGGCGCAGGAGCGAAGATCATCGGTCGCATAGTCGATGCAGGCCTCGGCGCCGTAGTCGCGGGCAAGCGAAAGCTTCTCCTTCGTCGATGCCGCTGCGATGACCCGCGCGCCCATCAGTGAAGCGAGCTCGACCGCCGCGAGCCCGACGCCACCCGCCGCACCCAGCACCAGGACCGTCTCGCCCGACTGCAACGCTGCCCTGTCCTTCAGGGCGTGGTAGGCGGTGGCATGGGCGATCAGCATGGCGGCAGCGTCGTCGCTGTCGACATTTGCGGGCAGGATATGCGCGGCCTCCTGCCTGACGCAGACACGCTCGGCATAGCCGCCGAAGCCGCAGAAGGCGATGACCCTGTCGCCCGGAACGAAGTCGGAAACGCCGTCGCCGACGACTTCGACGAAGCCCGCCACCTCGCCGCCCGGCGAGAAGGGAAGCGCGGGCTTGGTCTGGTACTTTCCCTCGACCGCCAGCCCGTCGTAGAAATTGATGCCGCAGGCCTCGACGCGCAGGAGGATCTCGCCGGCGGCCGGTACCGGATCATCCACGTCGCTCAGGGCAAGTCCCGACAGCGGGCCTATCTCACTGCAAACAACGGCTTTCATGTCCTGCGTCGGCATTCGATTGACTGGGTGAATCGCGGAAGGCCGCGACGACGATGAAGCAACCTTGGCTTTCGGCCGGGCTGTCTCACATCGTCTGATGGGACTATTTCGGCCGTTGCCGCTTTTTCCGGCGACCGCCGCCTGCGAATAGTCTGTTAGGACGATGTTGCTCGACATCGCGATTGCGAACCTTCTTGGTGCATCGTTCTGCGGGCTCGAAAACCGCCGATAAATCGGGAGGAAACATAATGAAGAGATTTCTGATGGCGACGACGGTTCTCGCCACGGCAGCGCTGGCCATGTCGGCCCAGGCGCAGGAAAACCAGATCAAGATCGGTGTTCTGAACGATCAGAGCACCTCGTTCTCCGCACTCGGAGGAACGGAAGTCGTTCGCGCGGTCGAACTGGCCATTGAGGATGCCGGCGGCGAAGCGCTCGGGAATCCGATCGAACTGGTTTCTGCCGACCACCAGAACAAGCCGGATGTCGGGCTGGCCATCGCGCGCGAATGGCTTGAGCAGGACAATGTCGACGCAATCGCCGACATGGCCAATTCGGCGATCTCTCTGGGCGTTAACACGCTCATCGGCGAGAAAGGCAAGGTCGGCCTTTTCGTTTCGCCGCTGACCGATCGTCCGACGGAGGCCGACTGCAACGGCCACGTCGTTGCCTGGGCCTACGACGCATATTCCACGGTCGGTACGACCGTGAAGGCGTTGCTCGAGGGCGGCGGCAAGAAGTTCTTCATCCTGTCCCCCGACTACGAGGCGGGCAAGGTGCAGGAAGCCTGGGTCGAAACGGCTGTCACGGATGGCGGCGGTGAGATCATGGGCAAGATCCGCGCGCCGCTCGGCACCACCGACTTTTCGTCCTATCTCTTGCAGGCACAGTCGTCCGGCGCCGAGGCGATCATCATGAACCTCAGCGGGCCGGAGCTCATCAACGCGCTCAAGCAGGTGCAGGAGTTCGGCATCATCGAGGCCGGCCAGAACATCGCCGTGACCTTCCTCCACCAGTCGGATGCCCGCGCGATCGGCGCGGAAGCACTGCAGGGCGTGCGCTTCTCCGCGCCCTGGTTCTGGAACAAGGACGAGGCCTCGCGCGCGTTCGGAAAGCGGATGAAGGAGATCACCGGCAATGCGCCCGGCTGGATCGCCGCCGGCACCTACTCCGCCGTCAGCACCTACATCAAGGCCGTCAAGGAGGCCGGTACCGACGACGCCGACGCGGTTTTGAAGCAGATGCGCGACATGGAGATCGCGGACTTCTTCGTCCAGAACGGCGAGCTTTATCCGAACGGTCGCCTGATCCACGACATGTATCTTCTCGAGGTCAAGGCACCCGGCGAGATCGAGGAGGGCGACGACTTCTTCAAGCTGGTGGCGACCGTGCCCGCGGCGGAGGCGTTCCGACCATATTCGGCGACGACCTGCAAACTGCCCGGTTGAATACGGGCCGATAGCATCGGTTGACTGACCGGCGATGGCCGTGCCTGAAGGGCGGCCATCGCCGGCGTCACAGGACGGCGAGGTTGGTCTTGCGTGGCTACATGATCTTCGAGCTTGAGATTGTCGACCAGGCTGCCTGGGAAGAGTACCGGCGGGTGGCGGGACCGGTGTTGGCGGCAAGCGGAGGCAGGTTTATGGTCAGCAGCCAACGGATCGAGCCGCTTGAAGGCGGCTGGTCGCCGGCGTCTATTTCGGTGGTCGAGTTTCCGAGCTTCGAAGCAGCCAGCGCTTTCTATCATTCGGACGAGTATCAGTTGACGGTCCCGCTCAGGCAGAAGGCAGCGCGCGGCTGCGGCATTCTCGTCGGCAGCACGCCGGTGGAAGACGCGAACCGGTCATGACGGATCAAGTCCACGACAACATCGTCGTCGCATCGTCCCTGACGAAACGCTTTCACGGCTTCGCGGCCGTGAGCGAGGTTGATCTTGCAGTTCGCCGGCATTCGATCCACGCGCTGATCGGGCCGAACGGCGCCGGCAAGACCACGATGTTCAACCTCATCACCAAATTTCTGTCGCCGACCGAGGGCTCGATCCATTTCAACGGCGAGGACATCACATCGGAGGATCCGGCGCGCGTGGCGCGGCGGGGTATCGTCCGCTCGTTCCAGATCTCGGCCATCTATCCGCGCATGTCGGTCGCTGACAATGTGCGCATGGCGCTGCAGCGACCGCTGGGCACGTCCCTGCATTTCTGGAAATCGGTCAGGTCGCTCGATGTTCTGGACGACCGTATCGACGAACTTCTCGATGCCGTTGGTCTTGCGAGCTACCGCGATTTGCCGGCCGCGGGCCTGCCTTACGGACGCAAGCGAGCGCTGGAATTCGCGACCACCCTGGCGCTGGAGCCCGAGCTGATGCTGCTCGACGAACCGACTTCTGGCCTCGGACACGAGGACGTCGACCGCATTGCGGATCTGATCCGGCAGGTTTCGGCCAATCGAACCATACTGATGGTCGAGCACAATTTGTCCGTGGTGGCGAAACTCGCCGACAAGATAACCGTTCTGGCGCGCGGCAAGGTGCTTGCCGAAGGCCCGTACTCGGAGATTTCGGAGAACCCCGAAGTGATCGAGGCCTATATCGGAGGCGCCGATGGCTGAGGCGGCAAACCTCTCGGTTTCGAAGCTTTGCGCGTGGTACGGCGAAAGCCAGGCCCTGCACGGCATGGATTTCGAGGTGAAGCGCGGCGAAGTCGTCACGCTGCTCGGGCGCAACGGCGCGGGCAAGACCACGACGCTGCGTTCGATCATGGGTCTGGTCAAGCGCAAGACCGGCGAGATCCGTTTCGGCGGCGATGAAATCCAGGGCCGGCTGCCCGAGCAGATCGCGCGCAAGGGAATTGCTTACTGCCCCGAGGAACGCGGCATCTTCGCTAGCCTCAGCGTCGAGGAAAACCTGTTCCTGCCGCCTGTGGTGGCTGAAGGCGGCATGTCGGTCGACGACATATTCGCGCTGTTTCCAAACCTTACCGAGCGGCGCGCAAGCCAGGGCACCAAGCTCTCCGGCGGCGAGCAGCAGATGCTGGCGATCGCGCGCATTCTTCGCACCGGCGCGACGCTGCTGCTTCTCGATGAGCCGACGGAGGGGCTTGCGCCAGTGATCATCAAGCAGATCGGCCAGGTGATCGGCAAGCTCAAGGAGCGCGGCCTGACGGTGCTGCTCGTCGAACAGAACTTCCGTTTCGCCTCGAAGCTCGCCGATCGCCACTATGTCGTCGAGCACGGTCGCGTCGTCGATACGATCGCGGCTGCGGACGTTCCGGCCAGCATGGTACGCATCGAGAATTACCTGAAGGTCTAGCAAAGCATGTTCGAGCTTCTCGGCATTCCGCCCGCACTGCTCTTCGGCCAGCTTCTGATAGGCCTGATCAACGGCGTCTTCTACGCCATGATGAGCCTTGGCGTCGCGATCATCTTCGGCATGCTGCGGATCGGCAATTTCGTCCACGGCGCACAGTACATGCTGGGCGCGTTCGGGGCCTGGTACCTGCTGCACCTGCCCGATATTTTCCCGGGACTCGGACTGCCGTCGCTCGGCTACTGGTGGGCGCTCGTGCTTGTGCCGATCGGCGTGGGGCTGGTCGGCG
>JAMLJD010000070.1 GCA_023953775.1 Rhizobiaceae bacterium | reverse complement strand
GCGCGTCTCGATGACCCTGTAGGCGCGGTTGAGCGAATTACGCAGCGCCTCGATGCCGTTCGATGCGAAGAAGGCCGCGGCCACCACGCCGAGCGTCAGGAAGTCGCCGCGCTGCACCGTCAGCACGTTGGTGACCTCGTTGGCGATCGGTTGCGCGATCTGCTCCGGCCAGGTGTCGAACACCAGATGCACCGCCGTCTCGGCGAAAGCCTTGGCGCCGAGGAAGCTCGCCAGCGACGTCGCGAAGATCAGGAACGGAAACAGCGCCATCAGCGCGGTGATCGCCAGATGGCTGGCCATGGCCCAGCCGTCATCGTCGTTGAAATGCCCGAGGGCATCTCCCATGACACGTTTGATCGCCACATATGCGCGCCGCACGGCTTCGTCCCGACCTCTTTCGCTTCCTATGACATCAAACGCCAATAAAGTTAGGTTGGCTGCACGGCAACCGCCAACAGGAGGGAATATGACCGAAGCGCGGACGATCATCGTCACCGGCGCATCGTCCGGCATCGGAGCGTTCTGCGCCCGCGCGCTTCGCGACGAGGGCTGGCGGGTCTTCGCTACGGCCCGCAAGCCGGACGACCTCGCGACCCTCGAGGCGGACGGCATGGAGGCCCTCTATCTCGACTATCGCGAGCCCGAATCGATCGCCGCGCTGTTCGAAACGGTCATGGAACGGACCGGCGGCAGGCTCGACGCGCTCTTCAACAACGGCGCCCATGCGCAGGCCGGCGCCGTCGAGGACCTGCCCGTCGCGGCGCTCCGCGAGCAGTTCGAGGCGAATTTCTTCGGCTGGCACGACCTGACGCGGCGTGTCGTGCCGGTGATGCGGCGCCAGGGCTCGGGCCGGCTGGTCCATTGCTCGTCGATACTCGGCCTGGTTCCGGCCCGTTATCGCGGCGCCTACGCCGCCTCCAAATACGCGCTCGAGGGACTGATGCAGTGTCTGCGCCTCGAACTGGACGGTACCGGTGTGCACGTCTCGCTGATCGAGCCGGGGCCGATCACCTCCCGCCTTCCCGCCAACGGGCTTGCTTGGTTCGAGCGCAATATCGACGTCGACGGTTCGCTGCATCGCGAGGCGTATCAGGCGCAGCTTGCGCGCCTGCGCGCCGGAGGCACCACGTCGCGCTGGAAGCTCGGGCCGGAGGCGGTCCACGCATCGCTGCGTCACGCGCTCGATAGCCGCCGACCCCGTCCGCACTATATCGTAACCACGCCTGCTCGATTCGGCAGTGCGCTGAAGCGCCTCCTGCCGGCCTCCTGGTTCTATCGGGTCATGGCGACACAAGGCTGACATCGCGGCGGGGCCCGTCCCGCCATGCCCAGGGAGAACCCATGTCCACGGTCTTCAACATTCTCGCCATCGTCGTGATGGTTGCGGTCGTCGTCGTCCTCATACGCGGCCTCGTGAACATGATGCGGGGCGGCTCCGGCAACACCTCCAACAAGCTCATGCAGGCGCGCGTCCTGCTGCAGTTCATCGCCCTCGTGTTCATCGTGCTCGCCATGTACTACGCCAAGTCGCAAAGCTGAGGGTCGGCATGGTCAAGCTGAACAAGATCTACACCCGCACCGGCGACGACGGCAGCACCGGGCTCGGCGACGGCCAGCGCCGCATGAAGTTCGACCTGCGCGTGGCGAGCTACGGCACGGTCGACGAGGCCAATTCCTGCATCGGCATGGCGCGCATCCACACCCGCGACACGCTGCCCGACATCGATGCCATGCTCGGGCGCATCCAGAACGATCTCTTCGACCTCGGCGCCGACCTCGCCACGCCCGACACCGGCAAGCCGCTCGACTACGAACCCTTGCGCATCGTCGCCTCGCAGGTCGCCCGCATCGAGGCGGAAATCGACATGCTCAATGCCGGTCTGGCCCCGCTCAGGAGCTTCGTCCTGCCCGGCGGCACGCCGGCTGCGGCGGCACTTCATCTTGCGCGTACCGTTGCGCGCCGCGCCGAGCGTATGATCGTGGAACTGGCGGGCCGGGACGGCGAAAAGGTCGGCCCGGACGCAATCCGCTACATCAACCGGGTTTCCGACTTCCTGTTCGTCGCCGCCCGCGCCGTCAATGACAACGGCGCAGCCGACGTGCTATGGGTGCCCGGCAAGAATCGCTGAAAAGTGCCGTCGCACGGCGGAGGACCGCGCATGTTCATTCCGCTTCACGACGCCAACAGCCTCAGGCACGTCAAGCTGCAATATGTGACGTTCGCAATCATCGCGATCAATGTCGTCGTCTTTCTGGTGACCTCGCTCCAGAGCGTCGATACCGCCGAGGCCACCGTCCTGGGCCTCGGATACATTCCCTCGACGGTGTTCAACGTCATCGAGCGGCCAGACGAACTGGTCATCGTTCCCGACAATTTGACCTACCTCACCTATGCGTTCCTGCACGGCGACATCTTCCATCTTGGCGGCAACATGCTGTTCCTGTGGGTCTTCGGCGACAATGTCGAGGACGCGCTCGGTCACGTCCGCTATCTCGTCTTCTACCTGCTGTGCGCCGTCGCGGGCGCCTTCATGCATGGCATCGTCGAACCCGGCTCCACCGCGCCGCTGATCGGCGCGTCCGGCGCCATCGCCGGCATCGTCGCCGCCTATCTGATGCTCCATCCGCGGGTCAAGATCTGGATCCTTGCCTTCGGGCGCATCCCGCTCCGCATCCCGGCCTACATCACGCTGACGCTGTGGATCCTGTTCCAGTTCGCCATGATGCTGGCCGGCGGCGAGGACCAGGTGTCGTGGGCGGCCCATGTCGGCGGCATCGTCGCGGGGGCCGTGCTGGTGCTCTTCATGCGCCGCCGTGGCGTGCCGCTCTTCGATGCCGAGGTGGTCACGCCGAAGGCCGTCGAGACGGCCGCGCCCGAACCGGTCGCGACCGGGGCTGAGCCGGACATCGTGCCGCGCTGGGGGCGGCAGTGAGCTTCGGTTCCGCCGCCAGTTTGATATTGACGTAAAGGGCCCCGCTGAATAGGGTCCGCCGCGTTTCGGCCGGCGCCCTGCGGCTGCCCCCGATACGATGACAACGTCCCTTTTTCCGTACAGAATGCCGCGCATTGGCAAGACATACGGAGCAGCGCCTGATAGGCGTCGCCAAACTCCCCACCAGAGAGGTTAGGAACCGCATGAAAGTTCTCGTCCCGGTGAAGCGGGTTGTCGATTACAACGTGAAGATCCGCGTCAAATCCGACGGCTCCGGCGTCGAACTCGCCAACGTCAAGATGTCGATGAACCCGTTCGACGAGATTGCCGTCGAAGAGGCGATCCGTCTGAAGGAAGCGGGCAAGGTCGACGAGATCATCGCCGTGTCGATCGGACCGGCCCAGGCCGCCGAGACGATCCGCACCGCGCTCGCGATGGGCGCCGACCGCGGCATCCTCGTCAAGGTCGACGACCAGGTCGAACCGCTGGCGGTCGCCAAGATCCTCAAGGGCATCGTCGAGGCGGAAAGCCCCGAACTCGTCATCCTCGGCAAGCAGGCGATCGACGACGACGCCAACCAGACCGGCCAGATGCTGGCCGCCCTTCTCGGCTGGGCGCAGGGCACCTTCGCCTCCAAGCTGGAGATCGACGGCTCCAAGGCCAAGGTCACCCGCGAGGTCGACGGCGGCCTTCAGGTGGTCGAGCTCGACATGCCGGCGATCGTGACGACCGATCTTCGCCTGAACCAGCCGCGCTATGCCTCGCTGCCCAACATCATGAAGGCCAAGAAGAAGCCGCTCGACGAGAAGTCGGCAGCCGATTACGGCGTCGACGTCAAGCCGCGCCTCAAGGTGCTGAAGACCGAGGAGCCGGGCGGCCGCAAGGCAGGCGTCAAGGTCAAGGACGTCGCCGAGCTCGTCGACAAGCTCAAGAACGAAGCCGGCGTGCTTTAGGTCCGGGACCCAAAAAGTGGATACCGGTTTTTGGACAAGGACCCCGGGCGCAAGAGGCCCGGAAAAGGGAGACTAGACAAGATGGCCATCCTTATCGTTGCCGAACACGACAACGCCACCCTTTCCGACCAGACCGCCAAGGCGCTTTCGGCGGCAGCGAAGATCGGCGGCGACGTCGACATTCTCGTCGCCGGCAAGGGCGCCAAGGCTGCCGCCGACGCCGCGGCCAAGCTCAAGGGCGTCCGCAAGGTGCTGCTCGCTGAATCCGACGAGCTGGAAAACCGCCTCGCCGAGCCGCTGGCGGCAACTGTCGTCGCACTCGCCGACGGCTACGACACGCTGATCGCGCCCGCGACCACGATGGGCAAGAACGTGATGCCGCGTATCGCCGCCCTTCTCGACGTGATGCAGCTTTCCGACGTCGTCGAGGTGGTCGACGCCAAGACGTTCAAGCGGCCGATCTATGCCGGCAACGCGATCCAGACGGTTGAGTCCACCGACGCCAAGAAGGTCGTCACCGTGCGTACCGCCTCGTTCCAGGCGGCCGGCGAAGGCGGATCGGCTTCCGTCGAGACCGTCAAGGCGGGCGACAATCCGGGCGTCTCCACCTTCGTGGAGAACCGGCTCTCCGAAAGCGACCGCCCGGAGCTGACCTCCGCGAAGATCATCATCTCGGGCGGCCGTGCGCTGGGCTCGGCCGAGAAGTTCCAGGAGGTCATCCTCCCGGTCGCCGACAAGCTCGGCGCCGCGGTCGGTGCCTCGCGCGCCGCCGTCGATGCCGGCTATGCGCCGAACGACTGGCAGGTCGGCCAGACCGGCAAGGTGGTCGCCCCCGATCTCTACATCGCCTGCGGCATCTCGGGTGCGATCCAGCACCTTGCGGGCATGAAGGATTCCAAGGTGATCGTGGCGATCAACAAGGACGAGGAGGCGCCGATCTTCCAGGTCGCCGATTACGGCCTCGTCGCCGACCTCTTCACGGTGCTGCCCGAACTCGAAAAGGCGCTCTGACGCCGCACCGCGTCACATCGCGAGATTGCCGGGACCGGGCGCTTCCGAGCGTCCGGTCTTTTGGTTTGCGCTGCAAAAACGCTTGTTCTACCTTGCACCGCAACAATGCGGCGAAAACCACCGCGACGGGATAGAACAATGACCAGCGCGATCAAGACCATCGGTATCATCGGTGCGGGCCAGATGGGCAGCGGCATCGCCCATGTCTCGGCCCAGGCCGGCTACGACGTCCTCCTCTACGACATCTCCGCCGAAAGGATCGAGGCCGGGATCGCCACCATCAGCGGCAACCTCGCCCGCCAGGTCTCGTCGGGAAAGATGGACGATGCCGTGCGCCAGTCCGCGATGGCGAAGATCAAGGCCGCGGAGACGATGGAAGGCCTTGCCGAGGCCGACATGGTCATCGAGGCGGCGACCGAGGACGAGACGGTCAAGCGCAAGATCTTCGCCCAGCTCTGCCCGGTGCTCAATCCCGAGGCGCTGCTTGCGACCAACACCTCGTCGATCTCGATCACCCGCCTGGCGGCCCAGACCGACCGGCCGGAACGCTTCATCGGCATCCACTTCATGAACCCGGTGCCGGTCATGAAGCTGGTCGAGATCGTCCGCGGCATCGCGACGGAGGACACCACTTTCGAGGCGGCGAAGGCCTATGTGGCGGCCCTCGACAAGACGATCACCGTCGCCGAGGACTTCCCCGCCTTCATCGTCAACCGCATCCTCCTGCCGATGATCAACGAGGCGATCTACACGCTCTACGAAGGCGTCGGTTCCGTCGAGGCTATCGACACCGCGATGCGGCTCGGCGCCAACCACCCGATGGGTCCGCTGCAGCTTGCCGACTTCATCGGTCTCGACACCTGCCTGTCGATCATGCAGGTGCTCTATGACGGCCTGGCGGATTCCAAGTACCGGCCCTGCCCGCTGCTGGTGAAATATGTCGAGGCCGGCTGGCTCGGCCGCAAGACCGGCCGCGGCTTCTACGACTATCGCGGCGAGACGCCGGTCCCGACCCGCTGACGGACCCTGCCGCTCACCGCCGGTCGTCGGCTGCGAGCAGGCGCCGGATGGCGGCGTGACGGTCGCTCAGCCGGTCGATTTCGGCGTAGAGGCCGTCGACAGGTTGATAGGCACGCGAAGCGCGCCGCATTTCGATCTCGGCAATCAGCAGTCCGACGCGGCGGTGCATTGCGGCGACGAGCTCGATCCTGTCGTGATATGCGCCTGCCTTGACCAACGTTTCCACGACGTCGGTGTGGCCTCCAGCCGCTGCGGCGACAATCGGGCGGGGCAGTTCCACGATCCGGCCGTTCGGATCGACACCTTTGCCAAGCAGCCGGCGCACGATGTCTGCCCGGCCGACATTCGCGGCCTCGTAGAGCGCATCGAGGCCGAAGCGGGAAATATCCGCCCCTGACGCGACAAGTCGGTCGAACAGCGCGATATCCTCGACGTGAACCGCCGCCGCCAGCGCCGGTTGGCCGCGCCGATCCGTTGCGTTCGGGTCCGCGCCGTGGTCGAGAAGCAGCGTCGATAGCTCGGCATTGCCGGCCCGCAGCGCCGCCGCCAGGGCGCGGTCGCGATCGCTCGACACCGGAACGAGCAGCCGCGCTACTGCAGCGTGATCCCCATGGCCATGGTCGAGATTCTCGACAGCGGCCAGGAGCGGCGACAGCTTCTCGGCCGTCTCGGCGTCCGGATCGGCGCCGGCGTCGAGCAGAATGCGGACATTGGCGAGGAGCCCGCGCGATGCCGCGACGAACAGCGCCGTTCGCCCCACATCGTCGCGCGCGTCGACCGGCGTACCGGCATCGACGAAAAGCCGGACGGTGTCGGCATGGAGCGAGGATGCGGCGACATGAAGCGGGGTCTCGCCACTCGAGGGGTCCACGGCCCGTGGATCGGCGCCCAGCGCGATGAGATCGGCTGCAAGCGTGGAATACGCCCCCCACCGCGCTGCCGCGTGAAGCGGCGATTGCCTGCCATAAGACTGCCCGTCGACGGTCGCGCCCGCGTCGATCAGCCGGCGCGCGAGATGGTGGCGGCCGGACTGGATCGCCTCGATCAGCGCCTCCTCGCCGGTCGCGTCGCTCGCCAGCGTCGGCGCAGCCCCGGCGGCCAGAAGGACGCGCAGCGCCGTCTCGTCGTCCCGCCGCACCGCCCATTGCAGCGCCCTGTCGCCGTCCCGGTCGCGGAAATCGACGTCCATGCCGTGCCGGACGAGCCGGCGGGCCATTGCCGTGTCGCCCCGATGCGCTGCGATCATCATCGGCGTCGCTTCGATCCGGCCGGTGAAGCCGTCAAGCGATGGGTCCTCGCCTTGCGCGAACAAGGCGTCGACCCGTGCGGCGTCGCCGGCCGCCACGGCATCGACCAGCTCACGGAAATTCGCGCTGGCGGGCGCGATACCGTATGCGGTCACGTAAATCAGCACCGCGAAAATCGCTGCGAAGTGCGGTCGAAGCATGCCCAGGACCCGGTTTCCCTGTGGCAGGGAACGCCCGGGCAGTGGCCTCAGTATGATCGCAAACGGGAATTCTCGGGGCGAAATGGTGATCCCGACAGGATTCGAACCTGTGACCTACGGATTAGGAATCCGTCGCTCTATCCTACTGAGCTACGGGACCACGCGAAGCGCTATGTAGCCTGTCCGGCACCGTCCGCCAACCGTTTTGGCGAGCGGCGGAAAACGGAGGCCGAGGTGATGTCGACGTCTGGCTCTCGAAACAGATTACGCGGCTTTCCGGCCCTCGCCGCCCGCCAGCGCCGTTTCGGTCAGCCGCACCCAGTAGCTGATGCCATGCGGAATGACGTCGTCGTTGAAGTCGTAGGCCGGATTGTGCAGGTTCGCCGTGTCGCCGTTGCCGATGAAGATGAAGGCGCCCGGCCGGGCTTCCAGCATGTAGGAGAAGTCCTCGCCGCCCATCACCGGCGGCACTGCGGTGAAGACGTTCGGGTCGCCGGCGATCTCCTTGGCCACATTGCCCGCGAACGCGGTCTCGGCCTCGTGGTTGAACGTCACCGGATAGTTCGAATCATAGGCGAACGACACGCTTGCGCCATGCGCCGCTGCAATCCCTTCGCAGATCGCGCGCATCCGTTCCTCGGCCTTGTTGTTGACCTCCTTCTTCAGCGTCCGCACCGTTCCCGCGATCTCGGCATGTTCGGGAATGATGTTGTAGGCGTCACCCGCATGGAACTTCGTCACCGACACCACGAGGCTGTCGACGGGGTCGGTCGAACGCGACACGATCGTCTGCAGCGCAAGCACGATCTGGCTGGTGATGACGATCGGATCGACCGTGCCGTGCGGCATCGCCGCGTGTCCGCCCTTGCCGTTGATCTTGATGGTGAATTCCGAAGTCGCCGCCATGATCGGGCCGGGCCGGATGGCGAACTGGCCGACCGGCAGCCCCGGCATGTTGTGCATGCCGAACACCTGGGCGATGTCGAACCGCTCCATCATGCCGTCGTCGACCATCACCTTGCCGCCGCCGCCGCCTTCCTCCGCCGGCTGGAAGATCAGCGCCACGCGGCCCGCGAAGTTCCGCGTCTCCGCGAGATATTTCGCAGCGCCCAGAAGCATTGCCGTGTGGCCGTCATGGCCGCAGGCATGCATCTTGTTTGGCACGGTCGAGGCGTAAGGCTTTCCGGTGATCTCGCTGAGCGGCAGCGCGTCCATGTCGGCGCGCAGGCCGATCGTCCTGCCGGGCCCCAGATTGCCATTGATGATCCCCACGACGCCGGTTCGTCCGAGCCCCGTCACCACCTCGTCGCAGCCGAATTCCTTCAGCTTGTCGGTGACGAGCGCCGCCGTCTCGTGCACGTCGAACAGCAGTTCCGGCTTCATGTGGATCTGCCGGCGCCATTCGGTGACTTCGTCCTGCAGTTCGGCTGCCCGGTTCAGTATCGGCATGCGCAAGCTTCCTTCTTGGTCCGCGTCGCGACTGCCTTGTGGAACCGATCGGCCGGCTTTGCCATTTTGGCGTCACATACGCTAAATAGCACCGGTACGAGGCTTGTGGACACGACCATCCCTCCCCGGTGCATTCTTCCGTCTGTTTCCGGGACCTTAGAGAGCGGCGGATGGATCGGGCAAGAGGCGATTTGACATTCTCATGGCAATTGAACGTTTTCATCGGACGGTGTTGGTGGCGTTGGGGCTTGCGGTCGCCGCGCCCGCGGCAGGACCCGCCGCGGCCGGCCCCTCGATCGTCGTCGACATGGAGACCGGTCGGGTCGTTTCTCAGGAAGACGCCTTCCAGCGCTGGTATCCGGCATCCCTTACCAAGCTGATGACGACCTATGTCGCCTTCCGGGCGGTCAAGGCGGGCGAGATCACGCTGCTGTCGCCGGTCCGGGTCTCCAAAAAGGCAGCCAAGGAGCCGCCGAGCAAGATGGGCTTCAAGCCCGGTTCGGTGCTGACGGTCGACAGCGCGATCAAGATCCTGATGGTGAAGTCCGCCAATGACGTCGCCACCGCGGTGGCCGAAAGCATAGGCGGCTCGGTGGAGGCCTTCGCCAGGCGCATGAACGCGGAAGCCCGAAGGCTCGGCATGACGCAGAGCCACTTCGTCAACGCGCATGGCCTCCATTCCGACGATCAGTACACCACCGCCCGCGATCTCGCGCTGCTCGCGATGGCGCTCAGGACCGAATTTCCCGACTACGCATCCTATTTCTCGATCGAGGCGATCGGATTCGGCAAGTCCATCATCGAGAACCACAACACGCTGATCGGACGCTTCGACGGTGCCGACGGCATGAAGACCGGATACACCTGCCCGTCGGGGTTCAACCTCGTCGCAACCGCGAAGCGCAACGGCCGCCATCTCCTGGCTGTGGTGATCGGCGAACCTTCCGTCGACGAGCGCGCCGAAAAGGCGGCCGGTCTTCTGGCGCGCGGCTTCATCGCGCCGTCGCTGATCTCGTCCAAGCTCGCATCACTCACTCCGCCGCCCGGTGCGCCGAAGCCGCCGGTCAACATGCGCGAGAACATCTGCACCAAGGAAGCCCGCGAGGAACGCGCCGCCAGGCGCAACGAAGAGGGCGAAATCGAGGTCAAGTCGCGTTATCTCTTCGAGCCGTCGCGTCCGCCGCGCGTCGTCGCGGTGTCGCTCGGTGGCGCGACGGGTCCCGAATCGCCCGCTCCGCGCTACGCCGACGTGCCTATCCCGACGCCGAGACCGGACTATGCCCCACCGGTCGAGCAGGGCGGCTGAGCGTGAGGCAGGCACCCGTCGCCGTCTCGATCCTCACCGGCTTTCTCGGTGCCGGCAAGACCACGCTTCTCAACCGCCTGCTCAAGGAGCCTGATCTCGGCGAGACGGCGGTCATCATCAACGAGTTCGGCGAGGTCTCCCTCGACCATCTGCTGGTCGAGCAGGCGACGGAAGGCATCATCGAGCTGGCCGGCGGCTGCCTATGCTGCACGGTGCGCGGCGATCTGGTCGATACGCTGGCCGACCTGATCGACCGCATGCAGACCGGACGCATCGCGCCGCTTAAGCGGATCGTGATCGAGACGTCCGGGCTGGCCGACCCCGTTCCCGTCCTCCAGTCGGTCATGGGTCATCCCGCCCTCGTCCATGCCCTGCGCCTCGACGGCGTCGTCACGGTCGTCGACGCGGTCAACGGAGCGGCGACCCTCGATGCGCACGAGACGGCCCTGCGCCAGGTCGCGGTCGCCGACAGGCTGGTGCTGACCAAGGCGTCGATGGTCGACGGCGAGACGGTTGCGCGGCTGTCGCGGCGCCTCGGCCAGCTCAATCCGGCTGCCCCCCTGCTCGACGCCGAGGCCGGAACACTGCGCGTCTCCGCGCTCTTCGATTGCGGCCTCTACGATCCGGCGACCAGGACAGCGAATGTCCGGCGCTGGCTCGGCGAAACCCGGGATCACGCGCCGTACGACCATCATCATCATGATGACCACGGCCACGACCATCACCACCACCACCATCACGACGACCGCATCAGGACCTTCACACTGGAGCATGACCGGCCCGTGGATGCCGGCGCGCTGGAGATGTTCCTCGATCTCCTGCGGATGACGCAGGGCGAGAAGCTCCTGCGCATGAAAGGCATCGTACAGCTTGCCGAGGACCCGGATCATCCGGTGGCAATCCACGGCGTCCAGAAGATCATCCATCCTCCCGCCAGCCTGCCGGCCTGGCCGGGCGGAGACCGCTTCACCCGGCTCGTGCTGATCACCATGGACCTGCCAGAGGACTATGTCAGAAGGCTGTTTTCAGCCGTCACCGCGATGCCGGCCGTCGACACGCCGGACCGCGCCGCGCTGGCCGAAAACCCGCTCGCGGTGCCGGGCCTGAAGCTCGGTTAGGGCAATTCATCTTTCCTGATGGGCTGTGGAGATCGCAAAAACGCGTCCATTCAACGCGTTGGAGCACCAAGGCCGCGCTCGACGAGGAAGCGGTGCCCGCCATCGGCCGCCGCGCTTTCGACCAGCCGGTGCCCGTTCTCGCTGCAGAATGCCGGAATGTCGATGACGGCCAGCGGGTCGGTGGTTTCCAGCCATAAGAGCGCGCCGGGCGGCATGCCGGCGAGCCGCTTGCGCGCCTTCAGCACCGGCAAGGGACAGTTCAGTCCCTTCAGGTCGTAGACCTCTGCATCATCCATCGGGAGTGACGCGTCAGCCGCCGAACAGGTTGCGGATCCGGCCGAGCGCCTTCTTCGGCGCGCTCAGCAGCCCGCCGCTCTTCTTCGGCGTTTCTTCGGCGGCGGCCGCGGTTTCCGGCGTCGTCGCCTCGGGGTCCCGGGCAGCGTCGGCGACCTGCGGGTCGGCCGCCGGCCGCGGCGCGGCTGCCGGCTCGGCCGGCTTCTCGGGCACGGTGGCGACCACAGGCTCGGGCTCGGGCTCCGCGCGCGGCGCCACCACCGGCACCGGCGCGGCAGCGGGAACGGCGGGCTGCAGCGATGGCGGCTCGCGCGTCACCTTCTCGCCCCTGGCCCTGCGACGGCTCCAGTCGGCGACCAGCGCGGCTTCCTTGACATTGGTGATCGAGGCCGTCGGCGCCGGAAGCGATTTCTTTTCGAGTGCCGCCGAGAACGCCGATTCGAACTGGGTCTGGTAGCCGCTATAGGCGGTCCTCAGCGAATCCGGCTGCGTCGCGGCCGGGCAGGCCCCGGACGGCGAGAACCGGCCGTCGCCATCGACATACTGATTGAAGACGTAGCGCCTTTCGCACACGTCGACCTTGGGCGGCAGCTTGGTGATCTCGAAATAGTCGTAGCCTTCCTTGAGGTTCTTCCAGAAGGCGAAATTCGGATCGTCCCTGTAGCGCGCCATGTTCTCCGGCGTCATGCGGAACGGAAACGCCTGGATCTGGAACGCTTCCTGCCCGCCCCGGAACGCGTCGCGCGCGAAGGCATAGATTTCCTCGACCTGCTCGTCGGTCATCGAATAGCAGCCCGCCGACGAACAGGCGCCATGCACCATCAGATTGGCGCCGGTCCGGCCGTGCACCCGGTCATAGGTGTTCGGAAAGCCGATGTTGAACGACAGATGATAGCTCGACTTCGGGTTCATCTGCGCCGGGCGGACGTTGTAGAAGCCCTCCGGCGCCTGGCGGTCGCCTTCGGTGAATTTCGGCCCGAGCTTGCCCGACCATTTGCAGATGTCGTAGCTGGTCGCCAGCGCGTAGCGCCCGTTGCCCTTCTGCTTCCAGACCTCCAGAACGCCCTCTTCCTTGAAGATGCGCAGCATGATCGGCGAGCGCACCGACATGTCCTTGGCCTTCATGGAATTGACGAGCTTGGCCGGGAGCTGGCGCTCGGCCTTGGGCGAAATGTCCTCGAGCGACTCGTTGCAGCCGGCGAGCGCGACGGCCGCGATCAGAAGTGCTGCGCGTGCTAGGTTCTGTGTCATCAAACGCAAAGCTGAAAACCGTTGTCCACCGTGACGCCCGTCAATGCGCGGCCCGGCCCATCCGTCGCCGAAGCTAGACGCGTTATGCTTGAAATTTCCTTACCTCAAGCATTAACCGCCTTCCCTCACGCAGAAGTCATTGAACGTCGTGACGCGGCGATTTTATGGCAAACGGTCCCGGCGCGGCCACAAAGGCGGCAAATTTCCGCCGCTTCGCAGGTCGCGCGGCCTGCGGCGGGCCGCTACAGGCTGCGGCCGATCGCCAGGAATTTTTCCCGCCGGTGCTCGCGATAGTCCATGTTGGCGCCGGCCATTTCGGAGAACGCCGTCGCGATGCGCTCGCCGGTCTCGGCGATCACCGTGTCCGGCGCCCTGTGAGCGCCGCCGAGCGGCTCGGCGATGATCCCGTCGACCACCTTCATCTCGAGCAAATCCTGCGCCGTGATCTTCATGTTGGTCGCGGCGTCCTTCGCCCTGGTCGAATCGTGCCACAGGATCGACGCCGCGCCCTCCGGCGAGATCACCGAATAGATCGCGTGCTCGAGCATGTAGACCTTGTTCGCCGTGGCGATCGCGATGGCGCCGCCCGAACCGCCTTCGCCGATCACCACCGAAACGCTCGGCGAGCGCAGCGCCAGGCAGGCCGAGGTCGAGCGCGCGATGGCCTCGGCCTGGCCGCGCTCCTCCGCGCCGATGCCGGGATAGGCGCCGGCGGTGTCGACGAGGCTGACGACCGGTATCGAGAACCGGTCCGCGAGCTCGATGATGCGCACCGCCTTGCGATAGCCCTCCGGACGCGCCATGCCGAAATTGTGCTTGAGGCGCGACTGCGTGTCCGACCCCTTCTCCTGCCCGATCACCGCGACCGGCTCGCCGCGAAAGCGCGCGAAGCCGCCGATGATCGCCTCGTCCTCGCCGAACGACCGGTCGCCGGCCAGCGGCGTGAAGTCGGTGAACAGTGCCGAGACGTAGTCGACGCAGTGCGGCCTGTCGGGATGGCGTGCAACCTGGGCCTTCTGCCACGGCGTGAGCTGCTTGTAGACCTCGCGCAGCGCGTCCGCCGAGCGCTTCTCCAGCCGCGCGATCTCCTCGGCGACGTCGACCGCCTCGCCGCCATCGTTCAGCTTCTTGAGTTCGAGGATCTTGCCTTCGAGGTCGGCAACGGGCTTTTCGAAATCGAGGTAATTGTACATTCGCTCGCCGAATTCGGTGCGTCTACGGGCCGTCCGCGCCTCATCTGAAGCAGGGCCCGACGGGTATGCGCCTCAAATAGCGGTCGAAAGCCTAGTCGGCAAGCGGATGGTGCGTGTTGACCAGTTCCGCGAGCCGTTCCTCCAGCACATGGGTGTAGATTTGCGTCGTCGAGATGTCGGAATGCCCGAGAAGCTGCTGCACGGCGCGCAGGTCGGCGCCGTTCTGCAGGAGATGGCTGGCGAAGGCGTGGCGCAGCACGTGCGGCGACAGCCTCCTGGCCGGAATGCCCGCCCGTGCGCCGAGCCCCTTGAGCTCGCGCGCGAACACCTGGCGCGGCAGGTGGCCGCTTGCGCCGCCGGATGGAAACAGCCACGGGTCGTCGCCGCCGCCGGCAAGGCGCTTGCGTGCCGCGAGCCAGGCCGTCATCGCCGCGCGCGCCTTGGCCGACAGCGGCACGATCCGCTCCTTGTTGCCCTTGCCGCGCACGGTGAAATAGCGCTCGTCGCGCATCGCAACGCTCACCGGCAGGCTGACCAGCTCGGACACCCGCAGCCCGGTCGCATAGAGCACCTCGACGAGCGCGTGGAGCCGCAGCGCGGCCGCCGACCCGTCCCGCGCCTCCTGTTCGGCCAGTTCGAGCAGGCGCGCGGCGTCGTCCTCGCTGACCGTCCGCGGCAATGTCCGATCCTTGCGCGGGCTGTCGATAACTCCCGACGGGTCGTCCTGTCTGAGGCCTTCGACGTAGAGGAACTTGAAGAACTGCCGAAGCGTCGACAGCTTGCGCGCCTGCGTGCTTGCTGAAAGGCCCTGCGCGGCAACGCCGTCGAGGAACGTCCGGATACCCGCCGCGTCGGCCGACGACAGGCGGCCGCCCAGCACCGCGCTTGCGTCGTCCAGGTCGCGCCGATAGGCCGCGAGCGTGTTGGCGGCCGCGCCGCGCTCCGCGCTCATCATTTCCAGGAAGGCTTCGATCCAGGCGCCGTCGGCCATCGCGACCTACCGCGGCGGGTTGATCTTCTCGGGTGGCACCCGGACCATGATCTCCCCCTTCTTCGGCTCGACATAGACGACGAGCGCGAACATCGCACCGTAGACCAGGCCCACGATGAACAGGATGACGGAAAGAAACCGAAAAAGCGTCGGCATTGGCGTGCGAGCTCCCCGTGCCGTTATGGGACGCACCCAGCGGCATTGCAACCCTCGGGCGGCACGCCGCGCAGCTTGACGCCACAGGCCTTTTCATGTCGTTACGCCACGGATGAGGCCGAAAAGATGACAGCGACCGAAACAGGCGTCCCCTTGGCGCTCGAGACGATCAGGCAGCGCCTGGCGAAGCGGTCGATTGTGCTCGTCGGCTTGATGGGCGCCGGCAAGACGGCGATCGGACGCAAGGTCGCGGCCGCTTTGTCTCTTCGCTTCGTCGACAGCGATCACGAGATCGAAAACGTCTCGCGCATGACCGTCCCGGAACTGTTCGAGCGCTATGGCGAGGCCGAATTCCGGGCGCTGGAGCGCCGCGTCATCGGCAGGCTCGTCAAGGACGGTCCGCAGGTCATGGCGACCGGCGGCGGCGCCTTCATGAACGACCAGACGCGACGCCTGATCGGCCGCCACGGGCTGTCGGTCTGGCTCAAGGCCGACCTCGACATCCTGATGGACCGGGTCGCCAAACGGCAGAACCGGCCGCTGCTCAAGACGGCGGACCCCCGCGCAACCATGGCGCGCCTGATGGACGAGCGCTATCCGGTCTATGCGCTCGCCGACGTCACGGTGAAGACGCGCGACGAGAAGCGCGAGATCATCGCCGACGAGGTCATCGAGGCCGTGGCGACGCTGCTTGCCGACGGGAACTGGAAGAGGGGAAGGGATGGATAACGGCATCGCGGAGCGGCAGGTTCGGGTGGGGCTCGGCGACCGCGGCTACGATATCCTGATCGGCGCCGGGCTTCTGGCGTCGGCGGGTGCGGAGATCGCCGCCCGCCTGCCGGGCGTGCGCGCCGCGATCGTCGCCGACGACAACGTCGCCGCGCATCATCTCGCGACCCTCGAGGCATCGCTCGCCGGTGCCGGCATCGCCTCGACCGCCATCCGCCTGCCGGCCGGCGAGAAGACGAAGAGCTTTTCCTTCCTCGAACAGACGGTCGACGCGATCCTCGCGGCGAGGCTCGAGCGCGGCGACGTGGTGATCGCGCTCGGCGGCGGCGTCATCGGCGACCTTGCCGGCTTCGCCGCCGGCATCGTCAGGCGCGGCATGCGCTTCGTCCAGATGCCCACCTCGCTGCTTGCGCAGGTTGATTCCTCCGTTGGCGGCAAGACCGGCATCAACACCGGACACGGCAAGAACCTCGTCGGGCTGTTCAACCAACCGCGGCTGGTGCTCGCCGATACGGCCGCGCTCGACACGTTGCCGGCCCGCGAGTTCCGCGCCGGCTATGCGGAGGTCGTCAAATACGGTCTCATCGACCAGCCGGATTTCTTCACTTGGCTCGAGGCCCGCTGGACCGAAATCTTCGCCGGCGGCGAGGCGCGCATCGAGGCGATCGCCCGGTCGTGCCAGGCCAAGGCCGACGTCGTGGCGCGCGACGAGTTCGAGACCGGCGATCGCGCGCTGCTCAACCTCGGCCACACCTTCGGCCACGCGCTCGAGGCCGCGACCGGCTATGACGGCGCCCGCCTCGTCCATGGCGAGGGCGTGGCGATCGGCATGGCGCTCGCGCACCGCTTCTCGGCGCGGCTCAATCTGGCCAGTCCCGACGATGCCGACAGGGTCGAGGCCCATCTCCGCGCCGTCGGCCTGCCCTGGCGTCTGTCAGACGTGCCTGGCGAGCTCCCTGACGCGGAGCGGCTGCTTTCCTATATTGCGCAGGACAAGAAGGTGACGCGCGGCGCGCTGACGTTCATCCTGACGCGCGGCATCGGCCAGGCCTTCATCGCCCGCGATGTGCCGTCTTCCGAAGTGCTCGCCTTCCTCACGGAGAACCGATCGAAATGACGACCGACTTGTGGATCACCGGCGGAACCATTCTGGTGCTGGTGATCCTGTCATTCCTCTTTTCGGGCACCGAGACCGGCATGACCGCCGTGTCGCGCGCCCGCCTGCACACCCTCGCTGCCAACGGCGACGCGCGCGCCGATCTCGTCGCGCGGCTGGTCGAGCGGCGCGACCGGCTGGTCGGCGCGCTTTTGATCGGCAACAACCTCGTCAACATCCTCGCCTCGGCGCTTGCCACCACGCTGCTCCTGTCGATCTTCGGCGATGCCGGCGTCATCTACGCCACGATCGGCATGACCGTCCTTCTGGTGATCTTCGCGGAGATCCTGCCGAAATCCTGGGCACTCGCCCGGCCCGAGCAGTTCGCGCTGTTCGTCTCGCCCTTCGCCAGGACGGTCGTCTTCCTGTTCGGCATCCTGTCGTCGCTCGCCAATGCGCTGGTCCGCTTCATCCTGTCGCTGTTCGGGGTCAACCTGTCGCGTGACGCGATGCTGCTGTCAGCCCACGAGGAACTGCGCGGCACCGTCGAGGTGCTTCACCGCGAGGGTCAGGTGGTCAAGCAGGACCGCGACCGCGTCGGCGGCGTGCTCGACCTGCACGAGCTCGAAGTGTCCGACGTCATGGTGCACCGTACCGCGATGCGCTCGGTCAATGCCGACGATGCGCCGGAGACGATCGTCCGCGAGATCCTGCAGAGCCCCAACACCCGTATTCCCGTCTGGCGTGGGTCGACCGACAACATCCTCGGCGTCGTCCACGTCAAGGACCTGCTGCGCGCCCTCCTCGATGCCGGCAACGACGCCTCCAGGATCGACATCACAAAGGTCGCCTCGAAGCCGTGGTTCGTGCCCGACACCACCACGCTCCAGGATCAGCTCAACGCCTTCCTGCGCCGCAAGGCGCATTTCGCCATCGTCGTCGACGAATATGGCGAGGTCGAAGGCCTGGTGACGCTGGAAGACATCATCGAGGAGATCGTCGGCGAGATCGCCGACGAGCACGACGTCGAGATGCAGGGCGTCAAGCAGGAGGCCGACGGTTCGGTCGTGGTCGAGGGGTCGGTTCCGATCCGCGACCTCAACCGTGCGCTGGACTGGCATCTTCCCGATGAGGAGGCCACCACCATAGCCGGCCTGGTCATCCACGAGACCCAGACCATTCCCGACGAAAAGCAGGCCTTCACCTTCCACGGCATGCGCTTCGTCGTCCTGAAGCGCGACAAGAACCGCATCACCCGGCTGAGGATCCGGCCGGTGGGACCGACCGGCGCCGGCTGAACGCTACCAGCGCGTCGCCTCGCCCGGCGCGGCCGGCTCGATCGCCAGTGCGTGGACGCCGCCCCGCAGCTCCTCGGCCAGCAGCGCGTTGACCGCACGGTGCCGCTCGACGCGGCTCTTGCCGGCGAAGGCCTGCGACACGATCCGCACCCTGAAATGCGTTTCGCCCGTGCCGTCGAAGGTGCCGTGGTGGCCCGATTCCGAATGATGATGTCCCGCGTGAAGGTGGCTCTCATTGATCACCGCCATGCGTTCCGGCGAAAATTCGGCCTTGAGCTTGGCTTCCATGGCCGCCTGAATGGACATTGCGGTTCTCCTGCATCATATGTGGGAGGAATTCCCAGACATCGGGTGTTTCCCCAAATCACGATTCAGCGGTTAGGGCCAACCCCGGCGAAATGTCAATTCTTGTATCGCGCCGCGAAGCACCCATAATCGCCAGACACAGAGACTCCCGGACGCCATGACAGCGTACTCGAAATATTTCGAGAAGATCAGAATCCGCCCCGACCCCGAGGCGGAGGTGAAGTCGCGCGCGCCGCAGTGCCAGTGGGACGGATGCAGCGCGGCGGGAACCCATCGCGCGCCGGTCGGCCGCAAGAGCGAGGGCGAGTATTTCTGCTTCTGCATCGACCACGTGCGCCAGTACAACAAGTCCTACAATTATTTCTCCGGGCTCGGCGACAGCGACATTGCGCGCTTCCAGAAGGAGGCGTTGACCGGTCACCGCCCGACCTGGAAGATCGGCGGCAACGGCCAGTCCCGCGCCGCGCCGGATTTCGCCCAGCTCCGCTCCGGTCGCGCCGGCTACTACAACCGCCTGCGCGACCCCTACGGCCTGTTCGGCGGCCAGCGCGACGGCCAGCCGCAGCGCCAGCGCAAGCTGAAGCAGCTTGAGGCCAGGGCCATGGAAACGCTGGGCCTCGGCGAGAACGCCACTGGTCCTGAAATCAAGGCGCGTTATAAGGAACTGGTCAAACGTCACCATCCCGACGCGAATGGTGGCGACCGGGCCTCGGAAGACCGCTTTCGCGATGTGATCCAGGCATACCGGCTACTCAAACAAGCGGGTTTGTGTTGACGCGGTCATCTGCTAAAGACGCGCCCGAAATACTTTGCAATGCAGCACCGGCCCAAGACGCGTGCTCGCTGGAGGCATGATGAACAAGGTCGATCGCGACATCGCCAACCTTCCCGACACCACGGTTCCCGTCAAGGAAACCTTCGGCTTCGACAGTTCCATGGTGGTTCCCGCCTATTCGGTGGGCGATGCCTATGTGCCGGACATCGATCCAGACTATTTGTTCGACCCGCAGACCACCATGGCGATCCTCGCCGGCTTCGCGTTCAACCGTCGCGTCATGATCTCGGGCTATCACGGCACCGGCAAATCGACGCACATCGAGCAGGTCGCGGCGCGGCTCAACTGGCCCTGCGTGCGCATCAACCTCGACAGCCATGTCAGCCGTATCGACCTCGTCGGCAAGGACGCGATCGTCGTCAAGGAGGGCATGCAGGTCACCGAGTTCCGCGACGGTATCCTGCCCTGGGCCTACCAGCACAATGTCGCGCTGGTCT
Organism: Rhizobiaceae bacterium; assembly: GCA_023953775.1. GTDB lineage: Bacteria > Pseudomonadota > Alphaproteobacteria > Rhizobiales > Rhizobiaceae > JAMLJD01. The sequence goes on along the minus strand of JAMLJD010000070.1, from coordinate 2,756 downwards.
TCGACGAATATGATGCCGGCCGGCCGGACGTGATGTTCGTCATCCAGCGCGTGCTCGAATCGTCGGGCCGCCTGACCCTGCTCGACCAGAGCCGCGTCATCCGTCCGCACCCGGCCTTCCGCCTGTTCGCGACCGCCAATACCGTCGGCCTGGGAGACACCACCGGCCTCTATCACGGCACCCAGCAGATCAACCAGGCCCAGATGGACCGCTGGTCGATCGTCACGACGCTGAACTACCTGCCGCACGACGACGAGGTGTCGATCGTCCTGTCCAAGGCCAAGCACTACGACAATGCCGAGGGCCGCGAGATCGTCAGCAAGATGGTCCGCGTCGCCGACATGACGCGCTCGGCCTTCATGAACGGCGATCTGTCGACGGTGATGAGCCCGCGCACGGTGATCATGTGGGCGGAGAACGCCGAGATCTTCGGCAATGTCGGCTTCGCCTTCCGCCTGACCTTCCTCAACAAGTGCGACGAGCTCGAGCGTTCCGTCGTCTCCGAGTTCTACCAGCGCTGCTTCGGCGAGGAACTGCCGGAATCGGCCGCCAATGTGGTGCTGACCTGACCGCCCGGAGCGCTTGAATGGCAGGACCGGGAGACAACACCCGCGCAAAACCCAAATCCGGCAACGATACGGACGCCTTCAAGCGCGCCGTCTCGGTCTGCATGCGCGCGATCTCCGGCGACAATGCCTTCGAGGTGTCCTTCACCAAGGACAAGCCGGCGCTCGCCGGCAGCCATGCCCGCATGCCGGACCTGCCGAAAAAGCCTACCGCCGCCGACATCGGCGTGACCCGCGGCCTCGGCGATTCCATGGCCTTGCGCCGCGCCTGTCATGATCCGCGCATCCATGCCCGCCTGGCGCCTGAGGGCAAGCAGGCCCGCGCCGTCTTCGACGCCGTCGAGCAGGCGCGCGTCGAGGCGATCGGCGCGCGGCGCATGAAGGGCGTCGGCGACAACCTCGCCATGATGCTGGAAGACCGCTATTCGAAGGCCAATCTGGCGTCTGTCGCCGACCGGGCCGACGCGCCGATCGAGGACGCCATCGCGATGATGGTCCGCGAGCAGCTTACCGGCCGCGCGGTGCCGAAGAGCGGCGAGCGGGCCGTGGATCTTTGGCGCGACTGGGTCGACGACAAGGCCGGCGGCGACATGGCCGGCCTCATTGACGCGCTCGAGGACCAGCAGGCCTTTGCCCGCCGCATCCGCGACATGCTCGTCTCCATGGAGATGGCCGAGGAACTCGGCGACGAGGACACGAGCGAGGAGACCGAGGACAGCGACGACCAGCCGCAGGGCGAGGAATCGGGCGAGGAGGGCGGCGAGCAGGACCAGGGCGCGGAGGACAGCCAGCCCGAGGAATCCGACGCCTCAGCCGAGGACCAGGAAGCCGGCGAGACCGAGGCCGTCGACGCCACCGCCGAGGACCTCTCCGAGGACGACGATCTCGACGCAGAGACGCCGGGCGAGACCCGCCGCCCCGAAAATCCCTTCGACGCGCTCACCCGCGAGATCGACTACAAGGTCTATTCGACCGCCTTCGACGAGACCGTCGGCGCCGAGGATCTGTGCGACGAGGAGGAGCTCGACCGCCTGCGCGCTTTCCTCGACAAGCAGCTCGCCAGCCTGCAGGGCGTCGTCGGCCGGCTCGCCAACCGGCTGCAGCGCCGCCTGATGGCGCAGCAGAACCGCTCCTGGGATTTCGACCTCGAGGAAGGCCATCTCGATCCCGCCCGGCTCGTCCGCGTGGTCATCGACCCGATGCAGCCGCTCTCCTTCAAGCAGGAGCGCGACACCAATTTCCGCGACACCGTCGTCACCCTGCTGCTCGACAATTCCGGCTCGATGCGCGGCCGCCCGATCACCGTCGCCGCCACCTGCGCCGACATCCTCGCCCGCACGCTCGAGCGCTGCGGCGTCTCGGTCGAGATCCTCGGTTTCACCACCCGCGCCTGGAAGGGCGGTCAGGCCCGCGAGAGCTGGCTCAAGAACGGCAAGCCGGCCAATCCCGGCCGTCTCAACGACCTGCGCCACATCATCTACAAGTCGGCCGACACGCCCTGGCGGCGCGCCCGGCGCAATCTCGGACTGATGATGCGCGAGGGGCTTCTAAAGGAAAACATCGACGGCGAGGCGCTGCTGTGGGCGCATCAGCGCCTGATCGCCCGGCCCGAGCAGCGCCGCATCCTGATGATGATCTCGGACGGCGCGCCGGTCGACGATTCGACCCTGTCGGTCAATCCCGGCAACTATCTCGAGCGCCATCTGCGCGCGGTCATCGACCTGATCGAGACGCGCTCGCCCGTCGAGCTGATCGCCATCGGCATCGGCCACGACGTGACGCGCTACTACCGCCGCGCCGTCACCATCGTCGACGCCGAGGAACTCGCCGGCGCGATGACCGAGCAGCTCGCCGCCCTGTTCGGCGAGGAGACGGCGCGCGGCATGCGCGCGCTGCGCCGGGCCGGATGACCATGCGCGCCCGCGTGTTTCGCGCCGCCGCCGCCACGCTTCTCGCGACACTGTTGCTTTCCGCGCCCCATGCTGTCCGGGCCGGTTCGGATGCCTCGCTCGTCGAGGAGATGACCATAACGGCGCGGCCGATCGACAGGTTCAGGATCGGCTATGACGAAACGCGCTTCGGCCCGTTCGAATTCGTCGGCGGCCTGGAAATGGTCTCCACCGGACGCGATTTCGGCTCGCTGTCGGCCTTCCGCTTCACCGCGCCGGGCAGCAGCTTCGTCGGCGTCGC
>JAMLJD010000007.1 GCA_023953775.1 Rhizobiaceae bacterium | reverse complement strand
GCGTGACGTTCGCTCTCGCGGGATGCAGCACCGACGACACGATGCGCTATGACGGCGTCACCATGTCGGCCGGCAACGCGGTCTACGCGAATACGGTCATGCAGATGGTCGACCCGTGGCCCGAGGGTGTTCAGGACACCAACCTGAAAGTTCCCGCCGAGCGCCCGCAGGTGGCCGCGCCCGAAAGCGCGGGCAGTGACGACACCGGCACCGACAACTGACGGCGCGAGATTCTGCAATGAGCGACAAGCCGACTCCCAAGCGCATTCTCCTGGCATCGCCGGACGCCGAATTCGTCCGCGAGACCCGCACGGCCTTCGCCGCCTCGGAACTCGTGTCGCTGATCACGGTCGAAAAGCCGATCACCGAGCTGCGCGGCGAAATCCAGGCGGCCGACTGTTCGGTCGTGATCATCGACATGGACGCTTCGAGGCTCGACCAGATAGAGGCGCTGCAAAGGACCATGCGCCGCATCGAGGGCCGGGCGCCGGTGATCGTCGTCACGCAGGAGTTCAACGCGGCTGCCGTCCGTATCCTGGTCCAGCTCCAGGTCGCCGACTTCCTGGTCAAGCCGGTCACCACCGCCGACCTTGTCCGGTCCTGCATTCGTGCCATTCAGGGACCCGGCCGCGAGGAGAATTCCGAAGCCCAGGTCTATTCCTTCATGCCGGCGGCCGGCGGCGTCGGCACCACGACGATCGCGCTGCAGACGGCGTTCCAGTTGCATCATTCCATGACCCGCGGGGCCTCGACCTGCGTCGTCGACTTGAACCTGCAGCAGGGCGCCTGCGCGGAATATCTCGATCTGGAGCCGCGCTTTGACATCAACGAGGTCGAGAACCAGCCGGAACGCCTGGACCGCCAGCTTCTCGACGTCATGCTGTCGCGCCATGAGAGCGGGCTCTGCGTACTCGCCGCGCCGACCCACCCGGCCGACATGCGCTCCTTCAACACCGACGTCGTCGTGCGCATGCTCGACCTCGTGACGGCCTATTTCGACAATGTCGTCATCGACATGCCGCGCACCTGGTTTCCATGGACCCAGACGGTGCTCCTCGGCTCCAACAAGCTCTATATCGTTTCGGAAATGACGGTGCCGTGCCTGCGGCATACCCAGCGCCTGATCAAGGCGATCGGCGAGAGCGTCGGCAGCGAGGTTCGGCCGGAAGTCATCGTCAACCGCTTCGAACAGCGCAAGTTCCAGAACGGCGTCAAGGAATCCGACCTGACCGAAATCCTCGGCGATCATTTTGTCGGCGGCATCTCCAACAATTACCGCCTCGTGCGCGAAGCGGTGGATCGAGGGGTTCCGTTGCAGGACATCGATGCGGGCGCCAACGTCATCCAGGACCTCAGGCGCATCATCCTGCCGGAGGAGGCCGTCGACACGCGCCAGGCAAAGGGCGGCATCTTCTCGCTCGGCCGCAGGCTCGTGAAGAAGGCCGGCTGAGATGAGCCGCTTCGCAGCCCTCCAAGGTCGCGCCGCTCCGTCGCCGGCCGCAGCCGACGCGCCGCGTGACGCCGAAAAGGCCGTCTCCATCCCCAACGTCCGTGTCGCCGCGCCGTCTAGGCCTGAGCCCGCGTCGCCGGCCAAGTCCGCGAGCCGCCAGCTCGACGCGCGCGTGCGCATCCACCGCATGCTGATCGAGGAAATCAACCTCGTCGTGCTCGAGCGTCTGCCGAAGGAGGAGATGCGCGCCCAGGTCCAGGAGTTCGTGACGGAGAAGATCCGCGCCGAACGCCTGGCGATCAACGTCGCCGAACTGGAGGCGCTGGTCGACGAGATCGTCGACGAGCTCGTCGGCCTCGGGCCGCTGGAGCCGCTGCTCAACGATCCCGACATCAACGACATCCTGATCAACGGGCACCACAACTGCTTCGTCGAGCGCAGGGGCAAGCTGCAGCAGGTCCACATTCCCTTCAAGGACGAGGCGCATCTGCTGAGGGTGATCAACAAGATCGTCGCGGCGGTCGGGCGCCGGGTCGACGAATCCCAGCCAATGGTCGACGCGCGCATGCTCGACGGTTCGCGCTTCAACGCCGCGATCCGGCCGATCGCCGTCGACGGACCGCTGGTGTCGATCCGCAAGTTCTCCAAGAACAAGCTCGGCCTGCACAAGCTGGTCGAATTCGGCGCGCTGACGCAGAACATCGCCGAAGTGCTGGCCGCCGCGGTCCATGCCCGCAAGACCACCATCATCTCGGGTGGCACCGGCACCGGCAAGACGACGATGCTCAATGCGCTCTCGGCCTTCATTCCCGAGGACGAGCGGCTGATCACCATCGAGGACGCGGCCGAGCTCCAGCTCCAGCAGCCGCATGTGGCGCGCATGGAGACTCGGCCCGCCAACATCGAGGGCCATGGCGAATTGAAGCAGCGCGACCTCGTCAAGAACGCGCTGCGCATGCGGCCCGACCGCGTCATCCTCGGCGAGTGCCGCGGCGAGGAGGCCTTCGACATGTTGCAGGCCATGAACACCGGCCATGAAGGCTCGATGGCGACGATCCACGCCAACACGCCGCGCGACGCAATCGGCCGCCTCGAGCAGATGCTCGGCATGACCGGAATGCCGATGACGGTTCAGTCGATCCGCAGCCAGATATCGAGCGCCCTCGACATCATCGTCCAGCTCACGCGCCTGTCCGACGGCAAGCGCAAGGTCACCAGCGTCGCCGAGGTGACCGGCATGGAGGGCGACGTCATCCAGATGCAGGAGATCTTCAAATTCGTCCGCACCGGCACCAATGCCGACGGCGGCATCGTCGGGCACTTCGAGGCGACGGGCCTGCGCCCGCGCTTCCTCGAGGATCTCCGGGCGATGGGCATCGAATTCCCCGGGCGCTATTTCGAGCCCGGAAGGCCGCAGGACTAGGCGCCGATGTTCTCGGGATCCGGCGGCATCATGGTCATATACGCCTGCGCTGGGCTCGCGGGCATCATGATCGCGGAGGCGGTCTATCTGCTCTACGCCGGCCGCAGCGACAAGCGCGCGGCGATCAACCGGCGCATGAAGCTCCAGGAAAAGACGATCAGCCAGGAACAGGTGCTGATCCAGTTGCGCAAGGAGAGGGGCGTCGACGGCGCGCGCGGCCTGTTCTCGATGGCCGCGCTGCGGGCACTGCGCACGCAGTCGGGCCTCACCGTTCCGATGCCGAAATTCCTCGCGATCACCACCGGAGCGGCCTTTGCCGTCGCGCTTGTTGCGATGTGGTTCGGCGCCCCGGCCGGCATCGCGCTTCCGGCCGTGCCGGTGCTTGCCGCCGTGCTGCCGTTCCTGGCGCTGCGGTTTCTCAAGAAGCGCCGCCACAAGCGCTTCGGCATCCAGCTTCCCGAGGCGCTGGAGCTGATCACGCGAAGCCTCAAGGCCGGGCACCCGGTTCCGGTCGCGATCTCCATGGTGGCGCGCGAGATGCCCGATCCGATCGGCACCGAGTTCGGCGTTGTCGCCGACGAGGTGACCTACGGTTCCGACCTCGTGACGGCGCTGCACGCAATGTTTGAACGCGTCGGCCACGAGGACCTGCCGCTCTTCGTCACCGCGGTGTCGATCCAGAGCACCACCGGTGGCAATCTGCGCGAGATCCTCGACGGCCTCGCGCAGGTCATCCGCGAGCGCGGCAAGCTGCGCCGCAAGGTCCGTGCGATCTCGACCGAGGGCCGCCTGTCCGCCTACATCCTGACCGCCGTTCCGGCGCTGCTGTTCGCCGGCATCATGGTCCTGATGCCGCAATTCTACACCGATGTGTGGGGCGAGCCGCTGACATGGTACCTGATCGGCGGGTCGATCACCTGGCTGATGATCGGCAATGCGATGATGTTCAAGATGTCCAACTTCAAGTTCTGACATGGGGATCGTCGCCGAAATCGCCGCGATGGCCGGCGCAAACCCGATGATCCCTCTGGCGATCCTGCTTCTGTGCGGCGGCGGCGCCGTGCTCGCCTGGCCGGTGCTGGCGGGCGATGGCGGGCGCAGCGACCTGAAGCGGAGGCTCCGCCTCGACGATGCCGGGCCTCGCGCCGCGGCGGCCGATGCCAAGGAGACGCGCGGCGCCGCGGTCGTGCGCGAGCGCGCGGCCAGGACGGCACAGGAATTCTACGCCAAGACAGATCCCGACAATGTCGCGCGGCTGCGCATGAAGCTGATCCAGGCGGGCTACATGGATCCCCGCGCTGTCGGCATGTTCTTTCTGATCCGCTTCGCCGCGCTGCTCGCTGGCGCGACGGCGGCGATCCTCGCCGTGGAAATCCTCAACGCCGGCTCCGGATACGACAATCGCTGGATCTATGTCGGCATCATCGCCGGCAAGTCCTATTTCATGCCGGGCATCGTGCTCGGCAGGATGGTCAAGAAGCGGATGGTCGAATACCGCAACGGCTTTCCCGATTTCATGGATCTGATGGTCGTCTGCGCCGATGCGGGCATGAGCATGGAAGCCGCGATCGAGCGCGTGTCGCGCGAACTGGCCGCGACCTACCCGTCGCTCGCCCAGAACCTCCAGCTCGTCTCCATCGAACTGCGCGCCGGGCGTGGCCTCGACGACGCGCTGCGCTCGCTCGCCGACCGGCTGAGCCTCGACGAGGTGCGGTCCTTCGCGACCCTGCTGCAGCAGTCCAAGGAGCTCGGCACCAGCCTGTCGGGCGCCTTGCGCGTCTTCTCGGACGAGATGCGCCACAAGCGCATGTCGCTGGCCGAGGAGAAGGCGCATGCGCTGCCGGCCAAGATGTCGGTGCCGGTCACCGTTTGCATCCTGCCGGTCGTCATGATGATCGCCATCATCCCGATCATCGTGAAGCTGACGGCCATGGACTGACCGCCGCGCTGGTTAAGATTATCTATCAGCGAGCGCTCATATTGCCGGCTTTTACGCACCCGAAGCTTAACCCGCGTCGTCTATGCTCGACGCTGGCTTGAAATCCGCATCCGCGGATCGAACACGGGGCGCAGGGCAATGGGGAACGCAGGGCTCACGAAGGCGATCGCACTCGGTGTGCTGGTGATGGCGGCGGGCTGTACCACGCAATCCATCGACACCGTCGAGACGACCTCGGTGGCACAGACCAAGGATATCAGCCGTGCCGATCTCGAGGCCGGCAAGTCGCAGTTCCGGGACGCCAATTATGGTCTGGCGGAGAAACATTTCCGCAAGGCGGTCGAGCTCCGCGCCAGCAATGCCGAGGCATGGATGGGCCTTGCCGCCTCCTATGACCAGCTCGGGCGCTTCGACTTCGCCGACCGCGCCTACGACCAGCTCGTGAAGCTCGCCGGCCGCAAGCCCGAGATCGTCAACAATATGGGCTATTCGCAGCTTCTGCGCGGCAACAACAAGAAGGCGCGCACCCTTCTCATGGAAGCGAAATCCGGCATGGCGGATACGACGGTCGTCGACGCGAACCTCGAGCTTCTCAAGAAGAGCTGAACGGCGAATTGGCGAGGAAAGGCCGGCACTTGGCCGGCCTTTTTGATTCAGCTCGCAAGCGCCTCGATCGGCGGGCACGAGCACACCAGATTGCGGTCGCCCGCGACATTGTCGATGCGGGAGACCGGCGGCCAGTACTTCGAGGCGGCACTTTCCATACCGGCGGGGAACAGGGCCGTTTCCCGAGCGTAAGCGTGCGACCAGCTCTCCGTCATCGTATCGATCGCGGTGTGCGGCGCATTGACCAGCGGATTGTCCTCTTTCGGCCAGGCGCCCGACGCGACCTTTCCGGCCTCGTCGGCGATCGCGATCATCGCGTCGCAGAACCGGTCGAGCTCGTGTTTCGGCTCCGATTCCGTTGGCTCCACCATCAGCGTGCCGGCGACCGGCCACGACATGGTGGGCGCGTGGAATCCGTAGTCGATCAGCCGCTTGGCGATGTCCTCGACGGTGATGCCCGCACTGTCCTTGAGCACGCGCGTGTCGAGGATGCACTCGTGGGCAACACGGTCGTTGCGGCCCTTGTACAGGATCGGGTAGCGCTCCTTGAGCCGGTGGGCGACGTAATTGGCGTTGAGGATCGCCATTTCGGTCGCGCGCTTGAGGCCCGCCGCGCCCATCATACGGATATACATCCACGTGATCGGCAGGATCGACGCGCTGCCGAACGGCGCGGCCGCCACGGCATTGCCGCTGCCGGCGCCGACATGGCCCGGCAGGAATGCCGCCAGATGGCTCTTCACCCCGATCGGCCCGATGCCGGGCCCGCCGCCGCCATGCGGAATGCAGAAGGTCTTGTGCAGGTTCATGTGGCAGACGTCGGCACCCAGGTCGCCGGGCCGCGCCAGCCCGACCATGGCGTTGAGGTTCGCGCCGTCGAGATAGACCTGGCCGCCATGATCGTGGATCGTCTGGCAGATGTCGCGCACGCCTTCTTCGAAGACGCCGTGGGTCGACGGATAGGTGATCATCAGCGCAGCGAGATGGTCGGCATGCTCCGCCGCCTTCGCCTTCAGGTCCTCGACGTCGATATTGCCGTCGTCCAGGCAGCGGACCACCACCACGCGCATGCCGGCCATCGAGGCGCTGGCGGGATTGGTGCCGTGCGCGGATGACGGAATCAGGCAGACGTCGCGCGCATCGTCGCCGCGCGAGCGGTGGAAGCGGCGAATGGCGAGGAGGCCGGCATACTCGCCCTGGCTGCCGGCATTCGGCTGCAGCGACACCGCGTCGAAGCCGGTGATCTCGGCCAGCCATGCCTCGAGCTGGTCGAACATCGCGGCGTAGCCTTTCATATGCGCCGCCGGGGCGAATGGATGCAGGCCGCCTACGGTCGCCCAGCTCACCGGCATCATCTCGGCTGCCGCGTTGAGCTTCATCGTGCAGGAGCCAAGCGGGATCATGGCGCGGTCGAGCGCAAGATCCTTGTCGGCCAGCCGGCGCAGGAAGCGCATCATCTCGGTTTCGGAGCGGTTCTGGTGGAAGACGGGCTGGGTCAGGAAACCGTCGCCGCGGGCCTTGCCCGGCAGCGTGGAATTTGCATCGTCGGCTACCGTCGCACCGAACAATGCCGCCAGTGCCACCAGATCCTCCTCCGTCGATGTTTCGTCGAACGATACCGAGACCCGATCCGCATCGATCACACGAACGATGCGCCCCCCGGCTTCGGCCTGATCGGCAATGCGACCCGCATCGCCGCCGACAGTGACGGTCACCGCGTCGAAAAAGCTTTCGCCGGCTGTGCCGAGACCCGACTTCGCGACCGCCGAGGCGAACCGCGCCGCGAGACCGTGGACACGCCCGGCGATCGCCTGAAGGCCCTCCGGTCCGTGCCAGATCGCGTAGGCCGCCGCCATGTTGGCGAGCAGCGCCTGCGCGGTGCAGATGTTCGACGTCGCCTTGTCGCGGCGGATATGCTGCTCGCGGGTCTGCAGTGCGAGGCGGTAGCCGGGACGTCCGTGTGCGTCGACTGACTGGCCGACGAGACGGCCGGGCATCAGTCGCGTCAGCCGGTCGCTTACCGCGCAATAGGCGGCATGCGGTCCGCCATTGCCCATCGGCACGCCGAAGCGCTGCATTGGCCCGACGGCGATCTCCGCGCCTAGCGCCGCCGGCGGCTCGGTCAGCGTCAGCGCCAGCGGGTCGGCGACGAAGATGACGATCGCGCCGTCCGCCTTCGCCTTGTCGATCGCATCGCCGAAATCGCGGTAGACGCCGAACGTGTCGGGCCACGGCACCAGCAGGGCTGCGGTCTTGTCGTCGCTTTCGCCCTCGGTGATCTCGATGCCGAGCGGTTCGGCGCGCGTGCGCACCACGTCCATCGTTTGGGGATGCAGCGCGCCGGCTACCGCGATCCGGTTCCTGCCTTGCCGGTGGTGACGCCAAGCGATGCCAACCGCCTCGGCGACGGCAGTCGCTTCGTCGAGCAGCGATGCCGACGCGACCGGCAGCCCGGTCAGCTCCGTCACCAGCGTCTGGAAATGGAACAGCATCTCCAGCCGCCCCTGGCTGATCTCGGCCTGGTAGGGCGTATAGGCGGTGTACCAGGCGGGGTTCTCGAACAGGTTCCGCTGGATGACGGGCGGCACGTGGCAGCCGTGATAGCCCTGGCCGATGAAGCTCTTCACGACGCGGTTTTGTGCCATCATCGCGTCGAGTTCGGCGAGGGCTTCGGCCTCGCTCGCCGGCTCCGGAAGCTCCAGCATCCGGTCGAGGCGGATCGATTTCGGGACGGCCTGCGCGATGAGCGTCTCGACCGAGGGCAGGCCGAGCGCGGCAAGCATGGCCTTGGTGTCCTTCGGACCGGGTCCGACATGGCGGTGGTCGAACGGTGCTGGAGTGGTGTGCATGGTGTCGTCTATCCGATTATTGCCGTGTAGCCGGCCTCGTCCATGAGGCCGTCGAGCGCGCTCTCATCCGAGAGCTTCATCTTCCACAGCCAGCCGTCGCCGGTGGCCGCGCTGTTGACCAGTGCCGGGTCGGAGGTCAGCGCGTCGTTGACCGCGACGACCTCGCCATCGGCGGGCGCATAGACGTCGGATGCGGCCTTTACCGATTCAACCACGACGGCGGTGTCGCCCTTCTTGAGGTTCTTCCCGACCTCGGGAAGCTCGACGAAGACGAGGTCGCCGAGCTGCTCCTGCGCATGGTCCGTGATGCCGACGACGGCGACGCCGTCCTCGAGCCGGATCCATTCATGGTCTTCAGTGAAGTAGGTCTTGGCCATGCTGATCATCCTTTGCGATAGCGATGCGGCGTGAAGGGAAGGGGATGGACGGTGACCGGAATGCGGTTGCCCCGGACCTCGGCGAAATAGGTGGTGCCGGGCTCGGTACCGCCGGCGGGCACATAGCCCATCGCGACGGGGCCGCCCGCGCTGGGGCCGAACCCGCCCGAAGTGACCATGCCGGCATCGTTTCCGTCGGCGTCGAACAAAGGCGTTCCCGCACGCACCGGCTGCCGGCCCTCGGGTTTCAGCCCGACCCGCTTGCGCGACGGTCCGTCGGCGACGGCCGCGGCAAGCGCCTGCGCGCCCGCATACGGTCCGCCCTGGCGCAGCGGCTTCGGGACCGCCCACATCAGGCCGGCCTCGATCGGCGTCGTGGACGGGTCGATGTCCTGGCCGTGGAGGCACAGGCCCGCTTCGAGCCGCAGGCTGTCGCGCGCGGCGAGTCCGATCCACATGACGCGGTCGTCGGCAAGGAGCGTTTCGGCGAACGATCGCGCCGCATCCGGCGGCAGCGCAACCTCGAAGCCGTCCTCGCCGGTATAGCCGGAGCGGCTGGCGAAGCGGTCGCCATCGGCGCGGCCATGCATGAAGGTAAGGTCGTCGACGCCGGCGTCGCAATCGGCGAGCACCGCCGCGGCGGCCGGACCCTGAAGCGCCAGGAACACGCGGTCGAGCGGCTCGATCGCAACGTCGAGCCCCGCGCCGGCCTTGTTAAGCTCCGCCGCGTCGGTTTCGGCGTTGCCGGCATTGGCCACGACCATGAACCGGTCGTCGCCGAGGCGCGTCACGATCAGGTCGTCGATGATCCCGGCCGCATCGTTCAGAAGGAACGTGTATTTCGACTGCGAGATGGCGAGATCGCCCGGCACCAGCGGACAGGCGCGCGCCAGCGCCTCGGCCGCCTGCGGGCCGCTGACCTCGATCAGCTTCATGTGGGAGATGTCGAACAGCCCGGCCTGTTCGCGGGTATGAAGATGTTCCTTCATCACCCCGGCCGGGTAGGTGATCGGCATCGACCATCCGGCAAAGCCGCCGAAGCGCGCGCCGGCATCGCGGTGAAGCTGTTCAAGGGGGAGGTTTTTCAGATCGCCCGTATCACTCATATGATCTCCAGAGTCGCACGACATCGGCCGCTCGGCGGCAGGTTCGCGCCCCTCTGTCGGAAGCCTGAGAGACTCGCGCAGCCGGAACTCTGTCGGCGACGCTTACACCTTCGGCGCAGGGCTTTCGCCCCGACTTTCCAGAGTGTCTTGGCCTGTCAACGGTTCCTTTGCCTGAGAGATTTCGGGCGATTTCCCCTTCGGCGGCCGCTGGGCGGCTCTCTCCCGCAGACAGGCAGGGCTTTCACCCTAGACGAGTCGGAACCTAGCCTAACTCGCATGGGCTGTCACCTGTGCCGATCCGCGTTTTCCCGGCCTCCAGATGCGCGCGGGATCGCGTCAATCTGTCGATAACCAAGCCTCTTTGCGGTTTGGAAACATCGAAATGATAGGTCTCTTGATCGAATTCGGCGTCTTTTGACCCCGAAAACGCGCAAGATGGGGACGTTCATGATGAAAAAATCGACACGGGCCGCGCCGGTCGCCGGGTTGGCGCATCGCGACAGGATCGTCGCCGAGGACGTGACGATGCTCCGCAGCGACGTCTTCGGAGACGGCGTCGTCACGCAGGCCGAGGCCGAAGCGCTGCTGGCACTCGACGCCGACCGCGTCGACAAATGTCCCGAGTGGGACGTGTTCCTCGTCGAGGCCGTCACCGACTATGTGGTGCGGCAGGAAAAGCCCTATGGTTACATCTCGGCGCAGAACGCCGCCTGGCTGGTCTCCGTGGTCGCCGACGACGGCATCGTTCATTCGCCGACCCATCTCGAACTTTTGGTCCGCGTCATCGAGGCCGCCGAAAAATCACCTGAAAGCCTGTCGGCCTTCGCGCTCAACCAGGTCGCCTATGCGGCGGTCGAGGGCAGGGGACCGCTCGCCAATGGCCGGACGCTGCAGCCAGGCGTCATCGGCGAGGCCAAGGTCGAGCTTCTGCGGCGGATCCTCTACGCCTTCGGCGGCAGCGGCAATGTCGGCATCACCCGGGCTGAGGCGGAGGTGCTGTTCGACATCAACGACCGCACGTCGGAAGCGCTCAACCATCCGGCCTGGAACGACCTCTTCGTCAAGGCTGTGGCGAGCTCGATCCTCTGCGCCTCCGGCTACGCGCCGCCTTCGCGCGAGGAGGCTCTTCGCCGCGACGCCTTCTTCGACAAGGCCGAGCCGGACCTGGCCGGCTTCTTCGCCCGCATGGTCAATGGCGGCCTGCGGGCCGTCGTCGACGCCTATGTCTGGCCGAGCAGCGTGGAAAGCGGCTGGGCAAGCCGCAACCGCGCCGCGGCGGCAAAGGCACGCACGGCCGCGGCGGTCGACGAGGGTGAGGCGCGCTGGCTGGCCGAACGCATCGGCCGGGACGGCAAGCTGCACGAAAGCGAGGCGGCGCTGCTGTCGTTCATCGGCCGCGAGGCGCCGTCGATCCACGCCGAACTCGAGCCGCTTCTGGCCCGCGCCGGATAGGCCTGCCACCACCGGCGGCAGGTTGTCGGCAGGACTTCAGCCGTTGGCCGCGAAGCGCGCGAGATCGTCCTCGATCTGCGCCACGAGCTGTTCGCTCTCTTCCTGGAGCCGCTTGAGCCGTTCGAGCTGGACCGAGATCGTCTTGACCAGTTCCGACGGATTGTCTTCGGCAGGCGCGGTGCCGATACCGTGCAGGACCCAGGAAAGGCTCACGTTCAAGACGCCGGCAAGCGTCGCCAGCCGGTTGGCGCGCGGCTGCGAGCGGTCGCTTTCCCACGCCTGTATCGTGGCGGTCTTCACGCCGACGCGGCGCGCAAGCTGGGCGACGGTCAGCCCGGTGGCGTCGCGGGCCCGCGACAGGCGTCCGCCCATCGTATCCATGTCGGGTGCGCTGGAATAAATGCTTCTCGTTGCCGGCATGGCGACTTCCCTCTCTCGATTGGCTTGGCGGGCGCGACGTCGGCCCTGCCGACCGATGAAATGGCCGGCATGCGCAGCATCCGCATGTGCAAATGCCAAACCCCGGCGGGGTCGCTGTGCGCATCGTCATCTCCGGTTGCCCGGTGAGGGCGGTTGGAGATGACGCGGGGGTCGTAGCCTTTATCGGCGGGTCAGGTCAACGTCGGGGAGAAGATCGGTCCGCCGCGAGATTGATCGCGTGCCGGACGATCCGGTCGAGCGACTGGAGGAATTCGGCGCCGTCGCGCTGGGTGAAGCCGGGATTGTAGCCCTTGATCTCGCCCGTCTCGCGCAGATGTTGCTTGAGGTCGCGAATGGCGACCGCCATGCCGATCGTTTCCTCGGTGAACGGCGGGCCGTTCATGCCGAGAACATGGCATCCGGCCTCGACCGCCCGCGCCGCCAGCGGGATGTCGGCGGTGACGACGATATCGTTTGGCGCCAGGTTCTCGACGATCCAGTCGTCGGCGGCATCCGCTCCCTTGCCGACGACGACGGTCCGGACCATCGGGTCGCGCGACGGCCTGAGGCCGCCATTCGAGACATAGGTCACGCGCAGATCGTGCCGCGCTGCAACTTTCGCGGCTTCGTCCTTCACGGGACAGGCGTCGGCGTCGACGAAGATTTCCGGCATTGTTCGACCCTCGGGCCATACCTTGGCCCAGCTCGGGTTAACCGGTTCGGCCGGATATCACAATTGCGGGCCTACCCCACGACTACGGCAGCCGGCAGCGGGTCAGGTGCACCGCATCGGGAAACTCCGGCGTCCCGAGGGTCAGCGAATTTTCGTCCGTCATCGACACCAGGATTTCGCGGTCCTCCATCTCGCCTTCCGCGATGCAGGAGGCCTCGAGCGTCGTCGTGTCGCCTTCGGTGGCGCCCTCGCTGAAGTTGCAGACGTTCTCGTAGCGTCGGATCGTCGACGTGGTGATGACGGCGAACATCTCGACCGGCTGCTGGTCGATCGAGCCGCAGGCCGCCGGGTCCGCGGCCCAGACGCCGACATAGTCGGGACCGATCCCGGCAGGATGCGCCCGCGCCGCCGCTTTCGTATCCGCCTTGAGCGCGTCGGGCGCGGCCAGGACCGCGTCGCTCTCGCCGGTGAAGGGCTCCTTGTCGGCGTCCACCTCGTCGAGACGTTTCTGGAGCAGTTCGACGCCCTTGTCGAAATCCGACAGCGCCTGCTTGACGATGTCGTCGACCGCCTTGCCGACCGTCTTGGCAATCTCGCCGGCGCGCTCGAGGGCGGGGCCCGCGTCCTCGAGCGCCTGTTCGGCCTTCTCGCGCGCCTTTTCGCCCAACTCGCCGGCTCCCTCCAGAAGCGTGCCGGCGCCATCGCGCAGCTTGCGCATGGCGTCGTCGGTGGTGTCCCCGGGTTTGGTGCCCTGGGCCTCGCTGTTCTCGTTCGCCTGCGGGTCGGTCTGCGTCACCACGGGTTCGTCGTCGCTGCATGCAACGAGGGTGGCGAGCGAAACGCCGGCCGCGGCGAGCAAGATGGATCGTGCAACGTTCATAGAATTCCCTGTCACTCTGTTGGCTGCGCCCGGTGCCTATGCCGGGACTTCATGACCAAAACGTGCAACCAGCCAATGAGTTGCCGTGTTCGGCCCGAGAACGGCTTCGGCGTCGACAGGGATCATTGCGCCTGGCTGTCTGCGACCGGGACAGCGCCCAGGTGGTCCGCCGGCCGCTGCATGTCGATATGCGGAATGCCATCTTCGACATATTCCTCCGACATCGGCGCAAAGCCGAACGATCGGTAGAAGCGTTCGAGATGGCTTTGCGCGGACAGGGCGATCGGATGCCCGGGAAAATGCACCGCGCAGGTGTGGATCGCCTCCCGCATCAAGGCGTCACCCAGGCGGTGCCCGCGATATCGGGGCGCAACGAGCACGCGGCCGATGCGGGGTGCCTCGCCGCCGGGCTGCCAGATCCGTGCATAGCCGGCCGTCTCGCCAGCAATGAGAAGGCGCAAATGAAGTGCATCGACGTCCTTGCCGTCCAGCTCCGGGTACAGGCAAGCCTGTTCGAGGATGAAAACGTCGACGCGCAGCTTCAAGAGCGCATAAAGCTCGACGGCGGAGAATGCTTCCATCCTCCGCACGTCGACCGTGTAGGAACCGTCGATGCTCAATAAACGACGACGCTTCTGATCGACTTGCCCTCATGCATGAGATCGAAGCCCTTGTTGATCTCGTCGAGAGAGAGCGTGTGCGTGATCATCGGATCGATCTCGATCTTGCCCTCCATGTACCAGTCGACGATCTTCGGCACGTCGGTGCGGCCGCGCGCGCCGCCGAAGGCGGTGCCCATCCAGCTGCGCCCGGTGACGAGCTGGAACGGCCGCGTGGAAATCTCCTGGCCGGCGCCGGCGACCCCGATGACCACCGACTTGCCCCAGCCGCGATGCGAGCATTCGAGCGCCTGGCGCATCACCTTGACGTTGCCGGTGCAGTCGAACGTATAGTCCGCCCCGCCGATCTGGTCGGCGCCGCGCTTGGTCATGTTGACGATCTCGGCGACGACGTCATCGACTTCGGTCGGGTTGACGAAATGCGTCATCCCGAACTTCTCGCCCCAGGCCTTCTTGTCGTTGTTGATGTCGACGCCGATGATCATGTCGGCGCCGGCGAGCCGCAGCCCCTGGATCACGTTGAGGCCGATGCCGCCGAGCCCGAAGACGGCCGCGGTCGCGCCGATCTCGACCTTCGCGGTGTTGATGACCGCGCCGACACCGGTCGTCACCCCGCAGCCGATGTAGCAGATCTTGTCGAACGGCGCCTCGGGATGGACCTTCGCTACCGCGATCTCGGGCAGCACGGTGTGGTTGGCGAAGGTCGAGCAGCCCATGTAGTGGAACAGCTTCTCGCCGCCGACCGAAAAGCGCGACGTGCCGTCGGGCATCAGCCCCTGGCCCTGCGTTGCGCGGATCGCGGTGCACAGGTTCGTCTTGCGCGACAGGCAGGACGGGCAGGAGCGGCATTCGGGCGTGTAGAGCGGGATGACGTGGTCGCCCTTCTTCACGCTCGTAACCCCCTTGCCGACATCGACCACGACGCCGGCGCCCTCATGGCCCAGGATGGCCGGGAAGATGCCTTCCGGATCGGCGCCCGACAGCGTGAACTCGTCGGTGTGGCAGATGCCGGTCGCCTTCACCTCGACCAGAACCTCGCCCTCGCGCGGCCCCTCGAGATCAACCTCCATGACCTCGAGCGGCTTTCCGGCACCAACGGCAACCGCAGCACGTGTCTTCATCGTATCCTCGTCCTCCTGAATCTCTTTGCCCGCAAGGTTTCAGCAATCGGGTCTCAGGGCAAGTCCGCCGAACCCGCCGATCCATTCATCCGTTTCTGCAAAGCCGATGAACGTCCGGGCGAGGCTTGAGCATTTGCCGAGCCTCTCATAAGAAGAGGCAAACACCGCCGGGAAACGCCTTCGTCCATGTTCAAGAAGATTTTGATCGCCAACCGTGGCGAAATCGCCTGCCGGGTCATCAAGACGGCGCGCCGGATGGGTATCGCGACGGTGGCGGTCTATTCCGACGCCGACCGCAACGCGGTCCATGTCGAGATGGCGGACGAGGCGGTGCATATCGGGCCGGCGGCGGCGGCCGAAAGCTATCTCGTCGGCGACAAGATCATCGCGGCCTGCAAGGCGACGGGCGCCGAGGCCGTGCACCCGGGCTACGGCTTCCTGTCCGAGCGCGCCTCGTTCTGCGCGGCGCTGGAGAAGGAAGGAATCGTCTTCATCGGACCCAAGCCCAAAGCCATCGAGGCGATGGGCGACAAGATCGAATCAAAGAAGTTCGCAAACGCCGCCAAGGTGAGCACCGTTCCGGGCTATCTCGGCGTCATCGACGATGCCGACCATGCGGTGAAGATCGCTTCCGAGATCGGCTATCCCGTCATGCTGAAGGCATCGGCGGGCGGCGGCGGCAAGGGCATGCGCATCGCCTGGAACGAGGCCGAGGCGCGCGAGGGCTTCCAGTCGTCCAGGAACGAGGCGAAATCCTCCTTCGGCGACGACCGCATCTTCGTCGAGAAGTTCATCGTCGATCCGCGCCATATCGAGATACAGGTGCTGGCCGACGCGCATGGCAACGCCATCTATCTCGGCGAGCGCGAATGCTCGATCCAGCGTCGCAACCAGAAGGTCGTCGAGGAGGCGCCGTCGCCGTTTCTCGACGAGGAGACCCGCAAGGCGATGGGCGAGCAGTCCGTGGCGCTGGCCAAGGCCGTCGACTACCAGAGCGCCGGCACGGTCGAGTTCATCGTCGACAAGGACCGCAACTTCTATTTCCTCGAGATGAACACCCGGCTGCAGGTCGAGCATCCGGTGACCGAGCTGATCACCGGCATCGACCTCGTCGAGCAGATGATCCGCGTCGCGGCCGGCGAGAAGCTGGCGATATCGCAGGGCGACGTGACCTTGAACGGCTGGGCGGTCGAGAGCCGGCTCTATGCCGAAGACCCGTATCGGGGCTTCCTCCCGTCGATCGGCCGGCTGACCCGCTACCGCCCGCCGCAGGAAGGACGGGACGGGGATGTGATCGTGCGCAACGACACCGGCGTCACCGAGGGCTCGGAGATCTCGATGTTCTACGACCCGATGATCGCCAAGCTTTGCACCTGGGCACCGGACCGCGCCACCGCGATCGACGCCATGGCGGACGCGCTGGATGCCTTCGTCGTCGACGGCATCGAGCACAACATTCCCTTCCTCGCGGCACTGATGCAGCATCCGCGCTGGCGCGAGGGCCGGCTGTCGACCGCCTTCATCGCCGAGGAATATCCGGACGGCTTCGCGCCGATCGAGCCCGGTGAGGACGATTTGTCGACGCTGGCGGCGATCGCGACGGCGGTGGAACTGCTGCGCCGCGACCGGCTGGACCGGCTGACGGGCAGGCTCGCGCCGCATTCGGGCGAGATCAAGCCGGACTGGACCGTGAAGATCGGGACCGAGACCTATCTCGACGCGGCGATCGTCGAGGGCATGGTGTCGATCCCGCTGGAGCTGGATCTCGCCATCGGCGGCAGGACCATCAACGTCGCGTCTGGCTGGCGCCCGGGCGAGCCGGTGTGGCGCGGCATCGTCGACGGCCAGGCGATCTCGGCGCAGTTGCGCCCGGTCATGAACGGCACCCGGATCGCCTGGAAGGGCATGTCCGTCGAGGCGCGCGTCATGCGGCCGAAGACGGCGGAGCTCGACCGGCTGATGCCGGTGAAGCTGCCGCCGGACACCTCGAAACTCCTCCTGTGCCCGATGCCGGGTCTCGTCGTCTCGATCGCCGTCGGCGAGGGCCAGGAGGTCAAGGCCGGCGAGACGCTGGCGGTCGTCGAGGCCATGAAGATGGAAAACGTGCTGCGCGCCGAGCGCGACCTGACGGTGTCGAAGGTCAACGCCCAGCCGGGCGACAGCCTGGCCGTCGATGCCGTCATCATGGAATTCGCCTGAATGCCCGGCGCAGGCGGGCGGCTGCTTCTGTTCGATCTCGACGGCACGCTGACCGATCCGTTCGAGGGCATCACGCGGTCGATCGCCTATGCGATGGAACGGCTCGGGCGCACGCCGCCGAACGCCGACGATCTCAGATGGTGCATCGGCCCGCCGCTGAGCGTCTCCTTCGTCACGCTGCTCGACACCGACGACCGGGAGGAGATCGAACGGGCCGTCGGCTTCTATCGCAAGCGCTACTCGGCCGAGGGAAAGTTCGAGAACCGCCTGATCGACGGCATTCCGGAGGTTCTGGCCGGCCTCGTCGACGACGGGTTCAGGCTCGTCGTCGCGACGTCCAAGCTCCACACCTATGCCGGCGACATCGTCGACCATTTCGGCCTGTCGCGCCATATCGCGCATGTCTATGGCAGCGAGGCCGACGGCCGCAACGCGTCGAAGGCCGATCTCATCCGCCACGTGCTCGCGACCGAGAAACGCGACGCCGGCGACGCAATGATGATCGGCGACCGCCATCACGACATCGTCGGCGCGACCGAGAACGGTGTCACGTCGGTCGGCGTGCTGTGGGGGTTCGGCGACCGGGCGGAACTCGGCGATGCCGGTGCGACCTTCATCGCCGCGACGCCCGCCGAACTGCCGGGCCAGATGAAAGCGCATTTCGCGCGCTGAACGCCGAACTAAGTTGTGTCACGGCAGCATTGGCTCTGGACCGGGCGCGGCGCGGTGCCGACAATGGCGCTGCGAAGACAGATTCTCGACTGGCGGGGACGGGCCGAATGGCGACGGAACGATTGACGAGGGACCCCCTGATGCGCGACGCGCAGAAGCGCCGCGCCGCGCCGGCGCGGCTCTTCGTCCATCTGCGCACCCACTCCGCCTATTCGCTGCTCGAGGGCGCGCTGCCGCTCGCCAAGATCATCGCCCACGCCGCGGACGACGGTGCGCCGGCGATCGCGGTCACCGACACCGGCAATCTCTTCGGCGCGCTCGAATTCGCGCAGTACGCGGTCAAGAAGGGCGTGCAGCCGATCGTCGGCTGCCAGCTCGACGTGGCGTTCGGCGACAATGAGGCCGACAATGGCCGCGCCCAGCACAGGCGGCAGGGGCCGGAACGCTATCCGCTGGTCTTCATCGCCGCGACGGAGGAGGGCTACGCCAATCTGGTGCGGCTGGTCAGCCGCGCCTATCTCGACACCGAGGCCGGCGATCCGGTCCACGTGCGGCTCGACTGGGTGGCCGAACTGGCACCCGGCATCATCTGCCTGACTGGCGGCCCGCGCGGCCCGGTCGGCGCAGCGCTCTCCGGCGGCCATCCTGAGATGGCGGAGGCGCAGCTGCTTGCGCTGAAGCGGACCTTCGGCGACCGGCTCTATGTCGAGCTCCAGCGCCTGTCGGGCTATGATCGCGGCCTCGAATCCGCGGTCATCGACCTTGCCTACCGCCACGAGCTGCCGATCGTGGCGACCAACGAGGCGTTCTTTCCCGACGCCGACGACTACGAGGCGCATGACGCGCTTCTGGCGATCGCCGACGGCGCCGTCATCGCCATGGACGACCGCCGCCGCCTGACGCCGGACAACCATCTCAAGAGCCAGGCCGAGATGGCGGTGCTGTTCGCCGACCTGCCCGAGGCGATCGACAACACGGTCGAAATCGCGCAGCGCTGTTCCTATTTCCCGCAGACGCGGGCGCCGATCCTGCCGCGCTTCACCGCCAGCGACGATGCCGAGCCGGAGGCTGCGCTGAAGGCGGAGGCGGACGAACTGCGCCGCCAGGCCCGCGAAGGCCTCGCGCGCCGCATCGAGCGGCTCGGCATGAGCGAGGGCTATTCGCGCGAGGACTACGACGCCCGCCTCGAATACGAGCTCGGCGTGATCGAGCGGATGAAATATCCGGGCTACTTCCTGATCGTCGCCGATTTCATCAAATGGGCCAAGGAGCACGGCATTCCGGTCGGCCCGGGCCGCGGCTCGGGCGCCGGCTCGCTGGTCGCCTACGCGCTGACCATCACCGACGTCGATCCGCTGCGCTTCTCGCTGCTGTTCGAGCGCTTCCTCAACCCCGACCGCGTCTCGATGCCCGACTTCGACATCGACTTCTGCCAGGACCGCCGCGACGAGGTGATCCGCTACGTGCAGGAGAAGTACGGCCGCGACCAGGTCGCCCAGATCATCACCTTCGGCACGCTGCAGGCCAGGGCCGTGCTGCGCGATGTCGGGCGGGTGCTGCAGATGCCGTATTCGCAGGTCGACCGGCTGTGCAAGATGGTGCCGGCCAACCCGGCCAATCCGGTGACGCTCGCCAAGGCGATCGAGGGCGAGCCGCGTTTCGCCGAGGAGGTCGAGAAGGAGCCGATCGTCGGCACGCTCCTGGAAATGGCGCAGAAGCTGGAAGGGCTCTACCGCCACGCCTCGACCCACGCCGCTGGCATCGTCATCGGCGACCGGCCGCTGTCGGAGCTGGTGCCGATGTACAGCGACCCGCGCTCCGACATGCAGGTCACCCAGTTCAACATGAAATGGGTCGAGCAGGCGGGTCTGGTGAAGTTCGACTTCCTCGGACTGAAGACGCTGACGGTGCTGGAAACGGCGGTGCGGTTCATCCGCAGGCGCGGCATCGACATCGATCTCGCCAAGCTGCCGCTCGACGACAAGCCGACCTACGACATGCTGTCGCGCGGCGAGGTGGTCGGCATCTTCCAGGTGGAATCGGCGGGCATGCGCAAGGCGCTGATCGGCATGAAGCCCGACCGGATCGAGGACATCATCGCGCTGGTCGCGCTCTACCGGCCGGGCCCGATGGAGAACATCCCGATCTACAACGCCCGCAAGCACGGCGAAGAGGAGATGGCTTCGATCCATCCCAAGATCGACCATCTGGTGAAGGAGACACAGGGCGTCATCGTCTACCAGGAACAGGTGATGCAGATCGCGCAGGAGCTCTCGGGCTACTCGCTCGGCGAAGCCGACCTCTTGCGCCGCGCGATGGGCAAGAAAATCCGCGCCGAGATGGACAAGCAGCGCGTGCGCTTCGTCGACGGCGCGGTCGAGCGCGGCGTCTCGAAGCCGCAGGCCGACTTCATCTTCGATCTCCTGGCCAAGTTCGCCGACTACGGCTTCAACAAGTCGCACGCCGCCGCCTATGCGATCGTCTCGTATCAGACGGCCTATCTCAAGGCGCACTACCCGGTCGAGTTCCTCGCCGCGTCGATGACGCTCGACATGTCGAACACCGACAAGCTGTCCGACTTCCGCCAGGACGCGATCCGTCTCGGCATCGAGGTGGTGGCGCCCTCGGTGATGACGTCGCACCGCGACTTCGAGGTCGGCGAGAACCGCATCTTCTATTCGCTGGCGGCAATCAAGGGCGTCGGCGAGGCGGCCGTCGAGCATATCGTCACCAAGCGCAACGAGAAGCCATTCGAGACCATCGAGGATTTCTGCACGCGGATCGATCCGCGCATCGTCGGCAAGCGCGTGTTCGAAAGCCTGATCCAGGCCGGCGCGCTCGACTGTTTCGGCCACGACCGCGCGGCGATGTTCGCCGGCGTCGACCGCCTGATGGGGCTGGCCGCCCGTGCGAACGAGGACGCCGCGTCAGGCCAGGGCGACATCTTCGGCGCCGGCTCCGGCCTGCAGCCGGCCAGGCTGCAACTGCCGGCGGCCGATCCGTGGCTTCCCTCGGACATGCTCCACCGCGAGATGCAGTCGGTCGGCTTCTACCTGTCGGCGCATCCGCTCGACGAGTATCGCGTCGTGCTGCAGCGCATGCGCGTCCAGAACTGGTCGGAATTCGCCGCCGCCGTGAAGCAGGGCGCGGCTGCGGGACGGCTTGCCGGAACGATCACCTCCAAGCAGGAGCGCCGCACCCGAACGGGCAACAAGATGTGCATCGTGCAGCTTTCGGATTCGACGGGGCAGTTCGAGGCGGTGCTGTTTTCGGAAGGGCTGGCGCAGTATCGCGACCTGATCGAACCGGGTCAGTCGGTGGTGATCACGGTCGCCGCGGAGGACCGGCCGGAAGGCATCAATCTCAGAGTGCAGACGATGCAGTCGCTCGACGACGAGGCAAGCCGCATGCAGAAGGCGCTGCGGGTCTACCTGCGCGACGCCAAGCCGCTAAACAACATCGCCTCTCAGCTCGGCACGCGCGGCGACGGCGAGGTCAGCTTCATCCTGATCAAGCCGGACGGGCAGGGCGAAGTGGAGATCGGCCTGCCCGACCGCTACCGGCTTTCGCCGCAGATCGCCTCGGCGATGCGCGCCGTGCCGGGCGTGGTCGAGGTCGAACTCGTCTAGGTCCCGACAATTGGAAGCAGGTTCTTGAGCGTGGTTCCATGAATTTTTTGCGTCGGAGGTGATCCGACTCAATCATTCATGTCAGCTTTCCCGGACGGCTTTACATCCCGATTCGTCGCAGCGTTCCGCTGATACGCATGTGTCCGCATCCCGCGACTCGGCCAACAGCATTGCTATGTTTGCACCGATCCGCATATCGGGGACGTGACCAAGATATTGCGCGCGCTGGCGACCTTGCCGGTCGATGAGGACTAACGTTGGCGTACCACGCATGCCATAGGCGGCCATGGTCCTCGGCATAAAGCCAGTACCCGGTTTGTCGACACCCACCGGGAAGGGAATGCGGTATTCATGCAGGAAAGCCTGCAATGTAACCGGTGTCATCGCGTCATGGTGTTCGAAAACACTGTGCAGGCCAATGACCGCGACTTGATCCCGCGAGAAATGCTCGTGGACGGCGCGAGCTTGCGGCAGGCCATATGATACGCAGCCGGGACACAGCATCTGGAACGCCTCGATTACAACCACACTCCCGCGCAAGCGCGCGAGGCTGATCGGCTTTTTGGTGTTGAACCATTGCAACACATCAAGGTCCGGTGCTGCCTCCAGCTTCATCGCGTATTCCTCCAATAGTGATTGGCCGCCGCAATCGTCGCGAAATGAACCGCGACGACATGTGATGCGGCAATCAGGTCTCCGGTGTCGGTCGCATAGCGAGGGCGAAGCACGCCGCGCACGGTCTCGTCAGGTTGTGTCATCTTCACAGCCATCCGGGCCAGCTTGATGGCGAGATCGAATCCCTCCTGCGGGGTTTGCGTCGTAAGATGGGGGAGCCAGGTGTCGGGCATGGTCTATCTCCTCCTTGAGCCTTGTTGATCGAGATGAAGCTGTTCAGCTGGAGCGGTGTCATGCCGGATCGAGAGGGTCGCAGCGCTGAAACCCGAAGGTCGGCGGACCCCGCTGGGGCGCGACTGCGGAAGCCGCGCACCGTTCCGATCACTTGACCCTGCCGGGCAGGCTCAGATCCCCGGAGGCGACATCGAATATATCGGTGACGCACAACAGCGGTGCGTGGATGTTGGCGTTGACCTTGAGTGCCGACGTGACCCCGTCATAGGACGCGCCGGTGACGAACGACGCATCGGCGAACGGGACGCTGACAATCACTTCAGGGCCGTCGAACAGCGGCGTGTAGCCCGGACTGTCGATGTAGATGGGGAGTCCGGGCCAGGTCGCGGGCATGGCCGGCGCCTCGCCCTCGGGGATGTCGCGGACCCCGAGCGCACCCGGGCCGCATCCTTCCGTCGGCGTCAGCACGACCCAGTGGCTATGCCACGCCAGCCCGTCATTCGCCGGGTCTCCATCGGCATTCTCGTCGAACAGCGGTGTATCGTCGAAGTCGGGATGGCTGGTCGCGGCAAGGGCGAGAATACCCGTCTTGCCTTCGAAGCCAACGACCGACGGATCGAGCGACGTCGGCCAGACATAGGCATGGACCGGCGCACCGCCCAGCTCGCCTACCGGTTCGGGCGTTACCGCGCCGGCCTTGCCATCGGTGGTCATGTGAAAGGTCACGATACGCCCGTCACGGTGGACATGGGCGGCGAGGATGTCGAAGGACGCCGTCTTCGTCGAGCCTTGCGGCGATATGACGGCGCCGTCCTGATGGATGGCGTGGCCGCCGTCGGCAAGGGCAGGGAGGGCGGAAAGCAGCAGGGCTGCCGGGGTTGCCATACGAAGTCTCATGTCGGTTCTCCAATTGGCTTGGACACGAGGGCAAACTAATAGCGAGTCGCTATTATTGCAATGGTAATATTGACTCGCTATTATCGGAATCGTGCCAACCGATAGCCAGAACGAGATCCGCTTCCTGCTTGATCGCCTCTGCCGCCTTGCGGCGGCGGAGGAATGGACGGCCGACCTCAATCCCTCGCAATATGCCGCGCTCGCCTATCTCGCCCGCGCCAATCGGTTCTCGCGCGCGCCGTCGCAGGTTGCCGAGTATCTTGCCTCGACGCGTGGCACCGTCTCACAGACCCTGAAGGCGCTGTGCCGCAAGGGGTATGTCGCGGAGGCCCGCTCCGAAACGGATCGGCGTAGCATTTCGTACGTCGTGACGGAGGCCGGGCTGGAAGCGTTGCGCAAAGCCGCCCTGTTCGAACAGCCGCTCGCCAGCTATAGCGATCCGGAAGCGACAGACCTCACCCATTCGATGAAGCTGCTGCTGCAGCGCGTTCTGCAATCCCGCGGCAACCGACCCTTCGGCATCTGCCGCGAATGCGCCCATCATCGAACGCGCAATGACGGTCGATACTGCGCCTTGCTGGAGGTGAAGCTGAACGAGGCCGAGGCCGAGGAGATCTGCTTTGAGCAGGTTTCGTGACGCCAGACTTCTCCGGGAAGCGAAGCCTCTCACACCAGCTCCGGACGGGCGCCGCGCCTGCGCATTACCGCAGCGTCGCGGCGATATTGCCGCCGTCTACCGTTGTGACGTCGCCGGTCGTGCGCTCCGACAGGGCGTGGTGCAGGAAGGCCTGCGCAACGTGGTCGGCGGTGACCTCGAGGCCGAGCAGGTTGCCGGCCATGTAGTCCTTTTCCGACACGCCGCGCGCTGCCGAGCGGCTGCTGATCATTTCATCGGACAGCAAGCCGGAGCGGATCCGGTCGGCATTGACGGCATTGGAGCGCACGCCGATCTTGCCATATTCGAGTGCGTATTGCCGCGACAGGAACAGGGTGGCCGCCTTGGGCAGGCCGTAGGCGCCGAAATTCGCGCCGGGATTGATCGCCTGCTTGGAGGTGTTGAACAGAAGCGCGCCGCCGGTGCCCTGCAGCTTGAACAGGCGCACGGCGTTGCTGGCGACCGACTGGTGCGCGAAGAAGTTGAGTTCGAAGCTCTGGCGCAGAACCGCGTCGTCGAGCTCGCCGATCTCGCCCTGCCAGGCTGCACCGGCGTTGGAAACGACGATGTCGACGCCCCCGAAGGCGGCGACCGCGGCATCGAAAGCGGCGCGGACGGAGGCCGGATCGGTGACGTCGCAGGCGACGCCGATCGAGGCATTGCCGGCGGCTTTCGCCACCGCCTCGGCCTTGCCGGCATCGATGTCGGCCACGACGACATGCGCCCCGTTCGCCGCGAAGAGCTTTGCGGTCGCCGTGCCGATCGCGCCGGCGCCGCCGGTGACCAGCACGACCTGGCCGGTCAGCGCCTTGGGCTTCATGCCGGCAAGCTTTGCCTGCTCCAGCGACCAGTATTCGAGCTCGAACAGCTCCGGCTTCGACAGGGGCTTGAAGCGGCCCACCGCCTCGGCTCCGTCGACGGCCTCGATCCACATCTCGCCCACATCAGACGCGATCCGCGCATCCTTGCGCGTGCGCCCGAAACCGAACATGCCGAGACCCGGCACCAGCGCCAGGCGCGGCATCGGATCGAGCATCGTGCGCTTGACGTCGTCGCGGGCATCGTTGGTGGTGAAGTGATCGGTGTAGTCGGCGACATAGGCCGCGACGACATCGCGCACGCGCTCTGCATAAGCGGGGATGTCGCCGGCGACGGGCGAGGGAGCACCATCGGCCCCCGTCTTGATCCGGATCGAGAGGTCGGGCGTGCTGACGCCGGTGTCGGCGAGTCGCTGGAGATCAGCGCGCGACAGGAACTGCCTGACCCGGTCGAGGTGCGGAAATCGACGACGAAGCGGTCATAGCCGCCTTCGCCGCGGGCAAACGCCACCGCGCCGCGCAGGATCGGCGCGATCTCCTCGGGCGCGGCAAGCGACGCCGGAATGGACACCCGCTGTATACGTCTTCTGCCGCGCGGCGATAAGTCTTCACGCCCAGGTCCACATAGTCGATCATGCGGCCATGAGCGTCCTCGGCGGTGTCGCCGAGGTAGTGCCGTGCTTGTCGAGGATCAGGCCTGCCACGGATGGGTCGCGGTCGAAGATGTCGGCGAAGCCTTGGCGAGATCAAGCCCGGCTTGATGTCGGGCACGAACCCCATTTTCGGGCCGAAGACCTCGCGGCTCCAGCTCTTCGCTGTTGTCCTGGTCGACGATCGCCAGAACCGCGGTCGAATGGGTGTGGTCCCGACGAATTTGTGCGGCAGGAAGGCGTGGAGAAGCGTCTCGACCGACGGGATTGGGCGA
Source organism: Rhizobiaceae bacterium (assembly GCA_023953775.1). Lineage (GTDB taxonomy): Bacteria > Pseudomonadota > Alphaproteobacteria > Rhizobiales > Rhizobiaceae > JAMLJD01. The sequence continues at coordinate 63,452 of JAMLJD010000007.1, read as the reverse complement.
GCCAGGATCGATCAGATGGCGCGTTGGAGCGCGACCATGTCCTCGTCGGACAGGCTTTCAAGCGACCGCGCTTTCAGGAGCGGTGCAGGAAACGACCGCCGGCAGGCCGCGGGCTCGATCACCGCCATGTCCCAGCCGCTGCCCTTGACGCACAGCACGTCCCAGCTTTCGCCCAGCAGATCCGTGACGGCGATCTTGCACGACATATTGCCGCCGCCGTGCAGGACGAGGCGGGATCGCCGCCGAGCAGCCAGGTGGTGTAGACCCGCAGCGCCAGATCGCGGTAGGCATTGCTCTCGGCATAGTGCTTCACCAGCTGCTCGGCGTCGGCGTCGTTCCAGAGGTTTTCATCGGTCTTCAATCCTGTGACGTGGAAGGAGCGTCCGGCGTGTCCGCCAGCAGCTTTTTCAGCCAGCGAATGGGTGACGACGAGATGCGTCGCCAGCCCGCCGGCCAGCGCCGCCTGGGCAGCCCGAGCTTGTTGTCCTGCCCGACGACCATGAGGCGCTGGGGAATGGCGGATGGCGTCGAGGTCGGCTGATGAGCCTGCGGTTGTAGGCGCAGTCGAGCATCTGGCCCGCCCCGTCGATGAGCTGGCCGGCGATAGCGCCGGCCGCGCCCTTCTCGCGCAGGGCGCGCAACTCGCCGCGCGTCCAGCGCTCCGCATTCAACGATATAGCTGTCGCCGTCGATGCTGCCGACGGAAAACAGCGCCAGCGTGCAGTCGTAGATGCCCGAGAGCTGCTCGCGGATCACCGGTTCCCGTTTGAGCTGACCGGCGAGGTCCTCGGTGGACAGGACCAGCGGCACGTGGTAGAGGTTGATGCCCTTCAGCGTTCAGCCGGCGCGCGATCTCCATCGTGCTCGAAACCAGGGCGGTAGGAATAGGGCGCGCCGAGATTGCCGCGGCTGCACCACGGTGACGCCGCGCAGGTCGGCGAACGGCATGACGTCGGCGATCTGGTAGACGGTCTTGCCCCAGAGCGACCGCGACGCGGTCATCCTTGCGCACGAGTTCGAGAAACACGCTGGCCCCCGAGAACGGGGATCTGGCTCTCGTCCTCGATTTCGCCCGGCCCCTGCGGCGCAGCCCATACGGACTGGAGGCCGTACCGGTCCTCGATCCGGCGGGCAAACGAGTCCCGGCGCTGAAAAGCTCCGTCGAGGTCGAGATGTTGACGACGCCGACCTCGCGCGCCTTCTTCAGATAGGCCGCGACGGATGCCCCGCGAGATGTCGAGCCGTTCCGCCACTTCCTCCTGGCGCAGGCCGTGGGTGTAGTAGAGCCATGCGGCCTTGTGGACGATGAAGCTCGACGGATCTGGTCATTGGCGGCCTTCCGACGTGTCGGTTTCCATGTCGACGCGCGATGGCTCGACAGCACGAAACGCGGCGTGCACAGGCAGTAGAACTCCAGGTCGCCGCCACCGGTATTTACCGATACGCTGGAGGCGGCACCCGGGGATAGCCGCCTGGTCGCCGACGCACAGCGGCTGGCGCACGCCGTCGACCTCGGAGAATGCCCTCGCCACGGCGCACGATGTAGCGCTCGCAGATGCCGTCGAGCCTGTGCAGTTGGGTGGTGACTCCGCCTCGACACGGGCAACGGCGAGCGAGGTCTCGGGCCGAGGCGTCACAATTGTGCAGCTCCGTGATATGACACCGCTCGGTCGTCCAGAATTCGCCGCGGTCAGGCAGGCGTGAAGAAAGCTGGCCGTCATCTGTACAGTGCTCCGGAAGCCATTAGAAATAGAGAAATTTGTCAAGATAGGTTGGCCAGTACTATTCAAGATCGCGCTACTTGTCAAAGGCTATCGGTCGGATAGTGTTGCGCGTCAGGCATCTCACCCGCTTTCGCGGCACGCCGGACACGATCCCTCGTCCTTGACCAAGCCGCGTTCCTACGCGCAACCGCAGAGCGGAGACAATTATGGGTGGTTTGAAAACTTTGCAGCCGGCGCGACCATGCTTCGCCATGATGGCGGCAAATGCCGCCAGTACCGATGATCTTCTTGTCTATGTCTCGCCCGACGCTCGGCGTCAATGCGTTCCTCAAGATGGGCAAGACGGGCATCGAAGAGGCCGGCAAGAAGCGCCATGGACGTCAAGACCTACGAGCAAGACCGCGTCAAGGCGGATCGAGAACGTCAACGCCGCTGTCAGCTAAGGGGCGCCGGGATCGTCGTGATGCTCGGCCCGAATTCGCCGACATCGTCAGGGAAATTGGCGCCGACCGCGCCGGATACGCAGTTCCTGATCGTCGACCAGTGCATCGAGAACCAGCCCGACAACGTCCATTGCGCGGTGTTCCGCGAGTATAGGGCGAAGCACCTGATGGGCGTGGCGCCAGCGGCCTGCTGACCGAAAGCAACACGGTCGGCGTCGTCGGCGCGCTCGATATCCCGTTCCTGCACCGCTACACGGACGGCTACGCCCAGGGCGTGGAGGCCGTGAACTGGCGCCAGGTCGAGGTCGCTGGGTCGGCGGCGAGAACCCGTTCGCGGACCCGGTTCGCCCGGGGAGCAGGCCGTCGCGCTCAACGCGGTAAGCGCGGACTACATCTACCGCTGACCATAGGCGGCGATTTCGGCGTGTTCAAGCGGCCAAGGAAGGCGATTTCAAGGTCTTCTCGGTCGACGTCAACCATTGTCGAAATACCGGGCCTCATCGTCGACCAGAGCCTGTGAGCGGGTCGACGTCGCGCTGGACTGCCGCAGTGGACGCGATCCTGGCCGGCGAGAAGAAGATCTTCACCACGCTCGGCATCAAGGAAGGCGGCGTCTCGGCAATCGCGCTGGACGAAGGCGGGATGGCCGACAGCAAGTGCCTGATCGCCGATCACCCGATGCGGCAAGATGCGCGAGGTCGGCGGCCAGATCGCCGACGGCACGCTGAAGCTCACCGATCCTGATGATGGCGAAGTAGCCTTCGCGCTCAGCCTGGGGCCGCCGGTGCGCCGCATCGGCGGCTTTTTTGTGCCCCGGTTCGAGATTGAGCGGCCTAAAGTAAGAATTGTCCGGAACATGATTGACAAATGTCATTTTGCTGTTCTGTTATGACATGGACGGCGCACACTGAGGAGCGATTGATCCCATGCATGCGGCATTGCACGGCATCCGCGTCCGCTTCGGCCCGCAGGTCACGCGGTCGACGACGGTGTCGGTCGAGGTCGAGGCCGGCAAGATCCTTGCCGTTGTCGGCGAGAACGGCGCCGGCAAATCGACCTGATGAACGTGCTGTTCGGGCTGATCAGGCCGAAGGCGAAGGCCGCATCGAGGTCGACGAGAAAGGCGGCGGTGGGCATCGCCGCAGGACGCGATCCGCACTTCGGGCTTGGGATGGTGCACCAGCACTTCATGCTGCAGGAGGAGATGACCGTTCTGGAGAACATCGTCCTGTGCGGCGAGCCGGTCGAGGCTGTTCGGCTTCGTCGATTTCGCGGCGGCGCGGCGCAAGCTCGCCTGCGGCGGCTTCGACCAGCACGGCATCGCGATCGACCTCGACGCCAGGGTGGGCAGCCTCGCTGTCGGCAGAAAGCAGGTCGTCGAGATCCTCAAAATGCTCTACCGCGACGCCTCCCGTGCTCATCCTGGACGAGCCGACGGCAGTGCTGACGCCGCAGGAGAAGGACCGTCTGTTCACGATCCTGCGCAGCTTCGCGGCGGTAAGCAAGTCGGTCGTCATCATCACCCACAAGCTCGACGAGGTCATGGAGATCGCCGATCACGTGACCGTCATGTGCGGCAACAAGCTGGTCTCCTCGCTGCCGCTGGCGGAGACCTCCAGGGATCGCATTGCCCGCGAGATCGTCGGTGGCGAACTGCGCCGCCGATCCGGCCAAGTCGCACGCGAGCGGGACCCTGCTTCGTCCTGTCGGTGAAGGACCTGCAGGTCGCCGGTTCCGGCGCGCAGGTCGGACCGCTCAGGTCGATATCCGGCAGGGCGAGATCGTCGGCATCGCCGGCGTCAGCGGCAACAGCCAGGCCGAGCTGATCCAGGCGATCGCCGGGTTGCGGTAGGTGGCCGGCGGAACGATCGAGTTGGCAAGGACGGCGGATCGAGGCGCTCGACGTTGGCGCACGCCAACGCGCGGCCTCAGCCATTCGAGGACAGGCAGCGTGAATGGCGCTGGGCGCGACGGTGGCGGAAAACGCCAATGCGGGGCGCGACGACGTCGGCGCGTTCTCGCCGCGGCCTCTTTCTCGACCGCTCGGCGATGGTACAGTTCGCGCAGCGCGATCGAGCGCTACCAGATCAAGGTCCGCGGCCCCGGTTCACGCTCGTATCCACCATGTCGGGCAGCAGCAAGCAGAAGCTCGTCATCCAGTAGGAGCTGTCGCGCGAAACCGCGCTGGTCATCGCCGAAGCCCGAGCCTGGGGTGTCGACATCGGCGCAGATCGAAATGATCCATACCGAGGGTTGATGCGCGACAGCGGCCATGCCGTGCTTCTGGTATCGACCGAGCTCGACGAGGTCCTGCGCCTCTCGAACCGCGTGCTGGTGATGTATTCAGGACGGTCGTCAAGCGGTGCCGGCGGTAAGGCCGACCGCAACAGCATCGAGAAAATGGCTGATGACGTCCCGGTCTGACGCAGGCAGGCGGCATGAAGCTCGCGCGCCGGCAAGCTTCTCGGCGGTGACCTTGCTGCATGGACCGCCACGCTGGCCTGGATATTCGCCATACTGTTCGGCCTGATGCTGCTGATCGGCGCGCCCTTCGGCGAGGCGATCCAGGGCTTCTTCTCCGGCGCCTTCGGCGGTCGCCCTTTGCCTTCCTGATGGCGACGCTCAGCCGCTCGACGCTGATCATCGGCATGGCCCTTTCCGTGATGCTGAGCTTCCCGGGGCCGGACTGTTCAACATCGGCGGGGAGGGACAACTCATCGCCGGAGGCTGGTCTCGGCGCTGGTCGCGATCATGCTGCAGGGCCGCCGCTGCTGGTGCTGGCGTCCGCCATCGTCGCCGGCATGGCCGCCGACGGCTTCAGGCCCTGCTTGCGGGCGTGCTGCGGGTCTATGTCGGCGTGCCGCTGCTGGTCGGCGCTCGCTATGCTCAACTTCCCGATCCGTTTCATCGCATCCTATCTGGTGGCGCATCCCGTTCCGCGACGTAGTCCGGCATGGTGCGGTGCATCTCGTGCCGCAGAGACCTGGCTGCCTACTTCCCGGGCGTACGCCTCGACATCGGCATCCTCCTGGTGGCCGTCGTTGCAGTCGCGACCATCGTCTACAGCTACAGAACGACCCACGGCTGTCACGCGCGGCTGAACCGTTGTCCCGGCGATTTCGCCGCGCGGTCGGGCTGCCATTGACGAAGCTGACGCTGCAGACGCTTGCGACGAGCGGAGCGATCGCAGGCCTCGTCGGGGCGATTGCCGTGTTCGGCATCCACCACCGCTACGTCGACGGCATGCTGGTGCAGCCGCTTTCACGCCTGGACCGGCGCATGTCGCCGTCCTGCTTGTCGGCATACGATCCCGTGGCTGGTGCCGATCTCGGGCTTCTTCTTCGCAGCGATCAGGCGGGGCGGCGGGCATGGAACGCGCCGCCGAAGTGCCAGAAGTCGCACTAGTCATGCAGGCGGTCATCATCCTGTTCATCGCAAGCCGCGTCGTCCGGTGCGCTGCTCTCGCCGCCGTCGAGCGAAAAGTAGGAGGTCCGGATGCTCGATCTCCTCCTCGACCCTGTATTTCTGGCCTCCGTGCCGCGCTTCCTGACGCCGTTGCTCCTCGCAGCGCTCGGCGCGATCTGCGACGGGCAGGCGTCTTCAGCATCGGCCTCGAGGGCATGATCCTGACCGGCGCGTTCGCTGCCGTCGTCGGCGCCTACTTCGCCGGATCGCGCCCTATGTCAGGGCCCTGAGCGCCGCGCTCGCGGCCTTGCGATGGAGGCGTCGTCTTCGCCGAGTTCAACCTGCACGGCGCGGCGGCGATGCGATCGTCGTCCTCGATCGCCATCAACCTGTTGGCCGCCGGGCCGTGACGACCTATCTGCTGCGCGTCATCTTCGGCGCTGACCGGCGTTCAACAGCCCCGACATCGCCGGGTTCAGCGCCGTCCATATGCCGGGGCTCGCGGGCATCCCCGTGCTCGGGCCATTGCTCGACGGCCAGTCCTTCGCTGTTCTGCCTGTCGCTGATCCTCGTCGGCGCTGGCATGTCTTCTTTGCCCGCCACAGGCTCGGCCTTCGCATCCGAGCCGCCGGCGAAAATCCGGGCGCGCTCAAGGCCGGAGGCGTCAACCCCGACAAAGGTGCGGCTGCTGGCCCTGATGATGTGCGGCGCGCTGTGCGGCCTTTGCTGGCGCACAGTTGTCGATCGCCAACGTCAATCTGTTCGTCGAGAACATGAGCGCCGGGTAAGGGCTGGATCACCGATCGCCGTGCTCCTGACGCGCGGTAAAGGCGTGGCCGCTGTTCTTCATCACGCTTCTGTTCGGCGTGGTCGACAGCCTGTCGTTCACATCATCCAGGGCCTCGGCATGCCGCAGCAGTTCACCGACATGATGCCCTATCTTGCAACGCTCTCGCCGTGCTGACGGCGATCTCGTGGTGGTACAAGGAAGAGCCGGACGCGGCCGATCTCGTCATTCGAAATGCCCTCGTCGTCACCTCCAGTAGCGCCGGTTCCCGATCATCGCCGACGGCGGCGTGGCGGTCGACAAGGGCCGCATCACGGCAATCGGATCATCGGCGGACATCGCGCCGATCGCGAGGCGGCGAAGGCGAAGGTCGTCGACGAGGGCGGCCATATCCTGATGCCGGGCATCGTCAACACCCATTGCCACGCGGCGGACAGCCTGTTCCGCGGCCTGGTCGAGACCTGCTCGAGCCCTGGCTCCGAACCGTCTGGAAGGCCGAGGCGAAAGCGATCTCGTCACGCCCCACCTCCTATCTGGGCAGCGTGCAGGCTTCGCCGAACTGCTCCTCGGCAGCGTCACCTCCCGTCATGGACATGTTCTGGTACCCGTTCAGACCGTAGAAGGCAGCGCGCGCTGTCGGCATGCGCGTCTCGACCGGCGGCATCTTCTTCGACCCAGTAAACGTCACGGCGCTACAATCGATCGACGTGAGCGCGTGGCTGAAGCCCGGCTTCTTCGACGAGTTCGGTGATGCGGACGACGTTTTCCTTCGCCACCATGCCGCACGGCACCTACACGGTCCGGCCCCGAAACCTCAAGGCCGCCTGGACCAGCATGAATGCGGCGGCATCTTCTGCACCATTGCGCCGAGACGCGCTTCGAGCAGGACGACGTCACGTCGCGCTACGAGTAGGTCCGGTCGTGCGCCACCTTGACCACCTCGGCTGCATCGATGGACGGACCGTGCTCGCTGTTGCGTCCCACCTCGACGACGAGCGAGCTGGATATCCTTGCCGCCAGAGACGCGCATGTCGCCCACAATCCGATGTCGAACATGAAGCTCGCCTCCGGCTTCGCGCGTGCCGGACATGCTGGAGCGCGGCATAAACGTGTCGCTCGGAACCGATGGACCGCTTTCTGGCAACGACCTCGACATGTGGATGGCGCTGAGGCTCGCCGCGACCATCCACAAGGGTTTCACAGGCCGTGCCGACCTGATCTCGACGCGCCAGGCCTTCGACATGCTGACGATCAACGGCGCGAAGGCGCTTGGCGCCGGGGACCGTCTCGGCAGCCTGGAAGTCGGCAAGTTCATCGACATGGTGATGGTGGACGTTAACCGTCCGCACGCCGTGCCGATGTTCGATCAAGTGGCCCACCTCGTCTACTCGACCAGCAAGTCGGACGTCCGCCACGTCTTCCTGGCCGGAGAACAGGTGGTGCGCGACGGGGCGCTGACGCGCCTCGACATTGCCGGGACGCTCGACGAGGTCCGCAGCCTCGCGCCGAAGATCAAGGCGACCATCGCCTGAATTCACGATATGGAAGGACGATCGATGACGACTGAAACCCAATCCGCGCGCGTCGAGCGGGCATGCTCCTCCGGTGAAATCGCCTCGAGCGCGCCGTGCGATATCGCCTGATCCTCGGCTCAGGCCTCGGCCACCTGGCCGATGCGATCGACGATCCAGTCATCATCCCCTATGGCGAGATCGACGGTTTCCGGTGTCGACAGCGCCGCTGCACAAGGGCCAGCTCGTCATCGGCTCGCTGTTCGGTATATGTCGTGGCCATGCAGGGGCGTCTCCACATCTATGAGATGGGACCCGCGCGACATCGCCATAGTCGTCTACTTCCTAAATGGCTCAACGGCGCGCCGTGCTAACTCGTCGTCACCAATGCCGCCGGCGGGCTCAACGCCGACTATCGCGGCGGCGACGTCGCCTGATCGAGATGATCACGAACTTCACCGGTAACAGCCCGCACTTGCCGGCCACAATGACGACGCGATCGGCATTCCTTCCCCCGACATGTCGCCCAGCCCTACGACCGCGAGCTGCACAAGCTGGTTGCGGAAGCGGCGGGTCGGGCCAAGGTCACGACGCGGCATCGCCCAGGATATTGCAGGGCCCCGAGCTCGAGACCAATGCCGAGCGGCGTTTCCAGCGCAGCGCCGGCGCCGACGCAGTCGGCGTATCCACGGTGCTCGAAGTGATCGCCGCGGCCCATGTCGGCCTGCGCACGATCGGCATCTCCGCCATCACCAACACGGCGACCGGCGGCCCGGACCAGCGGCCGGACACCATCGAGGACATCATGAAGGAGGCCTGATGCGGGGTCAAGATCCAGTCGATCCTCGCCGAACTGCTGCCGACGCTGCCGGCGCGGGCCTGAGGAGCAGGACGCAGGCGATACGATTCCTGCCGTCGCGAAACTGCTCGACCTGTCGGAGCCGCACCGCGATCGTTGCAGCGCAAGCGGCAGCATCGGCGCGGGCATCGCGCCGCTTCGGCGAAGCGAGGCCAATGTGGTGTGCCACTACAACGCCAGCGCCAAAGCAGCCGAGGCGGTGGTCGCGGCGATCGAGTGCCGGCGGCAGAGCGTTCGCCGTCCAGGCCGAGATTCCTCCGAGGCGGGCGCGACGGGCCCAGTTGCCGGAGCTGCCGACCGTTTCGGATCGGTAAACATTCTGATCAACAATGCCGGGATCCAGCCGGCCAGAGCCAGCATGGAGAAGACGTCACCGAGGCGGACTAGTCGGGATCGATGGCGGCCAACGTTGCCGGGCCGTTCCTGCTGGTCAAGGCGATGCTTGGTAAGACTGCGCAGCGCGGAAGGGCGGGTCCGTAGTCAACATCGCCTCGATCGAGGACACAATCCCGCGCCGGGCCGGCCATTACGCCACGTCGAAGGCGGCTCTACTGATGTTCACCAAGGCGGCGGCGATGAGTTCGGCCAGTACGGGGTGCGTCAACTGCGTTTGTCCGGGCCTGATCCATCACGGCAGCATCGAGACAGCCTGGCCTTCCGGCGTCGAGGCGCTGGAACGAGGCGGTAACCCTGAAGCGGCTCGGTAAGCCCGAGGATATCGCCGACGCCTGCCTGTTCCTCGCCTCCGACGCGGCGCGGTGGTCACAGGTGTCGATCTGGTGGTCGATGGCGGCGTCATGGCCCGCCCGACCTGGTGTGCCGGCCGACCTGACAAAAACGAGACGGAGTATCGAGATGGGTGTGTTGAAGGACAGGGTAGTCGCCGTTACGGGCGGCGCGGGCGGCATCGCGCGGCATCGCCGAGGCGGTTCTGGAACAGGGCGGTCGGGTCAGTTGATGGATCTCGACCGGACGAAGAGATCGAGGCAGCCGCCGGCGCTGGATGCGGGTGATCGGGTTGTGGGCCTCGTCGCCGACGTGACCGATCCGGCGAGCACGGAGGCAGCGCTCGCCGACCTGAAGGCCCGGATGGGGCGGCTGGACGGCCTGGTCAACAATGCCGGCGTCGTGCGCCTCGGGCCGGCCATGGAGACGACGGCGGTAAGGCTCGACCTGGAGCGCGGTCAACGTCAAGGGCGTCTTCCTGACGTCGCAGGCGAGCTGCGCCCGGCTGTTCACGGACAGCAGATCGATCGTCAACGTCGCCTCGAACGCGGGCAAGGTCGGCTATCCGAACATGGCAGGCTACAACGCCTCCAAGGCGAGCGGTAAGTCAATCTGCCCCGCTCGCTGGCGCTCGAATGGGCGGACAAGGGCATCAACGTCAACGCGGTCTGTCCGGGCGGCGTCGCGACGGACATGCTGAAGAGCGTCGCCGACTTCCTGGCGCCGCGCCTCGCGCAGGAAAAAGACGCTCTACGGCTTACGATGCACCCCGCGCAGCTCGGCAGGCACATCCAGCCCATGAAGCTCGGACGGGTGATCGCCTTTCTTCTGTCGGACGCCGCGGTCATCATCCGCGGTCCAGGCGATCAACATCGATGGCGGCGACACGCCGTACTGACGCGGCCTGACAGCCGCAGGAAAAGCAGCAGGAAACAGGGCTGAAGGTCGGCGAACGCCGTTTTGGTGTCCCGTTGAACGAGAACCGACGCTCAGTCGACATCCTTCGGCCAGCGCTGGCTGCGCGAAGTTCCGTGTCGTGACGCTGGATGCGGTGCCCGAGGTGGCGGTATGATCCGCGACATGTGGGTGCGCGAGCGCACCCTGATCGGCGTGACAACGGCCTACGGATCGCGCTGCAGATGCGCGACGACCCATCCGATGCAGCCCTCGACGCTGGCCTGGGAGACGCTGGACGCGACGCGGCTGACCGCGATCAACCTGCGCTGGGCGCTGAACGGATGCGCAAGGCGCTCAAGCCGCGCGCCCGCCCCGTCGCGCCGAGGCCGCCTATGCCCGCGCGAGCAGAGCATGGCCGATGACGACGTCGAACTCAACCGCGCCATCGGCCGGCACGGGCTCGAGATCATCCGCAAGATCGCCAAGGGCAAGAAGCCGGGCGAGCCGGTCAACATCCTGACGCACTGCAATGCCGGCTGGCTGGCAACCGTCGATTACGGCACCGCGACGTCGCCGATCTACATCGCGATGGAGGAGGGGATCCCGGTCCACGTCTATGTCGACGAGACCCGCCCGCGCAATCAGGGCGCGTTCCTGACGTCCTGGGAACTGGCGAGCCACGGAGCGCCGCACACGCTGATCGTCGACAATGCCGGCGGTCACCTGATGCAGCGCGGCCAGGTCGACATGGTGATCGTCGGCACCGACCGGACAACGGCCAATGGCGACGTTTGCAACAAGATCGGCACTTATCTGAAGGCGCTGGCGGCGCAGGACAACGGCGTTCCGTTCTACGTCGCGCTGCCGTCGCCGACGATCGACTGGTCAGTCCGGGACGGGCTTGCCGAAATCCCGATCGAGGAGCGTTCGGCCGACGAGGTGTCGTTCGTGCAGGGGCGCGCGCCAGACGGCTCGGTCACCCAGGTCCGGATCTCGCCCGACGAGACGCCTGCCGCCAACCCCGCCTTCGACGTCACACCGGCGCGGCTGGTGGCCGGCCTGATCACAGAACGCGGCATCTGCAAGGCCTCGCCGGAGGGCCTGCGGGCGCTGTTTCCCGACCGCGTCGACGACGCGGCCTAAAGTGCGTCTGGCCCAGAGGTCGCGGACGTTGGGCAGTCCTAGCGGATGATGCTGACGACCACCTTGCGGACGTAGACCTCGACCTCGACCAGCGGCGTGCCGCGCATGATCGCCTGCCGCGTCGCCGGGCTCATGGCGCCGTTGCGTTCGAGCATCGACTGGAACCTGGCCCGCGCGGCGGCCGATCCGAACCACGGATCGAACTCGTCCTCCGCATCGGCCCGGCCGAATTTGTGCACGTTGGCGCGGTCCTGGCGTACCACCTGGGCGGCGTTGTCGAGCCGGTAGCCGTCGCTGGCGTGATGGTCGGCGGGCGACAGCCGCGCGATGTAGGAGCCGAGAAACTCGTCAGCGCCGGCGGACGACAACAGCGCCGCCGATGCGAAAAGGGCGGCAGCGGCCGCCAACATGGAACGTCTGAACATGGTACCCACCCGTTTTTTCGTCAAAGCCCAAACTCTGAATGTCGATACAGCATAGAGTGTCACCGCGATGATCGATGTCAACGCGGCAAGATCATGGCGCGCCGCTCATCCGCTGTCGCGCCGCGGCCTCCCGCGGCTGCCATTGCCGAAGGTGTAGCCGGTCTCGACCGCCTCGCGCCCGTATTTCTCGCGGACGGTGTCCATCGCGGTCTCGGCCATCGCGCGCTTGGTCGCGCGTTCGTCGACGAGATCGGGCGGGTCGGCCTTGCCGTCGTCCGACAGGTCGGAAACGCCGATGCCGAGGAGGCGATACTGCGTGCCGTCCGTTTCCTTCCTGAGGAGTTCGAGGCCGGTCTGGAAGATGCGATCGGCGAGCCGCGTCGGGTCGGCGAGCTGGCGGTTGCGCGTGCGGATGCGGAAGTCCTTCGTCTTCAGCTTCAGCACCACGGTGCGCCCGGCAATGCCCGACTTCTTGAGCCGCGACGACACTTTCTCCGACAGCGCCCGCAGCACCGGCACGAGATCGGCGGGGGACGCGAGATCGGTGTCGAAGGTGGTCTCGGCCGAAACGCTCTTGGCCTCGTGGTCGGCGTGCACGCGGCGGTCGTCCTGGCCCCGGGCAAGGCGGTAAAGCCGCGTTCCCATCGTTCCGTAGCGGCGCATGAGATCGGCCTGCTCCATCCGCTGCAACTGGCCGATTGTGCGGATTCCGTCCTGCGCGAGTGTCGCCGCGAACGCCTTGCCGACGCCCCAGATCAGCGTCACCGGCTGGTCGGCGAGAAATCCGAGCGCCTCCGCTTCGCCGATCACCGCGAAGCCGCGCGGTTTGTTGAAGTCGGACGCGACCTTGGCGAGGAACTTGCAGTAGGAGAGCCCCACCGAAACGGTGATGCCGATCTCGGCTTCCACTGCAGTCGCGAAACGCGCCAGTACCCGGGCCGGCGGCTCGCCATGAAGCTTCTGGGTCCCCGCGAGGTCGAGGAATGCCTCGTCGATGGAGATCGGCTCGACCAGTGGCGTCAGCGCGAACATCATCTCGCGAATCTGCCGGCCGACGCGGACATATTTCTCCATGTCCGGCTTGATCACCACGGCGTCCGGGCAGGCGTCCAGCGCCTTGAACATCGGCATCGCCGAGCGCACGCCGCGGATGCGGGCGATGTAGCACGCGGTCGACACCACGCCGCGCTTGCCGCCGCCGATGATCACCGGCCGGTCGCGCAGGGCGGGGTTGTCGCGCTTCTCGACCGCCGCATAGAACGCGTCGCAGTCGATGTGTCCGAGAGACAGGGAATAAAGCTCCGGGTGGCGCAGCAGGCGCGGGCTGCCGCACGCCTCGCATCGCCGCGCAACAGCCGCCTGAGCCGTCAGGCAATCGCGGCAGAAACCGAGCTCGGGGTCGTTGACAGCCATCGGCCAAAATGAGAACGTAACGGGAACATCATGATAATGGACCGCGCCGTCGCGTACAAGCGGCGCGAGGAGGGAACATGACTGTGACGGTTGCGCCGTTGACGCCGGACCTGTGGCCGGCATTCGAGGACCTGTTCGGCAAACAGGGCGCCTGCTACGGCTGCTGGTGTACGCATTTCCGGCTGCCGCCGGCGGTACGACGCATACCGGACAAACAGCGCAACAAGGACCATATCAAGGCCCGGATCGAGGCCGGGCCGCCGCCGGGCCTGCTCGCGTTCGACGGCGGTCGCGCCGTCGGATGGATGCAGATCGGGCCGCGCGCCGACGTGCCCGAATGGAACAACAAGGGCAGGGTGTCGGCGCCGGTCGAGGACGTGGATGCGGCCGATGCCGGGATATGGGCGATCTCCTGCTTCTTTCTGCGCACCGGCGCGCGCGGAAAAGGCCTGACGCATCAACTCGTCGCGGCGGGAATCGCCCATGCGGGGGAAAACGGCGCCCGGCTGCTGGAGGCGTGCCCGATGCGCCAATCCAAAGACTCGCGCTCGATCGGGCTTTACGTCGGCTCGGCCCGCGTCTTCGAGAAGGCCGGGTTCGCGGTCGTCGCGGAGCGCAAGGCGGGTCGGCCTCTGATGCGACTCGAACTCTGAGGAATTGCGTCTAAATACCTAAGGCGTAAGCGATTTTCGGCGCAGCGTCGGGCCAGTCCTCGACATGGTGGACGCCCTGCGGCGTCGGTGGCAGCAGCGCACGCAGCGAATTGTCGGCCATGAGATGGAAGAGATGCGCGTCCGGCACGGCCTCCTGCACCGAAATCAGGTTGCGATGCATGTCGTCGACGAAGGCGACCGGCCGCGCCCGCGCGCCGCGCAGCAGGCGAATGGCCGGCCCTTTCGCGCGCTCGGTGGTCAGCAGCGGATATGTGAGGCCCAGCGTGTCGAGCAACCGCCGACGCGCCTCACGGTGGCGGTGCGGCATGGCGGTAAGCAGGACGATCTCGATCGCATTGCCGAACAGCGCCAGCGCCTCGGCGGCGCCATCCGTCATCGTCTGCCAGTCGTGCTGGTCGCGGAAAAACTCGTCGATAAGTTGCGAGACTGTCTCGTCCGGTGCCCGCTCGCCGCTCGCGGTGTCCACGACGTTGCCGTGCAGCCGGAACGATTCGAACCGCAGCTCGAAGCCGCGCGCGCCGAGATAGCGCGGGAAGGGACGGACGAACTCCAGAACGACGTCGTCCACGTCGAGGACGAGCAGCGGCCGGTCGTCGCTGGCAAGCTCTGCGATCTGGCGCAGCGTTTCGGGATCGTCGCTCACGTGGTGGCCTCGTAGCCGTCGTCGCCGAGCGGCAGCGCGCGGCGCGCGCCGGCGACAGTCTGCGGGTCGATGCCGGTTTGCTCGCAAAAGCGGATCAGCGTCGGCTCGTGCGCGAGGATGAAATCGAGCACGCCTGCCAGGAAGCCGGGCTCCGCGGCGGCCGAGCGCACATGTGCGGCCTCGATGCCGGTCAGCGCGAGGAACCTCGGCAAAAGCTCGCCGTCGCTCGCGATGAAGGCAAGCGCCTTGATCGAGACGGCTTCCGCGTCGCCGCGGTCGGCGGTGTAACCGCCTCGGGGATTCGTCGGGTCCATGGTCTGTCGATACCCCGTGCCCGGCGGTGCGGCAAGCCGCAGACGTACCGGGTCGCCGATAGCGCGGGATCGGACGATTGCGCCGTCGCGGTTTGCGTTTCGTCAATCAAATCGCGCTATGGTCGGCGAAGGATTCGCGCCTCGGGGCAGGGGCTGGCCGCCCTGAGCGGTCGAACAGGCGGACGGAATGCAATGCCGAAGAAAGTCATGATCGTCGAGGACAACGAGCTCAACATGAAGCTCTTTCGCGATCTCATCGAGGCCAGCGGCTACGAGACCGTGAGGACCCGCAGCGGCCTTGAGGCGCTCGACCTGGCGCGCTCGCACAGGCCGGATCTCATCCTGATGGATATCCAGCTTCCCGAGGTTTCGGGCCTCGACGTGACCCGATGGCTCAAGGAAGACGACGATCTTCACGCCATCCCGGTGATCGCGGTGACGGCCTTCGCGATGAAGGGCGACGAGGAGCGGATCCGGCAGGGCGGCTGCGAGGCCTATATCTCGAAACCGATTTCCGTTCCGAAGTTCATCGAAACCATCAAGACCTATCTGGGTGACGCCTGATGACTGCACGCGTTCTCGTCGTCGACGACGTTCCCGCCAATGTGAAGCTGCTCGAAGCCCGGCTCCTGGCCGAGTATTTCGAGGTGTTCACCGCGTTCAACGGCCCCGACGCGATAGAGACCTGCGAGAACACCAAGGTCGATGTCGTGCTGCTCGACGTGATGATGCCGGACATGGACGGCTTCGAGGTTTGCCGGCGTCTCAAGGGCGATCCGGCAACCGCGCACATCCCGGTCGTCATGGTCACCGCGCTCGATCAGGTTTCAGACCGCATTCGCGGGCTTGAGGCCGGTGCCGACGACTTCCTGACCAAGCCGGTCAATGACCTGCAGCTCATGACCCGGATCAAGAGCCTGGTGCGGCTCAAGATGCTGACCGACGAGCTGAGATTGCGCGCCTCGACGACGAGGAACATCGGCATCGAGGAACTGCTGAGCCGGCGCGACAGTTCGGCTGACGGCCTCCCGCGCGTGCTGGTCGTCGACGAACGCCAGTCGGCCGGCGACCGCATTGCCCAGCTCCTGCGCGGCGTGGCGCATGTCGAAGCGTGCGCCGATCCGCAGACCGGCGTGTTCAGGGCGGCCGAAGAAGATTTCGAATGCGTTTTCGTGTCCACCGGCTTCTCGGACTATGATCCGCTCCGGCTCTGCTCGCAGCTTCGCTCGATCGACCGGACGCGCTTCATCCCGATCATCCTGCTCGCCGACGAGGGCGAGGACGACCGCATCGTCCGCGGGCTCGAACTGGGCATCAACGATTACCTGATCCGCCCGATCGACCAGCAGGAACTGACGGCGCGGCTGCGGACGCAGGTCAAGCGCAAGCGCTACAACGACCATCTGCGCTCGAGCGTCACACAGACGATCGAGATGGCGGTGATCGACGGGCTGACCGGCCTGCACAATCGCCGCTACCTCGACAGCCACCTGCAGACGCTGTTCGACCGCGCGGTGGCGCGCCGCCGGCCGCTGTCCGTGCTGATCACCGACATCGACAGGTTCAAGGCCGTGAACGACACTTGGGGTCACGACGGTGGCGATGCCGTGCTGAAGGAGTTCGCGAGCCGGCTCAGGAAGAACGTCCGCGGGATCGATCTCGCCTGCCGCTACGGCGGCGAGGAGTTTGTCGTCGTCATGCCGGACACCGAGGGCCATATCGCCGAGAAGGTCGCCGAGCGCATTCGCGCCGAGATCGAGGCGAGCGGCTTCGCGATACGCGACGACGGAACGACGATCGACGTCACCGCATCCGTCGGCGTCTCGACGCTCAATCGTCCGCACGATTCCGTGCAGGCACTGATGAAGCGTGCCGACCTCGCGCTCTACGAGGCGAAGAGCGGCGGCCGCAACCGGGTGGTCGCAAAAGCCGCCTGACACGGAGCCGCTGGCCCGTCCGCGACGGCACTGCAAGTCCGCCGCGCCGGAAATTTACCTTGTTCCACGTGATTCGGAGCCGAGGGTTAAGAAACGGTTGATTTTCAACCGCTCTTGCGCAAGTGTCTGGTCGAAATGGCGTGCACGCCTCGGGTGTTTACCTTGGGCGTGGCTGTGAATACCCCATGATGCTCAGGTCCGCCGCATCTCCTGGGTCCGTGGGGTCGGCCGGCCGGCGCTGGCATATAGTGGCCTCCTCGTACCGCTGCCAGAATGCCGACCGGCCCCCTTTTCCCTTCGGGGCCACTTTCCCTTCGCAACAATGAGAGCCGTCGCGCATCGGCGCGCAACGAAAAACGCCGCCCCGAAGGACGGCGTCGGTGTCACATGCCGGAAAGCCGGATCTACTTGATCTTGGCTTCCTTGAAGTCGACGTGCTTCTTGGCGATCGGGTCGTATTTGCGCTTCGTCATCTTGTCGGTCATCGTACGGCTGTTCTTCGACGTGACGTAGAAGAAGCCGGTATCGGCCGTCGACAGAAGCTTGATCTTGATGGTCGTAGCCTTGGCCATTGTTCCTGTCCATTTGAAGTGGGGTATCAGCCGCAATGCTTCGGGACCGGCCCGGCCGCGGAAATCCTGGGCGCGACACATAAGGATCGGCTGGAAATTGTCAAGCCTCGCGGCTGTCGCGGACCAGCCGGAAACCGGCAAGTGCGACATAGAGGGCGAAAAAGACCGCCAGTGTCCAGGCAAAACCCTGGTTGCCGAGGAGATCCATGCCGATGCCGATGGCCTGCGGGCCGGCGAGCATGCCGATGCCGTAGCACAGCACGAAGGCCGCATTCGCCGAGGCGAGGTCGCGGCCCGACAGTTTGGATCCCAGATGCGCGAGCCCGACGGTGTAGAGGCCGGCGACCACGCCGCCCCAGATGAACAACAGCACCGCCGTGGCCGGCCAGTTCTGCGAGACGGATGGCAGGACGAGCATGCCGCCAAGCCCGATCAGGGCGCAGACGACGAGCAGCAGCCGGCGGTCGCGCATCCGGTCGCTGACGATGCCGAGCGGGATCTGCAGCAGGACGTTGCCGAGGCCGACCATGGTGAGCAGCAGGGCGGCGTCGCCCTCCGAATAGCCTTCGCGAACCCCATAGACCGGAAACAGCGCGAAGCCGCCCGTCTCGACCGCGCCGAACACGAGCACGGCGGCCGTCGCCGTTGGCACGAGGAAAATGTAGCGGACGAAGTTCGCCGGCCGCCCGTCGGCGCCGCCCTGACGCAGGTCGGGACTTTCGCGCCACGCCGCGAGGACCGGCACTGCCGCCGCGATGACCAGCGCGAAGGCGACGCCGAACGGCAGGAAGCCCTCGCTGCCGATCTGCGAGAACAGCCACGGCCCGAACGCGAAGCCCAGCGACAGCACGGTCGCGTAGAGACCGAGGATGAAGCCGCGCCGGCGCGGCGGCGCCGAGGCCGTGATCCAGAACTCGGACAGGATGAAGAGCACGGTTATCGCGACGTGCAGCGCCGCGCGCAGCGGGAACCACATCCAGAAGCTGTCTGCGAAATAGAAGCCGGCGAATGAAAAGGCGCCAACAACGATCATCGTCACGATGGTGGGCACGACGCCGAACCGGATCGCGAGCGGCGTGGCGAGCGGCGCCGCAGCGATCGACGCGATGCCGGCGACGGCGGTGTTCAGCCCGATCAGCGTCGGCGAATAGCCGCGCCCGTCGAGGATGACGCTGAGCAGGGGCACCCCGAGGCCGATCGCGATGCCGACGACGCTGATCGAGGCGATGGCCGCGATCACGCCGAGCCAGCGGACGCGGTCATGCGGGTCCGCAGCGTGATCGGGAACCGCGGTCGACATTGACCCTAGATCAGCTCGCGGCGGAAGCGATTGTGGCGCATGAAGTAGAAGGGAACCTCGCCGCCGGGGGTGAGCTCGGGATCGCGCGCGAGCCGCTTCTCGAGGTCCTCGAGGACCGTGCGGGTGATCGTCGGGATATCGGCGTCCTTGGCGTCCGAAAGCGGCAGCCACACCAGCTCCTCGAGCTCATTCGTCGGGCCGCCATCCGGCAGCTCCACGGCGACGCTGTCCTTCCAGGCGGCCAGGAAGCGGGTGTCGAAGCGGCGCACGCGCCCGGGAGGCGTGATAGCGCGGGCGATGAAGCGCAGCATGCCCAACGCGGGCTGGACGCCGTTTTCCGCGAAGCCCCGCCAATCGCCCTTTGAGGTCTCGAACGGACCCTTGCGGCCGATCAGGAGGCCGGCCTCCTCATAGGTCTCGCGCACCGCCGACATGGCGATGGCGCGCGCCCTGGCTTCCGTCGCGCGTGCCGCCGTGCCGATGAGCTTGCGGGCCTCGTCCGGATGCAGGTCCTCGGCAACGGGAATGCGGGAATCGGCCGGGTCGGTCCTGCCGCCGGGAAACACGAACTTGCCCGGCATGAAGGCGTGCTTGCGGTGACGCCGCCCCATCAGCACGTGAGGCTCGCGCCCCTGCCGGTCGAGCAGGATCAGCGTTGCCGCGTCGCGCGGCCGCTTGGGCCCGGATCCGATCGCGAAATCCTTGGATTCGACGCGGTCGACCTCCGCACGCGTCATTCCGGCCATCCGGTTGCCCATAGTGGTCATGATTCAGCTTTCGGGGTGGGATTCGATCGTCTCATGGTCGTCGCCGAACCCATGCATGTAAAGCGCCCATTGCAGGCCGATCGTGGCGCCCTTGATCGGCTGCAGGAGCACGAGCGAGGACAGGATCGTCACCGGCACCCAGATGGCCAGATGCGCCCAGGTCGACATGTCGGTCATCGCCTGGACGCCCATGAAGGCGCCGACGACGATATGGCCGACGATGAAGATCACCAGATAGGCCGGCAGATCGTCGGCGCGGTGATGATGGAATTCCTCGCCGCACGCCTCGCACCGGTCGACCGATTTCGTGTAGGCACGGAACAGCCGGCCCTTGCCGCAGGCCGGGCAGGTGCAGAGAAAGCCGCGCCACATGGCCTGAAGCAGGGGGCGCTCGACGCGCCCGTCGGCCGGAGCGCCCTCGATATGCAATTGTTCCATTCTCATCTCCTTCGGCCTTTCCCCGTCGCCCGGGAGGACCGCTGCTGCACCCGGCGCTTGCGCGCCTTGTGAAAGGACTGCCGTGCGACGGGCAGCGGGCGGGGTTCCGTCAGCATCTGGAAGCGCATCGCTCCCGCGACGGGCGCCGCATCGACGAGCCGTACCTCGACCGCATCGGCGAGGCGGTAGCCCTTGCCCGAGCGTTCGCCGACCAGGGTCCGCGCCGCCTCGTCGAACACATAATAGTCGCCGCCCAATGTGGAAACCGGGATGAAGCCGTCTGCGCCAAATTGCGGCAGCTGGACGAACAGCCCGGCATTGACGACGCCCGATATGCGGCCTTCGAATTCGTCGCCGATGCGCCCGGCCAGATGGCCGGCGATCAGCCGGTCCACCGTGTCGCGCTCCGCTGCCATCGCGCGGCGCTCCGTGGTCGAGATCAGCGCGGCGGTCTCCTCCAGATGCCCTTCCTCGCCCGCCGTCAGGCCCTCCGGGCCAAGGCCGAGCGCGCCGATCAGCGCCCGGTGCACGATCAGGTCCGCATAGCGGCGTATCGGCGAGGTGAAATGCGCGTAGCGCCTGAGGTTGAGGCCGAAATGGCCGAGATTGTCGGGCGAATAGACCGCCTGGCTTTGCGAGCGCAGCACCACCTCGTTGACGAGCTGTTCGTTGTCGCTGCCTTCGACGCTCGTCAGGATCGCGTTGAACTGCGACGGCTTCATCTGCGCGCCGCGCGCGAGCGACAGGCCGAGCGTCTGGAGGAACTCGCGCAGCGATTCCTGCTTGGCGAGCGACGGCGCGTCATGGACGCGGTAGACGAGTGGCTGCTTGCGGCCCTCCAGCGTCTCGGCGGCGGCCACGTTGGCCTGGATCATGAACTCCTCGATCAGCCTGTGGGCGTCGAGGCGTTCGGGCACCGTCACCCGGTCCACCGTTCCGTCCGGCTTGAGCAGGATCTTGCGCTCCGGCAGGTCGAGCTCGAGCGGCGCACGGGCGCGCCGGCCCCGCAGCAGGCATTCATAGGCGTCCCACAACGGGCGCAGGACGGTGTCGAGAAGCGGTCCGGTCTTGTCGTCCGGCGTACCGTCGATCGCTGCCTGGGCCTGCGGATAGGCGAGCTTGGCCGCCGACCGCATCATGACGCGGTGGAAGCCGTGCTTGAGCTTGCGGCCCTCGGCCGAAAACACCATCCGCACCGCCAGCGCCGGACGGTCCTCTCCCTCGCGCAGCGAGCACAGATCGTTGGAGATGCGCTCCGGTAGCATCGGCACGACGCGGTCGGGAAAATAGACCGAGTTGCCGCGCCGCAACGCCTCGCGGTCGAGCGCGGTCCCGGCGCGGACGTAATGGGCGACGTCGGCGATCGCGACGTGGACGATGTGGCCGCCGGGGTTGTTCTCATCCGTATCGGGATGAGCGAAGACCGCGTCGTCGTGATCCTTGGCGTCGGCCGGATCGATGGTCACGAGCGGCATGTCGCGCCAGTCCTCGCGGTGCCCCATGCCGGCCGGGCGGGCCGCCTGCGCCTCCTCGATCACCTCGGGCGGGAAGATGTGCGGGATGTCGTGGGCGTGGATGGCGATCATCGAGACCGCCTTCTCGCTGTCCATCGATCCGAGGACCTGAAGCACCTTGGCCTTCGGCAGCCCGTAGCGCGGCCCGCGCAGCGGCTCGGCCTCGACGAGGTCGCCGGGCCTGGCGCCGTTCTGGAACTCGGCATCGACGGTCAGTTCGGCCTGCCGCCGTTCGACCGGCTCGATGCGCATCGAGCCGTCCTTGAGGATCCGGAACACGCCGAGCACCGCGTCGCGCCGCTTGTCGAACAGCTTCATCACCCGCGCGGTGTAGGCGGGGCCTTCATCGGCATCGGTCGGAAAGACCTTGGCCAGAACGCTGTCGCCGATGCCAGGCGCGGGACCCTTGGCATGTCGCGGCGTCTTCACCGAGACGAGCGGCGCGGGGCCAGCATCGTCCTGCCATTGCGAGGGGCGGGCGAGGAGCAGCCCGTCGGGGTCGCGCGAGACGATGTCGAGCACGACCACATGGGGCAGGGCGCCCGGACGCACCATTCTCTTGCGCTGCTTTTGCAGGACGCCGTCGTCGGTCATGGCGCGCAACTCGTCGCGCAACCACGTACGGTCCGTGCCCTTGAGCCCGAACGCCCTGGCGATCTCGCGCTTGCCCGAACGGTCCGGGTTTTCCGCGATGTATTTCAGGATGGCGTCGCGGTCGGGGCGATGCGCGGCTTCCGTGCTCCGGCTGCCGGCGGCGTCCGGCCCGTCGCGGCCTTTTCGTCCCCCGGCGTTCCGTTTTGCCACGCCTGCTATCCCTTCTTGCGTCCGCGCGCCGGCTTCTTGGCCGGTCCCTTGGCTGCCTTCTCGGCAATCAGTGCCAGGGCTTCCTCGAGCGTGACGGACTGCGGATCCTTGCCCTTGGGCAGCGTAGCATTGACCTTGCCGTGATTGACATAGGGTCCGTAGCGCCCGTCGCGGACGGTGATCTTGCCGCCGCCGTCGGGGTGGTCGCCGAGGTCCTTTAGTGCCGCGGGGGTGCCGCGCCCGCCGCCATTGGCGAACTTGCTCTTCTTCTCCGCGATCACCGACACCGCGCGGTTGAGGCCGATGGTGAACACGTCCTCGACCGATTCCAGATTGGCGTAGGTGCCGTCATGCAGGACGAAGGGGCCGTAGCGGCCGATGCCGGCCGAGATCATCTTGCCGCTTTCGGGATGCTTGCCGACGTCGCGCGGCAGCGACAGCAGCGCCAGCGCCTTCTCATGGTCGATCGTGTCGGGCGCCCATCCCTTGGGCAGGCTCGCGCGCTTGGCTTCCTTGCCCTCGCCGCGCTGGACATAGGGGCCGAAGCGCCCGTTCTTCAGGACGATCTCTTCCTCGGTATAGGGGTCCTTGCCGAGCGGCCGGTCGCCCCCGTCGGCCGCGCCATCCTCGCCATTGCCATTGAGTGCATCGCCGAGCTGACGCGTGTAGCCGCATTCGGGATAGTTGGAGCAGCCGACGAAGGCGCCGTAGCGGCCCAGCTTCAGCGAGAGCTGGCCGTTGCCGCATTTCGGGCAGATGCGCGGATCGCCGCCGTCTTCCCGCTGCGGGAACACCAGCGGCGCCAACTCCTCGTTGAGCGCGTCGAGAACCTCGGCGACCCTCAGTTCCTTGATATCGTCGACGGATTTCGCGAAGGCGGTCCAGAAGTCGCGCAGCACGTCCTTCCAGGCAAGCTTGCCGTCGGAGATCTCGTCGAGCTTCTCTTCCAGGCTCGCCGTGAAGTCGTATTCGACATACCGCTCGAAGAAGCTCTCCAGGAAGGCGGTGACGAGGCGTCCCTTCGCTTCCGGAATCAGCCGGCGCTTGTCGATCGTCACATATTCGCGGTCTTCCAGCGTCTTGAGCGTCGCCGCATAGGTGGACGGCCGGCCGATGCCGAGCTCTTCCATCTTCTTGATGAGCGAGGCTTCGGTGTAGCGCGGCGGCGGCTCGGTGCTGTGCTGTGTCACGTTGATCTTGTCGCGCGACAGCTCCTCGCCCTGGCGGATCTCCGGAAGACGGCGGTCGTCCTCGTCCTCGGCATCCTCGTCCTTCTGCTCGATATAGGCGGCCAGGAAGCCGTCGAAGCGGACCACAGAGCCGACCGCGCGGAGCTGCGCCACGCGGCCGCCGTTCCTCGCCTCGATCTCGACGGTGGTGCGCTCGATCTCGGCCGGCACCATCTGGCTGGCGATCGCGCGTTTCCATATCATGTCGTAGAGGCGGAACTGATCGTCGTCGAGCTGGGCGCGGACCGAAGCGGGCGTGCGCATGAAGTCGGTCGGGCGGATCGCCTCGTGCGCTTCCTGCGCGTTCTTTGCCTTGGTCGAATAGAAGCGCGGCTTTTCGGGAACGAACCTGTCGCCGAACTCCGAACCGATCGCGCTGCGGGCCGCCGAAATCGCCTCGGGCGCCATCTGGACGCCGTCCGTTCTCATATAGGTGATGAGGCCGGTCGTCTCGCCGCCGATGTCGATGCCCTCGTAGAGCCTCTGCGCGACCTGCATGGTGCGCGAGGCCGAAAAGCCGAGCCGCGAGGAGGCGGCCTGCTGCAGCGTCGAGGTGGTGAAGGGCGGGCCGGGGTTGCGCCTGGTGGGCTTCGCCTCGACCGACATGGCATGGAAGCTCGCGCCGTCGAGCATCGCCTTGATGTCGTCCGCCTGCTCCTGGCTCTTGATGTCGAGCTTCTGGAGCTTCGTGCCCTCAAAGGCCGTCAGGCGCGCCTCGAAGCCTTCGCTGCGCGGCGTGTTGAGCAGTGCTGCGACCAGCCAGTACTCCTCGCGCACGAAGCGCTCGATCTCGGCTTCGCGGTCGCAGACGAGCCGCAGGGCGACCGACTGGACGCGGCCGGCCGAACGCGCGCCGGGCAGCTTGCGCCACAGCACCGGCGACAGCGTGAAGCCGACGAGGTAGTCCAGCGCGCGGCGCGCCAGATAGGCATCGACCAGCGGCGCGTCGATGTCGCGCGGATTGGCCATCGCGTCGAGCACGGCCTGCTTGGTGATCGCGTTGAAGACCACCCTGCTGACCTTCTTGTCCTTCAGGGCGCGCTTCTGGCGCAGCACTTCCAGCACGTGCCACGAGATCGCCTCGCCCTCGCGGTCGGGGTCGGTGGCAAGGATCAGGCCGTCGGCATCCTTGACCGCCTTGGTGATGTCGGAAAGGCGCTTGGACGATGCGGTGTCGACCGCCCAGGACATCGCGAAATCCTCGTCCGGCTTGACCGACCCGTCCTTGGGAGGAAGGTCGCGCACATGGCCGAACGACGCCAGAACCTTGTAGTTCCGGCCGAGATACTTGTTGATCGTTTTCGCCTTTGCCGGCGATTCGACGACGACGACATCCATCTTATCTGCTGATTCCCTCGCGCGGCGTATCGGTCGCCGCTTGATATTGTGTGCCTCGGGGCGACCGTCACATGGCCGCGCTTTCGGCGCGGGTCAAGGGGCGGCGGGCATTTTGGTTATTAATGCGGAAGACAACTTGTAATAGAGATTTCATGAGTTGCTATTTTAAATAGAAGTGCGATATTTGGTTCAGACCGGGGCGAACACCGGAATTTTGAGACTGATCGGGGCTTGATTGGGCACGGCCTTCCGCGAGGCCGGGCGGGCAATGAACCAATTGGAGCCGTTGCAGATGCGCCATAGCGCGAACCAGCACAGAACCGATACCCTCGACTACATGCAGTCGATGCTGGGACAGTTGCGCACCATGGCCGAGGCCGAGCGCCACGACATGCTCGCCTACCTGATCGAGATGGCCTATGTCGAGGCGAGCGACATCATTCGCGGCGACCGCCCGCGCCGGATCGGCGAACCGCGGTCAGTCGGGCTCGAAGGAAAGAAGCGAAACACCACCGCCTGAATGCCGTTCGATGCGACCGGCCAGATCCAGCTCGAGAATGACCAGCAGCACCTTCGCCGGATGAAGGCCGGTATGGCGGATGATGTCGTCGATCTCGACCGGCGTCGGGCCCAGCGCTTCGATGATTCGCGCCCGCTCGTCGTCGCCCGGCGGCGGCGTGCTGCCGAGGTCCGGCGGCTCGTCCAGCGACCGGTCCGGTTCCGGGATCCCGCCGCCGACGAGCGGCCGGATCTGGCTCACGACGTCGGCGGCCTCGGTCACCAGGATCGCGCCGTCCTTCAACAGCCCGTTGGTGCCGGCGGCGCGCGGATCGAGCGGCGATCCCGGCACGGCGAAGACCAGCCGGCCCATCTCGCCGGCAAGCCGCGCGCTGATCAGCGATCCCGATCTCTTCGCCGCCTCGACGACGAGAAGGCCGAGCGACAGCCCGGCGATGAGCCGGTTGCGCCGCGGGAAGTCGCGCGCACGCGGCTCGTGGCCGAACGGCATCTCCGAGATAAGGGCGCCGCGGCGCGCCGGGATCTCTTCGCTGAGGCCGATATTCTCCGGCGGGTATGGCCGGTCGAGCCCGCCCGCGAGCACCGCCACCGTGCCGGTGTCGATGCTGCCGGTGTGCGCCGCCGTGTCGATGCCACGTGCGAGTCCCGAAACGATGGCGAACCCGTCCCGGCCGAGTTCGGCCGCGATCGCGCGTGCGAATTTGATGCCCGCGAGCGAGGCGTTGCGCGCGCCGACCAAGGCGATTGCCGGCAGCGCGAAGACGTCGGCCTCTCCCTTGACCGCCACGAGCGGCGGCGGCAGCGGCATGGTACGCAGCATGCGCGGATAGTCGGCCTCGCCGATGGCGCAGAAGCGCGCGCCGGCCTTGTGTGCCAGCGCCATCTCGGCTTCCGCCTCCTCGACGCTCGGCACGCGCGGCGAACGCCGCGCGCCACCGCTGGCGGCGAGTTCCGGCAGGAATTCGATCGCGGTTTCGGCCGAGCCGAACCGGTTGATCAGGTCGCGGAAGGTCGCGGGGCCGACATTCTCCGTGCGCGTGAGCCGCAGCCAGCTGATCCGCTGCCGGTCCGTCAGGCTCGGCGCGGACGCCGGCGCGTCGCTCACCCCTTGGCTCCGATCCGCGACTCGGTGCCGGCCACAAGCCGCCGGATGTTGGCGTGGTGCTTGAGAAAGACGATGACGCTCATCACCGCCATCAGCTCGGCGAACTGGACGAAGCCGAGAAGGTAGAGCGCCAGCGGAACGAGTATCGCGGCCACCAGCGCGGCGAGCGACGAGTAGCGGGTGAGAAAGGCGACCGCCAGCCAGGAGATCGCGAACACCAAGGCCCCATGCCAGGCAAGACCCAGCGCGACGCCGAAATAGGTGGCCACGCCCTTGCCGCCCTTGAAGCCGAGCCAGACCGGGAAGAGGTGGCCGAGAAAGGCGCCGAAGCCAGCGGCCACGGCCTGATCCGGGCCGTAGAGGAAGCCGATAAGCACCGCCGCGGTGCCCTTGAGAGCGTCGAACAGAAGGGTCAGCGCGGCAAGCTTGCGGTTGCCGGTGCGCAGCACGTTGGTCGCGCCGATATTGCCGGAGCCGATCTTGCGCACGTCGCCCATCCCGGCGGCGCGGGTGATCAGCAGGCCGAAGGGTATCGAGCCCAGCAGATAGCCGAAGGCGAGCGCGGCCAGGAGATAGGGCAGGGCGAGCTGCCAGCTGATAGGATCGGGCATCGTGCTCCCCCGGTTTCAGGCCGCGTGCACTGTGCGTCCCGCGACCAGGGTTTTCAAGACCTTGCCCTGGAACAGCGCACCTTCGAAGCTGGTGTTCTTGGACCGCGACAGGATATCGGTCTCGCGCACGACCCAGGGCGCGTTGAGATCGACCAGCGCGAGGTCGGCGGTTTCGCCGGGCCTGAGCGTGC
This sequence comes from Rhizobiaceae bacterium, assembly GCA_023953775.1. Classification (GTDB taxonomy): domain Bacteria; phylum Pseudomonadota; class Alphaproteobacteria; order Rhizobiales; family Rhizobiaceae; genus JAMLJD01. Next base: position 36,163 of record JAMLJD010000007.1, on the reverse strand, counting down.
CGCCAGGCAGGCCGAAGATCCTCGCCGGCCGCGTCGACAGCGCATCGATCAGCCGAAGCAGCGGCACCTCGCCATTGTGATGGAGCCGCAGAGCGGCGGCGAGCAGCGTCTCCAGCCCGATCGCGCCCGCGGCCGAATCGGCGAAGGGCAGGCGCTTGGTGTCGACGTCCTGCGGGTCGTGCGACGACACGATGATGTCCAGGGTCCCTTCCCTGAGCGCGGCGATCATCGCAAGCCGGTCCTCTTCGGCGCGCAGCGGCGGCGAAAGCCGGAAGAACGTCCGGTATTCGCCGACGTCGTTCTCGTTGAGCGAGAGATGGTTGATCGAAACGCCCGCCGTGACGTTCAGCCCTTCGGCCTTGGCGCGTGCGACGGCCTCCGCCGACCCGCCGGTCGAGATCTTGGCGGCGTGATAGGCGCCGCCCGTGAGCCGGGCCAGCCGCAGGTCGCGTTCGAGGGGAATGAGCTCGGCCTCGCGGGGAATGCCGGCGAGCCCGAGCCAGCTCGCGTAGAGCCCCTCGTTCATGACGCCGTCGGCCGTCAGGTCCGCATCCTGCGTTTCGTGGGCGATCACGGCGCCGAAATCGCGCGCATAGGTGAGGGCGCGCCGCATCACCATGGCGCTGGCGATCGTGTTGCGGCCGTCGGTGAAGCCGACCGCGCCAGCGTCGCGCAGGAGGCCGAACTCGGTCATCTCGTGGCCGTCGAGGCCCTTGGTGATCGCGCCGGCGGGATGGATGTTGACCAGCGCGGTGTCGCGCGCCGTGCGCAGCACGAACTCGACCAGCGCGATGTCGTCGATCACCGGCTGGGTGTCGGGCATCATGATGAAGGACGTGATGCCGCCGGCGGCCGCCGCGACGCTCGCCGAGGCGATCGTCTCGCGATGCTCCGCCCCCGGCTCGCCGACAAAGACGCGCGCGTCGACGAGGCCGGGCACGATGGCGAGCCCCGTGCAGTCGACGACCTCGGCGCCTTCGGGCCGGCCCTGGTTGCGGGCCGCCGCGCCGCTGGCCGCGACCTTGCGGCCCTCGACGATCACCGTCCCAATCTCGTCCATGTCGCGGGAAGGATCGACGATCCGCGCGTTCTCGAAGACCGTTGTCTTCATCGGCCGCTGTCCCGCTCTTCGAGCAGGGCCGCCATCACCGCCATGCGGACAGCGACGCCCATCTCGACCTGTTCCTGGATGACGCTCTGCGCGCCGTCGGCGATCGCGGACGCGATCTCGACACCTCTGTTCATGGGGCCGGGATGCATGACCAGTGCCCCGGGCTTGGCCCATTGCAGCTTCTCGGCATCGAGCCCGTGGTAGCGGAAATATTCGCGCACCGAGGGCACGAACGCGCCGGCCATGCGCTCGCGCTGGAGCCTCAGCATCATCACAACATCGCAGCCCCTGAGGCCGTCGCGCATCGAGTGGAAGGGCTCGACGCCCATCTTCTCGATCCCGGCGGGCAAAAGGGTAGAGGGCGCCACGACGCGCACGCGCGCGCCGAGCGCATTGAGCAGGATGATGTTGGATCGCGCGACGCGCGAATGCAGGATATCGCCGCAGATTGCCACGGTCAGTCCGGCGATCGTGCCCCGGGCGCGCCGGATCGTGACGGCGTCGAGCAGGGCTTGCGTCGGATGTTCGTGCGAGCCGTCGCCGGCATTGACGACCGCGCAGCCGACCTTCTGCGCGAGCAGCGCGGCGGCACCCGCCGACGAATGGCGGATGACGAGGATGTCGGGCCGCATGGCGTTGAGCGTCATCGCCGTGTCGATCAGCGTTTCGCCCTTCTTCACCGACGAACTGGCCACCGCCATGTTCATCACGTCGGCGCCGAGGCGCTTGCCCGCCAGTTCGAACGACGATTGCGTGCGGGTCGACGATTCGAAGAACAGGTTGATCTGCGTGCGCCCGCGCAGCATCGCGCTCTTCTTCTCGGACTGACGCGAGATCTGCACGGCCGCGTCGGCGCGATCGAGCAGGTTTTCGATATCGGACGGGGACAGGGAACGGATGCCGAGCAGGTGGCGGTGCGGGAAGGGCGGGAAGGCCGGTGCTGTGTTCATCCTGAGCGGCTGCTATAGGCAAGCGCGCCCGCCGCCGCAAGCCGATGTGGCGGCATCCCCATGAAATTTCATCGCCTCGCACCGGCACCTTGGCTATAAGGACGCTCGAATGCGAAATGCGGGATATGCGGCGTGAACCATGAAGTGACCAACCAGACACCGCCCCTGGCCGGTTCCAACGCCTGGCGCGGCGATCCGCTGCTGATGCAGATCGGCAGCGGGTTTTCGGGCGAGGCCCGCAAGGACATCGAGCTGGTCGGCAAGTTCGTGCGTACCCACGAGGCGATCGATCTCGCGCGCCTTGCCAATTCCGAGGTGCCGAAGCTTCGTACCCACGACCGCCAGGGCAGGCTGCTCGAAACCGTCGAGTTCCACCCCGCCTACCACGCCCTGATGCGGCGATCGATCGCCAGCGGCCTTCACTGTTCGATCTGGGAGAACGGCGGCGACGACGGCGGCATGCGGCATCAGGTCCGCGCCGCGCGGTTCTTCCTTACCTCTCAACTCGAATGCGGGCACCTGTGTCCAATCACCATGACCAACGCCTCGCTGGCGGCCCTGATGGCCAGCCCGGATCTCTTCCGTGCCTGGGCGCCGCGCGTCACGACCCGCAAATACGACATGTCGAATCGGCCCGCTGTCGAGAAATCCGGCCTGACGCTCGGCATGGGGATGACCGAGAAGCAGGGCGGCACCGACGTGCGCGCCAACACCACGCGCGCCGACCCGGCCGGCCGGGGCTACCACCGCATCAACGGCCACAAATGGTTCATGTCCGCGCCGATGTGCGATGCTTTCCTGGTGCTTGCGCAGGCAAAGGAGGGCCTGTCCTGCTTCCTGCTTCCGAGGCTGCTCGACGACGGCGCCGGCAACGGCTTCCGGTTCCAGCGTCTCAAGGACAAGCTCGGCAACCGGTCGAACGCCTCGTCGGAGGTCGAGTTCGTCGATGCGCTCGGCCAGATGGTGGGCGAGCCCGGCGCAGGCGTTAAGACTATCATGGACATGGTGACGCTGACCCGGCTCGACTGCGCCGTCTCGTCGGCCGGCATCATGCGCGCCGCACTCGCCGAAGCCGTACACCATACGCGCCACCGCGCCGTCTTCGGTGACAGGCTCATCGACCAGCCGGTGATGCAGCGCGTGCTCGCCGACCTGGCTCTGGATGTGGCGGCCGCGACGGCATTGGCGTTCCGGCTGGCGCGGGCCTTCGACGAGGCCGCCGGCGACCGCGAGCAGGCAGCGTTCGCGCGACTGATGACGCCGGTGGTGAAATACTGGGTCTGCAAGATCTGTCCGTCGATCGTCTACGAGGCGATGGAGTGCCTCGGCGGCAACGGCTATGTCGAGGAAGCGCCTCTGGCCCGCCATTTCCGCGAATCGCCGCTCAACGCGATCTGGGAAGGCTCGGGCAACGTGATGGCGCTCGACGTCCTGCGCGTCATGGGTCGCAATGCCGGCCTGTTCGACCAGGTCGTGGGCACAATCCACCGCGATCTCGACAAGAACGGCCAGGGGGTGGTCGGCGTCCTGCGCGCGGCCGCCGAGGTCGCGGCCAGCGACGAGGGATCGGCACGCATCCTGACCGAGCAGCTCGCACTGTCGGCTGCGGCGGCTGAGCTGCGGCGCATCGGCGCCGGGCGCATTGCCGACGCCTTCATCGAAACCCGCCTCGCGGGCCAGTGGCGGACAACCTACGGCATGCTCGACGCGCGGCACGATGCGCGCGCCATCATCGATACGCTCTACGCCGACGAGATATAGGCGCAGACGACGAGGACGACCGGGATCGTGAAGAACGACATCGCGGTCTGCAGCGTGGTGACGGCGGCGTAGAGTTCCGCGTCGCCGCCCATCTGGCGCGCCATGAGATAACCGTTCATCGCCGTGGGCACGGCCGCGCAAAGAGCGAGATAGTGAAGCTCGACGCCACGCAGCCCGAATGCCAGCGCAAGCGCGATGGTGACGGCCGGAAAAACGACCAGCTTGATGACGACAGGAAGCCAAAGGGCCAGGCGCGGCGACACCATGTCGCCCGGCCGCAGTCCGGCTCCGATCGCCAGGAGGCCCATGCCGAGCGCTGCGCGCGCGACGAGGTCCAGCGCCTGGTCGACCGGTCCGTAGAGCCCCGTTCCGATCAGGCGCACGACCATGCCGAGCGTGATGGCGATGATGAACGGGTTCGTCGCGACCCTCTTCATGACCGCTGGCCAGTTGGCCGAGGCATTTCCGAAATAGGTGACCGCGTAGACCGACGAGACGTTGATCGGGACGATGATCACCGCCATCGCCAGCGCGACCACCGCGCTTCCTTCCGGCGGGAAGATCTTCTGCGCGATGGCGAGAGCCATGAAACCGTTCCAGCGGACGGATGTCTGGAACACCGACGAGAATTCGCCACGGCTGATCCCCCTGCCGCCGAGCAGGGGCCAGATCGCGAAGGTGAGGGCGAGCATCAGGAACAAGCTCACCAGAAGCGACGTGAGCAGGAGATCGAGCTGCAGCCCGGAGAAGTCGGCGCCGACGACGGTCGTGAACAGAAGCGTTGGATAGAGGAACCAGAAACCCAGCTGCTCGAGCCCCGGCCACGCCTTGTCGTCGATGAACGGCAGGCGGCGCAGGAGGTTGCCGACCACGATCAGCAGGAAGATCGGAACGATGCTTTCGAAGATGGGTAACATGCGGCACCTGGGGGAAGACGGGTCTCCATTATGGGCCGCGGCGACGCGTGTAAACCGTGCCGAGGCACATCGCTCCTGTGCAAAAAGGCCGGCCCGTTAACCTTAACAAAGGGTTTCATTTGCCGCGGTCGGGCTCGCGGGCCAGTTTCGACATTCGATAGGACAGGGATATGCGCCGGATAGTCGTTGCCATAGTCGCTCTGCACTGGGCGATCGCGTTCGCGCTTTTGGCCGGGATCACCTCCCGGGCCGGGGACGACGGTATCAGCGCGCTTTTGCGCGGACTGGGTTTCGCCGACGGACTGGCGGAGATGCCGCTGCTGGCGGGCCCGGAAATGACCTTCGGCGTCGCCCTGGGCTTCGCGGTGGTTGCCGCGCTGTTCTTCTGGATGCTGGTGTCGGCGCTTTCGGACGACGGAATCTATCCCGGCGATACCGATGAGGTGGCGCGCGTCGCGTTCGGCGGCGCCGTCGGCCTTCTCACCTTGATGCTCCTGGCAAGCTCGGTGGCGCCCGCGCCGGCACTGTTTTCGTCCGTCGCGCTCCAGTTGGGGGCGCTGCTGATTTCCTATCTGGTCGTGCAGACGGATCGGCAAAGCCAGGCCGCGCCGGCGATGGAAGACGAGGATATGCGTCAGGCGGCGCGCATCATGGCACTCGGGGCGGCGCACAGCTCGCTGCTGTCGCGGATAGGCTCGTCGACCGACGAGCAGGACAGGGAGCCCCGCTGATGCGCTACATCCTGCTCTTCTGGGCCTTGCCCATGGGCACCTTCTGGAGCTGGTACTACCTGTCGCTCAACGACATCAATTTCGGCTATCTGTTCCTGAGCCGTGTGGTCCACGATTTTGCGTTCCGGATGTACGGCAACATGCTCGGCATCGAGCCCGAGATCATCCCGGCGCTGGTTGCGCGCGCCTGCGTCGTCGACACGCTGTTGATCTTTTCCATCTACGCCTTCAGGAAGCGGCGGCAGATCATCGCCTATGTCCAGGATATGAGGGCGCGCTACGCGGGTCCCCGCGACGAGGAAAGCGCCCTCAGCCGGTCGAGCGCACCCTGAAGGATGAATGCCGCGGCGGCCGAATCGATGCGGCTTCCGCGCTTGGCCCGCGACACGTCCATCTCGATCAACGTCCTTTCCGCCGCCACCGTCGACAACCGTTCGTCGAGGTAGGCGAAGGGCATATCCGTCAGGCGCCCGATATTGCGGACGAAGGCCCGGGTCGCCTGGGCGCGGGGACCTTCGCTGCCGTCCATGTTGATCGGCAGGCCTATCACCGCTGCCCGCACGTCTTCGCGGGCGAATAGGGCCAGCAGGGCCTCGGCGTCGGGGGTGAACTTGCGCCGCAGGATGACCGGCCGTGGATGGGCGAAGGACAGAGAGCGGTCGGAGACCGCGACGCCGATCGTCTTGGTGCCGAGATCGATGCCGGCGATGACCCCGCCGTCCGCGACATAGCCGGTCAGTTCGTCCACCGACACCGCGCTCATGGCCGCCGGCTTTCCTTTGACAGCGCACCGCGTGGCACTATCCTTCCCGCCGCAGCAGACTGAGGGAGAACGACGCCATGAAGCTTACCTGGTACGGCCATTCCGCTTTCCGCATCGATGCCGGCGATGCCAAGATCCTGATCGATCCGTTCCTGACAAACAATCCGTCATGGGGCAAGGGCTGGGAGGAGCCTGCCGACGGCGTCACGCATGTGCTTCTGACCCATGGTCACAACGATCATGTCGGCGATGCCCTCGACATCCTCAAGAAGACCGGCGCTATGCTCGTCGCCAATTTCGAGATCTGCATGTTCCTGGTCGGGCAGGGCGCCGACGGCGACCGGATCAATCCCGGCAATCACGGCGGCACGGTCGATTGCGGCCCGTTCACCACCACCTTCGTCCCGGCGCTGCACTCGTCCTCTTTCGCCGGCGAGAACGGCAAGAACACCTATCTCGGCAATCCCGCCGGTCTCGTGCTCCACATGGACGGCGAGAAGACCCTCTATCATATGGGCGACACCGACATCTTCTCCGACATGGCGCTGATCCAGGAATTGCACCAGCCCCAGATCGGCCTCGTTCCGGTCGGCGACCGGTTCACCATGGGCGGGGGCGTCGCCGCGCTGGCCTGTCAGCGTTACTTCCGCTTCGAGACGGTGCTGCCGTGTCACTACGGTTCCTTCCCGATCATCGACAAGACGGCGGCGAAATTCGTTGCCGGGATGGATGGCACGGGGGTATCGGTAATGACGCCGAAGCCGGGGGAAAGCCTCGAGCTCTGAACCCGGCGGGAAAAGGGGGGACACATGCGAATACTGGTTTCGCTGGGCCTTGTACTGGGCCTGAGCGCCGGTGCCGACGCGCAGGACTTCATCGCCGGCGCCTACGCCGCCTCGGCCGAACTGTGCGAGACCGCCAGGCGCGATGGCGTGCAGGCGATGCTCGAGGAGGGGGAGACGGTACTCACCGCCAAGGGCCTCGAGGGGATCGAATACCATTGCGACTTCCTGCAGGTGCTCGACGACAAGCGCGTCAGCGGCTGGCTCGTCACCGCACTGTGCGAGGAGCCGGGATATGCCTTCCCCGACCTGATCTCGATCGTGCCGCGCGGCGAAGGCGAGCTGGAGCTGACCTCCGTCGTCTCCCATGCCGGCGGCAACAACGGCAACAGCGGCCTGTACCAGTTCTGCCAGGGCGTCGACGCGCCCTGAGCCCATTGGCCGCTGCCGCTACGGTTGCGCGGCGCGCGGGCGCCCGCTATAGGCCGTTTCCGTCACCATCCTGTTTTTCCGGAGAGCCGCATGTCGGTCGACACCGCAACCGTTAAACGCGTCGCGCATTTGGCGCGGATCGCCGTCACCGACGAGGACGCCGAGCGGATGACCGGCGAACTCAATGCCATTCTCGGTTTCGTCGAACAGCTCAACGAAGTCGATGTCGACGGCGTGGAGCCGATGACGTCGGTGATCCCTATGGAGATGCGGAAGCGCCAGGATGGCGTCGGCGACGGCTCGAAGGCCGAGGACATCGTCGCCAACGCGCCGATGACCGAGGACAATTTCTTCCTCGTCCCGAAAGTCGTGGAGTAGGGCCGTGGAGGTGGTCGTCGATATCGAATCGCCGCTTCAGGACGATGTGCGCATGCTCATCGGCGAGCTGAACGCGGCGCTGCTCGAACTGACGCCGCCGGAGTTCTGCTTCCACATGACGGTCGAGGAGATGGCGACGCCGCAGACCGCTGTCTTCGTCGCGCGCGACAACGGCGAGGCGGTCGCGTGCGGTGCATTGAAACGCCATCCGGGCGGAATCGGCGAGGTCAAGCGCATGTATACGCGCCCGAGCCACCGCGGCCGCAAGATCGGCCTGGCAATCGTGTCGCGGATCGAGGCGCTGGCGCGCGCCGAGGCGATGCGCGAGCTGGTGCTCGAGACCGGCGATCGCCATCCGGCCGCATGGGCCGTCTACGAGCGGTCCGGCTTTTCGCGCTGCGGGCCGGTGCTCGATTACCCCGACTCGCAATGGTCGGTCTTCTACCGCAAGGATCTTACCGCGGCCGAAGCCGCCTGAACGGACAATCGATGACTGAACTGACCCGACTGACGATCGCCGAAGCGCGTGCCAAGCTTGTCTCGAAGGAGATCACCGCAGGCGAATTGACCGATGCCTACCTGGCGGCGATCGAGGCGGCCAACGGCGCGCTCAATGCCTATGTCGCCGTCACGCCGGACAAGGCGCGGAAGATGGCCGCCGCGTCCGACGCGCGTCTGGCGAAGGGCGAGTGCGGCGCGCTGGAGGGCATACCGCTCGGCATCAAGGACCTGTTCGCGACCGAGGGCATCCACACCCAGGCAGGCAGCCACATTCTCGACGGCTTCGAGCCGCGCTACGAATCGACCGTCACCGCCAATCTGTGGGCCGATGGCGCGGTGATGCTCGGCAAGCTCAACATGGACGAGTTCGCCATGGGCTCGTCCAACGAGACCAGCTATTACGGCCCGGTGGTCAATCCCTGGCGGGCGAAGGGCTCGAACAAGGACCTCGTGCCGGGCGGCTCGTCCGGCGGCTCGGCCGCTGCGGTCGCAGCCTGGCTCTGCGCCGGCGCAACCGCTACCGACACCGGCGGCTCGATCCGCCAGCCGGCCGCGTTCACCGCGACGGTCGGCATCAAGCCGACCTACGGCCGCTGCTCGCGCTGGGGGATCGCCGCCTTTGCGTCCTCGCTCGACCAGGCCGGGCCCATCGCGCGCGACGTCCGCGATGCCGCGATCCTGTTGAAGTCGATGGCATCGGTGGATCCCAGGGACACGACCTCGGTCGACCGTCCGGTGCCGGACTACGAGGCCGCTCTCGGCCATTCGATCAAGGGCATGAAGATCGGCATCCCGCGGGAGTACCGCGTCGAGGGCATGCCGGAAGAGGTCGAGACGCTGTGGCAGAAGGGCATTGCCTGGATGCGCGACGCCGGCGCCGAGATCGTCGACATCTCGCTGCCGCACACGAAATACGCCCTGCCGGCCTACTACATCGTCGCGCCGGCCGAGGCGTCGTCGAACTTGGCGCGCTATGACGGCGTCCGCTACGGCCTGCGCGTACCGGGCAAGGACGTCATCGAGATGTACGAGAACACCCGCGCAGCCGGTTTCGGTCGCGAGGTCAAGCGGCGCGTGATGATCGGAACCTACGTGCTGTCGGCCGGCTACTACGACGCCTACTATCTCCGCGCCCAGAAGGTCCGCACCCTGATCAAGCGCGACTTCGAGAACGTCTTCGCCGAAGGCGTGGATGCGATCCTGACCCCGGCGACGCCGTCGGCGGCGTTCGGCATCGCAGACCAGGACATGAACGCCGATCCGGTCAAGATGTACCTGAACGACATCTTCACGGTGACCGTCAACATGGCCGGCCTTCCGGGCATCGCGGTGCCGGCGGGGCTCGACGCGAACGGACTGCCGCTCGGCCTGCAACTGATCGGCCGCCCCTTCGACGAGGAGACGCTGTTCCGCACCGCCGGGGTCATCGAGCAGGCCGCCGGGCATTTCGCGCCCGAGAGATGGTGGTAGCCGCCGTCCGCGCCGGCATCTCGTGGCACGGTGTAATCTCAGGCGCCACCTAACTGCCTAGATATGAGGAGGCGGGCATGCTCTTGTCCGAAATCCGCTATCCACTTGTCCCAGCCATGGTCTAGACTGTGCGGATGGGCGAGGAACGGGCGGTTCGCAAAGGGCTGATCAGCCAGATCAAGCAGCGCGGCGGGCCGATGCGCCTGCCGGCCAAGACCTATTTCAACCATGGCGACCGGATCACCATCCGCGAGACCGATGACGGACTTGGTGTCGACAATCCGACGCGCCGGTCGATCCCGATCATCCTGTTCCTGCTCGTGTGGCTGGCGGGCTGGTCCGTCGGCGAGTTCTTCGCGCTCAGCGAAATCTTCAACGGGTCGGTCGGACCCGAGGATCTGTTTCTGCTCGTCTGGGTGACAGCATGGACCGTGGGCGGCGTATTCGCCTGGTCGGCCGTGCTGTGGAACCTGTTCGGCAGCGAGCGCCTGTTCGTCACCGGTGGCGGGCTGGTCCGAGAGGTCGGCTTCTGGTTCTTCCGGCCGAGGCGGGTCTACCCGCTGGCACAGGTGTCGAACCTGCGCAGCAACGAGAAGTCCGGCGACGGCGGACATAGCGTGTTCTCGAAGGGACGCATCCTGTTCGACGCAGCGGGAAAGACGCGGTCTTTCGGCATAGGCCTCGACAAGGACGAAGCGGACGCCGTGCTCGTCGCACTGAAGCGCCATGTCCCCGGCGGCGGGGCGCCGGTGCCGGAGGCTGCGTCACCGGAAGGCGGCTGACCGCATGTTCTTCTATCTGTCGAAAATCTTCTGGCTGCTGGTCCAGCCCGTCAATCTGACCGGCCTCCTGCTTCTCGCCGCGGTCGTCGCGCAGGTCGTGCGATGGCGCCGTCTGGCGATTACCGCGTCGCTCGGCGCATTCGTGGTCCTGGGCGTCTCGGCATGGACGTCGCTCGGCGCCTTGATGCTGCACCCGCTGGAGGACCGGTTCGCGAGGCCCGCGGTGCTGCCTGAGACGGTCGACGGCATCATCGTCCTCGGTGGCGGCTTCGAAGGCGCGATCAACCGCGTGCGCGGCGGCTACGAGCTCAATTCCGGCGGCGACCGTTTCGTCGAGGCGGCGATCATGGCGCGCCGCTACCCGAATGCGAAAGTCGTCATCTCCGGCGGTTCCGGCGCGCTGGTGCTTGAGGGCGAGGCGGACGCGGACACAGCGCCACGGCTGCTCGAGGCTCTCGGTGTTTCGCGTGATCGCATGGTGCTCGAAAACCGGTCGCGCAATACGGTCGAGAACGCCCGCTTCACCCGGCAGCTCGTTGCGCCGGGCCCTTCCGAAAACTGGCTGCTGATCACCTCGGCCTTCCACATGCCGCGCTCCGTGGCGCTGTTCAGGCGCGAGGGCTTCGACGTGATCGCCTGGCCGACCGACTACCGCACAACGGGGCAGGAGACGATCGGTCTTGCGCGGGACAACCAGATCGACACGCTGCAGGCGAGTTCGCTCGCCGTGCGCGAATGGATCGGACTGATCGCCTACAGGCTCACCGGGAGAATCGATGCGATCTTGCCCGCACCTGACGCTGGGGAAGCCGGCAAATGACCGGCGCAGCCATTCGCCTCGTTTTGAACGAAACTGTTGATCGTTGATTAATGCAGGGCATCGGCCAAGCCCTTGATTTTGCATGGCGTGCCATCTTCAATCGGTTCAACTGTCCCGTTCGCGCCGCAATTCCGCCGTTTTTGCGGTTGCGAGGGAAGTGCGAAAAAGCTATCCAGACCGCCACCTGAGGCGACGGGACGGGACATCGAGTCGCCTCGGAATTCAAACAGGCGAAGAACAATCAACGGACTATCATGGACGAAAACGTTCAGAAGACATGCTGGGGTGTCGCCGCCAAGGCGGTGATTGGTTTCGGAGGCATCATCCTCCTTGCGTGGCTGTTCGGCGGCGGTGAAACCGCCGCGATCATCGCGGCCAGCTAAGACGGTTCTTGAGAGGGAATTCACGGGCGCGGCAGTGATGTCGCGCCCGTCTTGCGTCTGCCGTCCGGATGTCGCTGGCGGAGTACCGGAAGTCGGCCTAGGCTGAGCACGCCGGGTGTGTTCCCTGCCATCGATCCGGGGCGCTGGAGAAGACGCGGAATGTTCCTGTCTGTATTCGACCTGTTCAAGATCGGCATCGGACCGTCGAGTTCCCACACCATGGGGCCGATGACGGCGGCGGCGCGGTTCCTCGACGAGATCGCCGGAGACGACTGGCCGCGTCCCGCTGGCGTCGAGGTCGCCCGCATCAGCGTCAGCCTGCACGGCTCGCTCGCCTATACCGGTATCGGGCACGGCACCGACCGCGCGGTGATCCTCGGTCTCGCGGGTGAAAAGCCCGAGACGGTGGATCCCGACCGCACCGATGCCATGATCGAGCAGGTGACGGAAACGAAGTCCGTCGCGCCGGCCGGGCATCCGGCCTATGATTTCGACCCCGCAGCCGACCTCGTGATGGATCGCAAGACGCCGCTGCCGGGCCACGCGAACGGCATGGCGTTTCGTGCCTTCGCCGCTGACGGGCGTCTGCTGCTGCGCCGGGTCTTCTACTCGGTCGGCGGCGGCTTCGTCGTGTCGGAGGAGGAGCTGCAGCGTCTCAAGGCGAAATCCAAGCCGGAGGTCGACCGCGAGGTTCCGTTTCCCTTCGCCAAGGCCGCCGAGATGCTGGGCATGGCGGCGCAGAGCGGCTTGTCGATCGCCGAGATGAAGCGTCGCAACGAGGAGACCTATCGCAGCCGCGACGAGCTCGACCGCGGCCTCGACGCGATCTGGGACGCCATGCATGGCTGCATCGAGCGGGGCCTCGCCCAGGATGGCATCATGCCCGGAGGCCTGAAGGTGCGCCGCCGCGCCCGCAAGCTGCACGACAAGCTCGAGGAGGAATGGAGCAGCAACCGGCCGAACCCTCTGCTTGCCAATGACTGGCTGTCGGTCTACGCGATGGCTGTCAACGAGGAAAATGCCTCAGGCGGACGGATCGTCACCGCGCCGACCAACGGCGCGGCGGGTGTCGTGCCCGCCGTGATGCGATACTGGCTGCGCTTCCATGTCGAGGCGGATCAGGCCGGCATTCGTGATTTTCTCCTGACCGCGGCCGCGGTCGGCGGCATCATCAAGCACAATGCGTCGATCTCCGGCGCCGAAGTCGGCTGCCAGGGCGAGGTGGGATCGGCGTCGGCAATGGCGGCGGCCGGGCTCGCGGCGGTCATGGGCGGGACGCCCGAGCAGATCGAGAACGCGGCCGAAATCGCGCTGGAACATCATCTCGGCATGACGTGCGACCCGGTCGGCGGGCTCGTGCAGGTGCCTTGCATCGAGCGCAACGCGCTGGGCGCGGTGAAGGCCGTGACGGCGGCCTCGCTGGCCATCAAGGGCGACGGCACCCATTTCGTGCCGCTCGATGCCGCCGTGGAGACGATGCGCCAGACCGGGCTCGACATGAACGAGCGCTACAAGGAAACCAGCCTTGGCGGGCTCGCGGTCAACGTCGTGGAATGCTGAGGCCGCCCTTGGCTGGATGCGGATCGCGTGAGGATGCTGTGGAGCAATCGGGCGCGGCCTTTCCTGATCACGATCCTGACCCTAGATTTGCGCCATGGCCCTCAACCTCCTGAAACTGTGTGTCGGCGCGGAGAGCGTCGAAGATCTGGAAGACTGGATTGCCCGCCGGCTCGACGAGAAGAGGCGCCTCGGGCAGCCGGCCGAGCATTTCCACACCACCCGCATGGTCCCCAAGCGCGTCGACGAGCTCGTCGATGGCGGCTCGCTCTACTGGGTCGTCAAGGGCAGCGTGCAGTGCCGCCAGCGGCTCGTCGAGGTCAGACCGTTCGTGGATTCCGAAGGCATATCGCGCTGCCATCTGGTGCTCGATCCGGAAGTCGTGAGAACCCAGTGGCAGCCGCGCCGCGCCTTCCAGGGCTGGCGTTATCTCAAGCCGGCGGACGCTCCGGCCGATCTTGGCAAGGGTGCCAGGGGCATCGCCGAATTGCCGCCCAAGCTGAGAACCGAGCTCGCCGAACTGGGCCTTTTGTAGTGTCTTTCGCCATGTGAGGCGGCTTTGCCGCTGACATCGCGATAACCAAACTGCTTTACCAAACCATACGTTTTGCCGCCGTAATTCAGGATTTGAATTGCCGTGGTCCTGTAAAGACGTCATGTTTGCTCAGGGTGTGGAGTTTGGGGTTCATGTTGTTAGCGGGTAGCGGCGGCTTTCCAGACGGGAAGAAGCGAAAGACCGCCCACGTAATAGTCTGCGGAAACGAAAAAGGTGGTTCTGGAAAATCCACGACCGCCATGCATATCGCCGTTGCGTTGCTTCGCTCGGGCTATGCCGTTGCGACGGTTGATCTTGACGGTCGCCAGCTTTCGTTGACGCGCTATGTGGAAAACCGCCGCCGCTGGGCGCGCATGGCGGGTCTTTCCCTCGCGATCCCGCAGCATTTCCACGTTCCGCCGGCTCGTCGCGAGACGGTCTCGGACAATGAGAGCGAGGAGTTCCGTCAGCTCACCGACGGTCTGGCCGACATCGAGAACGCGCACGACTTCGTCGTCATCGACACGCCGGGCTCCGATACGTTCCTGAACCGGATCGCCCATCGCATCGCCGATACGCTGGTGACGCCGATGAATGACTCCTTCATCGATTTCGACGTGCTGGCGCGTATCGACCCGGTGAGCAACGAGATCCTCGAGCTGTCGCAATATGCCGCGTCGGTCCGCGACGCCCGGCGGGAGCGGCGCCAGACCGACAATGCGATCCTCGACTGGGTGGTCGTGCGCAATCGCATGGCCAACATCTCCTCGCGCAACGAGCAGAAGCTCGACAGCTGCCTGCGCAGCCTGTCGGCGCAGCTCGGCTTCCGGATCGCTGACGGCATCTCGGAACGCGTCATCTTCCGCGAGTTCTTCCCCATTGGCCTGACGGCGCTCGACGACTTCGAGGAGCACGTGCTCGGCACCAAGCCGACCTTGTCTCATCTGGCGGCGCGGCAGGAAATCCGCCAGCTCCTGGCGGCGCTCCGGCTGCCGACCGACGATCGCGGCCGCAAGCGCATGGAAGCCCGGCAGCGTTACGCCGAGGCCGTCACGCGTCCGATCGCGATGCCGGACATCTTCGCGAGCTAGGACCACGGGCTTGCAAGGCGGCGCATTGCGCCACATCTTCTCCTGATGAGCGATAAAAAGGTCCCGATACGGAAGGGAAGCGGCGACACGCCTGCGAGCCGACAGACCTCGAATGCCGGTGAAGTGGCCGAATTTCTGCGGCGCGCCAAGGCGATGTCGACCTTTTCCGGCGCCGCCTCGGGCCGTCTCGTCCTGGCATTGGACGCCACGATGAGCCGGCAGCCGACCTGGGACCTGGCATGCACACTCCAGGCTGAAATGTTCGATGCGGCGGGTGGCACCGGCAAGCTGGAAGTGCAGCTCGTCTATTTTCGCGGTTTCGGCGAATGCCGCTCGTCCCGCTTTGTCACCGACACCGGCGCGCTCAAGGACCTGATGGTCAAGATCGACTGCCGCGGCGGCCAGACGCAGATCCGAAAGGTCCTGTCGCACACACTCGCCGAGACGCAGAAGCAACGCGTCAGCGCGCTGGTCTATATCGGCGATGCGATGGAAGAGGATGTCGACCAGCTGGCCGACAAGGCTGGGCGGCTGGGTATGCACGGCGTGCCGATCTTCGTCTTCCAGGAAGGCCGCGACACGGGGGCCGAGGCCGCATTCAAGGAGATCGCACGCCTGTCAAAGGGCGCCTGGTTCCGGTTCGACCAGGCATCCGCGGCGACGCTCAAGCGGTTGCTGTCGTCCGTAGCCGTCTACGCGACGGGCGGGTTCAAGGCGCTCGAGAACCGCGGCACCGCCGAGGACCGGCTGATGATCGAGCACATGCGCGGCGGCTAGCACCATGGCAGGACTTTTCTACGCCTTCGGCGTTCTTCTGGTGCTTCTCATTCTGAGCACGGCATTCCTCAACGCAAACCCGGCGCGTATCGCCAGCGGTCTCAGGCTCGTGGCTCCGATGGTGCTGGGCGTCGCCGGCGCGGGACTGCTGTTGCTGGGGCGGGCCGCACTGGGCGGAATGCTCCTGTCCGGGGCGCTGGCCTGGTACACATCGGGACGGGTGAGGAGAGGCGGCCGCCGAAAGGCGCAGGGGCAGCGCTCGACGGTGCGCACGGCGGCACTTGAGATGACGCTCGACCACGATACGGGCGGGCTCGAGGGCTTCGTTCTGGCAGGCCGGTTCGAAGGCAGCCAGCTCGGCGCGATGACAGAGGACGACCTTCTGGTGCTGCGGACGGAACTCGCCGGCGACGGCGAAAGCCTGCAGCTACTGGAGACGTATCTTGACGGCAGGTCTGCCGTTTGGCGTGAGCGCGTGGACGCGGACATCGGTTCGGGGCAGGCTGGCGCGCAGAGCTCTGGCCCCATGACCCAGCAGGAGGCCTACGAGATCCTTGGTCTTGAACCGGGGGCGGGCGCGGCCGACATCCGCAAGGCCCATCGTCGCCTTATGCAGCGGCTGCACCCTGACCTCGGCGGCTCGTCTTTCCTGGCTGCCCGCATCAACGAAGCCAAGGATGTTCTGCTGTCCACTCACCGTTGAACTCCTTCTACTCTCTACAAACCCGGAGCCGTCACCACATGTTCACTGAGTGGTGGCGTAGCAGGCCATCTTCTTTTTCTTGAGCGCCGCGCAGGCATTCCATGCCTGGTTCTTCGAACTGAACCCGCCGAAACGTGCCCGGTGGTACAGAATTCCGTCCTTCTCGAAGGTCACGGTGAAGGCCGAGGCGCTGGCCAGTACCGACGGTGCGTTACCGGCCGCCTTTGCCAGATAGGCGCGCGCCTCGCTTTCCGACGGCATTGAGGCAACCTGGATCACCCAACCCGACACGGCGGTCGCCGAGGTCTGCACCGGATCGATCGCGACGGGTGGCTCGGGTGCGGCTGCAGGCAGCGTCCGCTCGACCTCGACGGTCTCGGCATAGGCGACCCGCAGGTCTGGCCGTTCGACCGGCGTCGGCGGGTTGTTCTTCGGCAGTTTGAACCCGCCAGCGGCGCTGGCGAAGACCGGCGCGCTGCCGCCGCGTGCAATCAGATCGCCGCCACCCCTGGTCGAAGCCTTCGGCAGGTAGGCTGCGATGAGCTTCTGCATCTGGGCGTTGCGGCTGGCGCCGGTGCGTCCGCCCATGACCACGGCGACGATCGAGCGTCCGTTGACCTGGACCGACGACACGAGGTTGAAGCCGGAGGCGCGCGTGTAACCGGTCTTGATGCCGTCGACGCCCTTTACCCGCCCGAGCAGCCGGTTGTGGTTGCCATAGCGGTTGCGGCCGTAGCGGAACGAGCGCGTCGAGAAATATTTGTAGTAGCGCGGATGATGCTCACGCAGCGCAAGCCCGAGGCGTGCCATGTCGCGAGCGGTGGTCTTCTGGGCCGAGTTGGGGAGACCGTTCGCGTTGCGGAACGTCGTCCGGCTCATGCCGAGGGACCGTGCGCGCTGGGTCATCATCTCCGCGAACCGCGCTTCCGATCCGCCGAGAAATTCGCCGACGGCGGTCGCCGCGTCGTTCGCCGACTTGGTCACCAGGGCGAGGATGGCGTTCTCGACCGTAATCGTCTGACCGGGCTTCAGGCCGAGCTTCGAGGGTTGCTCGTTCGCCGCGTTGCGCGAGACCGGGATCGCGGTGTTGAGCGAGACGCGCCCGGCCTTCAATGCGTCGAAGACCAGGTAGAGCGTCATCATCTTGGTCAGAGAAGCCGGATAGCGCGGCTGATCCGCGCTCGATTCATACAGCGTCTTGCCGGTCTTTGCGTCGATGACGATGCCGGCATATTTCGCATTCGCATGGGCGGCGTTGGGAAGCGCCGCCAGCATGGCGATCGTCAGCAAAGTCGCGACGAGGAACTGGATCGGAAGGGACGGCCTATCGGAGGGGCATGCAAACGCCTGACGCACGGCTACACCTTGTTGGTCTCTTGTGTTCACGTGTGGCAGGCGCGGCCTGCCTCGTTCCCGTGACACTATCGGGCGCAGCGTTACCAATCCGTTTATGGTAACCGTTTCCTTGCGCGTTTTCTGCGCGTTTTAGCTCAATTAGAGGGGTTTTCAGGCGGGTTCCGCCGTCCCGCCATTGACATTTTGTGCAGCGCACAATAGATAATATGCAACGCACAATAGATGCGCCGCTCAGGAATTGACGCAAAGGGACCCGACAATGATGCAGTCGTTCGAAGACACCACCAAAATCGGCAAGGACATGATGGACAACGGCCTGAAGAGCTTCGCCGCTCTTTCCAAGAGCCTGCAGGCGATCACCGCCGAGGCGACCGAATATTCGAAGTCTTCCTACGAGGCCGGCGCCGCGGCGTTCGAGAAGATGATGTCGGCGAAGTCGCTGGAAAAGGCGATCGAGGTCCAGACCGGCTACGCCAAGGACGCCTATGAGGGTTTCGTGTCGCAGGCGACCAAGATGGGCGACATGTATGCCGACATGGCCAAGGAAGCCTACAAGCCGTTCGAATCGATGATGGCCAAGGCGAAGTAGAAACGCCTCTACCTCGTACAATTCGTGTTTCGCGGACCGCCTGTGCGGTCCGCGCGGGCCCGGACGCTTCACCGTCCGGGCTTTTTGCTGTCCGGATGCCGGCAGGCCCGAGCGGCGCCGCGTTTTTTTCGCCGCTCTTCCCCGTGGTCATATTGTCAGCGGAAAACTAGGGCTTAAAATCCGTCGAAAGGTTCTTACATGTGGCCTTCGACTCGCGGGATTCGAAAGAGGAAGGGCTGAGATCGTCGGTGTGACCATGAGACTGTCCGGGGCAACCATGCAGAACGGCGACGAGGGCGGGAGCGGCTCCGGACGCGGGACTGCCGTCATCACACGATCGAGGACCAAGACCAAGAAACCCAGCCTCTACCGCGTCCTGCTACTCAACGACGACTACACGCCGATGGAATTCGTGGTCCACGTTCTCGAGCGGTTCTTCCAGAAGGATCGCGAGGCGGCCACGCGCATCATGCTCCATGTCCACAACCATGGCGTGGGAGAGTGTGGTATCTATACATTCGAGGTGGCCGAGACCAAGGTGTCCCAGGTCATGGATTTCGCCCGTCAGCATCAGCATCCGCTGCAATGCGTGATGGAGAAGAAGTGAGGTAAAATGCCGGCTTTCTCGCAAGGCCTCGAGCGCGCGCTGCATCAGGCTCTGACCCATGCAAACGAGCGCCATCATGAATACGCAACGCTCGAGCATCTGCTGCTCGCGCTGATCGACGACGCCGACGCGGCCGCCGTGATGCGCGCCTGCAATGTCGATCTCGAAGAGCTGAAGAAGACCGTTCTCACCTATGTCGATACCGAACTCGACAATCTGGTGACCGGCTACGACGAGGATTCCAAGCCGACGGCGGGTTTCCAGCGCGTGATCCAGCGCGCGGTGATCCACGTGCAGTCGTCGGGCCGCGAGGAGGTATCCGGCGCCAACGTTCTGGTGGCGATCTTCGCCGAACGCGAAAGCCACGCCGCCTACTTCCTGCAGGAACAGCAGATGACCCGCTACGACGCGGTCAACTATATCAGCCACGGTATTGCCAAGCGTCCCGGGGGCGCGGAGGCTCGCGCTGCGCGCGGCGCCGAGGACGAGCAGAGCGCCAATCCGGCATCTTCCGACGCGGAGGAGGGCGGCAAGAAGAAGCAGCAGGATGCGCTGACCGCCTACTGCGTCAATCTCAACAAGAAGGCGCGCGCGGGGCGCATCGATCCGCTGATCGGGCGCGAGTCCGAAATCAACCGCACCATCCAGGTGCTGTGCCGCCGATCGAAGAACAATCCGCTCTATGTCGGTGACCCCGGCGTGGGCAAGACCGCCATCGCCGAGGGCCTGGCCAAGCGCATCGTCGAGGGCGACGTTCCCGAGGTGCTGCGCGAGGCGACGATCTTCGCGCTCGACATGGGCACGCTGCTGGCGGGCACGCGCTATCGCGGCGATTTCGAGGAGCGGCTGAAGCAGGTCGTCAAGGAACTCGAGGAGTTTCCGGGCGCGATCCTGTTCATCGACGAAATCCACACCGTGATCGGCGCGGGCGCGACGTCCGGCGGGGCGATGGACGCCTCCAATCTCCTGAAGCCGGCGCTGTCGTCCGGCCTGATCCGCTGCATCGGCTCCACCACCTACAAGGAGTTCCGTCAGTTCTTCGAGAAGGACAGGGCGCTGGTGCGCCGCTTCCAGAAGATCGACGTCAGCGAGCCGACCGTCGAGGACGCGATCTCTATCATGAAGGGCCTGAAGCCCTATTTCGAGGACTTCCACAAGGTTCGCTACACCAACGACGCCATCAAGGCGGCGGTGGAATTGTCCGCGCGCTACATCAACGACCGCAAGCTGCCCGACAAGGCGATCGACGTGATCGACGAGACGGGCGCCTCGCAGATGCTTTTGCCGGAGCAGCGCCGCAAGAAGACGATCAGCGTCAAGGAGATCGAAGCGACGATCGCCACCATGGCGCGCATTCCGCCGAAGACGGTTTCCGCCGACGACGAGAAGGTTCTGGCCGGCCTCGAGATCGAGCTGAAGCGCGTCGTCTATGGGCAGGACCTGGCGATCGAGGCGCTGGCCTCGTCGATCAAGCTCGCCCGCGCCGGCCTGCGCGAGCCCGAGAAGCCGATCGGCTCCTACCTGTTCTCCGGACCGACGGGCGTCGGCAAGACCGAGGTCGCGAAGCAGCTCGCCGCGTCGATGGGCGTGGAGCTGCTGCGTTTCGACATGTCCGAATACATGGAGCGCCACACGGTCAGCAGGCTGATCGGCGCGCCGCCCGGCTATGTTGGCTTCGACCAGGGCGGTCTCCTGACCGACGGCGTCGATCAGCATCCGCACTGCGTCCTCCTCCTCGACGAGGTCGAGAAGGCGCACCCGGACCTGTTCAACATCCTGTTGCAGGTGATGGACCACGGCAAGCTGACCGACCATAACGGCAAGCAGATCGATTTCCGCAACGTGATCCTGATCATGACGACCAATGCCGGCGCGGCCGACATGGCGCGCGCGGCGATCGGCTTCGGATCCTCCAAGCGGGAAGGCGACGACATGGAGGCGATCAATCGCCTCTTCACGCCGGAATTCCGAAACCGGCTCGACGCGATCATCCCGTTCGGCGCCCTGCCGGTGCCGGTGATCCACCAGGTGGTGCAGAAGTTCGTCATGCAGCTCGAGGCGCAGCTTGCCGAGCGCCGGGTCACGTTCGACCTGTCGCAGGAGGCGGTCGAATGGCTGGCGGACAAGGGCTATGACGAGCGCATGGGCGCGCGGCCGCTGAGCCGCGTGATCCAGGAGCACATCAAGAAGCCGCTCGCCGACGAGGTGCTGTTCGGCCGGCTGCGCAAGGGCGGTACCGTCCGCGTCACGGTAGAGAAGGACGACACCGGCAAGCCGTCGCTCAAGCTCAACGCCCTGGCCGACGAAGTGCCGGTCAAGCCGAAGAAGGAAGAGCCTGCCGGGTCACCGAAGCGCAAGAAGCCTGCCGCCAAGGCTGCGGCCAAGAAACCCGCGGCGCGCGGCAAGCGGTCGTCGGGCGGCAAGTCCGACGACACGCCCAAGCGCAGCATGGTGCCGCAACTGCCGCGCAAGAGCTGACCCCGACGGTGTCCCGCGATGAGCGGATCGCGGCAATGCGCGATCTGCTGGCGACGGGAAGCCGTGGTGAGGTCGGCGAGGCTGCGGCCGTCGCGCGTATCTGCCTCGACGACCCTCCAAGCACGCGAGTGCTCGTCGCGTTTCTGGAGGATGACGATCCCGCGGTCGTCGCCCACGCTGCGCACGCGCTGATGCAGGTTGCCCGCGATTCGCCAGGCAGCCTGCAGACCGCGCTTCCGCAGCTTCTCATTCATCTCGAAAAGAACCGGCAGTGGGAGATCGCCGAACAGCTTCCCAAGGTCCTAGTACGTCTGAAGCTCGACGATACAGAGGTTTCGCGGCTGTTTGGACTGCTTGAGGATCTGCTCGACGCATCGTCGGCCATCGGTGCGGCTTCCGCGCTCACGGCGATCGTGGATCTGGCGCGGCAGGGCCGTGTCGATCGCGCTCTCGCCGAACAGGCGATCCGCAGGGCGCTGGCCTCGCCGCGCAAGGCAGTCGCGGCCCGCGCACGGCGGCTGGAGCAGGAACTGAGCGAGGCCAAACGATGAGGCTTTCGCGCGGTGGTCGAAAGATGCTACGCCGCGCTTCAAATGCCTTTGGATGATCACGCGCATGCGGGGAACGCGAAGGGCCGCCTCGCATGGTTTGCGCAAGGCGTCGCGGCGTCGTTCTCCATACCCGGCCTGATTCTGGCCAGCGCCTTCGTCGGCTTTGCGGGCCTGGCGAAGGAAGCGGGCATTTCCCTGCCCGAGACGCTGTTCATGGTCGCGATCGTGTGGGCGCTGCCGGCCAAGGTGGTGCTGATAGGCGCGGTCCTGTCGGGAAGCACACTGCTGGCGGCCGCGTTCGCGGTCGCGCTGTCGTCGGTGCGCCTGATGCCCATGGTCGTCGCGCTCGTTCCCGAGATGCGCGCCGAGAAGACGCGCAAATGGGTGCTCTATTTCCTGTCGCATTTCGTGGCGGTCACGTCCTGGGTGGTCGCGATGGAGACCTTTCGCAACGTGCCGCGCCCGATGCGAACCGTCTACTATGCCGGGCTGGGCATGACGCTGATCGCCGGCAACATGGTTGTCGTCACCATCGTTTTCCTTGTCGCCGACCGGCTTCCGAATCCGGTTTCGGCAGCACTGCTCCTGCTAACGCCGATGTATTTCCTGACGTCTCTCTGGGGATCGGCGCGCGAGGTTGCGGGCAAGCACGCGATGCTGATCGGACTGGTTGTCGGCCCCAGCCTGCATCTCGTCGTTCCAGGCTTCGACCTGCTGCTTACCGGACTGATCGGCGGTATCGCGGCGTTCGTCCTGCATCTCGTCTCGCGGAAGGGCAGGGCGACATGACCTTCGACGCGCTCGATGCCTGGTGGTGGCCCTATCTGTTCATCATCGTCGCCGGGTGGGCGGCGACCGACTGCTGGCGCTTCCTCGGCGTGTTCCTCGGCGGCAGGATTTCGGAAGACTCCGAAGCGATCGTGCTCGTACGCTGCATCGCGACCGCATTGGTCGCCGCCGTCATCGGCAACCTGATCGTCTTTCCTTCCGGCGCGCTCGCCGATACGGCGCTCGTCCTGCGCATCGGTGCCGCGATGGTCGGCTTCATCGCCTATCTGACGCTCGGCAAGCGCGTCCTGATCGGCATTCTCGCCGGCGAGGCGGTGCTTCTGGCCGGCGTCTATCTCGTCGGCTGAATGGACAGGGCGCGTTTCGCTTCGAAAGCGGCGGAAGGTGCAGGCGATCGCGTCGGTGTCCCCCGATATGCGCGCCGCATTTGGGCGTTTGCACGCGGTCGATGTTAGGATGCGGCCAGCAAGATTCAGGGGAGGGCGGGACGAAATGAAACCCTGGGCCGCTCGTGTCGTCGATTTCCTTGTGCCGTTCGGAATGCTGATCCGCGAAGCGGAACACCGGCCGCTATTCGATCGCTGGCCCGAGATCATCTGGCGGTTCCTGCCGCATACATTCTTCGTTTTCTGGCTGTTCAGCTATGTGCCGCTCATAGGCAGTTTCATCTACATGCTGGTCCTGGTGCCGCTGAGCGCATGGCGGTATCAGACCGAACGCGGAACCGGCCTTGAAAAACAGGAAATGGCGGCAACGCTGCTGCTTTATTTCACCGTCATTCTGATCGGCTTCGGCAGCGTCTGGGCCTTCGTCGGACATTTTTTCCTGGCTGACCAGATCGCCCGCGGCATCGGTTGGGAAACCGGCAGCCCGTTCCAGACCGAACTCGCTTTTTATACACTCGGCACCGGCGTTGCTGCGCTGCTGGCGGTCTGGCTGCGCGGCCATCTGATCACCGCCGTCGTCATTTCGAAATCGATCTTCTGGTACGGCGCGGCCTATGTGCATATCCACGACGCGATCGTGAATGCCAATTACGCGCCGCTGAACATCGGCAGGCCGCTGATAGGCGACATCATATATCCAACGCTATTGCTGGCTCTCTTGGCGATAAGCTGGAAGGCCCCGGGCGAACCGCGACCGGAACAGGCCTAGTCGGCCGGGCTCGGGCCCTTATTCCCCGAGTGCCTTGCGGATCTTGTCCGCGTTCTGCTTCAGCACGTCCTGATCGGCCATGTCTCCCGTCTGCGGCCGCAGCTTGACGCCGTCGAAACGCGGGATGACGTGGAAATGAAGGTGGAAAACAACTTGTCCGCCGGCCGCTTCGTTGAATTGCTGGATGGTGACCCCGTCGGCCCCGAAAGCCTTGACGACGGCCCTGGCGAGCTTCTGAACGGTACGCGTCACCGCGGCCAGGCTCTGAGGCTCGACGTCGAGGATGTTGCGCGACGGCTGTTTGGGGATCACGAGGCAGTGGCCGTCGCCGCGCGGCATGATGTCCATGAACGCGAATGTGTCGTCGTCCTCGTAGAGCTTGTGCGAGGGAATCTCGCCGCGCAGGATCTTGGCGAAGACGTTGGACGGATCGTAGGCGTCGGTCATGGCATTCCCCGGAATAATGCGAACTGGTATGCCGTCATGGCGTCAGGTCTTGCCGCGCCAAGGGCTCGTTCGATGAACTACATCTACCTCATGATTGCAATCGGCTTCGAGGTCGTCGCCACCACCGCGCTGAAGCAGACCGACGGCTTCACGCGGCTCGTCCCGTCGATTGTCACCATCGTCGGCTACGGGCTCGCCTTCTATTTCCTGTCGCTGCCGTTGCGCGCACTGCCGGTCGGTGTCGTCTATGCGCTGTGGTCTGGCATCGGCATCGTGCTCATCACCGCGATCGGATGGCTCTGGTTCCGGCAGGCTTTGGATGGTCCCGCCATCCTTGGCATGGGGTTGATCGTCGCCGGCGTCCTCGTCATCAACCTGTTCTCGCGCACCCTCGCGCACTGACAGGTCAGGCGCCGCCTTCCGGTTAGCCGCCGCGGCGGAACGGACCGCGATCGGCGAGATAGGCTCCGATCGAGGCAACCTCGCGCCGCTCCATGTCGAGATAGTCGGCGACGGCGCGCCGCAGCCCCGAATGGGCAATGAAGTGGGCCGAATGGGTGGTGACCGGGAGATAGCCGCGGGCCAGCTTGTGCTCGCCCTGCGCGCCGGCCTCGACCGTCTTCAGGCCCCTGGCGATCGCGAAGTCTATCGCCTGATGGTAGCAGACCTCGAAATGCAGGAAGGGGTGATGTTCGATGCAGCCCCAGTTGCGGCCGTAGAGCGTGTCCGAGCCGATGAAGTTGATCGCTCCGGCAATGTAGCGCCCGGCGCGCTTGGCCATCACCAGAAGCACGTCGTCGGCCATGCGCTCGCCGATCAGCGAGAAGAATGCCCGGTTGAGATAGGGCCGCCCCCATTTGCGCCCGCCCGTGTCGACGTAGAAGGCGTAGAAATCGTCCCATACCGCTTCGGTGAGATCGCTTCTGGTCAGCCATTCGACCGTGATGCCCTCCGAAAGCGCCGTCTCGCGCTCCTTGCGCAGCGCCTTGCGCTTGCGCGACGCCAGCGTGCCGAGGAAATCCGCATAGGCCCCGTACCCATCATTGCGGAAGTGGAATTGCTGGTCGGTTCGATGAAGGA
The DNA here is from genome assembly GCA_023953775.1 of Rhizobiaceae bacterium. Classification (GTDB taxonomy): domain Bacteria; phylum Pseudomonadota; class Alphaproteobacteria; order Rhizobiales; family Rhizobiaceae; genus JAMLJD01. The sequence continues at coordinate 10,667 of JAMLJD010000007.1, read as the reverse complement.
AACCGGACCGTTCGAGGATTGCGATGTCGGCCTGTTCGGCGAAAGTAACGTGGCAGCTTGAGACGCCGAGCCGCTCGGTCAGCGCCTTCAGGCCCTCCGCCAGCGCGGTGCGGACGGCCTCGCCATTGGCGCCGTCGCGGACGAGCAGGCGCGGCCCAGCCGCCGGCGTGAAGGGAACCGACACCTGAAGCTTGGGGTAGTACCGTCCGCCGGCGCGCTCGAAGGCATCGGCCCAGCCGTGGTCGAACACGTACTCGCCCTGGCTGTGCGACTTGAGATAGCACGCGACCGCACCTAGCAGGCGCCCGTCCTCGCTCTCCAGTCTGAGATGCTGCGGCTGCCAGCCGGCCGCGCGACCGACGCAGCCGGAGTCTTCGAGCGCGGAAAGAAAGGCGTGTGAGACGAACGGGTTGTAAGGCTGATCGCCGTCCGGTCGCGCTCCCGACAGCGTCGACCACTCGTCGGCGGAGAACGGTTCGAGGCTGGTGGCCACGCGGATGGCGATTTCGCCCGCCCTGTCTCGCCCGGTTTCGCTGTCGCCGCTCATCCCGGATAACTTACGGCGCGCATTGTGCAATGCAAGATCGCAAGCGTGGCGATCCCGAAGGCGGCGCTCAGAGAGGCCGGCCGCTTTCGGGGTCGAATCCCTCGAAGGTCATCTGGTCCGCATGCGCCCTGGTTGCCGCGACGCCCGCCTCGTCCTTCACCGTCCAGGTGATCACCGGCATCGCCAGCCTCTCGCGGACGAAGGAAACGAACGGATTGGGCAGGGCGGCGACGTCGTAGGACACGAACGAGATCGGATGCGCCAGCATCGAGAAATGCGCCTCGAGATCGGCCGGCTTCGTCCCGTATGCGGTCAGGCCGCCCGGGATTCCGGGTGCGGCGTCGGCGAACTGCCTGATCAGCCAGTGGTTGAACGACATGATCGCCGCCTTGCCGTCATAGCGGCTGAGCGAGCGAGCGACCGCGGCGACCAGGCCCTCGTCGCTGCCCCGCACGCCCTTGAGTTCAATGACGATCGGAACCCGGCCCGCGATCCGCGCCAGCATCTGGTCGAGGGTCGGCACGCGGTCGCTCGTACCGCCGACCGCGAGCGCCGTCATGTCGGCGGCCGTCAGCTCGTGCACAAGTCCTTCGCGCCCGGCGAGCCGCTCGAGCTTGTCGTCGTGAAAGACCACGACCTCGCAATCCGCCGTCAGGCGCACGTCGCATTCGATGGCGAAGCCGCGCTCCGCCGCCGCGTCGAATGCCGACAACGTGTTTTCCCAGCGTTTGCGGTTGCCGTCGTGAAAGCCGCGATGCGCGATCGGACGTTCCGTCAGCCAGTCGATGGCGGTCATGGCGCTACTCGATCTCGCAGATCGCTTCGATCTCGACCGGGGCGTCGAGGGGCAGGGCGGCCATGCCGACGGCCGAGCGGGCATGCTTGCCCGCCTCGCCGAGCGCTTCGGCCAGGAAGTCCGACGCGCCGTTGGCCACCAGATGCTGCTCGGTGAAGTCCGGCGTCGATGCGACGAAGACAGAGATCTTGACGATTCGCTTCAGCCGGCCGAGGTCGCCGGTCGCCGCCTTCACCTGGGCCAGGATGTTGATGGCGCATTGTCGCGCCGCATCGCGTCCGGCCGCCGTGTCGAGATCGCGTCCGAGCAGACCTGACGCCGTGAGCTTGCCGTCTTTCAGAGGAAGCTGGCCGGCGGTGAACAGCAGGTTTCCGGCCTGTGCGTAGGGAAGGTAATTGGCCGCCGGGGCGGCGGCCGCGGGCAGAACCACGCCCATCTCGGCAAGTCGGCTTTCGATCGTCACTCTGGTCACCTATTCCTTATTCGCGGGAGGCGGGTTACAGGTTGGCGGGCAGTGCTTCGGCATCGCCCACCTTCCGCCACGACTATTACCGATCGTGGCGACCCGTGAACAGATGGCCCTGGGGCCGCACCGGAGAATAGCTGATGCGCATGCTGCGCCCGGCCACGACCTTGACCCTGTGTATGCTTGCGGCACCGGCGCTGGCCGGGCCGCTCCTGACGCCCCACCGCGCGGTCTACGACCTGTCGCTCAACGACGCGTCGGACCGCTCCGGCATCACCGGCGTCGCCGGCCGGATGGTGTACGAGTTCGAAGGCTCGCGATGCGACGGCTACACGGTCAATTTCCGCTTCGTCACCCAGATCGACACGACGGAGATGTCGCGTCTCACCGACCAGCAGACGACCACCTACGAGGACGGCGAGGGCAAGAGCTTCAACTTCGTTACCCGCTCCTTCATCGACCAGGCGCTGGACCGCGAAATCAAGGGCAGGGCGGTGGCCAGCCCGACCCAGACGCTCGTCGAGCTGGAAAAGCCCGATCCTCAGGAAGTCGTTCTCGACAAGACCCAGTTCCCGACCGAGCACCTTCTGGAGTTGCTGGGCAAGGCACGGGAGGGCGAACGCTTCTACGAGACGACGCTTTTCGACGGCTCGGACGAAGCCGACGAGGTAATGACCACGACCGTGATCATCGGCCGGCCGCAGGCGGCCGAAGGCGACGACCAGGAACTGGCGGCGCTCGGCGGGCTGCGCGGAGACGAGGTCTGGCCAGTCGATATCGCCTATTTCGACATGGACGATGCGTCCGGCGAGGAACTGCCGACCTACCGTATCTCCTTCAAGCTGCATCCCGGCGGCGTCACGCGCGACCTCGTCATGGACTACGGCGATTTCTCGCTCAACGGCAAGCTGGTCGACCTCGCCGTGTTCGATCCGCCGAAAGACTGCGCGGACTGAACCTTGGCCGTCTATGTCGATGCCCCGATCTGGCATTGGGCCGGACGTCGCTGGTGCCATCTGATGGCGGACGATATCGACGAGTTGCACCGTTTCGCGGCGCGGCTGGGCGTGCACAGGCTATCCTATCAGGGCCCGCCAAGGACGGCGGCGCCGCACTACGACATCACCGGCATGGAGCGCAGCCGCGCCCTCGCGCTGGGTGCGATTGCCTGCAGCCGGGCCGAAATCGTCAGCGTGCTGCGGCGCGTCCGCGAACCGAAGGGGCGTCGCCGGCTCGCCGCCTGACGCGGCAGACTTGCATTGCACTGCGAAATAACCTATCTGCAGCGCCATTCCACACACGGACCATGGTGTCGGTCGGGAGAAATCCGGCTGAAACCCCCGGTGGCGAGGACAATCCTTGTCGACGGTCCGTGGAGGCTTGAACCGGAAAGGAAATGACCAATGGCTCTGCCAGACTTCAGCATGCGCCAGCTTCTCGAGGCAGGCGTTCACTTCGGCCACCAGACGCACCGCTGGAACCCGAAGATGGCGCCCTACATCTTCGGCGCCCGCAATAACATCCACGTCATCGACCTCAGCCAGACCGTGCCGATGCTGCACCAGGCCCTGCAGGTCGTGTCCGACACGGTTGCCCGCGGCGGCCGCGTCCTGTTCGTCGGCACCAAGCGCCAGGCGTCCGAGATCGTTTCGGATGCGGCGCAGCGCTCGGCGCAGTACTACGTCAATTCGCGCTGGCTCGGCGGCATGCTGACCAACTGGAAGACAATCTCGAATTCCATCCAGCGCCTGCGCAAGCTCGACGAGCTTCTCTCGGGCGAGGCACAGGGTTTCACCAAGAAGGAACGCCTGAACCTCGACCGCGAACGTGACAAGCTCTCCCGCGCGCTGGGCGGCATCAAGGACATGGGGTCCACCCCGGACCTGATGTTCGTGATCGACACCAACAAGGAAGCGATCGCGATCCAGGAAGCGCGCCGTCTCGGCATCCCGGTCGTGGCGATCATCGATTCCAACTGCGATCCGGACAAGATCGACTATCCGATCCCCGGCAATGACGACGCCGCACGTGCGATCGCGCTCTATTGCGACCTGGTCGCCAAGGCGGCGATCGACGGCATCGCGCGCCAGCAGGGCTCGATGGGCGTCGACGTCGGTGCGGCAGCCGAGGCTCCGGTTGAACCGGCGCTCGACGAACAGCCCGAAGCGACGGGCGAAGAAGGCGCCGAGCCGAAGCAGTCCTGATCATTATGGCCGGCAACGCGCCGGCCATTCCAAGACACAGTTTCACCCGGGACCGCATGGCAATGACCGATTGCCGTTGCCGGTCCCGGTTTTCCGAAAGAAAGAGGCAAAGATGAGCATCACAGCAGCACAGGTCAAGGAACTGCGCGACATGACCGGCGCGGGCATGATGGACTGCAAGGCTGCCCTGAACGAAACCGGCGGCGACATCGAGGCTGCCGTCGACTGGCTGCGCAAGAAGGGTATCTCGAAGGCCGACAAGAAGGCCGGCCGCACGGCCGCCGAAGGCCTGATCGGCGTGGCGTCGGATGGCAACTCCGCCGTCGTGGTCGAGCTGAATTCCGAGACCGACTTCGTGGCGCGCAACGATGCCTTCCAGCAGATCGTACGCAATGTCGCCGACGTTGCGCTCGGCACCGACGGTTCGGTCGAGGCTGTGGCCGCCGCCACCTATCCGGGATCGTCCAAGTCGGTCGCCGACACCATCAAGGACGCGATCGGCACGATCGGCGAGAACATGAGCCTGCGCCGCACGGCGAAGCTCGCAGTGTCGAACGGCGCGGTCGCGACCTACGTGCACAACGCCGTCGTCGAGAATCTCGGCAAGATGGGCGTGCTCGTGGCGATCGAGACCGCCGGCGATGCCGAGGCCGCCCGCGCCTTCGCGCGTCAGGTTGCGATGCATGTCGCAGCGACCAACCCGCTCGCGCTGACGGCCGAGGAGGTCGATCCGGCAGCCGTCGCCCGCGAGAAGGCGATCTTTTCGGACCAGGCGCGCGAATCGGGCAAGCCCGAGAACATCATCGAGAAGATGGTCGAAGGCCGGCTGCGCAAGTTCTACGAGGAGGTCGTTCTTCTGAAGCAGAACTTCGTGCTCAATCCCGACGTGACCGTCGAGCAGGCCCTCAAGGATGCCGAGAAGCAGATCGGCGCGCCGGCCACGCTGACCGGCTTCGTGCGTTTCGCGCTGGGTGAGGGCATCGAGAAGGAAGAGACCGACTTTGCCGCAGAAGTTGCCGCGGCCGTGAAAAAGTAAGTCCTTTCAATTCGATTCGCATTATCGAGGGCGCCGCGTGACAACGCGGCGCCCTTCGTGTATCGCAAACCGCACCGCTCAATCGACGAGGTTCAGATGCCCGACAAGCCGATCTTTCGCCGCATCCTCTTGAAGGCGTCCGGCGAGGCTTTGATGGGTGAGCAGGGCTTCGGCATCGACGTTTCGATCGTCGACCGGATCGCCCGCGATATCGCCGCGGCGCGGGAGCTTGGCGTCGAGGTCGCGGTTGTGATTGGCGGCGGCAACATTTTCCGTGGCGTTGCCGTCGCGTCCAAGGGCGGCGACCGGGTCACCGGCGACCACATGGGCATGCTCGCAACGGTGATCAATTCGCTGGCGCTGCGTACCTCGCTGGTCAAGATCGGCGTCGACGCCGTCGTGCTGTCGGCAATCGCCATGCCCGAGCTGTGCGAGAGCTTTTCGCAGCGCCAGGCGACCGCCTACATGAATGCCGGCAAGGTGGTGATCTTCGCCGGCGGCACCGGCAATCCCTTCTTCACGACCGATTCGGCCGCGGCGCTCCGGGCCGCCGAGGTGGGGGCCGACGCGCTGTTCAAAGGTACCCAGGTCGATGGCGTCTATTCCGCCGATCCCAAGAAGGATCCGGACGCCAGGCGCTTCGAGCGCATCACCCACGCCCAGGTTCTGAACCAGGGCCTGACCATCATGGACACCGCCGCGATTGCCCTTGCGCGCGAGAACAACATCCCGATAATCGTCTATTCGATACATGAACCGGGCGGTCTGGGCGAGATATTGACCGGCGGCGGCCGTTGTACGGTCGTTTCCGACGAATAGATGCTGTGGCGGGTTCCGGATCAGGGAGGCAAGAATGAGTGACGGCGCGGATTTCAAGGATATCCAGAGGCGTATGGACGGCGCGATCAGCGCCTACAAGAACGATCTCGCTTCGCTCAGGACCGGTCGCGCCTCGGCCAATCTCCTCGATCCGGTCCAGGTCGAGGCCTACGGGGCGCCGATGCCGCTCAACCAGGTCGCGACGGTCACGGTTCCGGAGCCCCGGATGATCTCGGTGTCGGTCTGGGACAAGAGCCTGGTTCAGGCGGTCGACAGGGCGATCCGCGAATCCAATCTCGGATTCAATCCCATCGTCGACGGAACGACGCTGCGCATCCCGCTGCCCGAGCTCAACGAGGAGCGCCGCAAGCAGCTCGTCAAGATCGCCCATCAATATGCCGAGAGCGCCCGCATCGCCGCGCGGCACGTCCGCCGCGACGGCATGGAGCATCTCAAGAAGGCGGAAAAAGATGGCGATATCAGCCAGGACGACTTGCACGGCCAGTCCGATCGCGTGCAGAAAATGACGGACGACACGATCGGAATGATCGACAGCCTGCTTGCCGAAAAAGAAGCGGAAATCATGCAGGTCTAGCTGTAGCGGCGGCGCGGTCGGCGCGCCTGCCGGAACGGGACGCAATGTCAAAGCCTGCCCATATCGGCATCATCATGGACGGCAACGGCCGCTGGGCCAAGGCGCGCGGCCTGCCGCGCAGCGCCGGCCATCGCGCCGGCGTCGAGGCATTGCGCGAAGCGGTGCGTTCGGCCGGCGATCTCGGGATCGGCTGGCTCACCGTCTACGCCTTTTCGTCGGAGAACTGGTCGCGGCCGGCCTCCGAAGTCAGCGACCTGATGGGGCTTTTCAAGCTGTTCATCCGCCGTGACCTCGCCGAGATCCACCGCAATGGCGTCAGGGTTCGGGCGATCGGCGCCCGCCAGGGTCTGTCGCGCGACATCGCGGCGCTGCTCGAGGAAGCCGAGGCGCTGACACGCGGCAACACCGCGATGAACCTCGTCATCGCATTCAACTATGGCGGCCGCGACGAGGTCGCGCGCGCTGCGCGCCAGATAGCCGTGGAGGCCGCGGCTGGACGGCTCGATCCCGAGACAGTGGATGAACGACTCTTCGCAGGATATCTGGACACGAGCGGAATTCCCGATCCCGACCTGGTGATCCGCACGAGCGGCGAGCAGCGCCTTTCGAATTTCCTGCTGTGGCAGTCGGCCTACAGCGAGCTCGTCTTCCTTCCCTGCTACTGGCCGGACTTCAACCGGAGCCATTTCCACGAGGCGCTCGATCGCTACGCGTCCCGCGAGCGGCGTTTCGGCGGGACCGACGCCCGAACCGTCGCGTCCTAGCGGGGGATCGGGGGCATGGAAAGACTTCGCACGCGCGTGTTCTCGGCTCTGGCGCTGGCAGCGGTGGCGCTGCTTCTGACCTGGCTCGGCGGCGTGTGGTTCCGCCTTCTCGCGGCCGGCGTCGCCGCCGCCGTTTTCTACGAATGGTCGGCAATTTCGCGCAGTGACGCCACCCGCGGCCACCACATGGCCGCCGCCGGACTGCTGGTCGTATTCCTCGGCTTTCTCGTCTTCGGCGCCGATGCCGCGACACTCATCGCGCTGGCCGTGGCCAGCTTCGCGCTGTCGCTGGTGCACGGCCTTGTCCGCGGCACCGGCGTGACGGCATCGGTCGGCTTCGCCTATGCCGCGTTGCCCGCCTTTGCGATCGCCTTCCTGCGCGACAGCGACGTCCAGGGCTTCGCAGCGACGCTGTTCCTCTTCGCGGCCGTCTGGGCGACCGACATCTTCGCCTATTTCGGCGGGCGGACGCTTGGCGGGCCGAAGCTGGCGCCTGCGGTTTCGCCGTCCAAGACCTGGAGCGGCGCCATCAGCGGCCTCGTCGGAGCGGTCGTCGGCGGTTTGGCAGTCACCTGGGTTGCCGGCGCGCTGGAACAACCGGGTCTGGTCATCCTCACCGCCATCGCGCTGTCGGTGCTCTCGCAGCTCGGCGACCTGTTCGAATCCGCCTTCAAGCGGAAGTACAACGTGAAGGATTCGGGGACGCTCATTCCAGGCCATGGCGGCTTCATGGACCGCGTCGACGGCCTGATCGCCGCAGTCGTCGGATTTTATGCGATCGGCGCTCTGCGTGCCGGTCTCGACACACCGGCGCACGCATTCTTCTGACGCTGGCCGGCCGCGAAGCCCGCCGATTCGCCCGGCGCCACGGATTCGCCCCTATTGAAACCACAGTCGCTATGGTAGGGCGCGGGTTCGACATACTGTTCCCCGGCCGGGAATCGTCAGCAAGGGGTTGAAGGTGGTGGAATTCATGACCGGGCTGTTCAGCACGGACGGTTTGTTGATCGGAACGATCATTCCGTTCCTGTTCGTGCTCACCGTCGTCGTTTTCGTGCACGAGATGGGGCACTACCTCGTCGGTCGCTGGTGCGGCATCGGGGTGAGGGCGTTCTCGATCGGCTTCGGCCCGGAACTGTTCGGCTTCAACGACCGCAACGGCACGCGCTGGAAACTCTCGGCGATCCCGCTCGGCGGCTACGTCAAGTTCGTCGGCGACATGGCCGTCACCAGCGAACCCGATCCCGAGGAGATGGAACGGCTGAGCGAGGAGGAAAAGCGCGTCGCCTTCCACACCCAGCCGATCTGGAAGCGTGCGGCGACGGTCGTCGCCGGGCCGATGTTCAATTTCCTCCTGACCGTCGTGGTGTTCGCGGTGATGTTTGCGGCCTATGGTCGCTTCGTGTCGGAGCCGACCGTCGCGGAAGTCCGCCCCGACAGCCCCGCAGCGATCGCCGGCTTCATGCCTGGAGACCGCTTCGTCTCCGTCGATGGTGTTGCGGTGGAGACGTTCGCCGACGTCCAGCGTCTGGTGTCGGGCAGGGCGGGCGACGAGATCGTCTTCGTCATGCTGCGCGACGGCGAGGAGATCGAGCTTCGCGCCACGCCGGCGCTCACCGAACAGACCGATGCGCTGGGGAACGTCGTCAAGATCGGCGTCATCGGCGTCGTCAACAACGAGGAGATGGGGCAGCCGCGACTCATCACCTATTCGCCATTGCAGGCGCTGGGCGAGGCGGTGAACGAGACCGGTCATATCATCGCGCGCACCGGCCAGTTCCTGCAGCGCTTCGTTGCCGGCCGGGAGGATCGCTGCCAGCTCGGCGGGCCGGTGAAGATCGCCGACATGGCGGGCAAGGCGGCGCAGCTCGGCTTCGTCTGGCTGGTTCAGCTCGTCGCGCTCCTGTCGGTCGGCATCGGCATTCTTAACCTCCTGCCGATTCCCCCCCTTGATGGCGGCCACCTGGTCTTTTATGGGATCGAGGCCGTGATGCGCCGGCCGGTGTCGGAGCGCGTCATGGAGGGGGTCTACCGCGTCGGGCTGCTTGTCGTTCTGATGTTCATGGCCTTCGTTTTCTGGAACGACCTGTTTGGCTGTTGAAATAAGGGGATAGGGGACGATCGGGGCAGGTAAGGCCCGCGCAGAATTGAGATCGCATTTACCATCGCGCGCGATATGCGTGACGCGAATGCCACGGCAGGCGACTTAGTAAATGCAAATTAACCAGAAGCCTTGCGTGTATGGAAAATACGGTTAGAACGGTATCCAGATTTGACCGCGAAGCCGGGCTTCTCGCCGTGGGGACCACGAGAATACAAGGTAAAATAGCCCAATGAAGGCAGCTTCCAGATTCTTGAGCGCCGCTTCGGCGGTGGCTCTTTCGGCCGGTTTGGTCACGTCTGCGACGGTCGGTACGTATTTCGCCAGCGTAGTCGCGGCGAGCGCCGCCGTGGTGAGCCGTATCGATGTCCGCGGAAACCAGCGCGTCGACGCCGAGACCATTCGCAACTACCTTGGAATCACCCCCGGGAAATCGTTCAACAATGGCGACATCGACGAGGCGGTGAAGCGGCTGTTCGCGACCGGCCTGTTCGCCGACGTCCGCATTTCGCAGTCCGGCGGCACGCTGATCGTCCAGGTCGACGAATACGCGATCGTCAATCAGGTCATTTTCCAGGGCAACAAGAAGATCAAGGACGCCAACCTGGCGTCGGCGGTCCAGCTGAAGCCGCGCGGCTCGTTCTCGCAGCTCGCGCTCGATTCCGACATCGAGACGGTGAAGGCCGCCTATGCGCGGATCGGCCGCGAGGACGTGATCGTCAACGCCCGCACGATCGAACTGGGCGGCAATCGCGTCAACGTCGTGTTCGAGATCCAGGAAGGCGACCGGACCAAGATCGCGACCATCAATTTCGTCGGCAACAATGCCTTCGGCGACCGCCGCCTGCGCGACGTGATCGCGACCAAGCAGTCGAACTTCCTCTCGTTCCTGTTCCGCAACGACGTCTACGACGAGGACAAGCTGCGCGCTGACGAAGAGCAGCTTCGCCGCTTCTATTTCAACCGCGGCTACGCCGACTTCCAGGTGGTCTCGTCCTTCGCCGAGCTCAACGAGGCGGAGAACGAATACGTCATCACGATCACGGTCGACGAAGGCGAGAAGTACCGCTTCGGCGCGATCGACGTCGAGACGACCATCGAGGGCGTCGACGCGCAGTCGCTCGGCTCGTCGATCTCCACCCGCGAGGGCGGCACCTACAGCGCCAAGAACATCGAAGACACCATCATCGCGCTGACCGAGGCCGTCGCCGGCAAGGGCTACGCCTTCGCGCAGGTGACCCCGCGCGGCAACCGCGATTTCGAGACGCGGACCATCTCGATCGTCTATTCGATCGACCAGGGCCCGCGCGCCTATATCGAGCGCATCGAGATCCGCGGC
>JAMLJD010000069.1 GCA_023953775.1 Rhizobiaceae bacterium | reverse complement strand
GCGCCGCGGTGCTGTGCGCGCTGCGTCCGGTCGATGCCGTGGTGGTTTTCGAGGAGGATACGCCGCTCGAGCTGATCGCCGCGATTCGCCCTGACGTGCTCGTGAAGGGCGCGGAATATACGGTGGACCGGATCGTCGGCGCGGATATCGTCACGGCGGGCGGCGGCCGCGTGGTCACCGCGCGGATGGTGGACGGGCGCAGCACGACGTCGGCCATCAGCCGGATCCGGGCACTCGGGTGACGGGTGCCACTGCGACCGGCTCGATCTGAGGAGAGGCGCGCAATGGAGGGTGTTTCGGGCGTCGACGCTGCGTGGAGCGACTGGCCGTCGCGCTATCTGGTCGAGCCCGGCCTCTGGGTGCAGCCATTCGGCGCGCCGCATTTCGCGCCGGGGCGAGGGGCGCTGTTCCTCGACCGCGACGGCGTGGTGATCGAGGATACAGGCTACCCCTCGGACATAGCGACGATCGTGTTGCGCGATTCCGTCGTCTCGGTCATGCGGGAAGCAAATGAAGCAGGCGTGCCGGTCGTCATCGTGACCAACCAGTCCGGCGTCGCGCGCGGCTATTTCAGCTGGGTCGATTTCGCCGCCGTGACCGCGCATATCGCGGCCGAACTCGCCGCGCGGTCGGCGCATGCCGATCTGCTCATTGCCTGCGGCTATCTTGCGGGCGGCAAGCCACCGCTGGACGTCGCCGACCATCCGGCGCGAAAGCCCGGGCCCGGCATGCTGCTGCGGGCCGGCGAACTGCTCGGTCTCGATCTTCGTCGCTCGGTCATGGTCGGAGACAAGCCGTCCGACATGGAGGCGGCACGGCGCGCGGGCCTGCCTGCCGGCTGGCTCGTCGGTGACGGGACCTTTGAGCAGCGCGCGGATGACGGGTTCGAGATACACCCCTGGACGACGAGCATCGCACTCGGCCTCGACGACCTGCTGGCGCCGGTTCGATGAGGATCGCGCTCGCCTGTCCCGCCTTCAAGGTGCTCGGCGGACGCGAGCGCGATTGCCTGGCGATCGCGCGGGAGCTGCATGCACTGGGGCATGCGGTCACGGTGGTGACCGGCTTGGCCGCCGAGCGGCAAAAACTCGGCCTGCCTTCCGGCATCGATGTCGAGGTTCTGCCGATGGAAGGCCGGTCGAACCACGGACGAATGGCTCATTTCGCGCAGTCGCTGGCGGAGTGGACCTCGCGGGCGTGCCCGGACGCTGTCGTGGCGTTCGAGAAGCTGCCCGGAGCCTCGCATTACTACGCCGCCGACCGGCCGTGGCCACGCGCGGGCGTGTTGAAGGCCCTGTTGCCGCGCTACCGAACCCTTCGCGCAATGGAACGGTCGGTGATCGCGGACCCGTCTCAAACCGTCCTGTTCTTCCTCTCCGCGCGGCAAGCGGAAGACTATCGGGCGCTCTATCCGATTGCCGACGGGCGCGTCCACGTCCTTCCGGTCACTCTGCATGGCGACAGGGTAGCGCCGGACCACTTCTATGCCGGCCGCGCGGCGGTACGGCGCGCGCTGGATATCGACGAGGCGACACCGTTGCTGGTCAACGTGGCAACCTATGCCGCCCAAAAGGGCGTCGACCGGATCATCCAAGCGCTCGGCGACCTGCCGCAAGCGGCTCTGCTCTCGGTGGGTCTGGCCAAGCCGGAGCCGATGCAGCGGCTGGCGCGGCGCTACGGCATCGCCGACAGGGTGCGCTTCGTTGGCTATACCGACCGCACGGCGGAGCTGATCGGGGCCGCCGACCTGATGGTGCATCCCGCCCGCGTCGAGAATACCGGGACGGTGATCATCGAGAGCCTGCTTTACGGCGTTCCGGTGATTGCGACCGGCAATTGTGGCTATGCCGAGCATGTCACTCGCTCGGGAGCCGGCGCTGTTCTCGACGGCGACTTCGATCCGGATGCGCTCACTTCCGCGACACGGCGGCTTATGGCCGAGCCTGAACTCGGCGTCGCCAGATCGAAGGCGCGCGACTACTCGGCCGTCATCGCCCGAATGCCCGGCATGGCGGGCATCGCGCGCATCATCGCCGACACGGTCGCCGCGGGGCGGCAGCGCTGACGGGCGGGCTACCCGGCCTTATTCCGCGGGGCTGCAGGCAACCATCGCCGGGCACAGGGCGTAGATATCGATCACGCCGCCATCCTCTCCCGTGAACGTCGCCGTCGGCTTGCGGGCCGGCGCGACCGGCGGGTCGCCGATACGGGCCTGCGGATCGCTGGTGACGACGAGGATGTCGACCGCCTTGTCGCGGACGAAGCGGGGTTCGGGATGGAACAGCACCCGCGCCACGCCGGCGATGTCGTCGTAGGTGCGCCCCGAATAGTAGGCAACGAGCACGTCGTTCATCCAGATGTGGGCATCGGCAGGTGCGTGTTCACGTATCCACTCGCCGGCCTGGCGGTGCTGCGGGGTCGCGAGCGGGCGCGGAAGGTCAAACGCCCATGTGCCGATCGACAGGATGCAGAATGTCGGGAACAGCATGAAGGCGCGCAGGCGCCGGTTCATGAGTTCACGCCAGCTTGTGGCGATGAGAAACACGCTGCCGAACATCGCGATCAGTGCGAAACCCATGCCGTGGCGCCAGCTCAGGAACGCGTAGACGAAGGCGAACAGGAACAGCAATGGTATCTGACCGGCCGAAAACCAGATCAGCGGCAGCGCCGCCTTACCCGGGACAAGGTTGCGGGGAAAGAACGATAGGAAGGTGAGGATGGTGTGGACCGGGGTGAGGGCGCGGATGAGGCCGATCAGCGTGATCGCCGCAACGAGCCCGACATAACCGTACCAGCCATGGCCGGAACCGGGGAACAGGACGTATTTTTCCAGCATGTCGATGCGGTGGCCGATCATCGCGGCGCGATCGGAGATATGCATGCCGAATTCGCCGGCGGCCCAGTCCTCGATGTTTCCGGTGACCCAGATGCTGAATGCGGGGAGCGCGGCAAGCGTTGCGACAAGCGCGCCGACGATGACCCAGACGCGGTGCCGCGTCTCGGGGATGCGGGTCATCAGGTAATAGACCGCGACCAGAAACGCGAAATAGATGCCCTCGATGCGAAATGCGGTGGCCAGTAGCAAGGAAACAACCAGCGCTGCCTTCAGCAGCAATGAGGGTCTTCGATTGTCGGCGACAGCCAGAAAGACGGAGAGCAGCAGGAAGCACCAGTAGCCATGATCGCGGATGACCCATGGCCGCAGTTCGGTGAGCTGCGGCTGGAGCACGATCAGCGCGGTGGCGAAGAAGACGACGGCGCGGTCGCCGTCCGTCAGAAGGTCGGCAAGCGCGATGAAGGCGATCGACACACCGACGGCGAGCACGGCGTTGACGACCTGCGCCGACAGGAAGGCGTCGAGGCCGGCGACCTTCATCGTCGCCGCGATCAGCATGCTGTAGAACGGCCAGCGATAGACGGTCAGCGCCTGCGCCCAGTCGCCGTCGGCAAAGTGCTCGGCGGAGCGCAGGTAGAGGATCGAATCGGGGTTGGGAATCCAGGTTGCGAAGGCGCCCCAGAGCGACAGCAGGAGACTGAGCAGCGCCGCCACGGTGAAACAGCCCAACAGATAACGCTTCGAGACGCCGGCCATGCTACCCCATTACTTCGCCGGAAGACCTGTTCCTCGTGGCGGCAACCATCGGACGACCTTTCCGGGAAACACTACCCCTATCCGGCTATTGATCCGCCATCAACCGGCGCGTCAATAGCCGGTCGGGCCCTGCAGCCTTTCCGGTCGAGGTGAAAACGAATCCGATTCGCGGTGGCGAGGCGTGCATGCCCGCCACGGCACGGAGCGGAGGCAGGTAAAGCCGGACACAGCCGAAGAGACGTCGCCAGGCCGTTCCAGGCTTACATGTCGCCGGCCGCCTCGCCGGTGATCTCGTCGAGCAGCGCGTTGACGTCGTCGCGGCCCGGTCCGTCCGGCAAGCGCCTGAAGCCGACGACGACCTTGCCGGGATCGGCCTCTGCCTCGTAGGCAAAGATCACATAGGGGCAGTAGGCGATGTTGCCGATATCGGCTTCCATCGCCTTGCGGGAGACGACCGCCGAGCAGAACTGGAAGAACTTGGCATTGCGGTAGAGCGCCTTCGTTCCTCCGACGTCCTCGGCCGTCCGTTTCAGCATCTCGCCGATATAGCCGCGATAGTCGATCTTGTAGCCGCGATTGACGATGGCATCCTCGAGATCGATCACCACATCGGCGAATTCGGCGTCGGCGACATGCGTCGTCACGTCGTCGCCGGCGAAGGCCGGAGAAGCAAGTCCCAGCATCAAGGCCGCGATACCGGCCATCAGGCTCACGCGCATGATTTCCTCCCTGTCCTTGGGCACCCAGACCCTAGTCCCCCACGCAAAAATATGCAAAAAATAAAATATATGATCGGAGGACGAAAATGAAAACGCCAGGCGATATGACGGTTCGGATCGACAGGCGCCGGTTCATCGCCGGCACGGCTACGGCTCTCACCATTGCGGCCGGAGGGCTTGTGGCGCCGCGCATGGCGCGGGCACAGACCCTGACCACCGGCGCGGCGGAGGTGACGGTGCTGAGCGACGGGCATCTGACGCTGCCTATGGGGTTTGCGTTTCCGGACGTTCCGCAGGACGAACTCGCCGCGCTGCTGGCCGCGAACGGCATGCCTGCCGATGCGCTGCGGCCAGACTGCAACGTGACGATCGTGAAGTCGGGCGACCGGCTGGCGATATTCGATGTCGGGGCAGGGGCCAACTTCATGCCGACGGCCGGCAAGCTGGCGAACAGCCTCGCCGAAGCCGGCATCGACCCGGCCGCAGTGACCGACGTCGTCTTCACCCATGCCCATCCAGACCATCTCTGGGGGCTGACCGACGATTTCGACGAGCTCGTCTTTGCAAACGCCGCCTATCACATCGGCCAGGCGGAATGGGAATTCTGGTCGTCGCCCGACGCGCTGTCAAAAGTGCCCGAGGAACGCCAGACATTCGTGGTCGGCGCGCAGAACCGGTTTGCGGTGCTGGAGGACAGGATCGCTTTCATTTCAGGCGGCGACGAAGTCCTGCCGGGCGTCGAGGCGGTCGCCACGCACGGCCATACGCCGGGACATATGTCGTTCATGGTGCATGGCGCCGAGCCGCTATTGATCGTCGGCGACGCGATCACCAATTCGGTGATCTCCCTCGCGCATCCGGACTGGCCGACCGGGAGCGACCAGGACCCGCAGCAGGGCGCAGCCACCCGGACCACGCTTCTCGACAGGCTTGCTTCGGACAAGGCGCGCGTGATCGGCTATCATTTCCCGCATCCGGGCGCGGGCCATGTCGACAGGGCGGACGGCGCCTACGCCTACGTTCCGGCCTGACTATTCGGCATTATTCGGCGGGCGCCTGCGACAGGCTGCGGAACGCTTCAAGCGCCGATCCCTCGATCAGGTAGGCGAGGCCCATGCGCGCGCCGAGCACGATGGACGCCACGACCACCGGCGCAGAGACCGCCATGGCCGAGACGGCCGTGACGCCCTGGCCAATGGTGCAGCCCATCGCGAAGACCCCGCCGACACCCATCAGCACGCCGCCGGCGAGGTGGCGGCTCAATTCGCGCGCGTCGTCGCAGGCTTCCCAGCGGACGTCGCGTTTCCATACCGCGCAGGCCATGGCGCCCGCCACGACACCGACCACGAGGCCGACGCCGTAGTCGGGCAGGATGCCGGTGAAGGTGATGAACTGTAGCAGCGTGTCGGCCACCGGCACGACGAAGGAGCCGGCCTCGATCTGGACGATGTCGAAGGAGTGCCGCGCGGCAAAGGCGGTTGCCCACCAGCCGAAGGCAATGACCAGGCCCACCGTGGCGCCCGTCGCGACCGATCCGTAGTGCCGCCGGTAGCGCGCCGACTTGAATATCCAGGCGAACATGGCGATGGCTGCCAGGGCAGGGAGGATCACCGTCAGGTCGTGGCCGGCGACATGCGACAGGATCACGGAAAGCGACTGACCGCCGACATCGGAGAGGTCGATCGCCAGATTGTCGGACAGCGCCACGCGGGCCTGTGCGACGAGGCCCTTCTGGGCGGACATTGCCGCCATGCCGAGGACAATCAGGACGACCAGCGAACGCAGGCTGCCGCCGCCGAGCCGCACCAGCGCCCCGAAGCCGCACGTACCGACGAGCGCCATTCCGAAGCCGAAGGCGATGCCGCCTGCTATCGCGCCGACCCAGCCGAAGTCCGACCGGATGTAGAAACTGGCGCCGGTGTCGATATGGCCAAGGGCCTGCAGCGCCTGCGTTGCCGCCAGCGCGGTGGCGGCGGCGAGGACCCAGGTGCGCAGCCCGCGGTCGTCATTGGCGTACCAGTGCCGCTCAAGACCCGACATCGTGCAGAAATGATTGGCCCGGGCGGCGAACCCGAGAACGAAACCGGCGAACAGGCCGGCAAACGCCAGGAACCACGACGACGTGGCGACGTCCATTGCTTCCTCCCGCGGACCGGCGTCCGCCGACAGGTCTCGCGCCTGCCTCCGTTATGCGGCGTCGCTGCCGGACGCCTGAACATCCGCTGCGTCACGGTTCCTGACCGGCGCGCAGAAAAGGTTGTAGAGCGTTTCGATGACCGACGAGACTTCAGCGCTGGCGATCGAATAGTAGATGACGCGGCCGTCGCGGCGCGTGTTCACGAGCCTGTCGAAACGCAGCCGGGCGAGCTGCTGCGATACGGCCGCCTGCGGCAGCTTCATCGCGTCCTCGAGCTCGGACACCGATTTCTCGCCTTCGGCCAGCAGGCACAGGATCAGCAGCCGGCCTTCATGGGCGAGCGCCTTGAGAAGTTCGCTGGCATTGCGCGCCTGTTCAAGCAGTTCGTTGAACTCCTCCGCCGTCTGGCTGTCGTCTATCTTCGGCAGGCTCATGGTTTCAATCGGCTGTTCCCTGGATTGATCTTGGTTCGATTTCCGCATTGCAGTTGGCGGCCGGCGCGCGGCAGTCAGTCCCTATCGGGCAGCAGCGCGATAAGTTCCCCGATACGATACCAGAAAAATTCGTCCCCCACATAACCCCTGATGCGTCCGATCTCCTTGCCGTCGTCGACGAGCACAAATGTCGGCGTGAAACGTTCCTTCGCAATGTGTGCGAGATCGTCGGGCCACTTGCCGGTGATGTCAACGCGGCGGAGCGGCGCGGTACGGCCTTCCTCGGTCTTGGGCCAAGCCGGCGCGATCTCCTCGTTGAAGCGCGCGCACCAGACGCAGCCCGGCTGTTCCATCATCAGAAGTTCGGCCGCGCCGGTCCACGTTGCCGCGAACAGCGCCATGGAGGCGGACAAAACCGCGAAAAAGAGTCGTCTCATCATCGTCCGCGTCCTTGAGCAAAAACATATAGCATTTCCTGAATGCTTCTGCCAATGTCGGGACACCGCGCGGGACGAGGCTGTGCGCGGCGGGTGGAAAAATGCTTGACGTAAGCCTGGGCGGAGCCCTCCTGGCGGGGTTGCTGTCTTTCATATCGCCATGCGTTCTGCCGATCGTGCCGCCTTATCTGGCATGGCTCGCGGGCGTCAGCTTCGACGAGCTGAAGGCCGAGGATCCGGGCGCGGCGCAGCGGCGGCGCGTGCTGGTTTCGGCGCTCGCCTTCGTGCTCGGCTTCACCACGGTGTTCGTCGCGCTGGGTGCGACTGCCAGTGTCATCGGCAAGACGATCGCAGAATATTTTGACATCCTGTCGGTCATCGCCGGCGTGATCATCATCATCATGGGGCTGCATTTCCTCGGCGTGTTCCGCATCGCTCTGCTTTATCGTGAGGCCCGCGTGCAGGTCGACCGCAAGCCGGCCGGCGTCGCCGGCGCCTATGTCATGGGCCTCGCCTTTGCGTTCGGCTGGACGCCATGCGTCGGACCGGTGCTTGCCGCGATCCTGTTCATCGCCGGCAGCGAGGGGACCGCGGCGCGCGGCGCAATGCTCCTTGCGGTCTATTCGCTGGGCATAGGCATTCCGTTCCTGCTGGCGGCTTTTTTCGCAAGCCGGTTCCTCAACTGGGCGGCGCGGTTCCGGCAACATATGCACAAGGTCGAGATGGCGATGGGCGGTCTGCTCGTCGTCACCGGCATTCTCTTCATCACCGGACAGATGTCGGTGATCTCGTACTGGCTGCTCGAGACGTTCCCGATCTTCCAGACGATCGGATAGGAGGAAACCATGTTTATGCGGATTATCGCGGTGCTTGCGCTGATCCTGGTGTCGGCGACGGTGGCGGGTGCGGCCCGCATCGGAGATGACGGCCTGCACAAGGAAGACTGGTTCACCATCACCTTCCGCGACATCGCGGAGGATATCGAAGCTGCGAAGGCCGAAGGCAAGCGGCTGGCGATCATCTTCGAGCAGCGCGGCTGCATCTACTGCAAGGAAGTTCACGAGGTCGTCCTCGCCGATCCTGAGGTGCGCGACTACATCAAGGCGAACTACATGGTCGTGCAGTACAATTTGCACGGCCAGGAAGAGGTTATCGACACCGACGGCGAAGTGCTGACCGAGAAGGGAGCGGCACGGAAATGGCGGCTGCTGTTCACGCCGACGATCCTGTTCATGCCGGAGGATGCGCCGCAGGACATGGACGCTGCGCAGGCGGCGGTCGCCGTCATGCCGGGCGCCTTCAAGAAGGGAACCTTCCTCGAAATGTTCATCTGGGTCCGAAACAAGGGTTACGAGACCGACGAAGGGTTCCAGACCTACTACAACCGTCGCTGGCAGGAAAAGCATGGTGGCGAAGATGCGCCGCAGGATTGACGGGGCCGAGCGCGCGCGGCGCAGCGGCTCCGGTCCGAGCGCGGGTGTGCTCCCGGCTATATATTCAAAAATTCATATTTTTCCGTTGATCGCGACGGCAAGTGTGGCTACGGTTTTGGATGGAGGAGCGGAATCGACCTGGTCGATCCGGCAGCAAGCGGAGGAAAACAGGGCATGAAGGGCTCGATAATCCTGACCCTCGTGGTCGCGGGGATCGCCGCATACGGTCCCGCGTCGGCCGAGGAAGTGGCGCCCGGCGACGTCAAGTTCGAAGATATGAAGGTGATGGCGTCCCTGACAGGGGTGCCCGGCGACCCGGAAGCCGGCCGGGCCGCGATGGTCAATCGCGGGCAGGGAAACTGCCTTGCGTGCCATGCGGTCACCGCCCTTGAGGCGGAGCTTTTTCACGGTGACGTCGCGCCGCCGCTCGACGGCGTGGCCGACCGCTGGAGCCCGGAGGAAATCAGGGCGACCATCTGCCGGTCACCATCGTCGGCGGCCTTCAGCCTGCGCCGCACCCGCTCCATTCCCGGCGGCAGCTCCCAGCCCTGGAACGGCGCACCATTGCGCAGCGCGCCGGGCTTGCGGGCCAGAACCGAACGTAATGCCATGGATCGTAGATCGTCTGGTTGCTACGAACGAGCGGGCATGTTCGCCCACGATCGTGCCGCCTGGCGGATGACGATGCGATCGGCATAGGTATGGATCTCGACAGGCCGGCTTCGACCGCGGTCGACAGCACCGAGTATTTGTTGTTGTCGAAGCGCACGGTGCAGGTCTTCGACACCGAGGCGGGAACGGTGTGGAATCCGTCGAAGGGACCGCGATACTCCACCAGCTTGGCGCGCTCCTCCTCGAACACCTCCCAGATCGTGCGCTCCGGCTGGTCGACATGGCGGTGGCCCTGGCGCAAGCGACACACTTGTCGAGCAGCCAGGCGTTCAGCTCCTCGTAGCTCTTGAAGCGCAGCCTGGGCGTGAAGAAGCGCTCGCGCACAAGACCGACCTGGTTCTCGACCTGAGCCTTTTCTCCCAGCCCGACGCCGGCGTGCAGGCGACAGGCTGGACCAGATAATGGTTGCACATCTGCAGGAAACGGCGATTGTATTGCCGCCCTGCCGACGAAGACCGTCTCCACCGCCGTCTTCATGTTGTCGTAGATGCCGCGCGTGCAGGCGCCGCCGAAGAAGGCGAAGGCCCGGTCGTGGGCGCGTCGAACGTTCATCTCCTGCGTCTCGCGCGATTAGGGCCCTGACGAACATCATGCGGCTGTGGCAGAGCTGGACATGGGCGACCTTCACGGTCACGGTGACGCCGCTGATCAGGACGATCTCGTGGCTCCAGTCGAACTGGTAGGCGTCGCCCGGGGATAGAACAGCGGCACGTAGGCCTCGGCCATTGCCGCACCGCGAGCCTTCTCCCGGCCCTTGGCGTAGCGCCGGATCGCGTCGTAGCTGCCCTCGTAGCCCAGCGCCCGCAGTTCCTCATAGATGTGCGGATCAGCGTCAGCCGCTCGCGCTTCTGCTTCGCGTCGTTGCCGTCCAGCAGGGGCATCGAGCTGCATCTGCCATGGGCCGATCTTCGGCTTCGGCTGGTGCTGACGCTCATACCGGAACTCGGTCGCATCGAACGAAGCACCCAGACCACCTTCCGTGATATCCGCAACTCACGGCAGATCTCCTTGATCGACTTCCCTGAACCAGCGACAGCCGACGTATCTTCTGCAATCGTCTCCACGACCAACATCCAAAACAAATGCCTCCGATCAAACCGGAGGCAGTGTGAAACACCTGCCGTTACAGGGGTCCCTTTTGGATGCCGATCACCCCTGAAACGGGGTCCTTATTCCACGCCGAAACACACACCGGCGCAGCGCATTGAGATTGACGGCATCGAGGCTGCCGACCGTGCCGACATGCACCGCGAGATCGCGCGCAACAATGGCGCGCGGATCATCGCCGATCCTTCTGCCGCGCTGGGCGCGATCACACAGCAGCAATCGACATTCACGCGCCGGGACATGGCGATGTTCGCGCATCGCCACAGCGATATATCGGAGCAGTTCAACGAGGTCATGGGCGCAATGGGAAGGCGCCCGATCTCGTCGAACTCGGTAAGGATGCGCATGGTGTGGATCGCTTCACCACGCGCGATATGATCGAGGCCGAACAGCGCTTGCATCGCGCGGCCGAACTCATGGCCGAGAGAGAGCGCCATGAGGTGAACGACGCCGACAGAGAGGCCGCTCTGGCCCGCGCGGAAGAACGCGGCCTCGTTCTGTCTGGCGAGCAGGCCGAGGCGCTTGCGCATGTCACGGACGGGCGCGCTCTTGGCATTGTCGTCGGCTATGCCGGAACGGGAAAGAGCGCCATGCTCGGCGTGGCGCGCGAGGCTTGGGAATCAGCCGGTTACGAGGTTCGCGGCGTTGCGCTGTCCGGCATTGCGGCGGAAAATCTGGAGAGCGGATCGGGCATCGCTTCCCGCACCATCGCCAGTATGGAACATGGCTGGGCGCAGGGCCGCGACATGCTCACCAGCCGCGATGTACTTGTCATCGACGAGGCGGGCATGGTCGGTACACGGCAGTTGGAGCGCGTGCTGTCCCATGCCGCCGAAGCAGGCGCAAAAGTGGTGCTGGTCGGCGATCCGCAGCAGTTGCAGTCCATCGAGGCAGGCGCGGCGTTCCGGTCCATTCATGAGCGTCATGGCGGTGTCGAAATCGAAACCGTGCGCCGCCAGCGCGAGGACTGGCAACGTGATGCCACCCGCGATCTGGCGACCGGCAGAATCGGCGCGGCGATTCATGCCTATGACGCTCATGACATGGTGCATGAGGCGCAAAGCCGGGAACAGGCTCGCGATGATCTGATCGAGCGCTGGGATCGCGACCGGCAATCCTCACCGGATAGCAGCCGCATCATTCTCACCCATACCAATGCCGAGGTGCGGGAACTCAACGAGGCAGCGCGCGGTAAAATGCGGGAGGCTGGCAATCTGGGCGAGGACGTGCGCGTTACGGTCGAGCGTGGCGAGCGCCATTTCGCCGCCGGGGATCGCGTGATGTTCCTGCAAAACGAACGCGGCCTTGGCGTCAAGAACGGCACGCTCGGCACCATCGAACAGGTCAACGAACAATCCATGACCGTGCGCACCGATGACGGGCGCAATGTCGCCTTCGACCTGAAGGACTATAATCGCATCGACCACGGCTATGCGGCGACCATCCACAAGGCGCAGGGCATGACAGCGGACCGCACCCATGTTCTGGCAACGCCGGGGCTGGATGCCCACGGCAGCTATGTCGCCCTGTCGCGTCACCGCTCGCGTCTCGACCTGCATTACGGCCGCGACGACTTCGCCAGTCAGGACAAGCTCATCAACACCCTGTCGCGCGACCGGTTCAAGGACATGGCAACCGATTATCAGCCGCAGCTTGACCCGGCGCAGGATTATGCCGAGCGGCGCGGCATCACCTTCCGCGCCCGCGTCGCCGAGATCGTCCGCAAGCTCGTGCCGGAAACCATCCGCGACCGCATTGACGGGCTGCTTTACGGTTTGCGCTCCCCCGCAGATGGCGTGCCCGGCGCTGACTCTGCGCAGCGGCCGGAAGGAGGAAGGACGGATGTGGCGGTGGGACCGTCACCGGATATGCCGGGGCAGGAGCAGGTCGGGACACAGGCATGGCGCGAGACTGCCGACGACCCGGAAGCGGCGCTGCGCAAGGTCCGCACAAAGGCGCTCATCCGTCATGCCGGCGCCGTGGACGCGATCCTTGATGCCAAGGCTCAGGCCTGACGCCCTCCGACGAACGTCGCGAACTCGGCGCGGCCAGGCGCGCCTTCGATGAGGTTAGGCCCTATGGCTGGCAGGATGCGGAAGCCGCCTACAGCAAGGACAATAGCCTTGCCCGTGAAGCGGGAACCGGCAGGATCAGCCGCGCCGTCCGCGCGCTCTATCAGGAAACCGAGTTGCGCATGGACCGCGACGAGCTTGCCCGGCGCGCCGACAGCTTCGTGGACCGTTGGCAGAAGCTCGACCGGGCCGGTGAGCAGAACTACACGGCGGGAGACTATTCCGGCTACAAGGCGGCGCGCAGGGAAATGGGTAACATGGCGAAGAGCCTGGAACGCGATCCGCAATTGGAGTCCCTGCTCCAGAGCCGCACCCGCGAACTCGGTATCGACTTCGAATCAGGCCGTAGTCTCGGCCGGGCACTCGCCTTCCATCACGGGCTCGACCTCGGCAGGGGACGCGGGATCGGATTGTAGGATCGTCCTATCTGCCGCCGATTCTATCCGGTAGCCCGACGGCGGCCAAATACCTCTTGAACAACGGCAAATCGCTGCTCTGTCTGGTCTCTGCAATCGTCAGAAACAACCAGCAGGAGGCAGTGCAGCCATGCCCAATCCAGACCGTATCGTTCGCTTGGATACCGTGCGTTTTCGTACCGGCATGTCGCGGTCCACCATCTACCGCAAGATCGCCGAGGGTACTTTCCCGGCCCAGCTCAAGATCAGCACCAATGGCGCTGGATGGCGCGAATCCGACATCGACCGTTGGGTTTCCGATCCAGTCAGGTGGCGACCAGAGGAAGAGGTTGGCGATGAGCGATGATGGAAAGCGTTGCGGAAGAGAGAGGCCGGCAAATGACAACCATCCACCCGATGGACATGAGATCGAGGGCGAAACAGATGCGTCCGGGCGGCTGGATGCTGTGGTGCTGTCTATCGCCCGACTGATCGGCAGGCGGATGGCGCGTGAGGACCATGAGAACGCCATACGCGCGGCCAATGACAATGCGTCACCCAAAGCCAATGACGATGACCGATAGCGCCGTGATCCGCGTTGCTACGGGCTACGTCACATGACCGGATGTGACGTGTGCTCTATAGACATCTTATGGGATGTCTATAAATTATCTTCCATGAGGCTCGTTCTGGACACCAACGTGATCGTGGCGGCGTTCCGCAGTCGCAACGGGGCGAGCAATCTGCTGCTGCGGTTCGTTGACCGGGGAGTGCTTACGCCGCTTTGTTCGACGGCGCTGTTCTTGGAATATGAGGCGGTGCTGAGTCGGGAGGAAACCCGCAAAGTGACGGGCCACAGCCTAGAAGATGTCGCGGCCGTGATGAGCGCGCTGGCCGCCGTGTCCGAGGGCATCGATATCTCGTTTCGGACGCGGCCTTTGTTGTCCGACGTCGCGGATGAGATGGTGCTTGAGGCCGCTCTGAACGGAGAGGTCGAGGCCATCGTGACGCATAACGTGAAGGACTTCCGCCCGGCGCTCAAGCTGGGCGTGACCATTGCAACGCCGGGAGAGATCGTCAGGAGACTGAACACATGACGCAGACCCAACGCTACAAATACCCGCTGCAACTGCCGCAGTCTCTCAAGGAGACGGCGGCACGCCTCGCCATGGAGGACGGCGTGTCGCTCAATCAGTGGATTGTCTCAGCCGTGGCACAGAAGATCGGTGCCGTGGAGACGGCCAGTGACTTCCTCAAGGCGCGTGCCGGGAAGGCGAAGCGCGGCGATCTGACGAGGTTTCTGGACCGGGCACCGGATGTGCCACCGACACCGGAGGATGCAATCTGATTTGCGAAGCAGCCTTGCCCCACAGCAAGGGATGAGGGCGAGGCTGGAAGAATTGACGGAACGGAGACTTGTCCATGGTCCGCGCAGCTTTTTATGCCCGATATTCGTCGGACAACCAGCGGGAAGCCTCGATTGAGGATCAATTGCGGCTGTGCCGTGAGCGCGCGGAGCGTGAGGGATGGCAGATCAAGGAAAGCTATACCGACGCTGCAATCTCCGGTGCCAGCATGATCCTCCGTCCGGGGATCAAAACCCTCCTCGCGGATGCTCAGGCTGGGCGGTTCGACGTTGTTCTGGCCGAAGCTCTCGACAGGCTATCCCGTGACCAGGAAGACATCGCTGCATTGTTCAAGCGGCTTCGCTTCGCCGGTGTTCGCATCGTTACCCTGTCAGAAGGAACGGTGGATGAGCTGCATGTTGGCCTGAAAGGCACCATGAACGCTCTCTTCCTTCGTGACCTGGCCGCCAAGATCAGGCGCGGCCAGTCCGGCCGTGTCATCAGCGGATATTCCGCCGGGGGCCTGTCCTACGGATATCGCGTGGTTAAGAAGCTCGACGAACGAGGGGAGCCGATCCGGGGCCTCCGCGAAGTGGACGAGGAACAGGCTGGTGTAATCCGGCGCATCTTCCAGGAGTTTGCCTCGGGACGTTCCGCCCGGACCATCGCTGCCAGCCTTAACCGTGATGGCATTCCCTCTCCATTCGGTCGAGAATGGGGAGCCTCCACGATTAACGGCAATCTCAAGCGTCGCAGCGGCATACTCTACAACGAGGCCTATATCGGGCTTCTGATCTTTAATCGCGTTCAGATGGTCAAGGACCCGGAGACCGGCAAGCGCATCTCCCGCCCGAACCCGTCAGAACAGTGGCAAGTGGTGGAGGCTCCTCACCTGCGTATCGTCAGCGACGAGCTATGGAACACCGTCCAGGCACGCAAGAAGTTCTACGGTGGGACCCGGCTGCATAAGCGCAGAAGGCCGAAGCACATGTTCTCCGGTCTGGTGCGGTGCGGATGCTGTGGCGCCACCTACACCATCAAGTCCCAGGATCAGCTTGCCTGCACAGCGCATAGGGAACGCGGGACTTGCTCGAACAATCGAACTGTCCGTGTGCCCGAGCTCGAACGCCGCGTGCTTGAGGGCATCAAGCAGCGGCTACTTTCGCCCGCCGCGGTTGCGGAATTCCTCACTGAGTATCATGCCGAGAGGAAGCGCCTGAACACCAAGATGCGGCAGGATCGGCAGCAGATCGACAAACGGCTTGCCGTTCTCGAAAGGCAAATCGCAAATATCATCGACGCCATAGCGGATGGTGCGGCAACGCCAGGCATGAAGTCTCGGCTGGTCGAGATGGAGGCGGAGAAGGAGCGCCTTGCCGCTGATCTGGCCACAATCTCGGATGCCGGCGATGTCGTGGAACTGCATCCGGCTTCGATCGAGGTCTATCGCCGCAGGATTGCCGAGCTGCAGGAGGCGCTGCACTCCAACGAAGATGATCGCCGGGAAGCGGTAAACGCCATTCGCTCGCTTGTCACAAGCATCGAGGTGATACCGCGCAAAGGGCGTGGGAAATTTGACCTGACCGTCAACGGGGCGCTGGCAGAACTGCTCAACCTGCCTCGCCGAAAACCAGGCGAACTACCGAGCACTGCAATGGTGGTAGCGGAGGAGGGATTCGACCCCCCCGACACAAGTATGATGATTCCGTCGATTTACTGTCCCAATACAATGGCCGGTCGCAAAGTTCGAAACATGGGCGCATTGAAAACAGATATTTTTGGGGATGGCGATCTTCCGGATCCACGCCCACGGCGCGGCTTCGGATGGCTGCTGTTTCGTGCGCCCGGGGCACTTATCTTGTGGTGGCGATATTATTTTGCGAAGCGGGGAACCATCTCCCGATCGGCTCGCCAGAGAGGCAACATAGCGATGGAGATCGGCTATTCGCTGGCGTTCTGGCTGGCGATCGGCCTGTTTTTGATCTTTGCAGTTTCTTCGGCGTGAACGTGTGCGAGATCGAGCCGCGTCAAAGACCGATATCCGAAGGTCAGACTAGGTTCGCCACCCCGGCTATTCAGCCTGTTCCGGAAATGATCTCCAAGGGCGCGAATTAGTATGCGCTTGGGACCCACTCGTTCTATGAAAAAACGGCTCCCGTACCCCGGTGGGTCATTGTGCTGATCCGAAAAATTCAGGGTAGGTACTTCCGTGGATTTTAGCACCCATTTGTCACCCAGAAATCACGTTGGGGCCGAGAAACCATGTCCAAGTCATTGTAAAAACTGGTGAGCGCGCAGGGGCTCGAACCCTGGACCTACTGATTAAAAGTCAGTTGCTCTACCAGCTGAGCTACGCGCTCTCCCATGGTGCGGCGCGCGCACCCCGAAAGTGCGGCGGAACATAGGGAGACAGCCTATCCGGGTCAACCGGAAAAAGCCCGGTTCGCCACGCATTGGCCGACATCGACGAGGCCCGTTCCGGCGACGTTTCGCCACGGTTTGGTGATTGGCCGTGATCGCCGCGAGGGGTCTATAAGGCGGCGTTCGTCACGCAGGAGACCGCAACGCATGGATATCGGATTCGTCAGCGCGCTGATCGCCGGCGCGATATCGTTCCTGTCGCCAT
This sequence comes from Rhizobiaceae bacterium, assembly GCA_023953775.1. Lineage (GTDB taxonomy): Bacteria > Pseudomonadota > Alphaproteobacteria > Rhizobiales > Rhizobiaceae > JAMLJD01. Next base: position 6,205 of record JAMLJD010000069.1, on the reverse strand, counting down.
GCGTGTTGCCGCTCGTCCCGCCTTATCTGTGCTACATGGCCGGCGTTTCGGTCGAGGATTTCCGCGCCGGCGGCGAGGCGGCGGCGCCGCAGATCGCGCGGGGCGCGCTGCTCGGCGCCGGCATGGCGTTCGTGCTGGGCTTCACCACGGTCTTCGTGGCGCTCGGGGCGGGGGCGTCCACCGTCGGCGTCATGCTCAGGACGTGGCAGACCGAGCTCGCCTTCGTGGCCGGGATCGTCATCATCGTGATGGGGCTGAACTTCCTCGGCGTGGTGCGCATCCCGTTCCTGTCGCGCGAGGCGCGTTTCACCGTTGGCTCGCGTCCGGCCGGCGTCGTCGCGGCCTATCTCATGGGGCTGGCCTTCGCCTTCGGGTGGACGCCGTGCATCGGTCCCGTGCTGGGCCCGATCCTGACGCTCGCCGCGGGCCGCGAGACGGTCGGCGAGGGCGCCCTGCTTCTGGCCGTCTATTCCGCCGGGCTCGGCATTCCCTTCCTGCTGGCGGCGCTGTTTTCCGGCGCGTTCATGCGCTTTCTCGGCCGCTTCAGGGTGCATCTGGGCCGCGTCGAGAAGGTCATGGGCGTGTTCCTGGTGATTGCGGGTGTGCTGTTCGTGACCGGCGGCATCCAGTGGGCGTCCTACTGGCTCCTCGAGACCTTCCCGGTGCTCGGTACGCTCGGATAGCGGCCATTGGAGCCGGCGGCGGGCGGTGATACACAGGCTGCGATTCCGATCAAACCTCGCATGGACGCCGCATGACCCCCAGAAGCTGCCTGTCGATCGTCCTCGCCGCCGGCGAGGGCACCCGCATGAAGAGCGCGCTGCCCAAGGTGCTGCACAGGATCGCCGGCAAGGAGATGGTGCTGCACGTGCTCGACACGGCGCGCGCGGCCGGCGCGGGCGACATCGCGCTGGTGGTCGGCCATGGCGGAACGCAGGTGCTCGAGGCGGTGGCCTCGTCCGCCAAGGTGGACGGCTACGAACAGACCGAGCGGCTGGGAACGGCGCATGCCGTGCTTGCAGCACGGGAGGCGATCGCGCGCGGCTATGACGACATCCTGGTGATGTTCGGCGACACGCCGCTTGTCGAGGCGGACGCGATCGCAGCGGCGCGCGGCCGGCTGGCCGAGGGCGCCGACGTGGTGGTGATGGGCTTCCGGACCCGCAATCCGACCGGCTACGGCCGGCTGATCGAGAAGGACGGTGCGCTGGTTGCCATCCGCGAGGAGCGCGACTGTTCGGACGAGGAACGCGCGATCACGCTGTGCAATGGCGGGCTGATGGCGATCAGCGGCGCGCATGCTCTTTCGCTGCTCGAATCGATTGGTAACAAGAACGCGAAGAACGAGTACTATCTGACTGATATCGTTGAGATTGCAAGCGAACGCGGGCTGCGTGTCGTCGCCACCGAAACGGACGAGGACAGCATCATCGGGATCAACAACCGCGCCGAGCTGGCGCAGGCCGAGGCGATCTGGCAGCGCCGCCGGCGGCATGCGGCGATGCTTTCCGGCGTGACGATGACGGCGCCCGAAAGCGTCTATTTCTGCCACGACACCGAGATCGGCGTCGACGTGCTGGTCGAGCCCAACGTGGTGTTCGGGCCGGGTGTGACCGTAGCGTCCGGCGCGCGCATCCGCGCCTTCTGCCATCTGGAAGGCGCGACGGTGGGCAAGGGCGTCGAGATCGGGCCCTATGCGCGGCTGAGGCCGGGCGCGGATCTCCAGGAGGGATCGAAGGTCGGCAATTTCTGCGAGATCAAGAAATCCACCGTCGGGCCGGGCGCCAAGGTTCCGCACCTGTCCTATGTCGGAGACGCGGTGATCGGCGCGAAGGCGAATATCGGCGCCGGCACCATCACCTGCAACTATGACGGTGTGAACAAGAGCCTGACCGAAGTCGGGCCGGGCGCCTTCGTCGGGTCCAACAGCTCGCTGGTCGCCCCGGTGAAGATCGGCGCCGGCGCCTATGTGGCTTCCGGCAGCGTCATCACCGACGACGTGCCCGCCGACGCTGTCGCCTTCGGGCGCGCCCGGCAGGAGAACCGCGAGGGCCGTGCCGTGGAGCTGCGCGCGCGCCAGGCGGCGAAAAAGAAGAAATAAGGCGCGACCTTAACCGCGACGAAACAGCACGATGGTAAGGTTCGCGGCCATCGTCGCTGCAATGCATTGAAACGAATAGTGACTTTGTGCGCTGCCGCGCCGGTTCTAGAAAGTCGCCGGACCGGGTGGATCGAAAGGGGCTTGCGATGTGCGGAATCGTTGGAATCGTCGGGCATTCGCCTGTGGCGCCGCTGCTCGTGGACGCGCTCAAGCGGCTCGAATATCGCGGCTATGATTCGGCGGGCGTCGCCACGATCGACCATGGCGAGCTGGGCCGGCGACGCGCGGAAGGCAAGCTGGTCAATCTCGAGAAGCGCCTGCAGGGTGAGCCGCTGGGCGGCACGATCGGCATCGGCCATACGCGGTGGGCTACCCATGGCGTGCCGAACGAGACCAACGCGCATCCGCATTTCTCGCGCGACGTGGCGATCGTTCACAACGGGATCATCGAGAATTTCGCCGAGCTGCGCGCGGAGCTCATTGCGGACGGCTACGAGTTCTCCTCGCAGACCGATACGGAAGTCGTCGCGCATCTGGTTTCGCGCGAGCTCGCAGGCGGCAAGGCGCCGGTGAGGCCGCCCACGCCGCGTTCCAGCGGCTGGAAGGCGCCTATGCGCTCGCCATCATGTTCCGCGGCGACGAGGATCTGATCGTCGGCACCCGCAACGGCCCGCCGCTCGCGGTCGGCCATGGCGAAGGCGAGATGTTCCTCGGCTCCGACGCCATCGCACTGGCGCCGTTCACCGATTCCATCACCTATCTGGAGGATGGCGACTGGGCGGTGGTGCGGCGCAAGTCCGTGCAGATCTTCGACATTGCGGGCAAGCCGGTCGAGCGCAAGCGGCAGCAGTCGGTCGGAACCAACTTTCTCGTCGACAAGGGCAACCACCGCCACTTCATGGAAAAGGAAATCCATGAGCAGCCGGAGGTCATCTCCCACACGCTGGCGCATTATCTCGATTTCGCCGGCGGCGCGGTGAAGCCGTTCGAGGTGCCGTTCGACTTTTCGAAGATCGACCGGCTGACGGTTTCGGCCTGCGGCACGGCCTATCTGGCAGGCGTCGTCGGCAAGTACTGGTTCGAGCGCTATGCGCGGCTGCCGGTGGACATCGACGTCGCCTCCGAGTTCCGCTACCGCGAAGTGCCGCTGCCGAAGGCCAGCGCGGCGCTGTTCGTCTCGCAGTCGGGCGAGACCGCCGATACGCTCGCCGGGCTGCGCTACTGCCGCAAGGAGGGCATCGCGATCTCGTCGATCGTCAACGTGCGCGAATCGACCATGGCGCGCGAATCCGATGGCGTGTTCCCGACGCTCGCGGGCCCTGAGATCGGTGTCGCGTCGACCAAGGCGTTCACCTGCCAGCTCTCCGTGCTCGCCTCGCTGGTTCTCCGGGCCGCCGTGCAGCGCGGCACGATTTCGGCCGAGGAAGAGCGCGCGCTGGTGAAGCAGCTTTCCGAGGCGCCGCGCTTTGCAAGCCAGGCGCTCAAGCTGGAAGCACAGATCGAGAAGCTGGCGCGCGAGCTGACGCAGGTGCGTCACGTGCTCTATCTCGGCCGCGACACGAGCTTTCCGCTCGCCATGGAGGGGGCGCTCAAGCTCAAGGAGATCTCCTACATCCACGCCGAAGGCTACGCGGCCGGCGAGCTCAAGCACGGGCCTATCGCGCTGATCGACGAGTCGATGCCGGTGATCGTCATCGCGCCGCATGACCGCGTGTTCGACAAGGTCGTCTCGAACATGCAGGAGGTCGCGGCGCGGGGCGGCAAGATCATCCTGATCACCGACCGCAAGGGCGCCGACCGCTGCTCGACAGAGACGCACGAGACGATCATCCTGCCGGACGTGCCGGAGTTCATCGCGCCGATCGTCTACGCGCTGCCGGTCCAGATGCTCGCCTATTTCACGGCGGTGGCGATGGGCACTGATGTCGACCAGCCGAGAAACCTCGCCAAATCGGTCACGGTGGAGTAGGAATCGCAGGCGCAGGCCTTGCCGCAGGCGGTTTGCGATTGAATGCGGACCGCCAGCGCATAAGTATGGGGAACGCGCATGCCCGATCTCCAGACCTCCCACAAAGCGTCCTCCATGGCCCGCCTGAGAAACTACTTCCTGACAGGTTTCATCGTCTGCGCGCCGCTGGCGGTGACGGCCTATATCGCCTGGTCGTTCATTGGCTGGGTGGATTCCTGGGTGAAGCCCTACATTCCGCCGGTCTACAACCCCGACACGTATCTGCCGTTCCCGGTTCCCGGGTTCGGGCTGATCGTGGCACTGATCCTGATCACGGTGATCGGGTTCCTGACCGCCAACTTCGTGGGGCGGTCGGTCGTCGGCTACGGCGAATATCTGCTCAGCCGCATGCCGCTGGTGCGCAGCATCTACAAGGTCGTCAAGCAGATCCTGGAAACGGTGCTGTCGGAGAAGTCTAATACCTTCAAGAAGGTCGGGCTGATCCAGTATCCGCGCAAGGGGCTGTGGGCCATCGTGTTCATTGCCACGGATGCCGAAGGCGAGATCCAGCACGAGCTGGATGGCAAGGGCAGCGCGTCGCGGGCCGTATTCCTGCCGACGACGCCGAACCCGACTTCCGGCTTCCTGCTCTACGTGCCGCGCGAGGACGTCATCGAATTGTCGATGACGGTCGAGGAGGGCGCCAAGCTGGTGATTTCGGCCGGCCTCATCAGTCCCGAGTATCAGAAGCGGACGCAGGCGCTGGCCGATGCGGCTCTCGGCGCCCAGCAGCAGCCGGTTCCGGAAAAGATCGATTGAGCCCGACTATTGCGCGGGTACAGCCGTGCTGGCGTCGCGCGAGGCGCGGGGCCGGTCGACGAGGATATCGGTGATCGCGCCGCCGGCAAGCATCGACGCGAGACCCACGAGCGACGAGACGGCCAGGACGGAGCCGCCGGTGAAGCCGGCGCCGATCGTGCATCCGACGGCGAGGATGCCGCCGAAACCCATCAGTGCGGCGCCGGCGGTATAGCGCAGGATGGACGGCGTGCCGGGCTCGGCGAAGGTGGCGATGCGGAATTCACGGAACAGCAGCGACGCGACGAAGGCGCCGAGGATCGTGCCGGCAATGACGCCCTGGTCGAGACCGGCCGCGTCACCCGACCCCAGCAGCGCCGCCGTGGTGGCCAGCGGGCGGATGTAGGACAGGCTCTCTGCCTGGATCGGCTCGAAGACCTGCAGCGAAAGCTCATGGGTGAAGTACCAGCCGGCGACGACGCTCAATCCGACCACCGCGCCGCCGAAGACGAGTAGAGGCGACAGCCCCGCGCGCAACGACACGCCAAGGGCCGCAAGCACGAGCACGATGCCGATCGCAACGCCGTAACCCTGGGCAAGCCCGAAATGAGCCAGGAGGTCGTTGCCGCCGATCGCGGCGCTGCTCCAGCCCGAGCCGATCGAGTCGCGCAGCGGCACCAGGAAGCCTGAATAGGTCGCCAGACCGACGGCGGCGACGATGGCGAGGGAATAGATCGCGCGCAGGTTGCCCGACGATCCGAGGACCACGAGCCGCGAGACGCAACCGCGGGCAAGGACCATGCCCGCGCCGAACAGGAGGCCGCCGACAATCGCGCCGGACAGGCTCTGTGCGGTGGAGAAGAACCGGGTCTCCTGAACTGATAGCATGTCCTGCTGCAGAAGGAGTTGCACGCCGAGCACCGTCACGGCAAAGCCCGCCAGCCAGACCGCGAGTGCCGAGAAATTTCTGCCGCGCACGACATCGAGAAGCGCCGAGCGGGTGCAGAAACCGGTCCGCTGGGCAAAAAAGCCGAAGACGACGCCGATAACGGCGCCGCCGGCGATTGCCGCGCCGTTTTCGCCGAGTTGGTCGATGAGCGGTACCAAGTCCATGACGTACACTCCAAGAGGAGCGTGGATTCTAGATCACGAGGCTCGACGACGCGTGGTCCGGGCTTCGGCGGTCAGTGCGCGGAATGAAAAATCTTTCTCTCAAATCGCGGAAACGCGCAAACTGGGCCCACGTTCCCGTACTCTCACAGACACCACGCGCAAGCTCGTTCCCCCGCCGCGCTGGTCCTGCTACTCCGCCGCCTGCCGGTGCGCCGGCTTCCGCGACCCGCGTTTCGAATGCTGCG
>JAMLJD010000068.1 GCA_023953775.1 Rhizobiaceae bacterium | reverse complement strand
GCGGCGGCTATCAGATGCTCGGCCGGCGCATCGAGGATCCGTCGGGGATCGAAGGCCCGCCCGCCTCCGTTGACGGCCTCGGCCTGCTCGACGTGACGACGGTTCTGACCGAGGCAAAGTCGCTGCGCTCGGTCACGGGCCGCACCGCCGACGGGACCAGTTTGGTCGGCTACGAGATGCATGTCGGCGAGACCACGGGACCCGACACGGCGCGCCCGCTTGTCCGTCTTGACGACGGCCGTGATGACGGCGCGGAGTCAGCGTCCGGGCGCGTGGCAGGAACCTACATTCACGGATTTTTCGCCGACGACGCGCAGCGCCGGTCATGGCTCGAAAAGCTCGGCGGTACGGCGTCGGAGCTGAACTACGAGGCGGAGGTCGAGGCAACGCTGGATGCGCTGGCGAACCATCTCGAAACGCATCTCGACGTCGACGGGCTGCTCAGCCATGCAGCATGAGCACGGCCGCCACGACCCCGATCACGGCGATCAGCATCGCATCGGCGATGCGGTAGAGGCGCAGCGCGCGGCGAATGTCGTTGGCCGTGGCCTCGCGGCGTCCGCCCGCGCCCATCTCGGCATCGGCGACCGTCACGCCGCCATAGCTGCGCGGCCCGGCAAGCGACAGGCCCAGGGCACCGGCCATCGCGGCTTCCGGCCAGCCCGCATTGGGCGAACGGTGCCGGCGGGCATCGCCGCGCACCGCAGCCCAGGCGCGGCCGGCATCGGCGTCGCGGTCGAGCCGTGCGGCCGCGACGATCAGAAGCGCGGTAAGGCGCGAGGCCGGCAGGTTGATGAGGTCGTCGAGCCGCGCCGCGGCCCAGCCGAAGGCCTCATGCTTCTCGGTGCGGTGGCCGATCATGCTGTCTGCGGTGTTCACCGCCTTGTAGACCGCGGCGCCGGGCAGCCCCGCGACCGCGAGCCAGAAGGCGGGCGCGGTCACGCCGTCGGAAAAGTTCTCGGCCAGGCTCTCGATCGCCGCCCGCGAGACGCCGGCTTCATCAAGCACGGCAGTGTCGCGCCCGACGATCTGCGACACGGCTTGCCGGCCCGCCTCGATGCCCTGATCCTCCAGCGCATCGGCGACATCGCGCACGTGTCGTCCCAGGCTGCGCTGCGCGATCAGCGTGCTGGCGAGGATCGCGGTCGCCACGAGCCCGATGCCGGGCCCCAGCATCCACTGGACCGCCGCCGCGACAGCGCCGGTGAGCGCCACGAGCAAGACGAGCGCCGCCACGCCCGCGAGACGGCGGCGCCGGGATTTCATCTCCGGGCGATTGAACTTGGCATCCAACAGCGCGATCAGGCCGCCGATCCAGGTGACCGGATGGCCGATGGCGCGGTAGACGGGCTGCGGATAACCGACCGCCAGCTCGAAGAGCATCGCCATGACTGCTAGCTGCGCGAACATGATGGGCGGGAAGAATGCTCCATTGGACGAGGTGACCGATCACGGCGGCAGCCTTGCGCGCGCCGAACGACTGTTTCCCGACGCGCCGAAACCGTGGCTCGATCTCTCCACCGGCATCAACCCGCATCCCTATCCGACCGGCGACATTCCGGCCAGCGCCTTTTCCCGCCTGCCGGAGGACGCCCGGCTGCGCGAGCTGACGGAGGCCGCCGCGCACGCCTATGGCGCGCCGTCGCCCGATCTTGTTGTAGCGGCACCCGGCACGCAGATATTGCTGCCGCTGGTGGCAGGCCTCATGCCGCCGGGTCGGGCCGCCATCTGGTCGCCGACCTATGCCGAACACCGCCGGGCCGCCGCACTCGCCGGCCACGCGGTGAGCGAATGCGCCGACCTCGACCAACTCGCGGCGGCCGATCTCGCCGTCGTCGTCAATCCGAACAATCCGGACGGTAGATTGCACGAAAAGGCCGCGCTGCTCGATCTGGCCGCGCATCTCGACCGGAAAGGCGGCCTTCTCGTCGTTGACGAAGCCTTCATGGATGTCGGGCCGGCGGAGGCGAGCCTGGTCGCGGAGGCCGAACGCGGCGGCTTCGTGGTGCTGCGCTCGTTTGGCAAGTTCTTCGGCCTCGCCGGGTTGCGGCTGGGCTTCGCGATCGGTCCCCGCGAACTGGTCGGACGCCTGCGGGCGCGCCTCGGTCCCTGGGCGGTGTCGGGTCCGGCGCTCGAGATCGGCATCGCCGCTCTGTCGGACCTCGATTGGCAGAAGGAGATGCGCGCCCGGCTCGCCGGCGCGGCGGCGCAACTCGATGCTCTGCTCGCCAGCGCCGGTCTGACAGCCGCCGGAGGCACCAGCCTCTACCGCTTCCTGCGCACGCCCGATGCGTCCGAACTTTTCAGGCATCTCGGCCGGCGCGGTATTCTGGTCCGCAGCTTCGCTCATGACCGGCAAGCGCTGCGCTTCGGCCTGCCGGGCGGCGACGAAGCGTTCGAGCACCTCGCCCGGGCGCTGGCCGCATGGCGCGGGAATGCGCGGCGGTGAGGATCCACGTCACCCCTCTCTCGCAACTCGACGCGACGCTGGAAGCGACCCGCGCCCGCCGCATGATCACGCTGCTGTCGGTCGATTCCGTGTTCACGCGGCCGGCCGCGATTGCCGAGAGCGAGCTCCTGCATCTGTCGATGCACGACATCGCCGAACCGCGCGACGGCTTCGTCGCGCCGAGCGAAGACCATGTGCGGGCGATCCTCGATTTCGGCCGGCTGTGGGATCGCAGTGCGCCGCTGGTGATCCACTGCTTCGCCGGCATCAGTCGCTCCACCGCCGCCGCCTACGCCATCGCCGCAGCGCTCCGTCCCGATCTCGACGAGGCGGAACTGGCCCGCGAACTGCGCAGGCGCGCGCCATCGGCGACGCCCAACCCGCTTATCGTCGCCCATGCCGACAGGCTGTTGTCACGCGGAGGCAGGATGATCGAAGCGATTGCCGCGATCGGGCGCGGCGCGGAGGCCTATGAAGGGAAACCGTTCTTTATCGACCTTGCAGTGCCGGATGCTGTATCGATGGAAGGCCGACCGTCGCGATAGCGACCGAAGGTGACGCTATCGTCCTCGACAAGCGACGGCCGGACGGACACAGTGTCGGCCTCCGCTCCACCCAGCTTCATGACAAATGCCGCAACGCTATTCCGCCCTTTCGCTCTTCCAGCAAGGCCTCACCGGCCAGAAAGGCTGGAAGCCGGCATGGCGCAGCCCGGAACCGAAACCGGCTTATGACGCGGTGGTGATCGGCGGCGGCGGACACGGCCTCGCCACGGCCTATTATCTCGCAAAGAACCACGGCATATCCAATGTCGCGGTGATCGAGAAGGGCTGGCTCGGGGGTGGCAACACGGGCCGCAACACCAGCACGATCCGGTCCAATTATTTCTACCCCGAGAGCGTCGCGCTCTACGACTATGCGCTGAAGCTCTACGAGGGGCTGTCGCGCGAGCTCAACTACAACGTCATGTTCTCGCAGCGTGGCGTGGTCACCGTCGCCCATTCCGAGGGCGAGATGGAGATCGCCTCGCGCATCGTCAACGCGATGCAGATCAACGGTACCGACGCCGAACTGCTTGGCCCCGAACAAGTCTTCGAGAGGGCGCCACTGCTCAATCGTGGCGACGACGCGCGCTACCCGGTCTTCGGCGGGGTGTGGCAGGGCCGCGCCGGTGTCGCCCGCCACGACGCGGTCGCCTGGGGCTATGCGCGTGCCGCCGACCGGGCGGGCGTCGACATCATCCAGAACTGCGAGGTCACCGGCTTTCTGGTCGAGAACGGACGTTGCGCCGGCGTCGAGACAAGCCGCGGCACGATCCGCGCCGGAGTGACGGGCATGGCCGTCGCCGGAAATTCGGGCGTTCTGGCCGGGCTCGCGGGCTTCGACCTGCCGATCCAGTCCTACTCGCTGCAGGCGATGGTCTCGGAGCCGGTCAAGCCCTGCCTCGACACGGTGGTGCTCTATCTCGGCACAGGCACCTATCTGTTCCAGTCCGACAAGGGCGAGATCGTGGTCGGCGGCGGCCTCGATCGGGTGCCCTCCTACGCCCAGCGCGGCAACCCGCCGATGCAGCGCACCGTACTGTCCGGCCTGCTCGAGATGTTCCCCTCCTTCGGCCAGTTGAAGCTGATGCGGCAATGGGCCGGCAATGTCGACGTCGTGCCGGATTCCTCGCCGATCATCGGCCCGACGCCCATGCCCGGGCTCTACATGAGCGGCGGCTGGGGCACCGGAGGCTTCAAGTCGATCCCGGCCGGCGGCGTGCTTCTGGCGCATCTGATGGCGACCGGCGACCATCACGCGATCAGCCGGCCCTTCGACCTCGATCGCTTCGCGACCGGCAGGCTGATCGACGAAGCCGCCGGTTCCGGCATCGCGCATTAGGGAGCGGGACCGATGCAGCTGTTTCCCTGCCCCTTCTGCGGATTGCGCGCCGAGACCGAGTTCCACTTCGGCGCCGAGGCCGGCAAGACGCGGCCCGAGCCGGCGGCCGATGTCAGCGCGGCGGACTGGGCGCGCTATCTGCATGCGAAGAAGAACCCGAAAGGGCCCTCGCGCGAGATCTGGGTGCACGAGACCTGCGGTGAGTTCTTCCTGCTCGAGCGCGACACCGTCACCCACGAGGTGACCGGGTCGCAATCGCTTCGAAAGGGCGAACCGTGACCGCCCGCCGCATCCCGACCCCTACCGGCCCCGGCCTGCATTTTACCTTCGACGGCCGCGCCATGACGGGCATCGCCGGCGACACCATCGCGTCAGCCCTGCTCGCCAACGGGGTACGCGTCGTCGGCCGCAGCTTCAAATATCACCGGCCGCGCGGCATCTTCGGCTACGGCGCCGAGGAGCCCAATGCGCTGGTCGACGTGACAGTGAATGGCCGGACCACGCCCAACCTGCGCGCTACGACCGAGCCGCTTCAGGACGGGATGGATGTGCGGTCGGTCAATGCCAGCCCGACGGCCGCGCACGACCGCAACGGCTTCCTCGACGGTTTTTCGCGCTTCATCCCGGCCGGCTTCTACTACAAGACCTTCATCTGGCCCGACTGGCATCTGTTCGAGCCGCGCATCCGCGCCATGGCCGGCCTTGGCCGGCTCGACCTGGACAACCGACCGGCCGCCGATTGCCCGCAGATCGCGGCGCGCTGCGACGTGCTCGTGGTCGGCGCCGGCCCCGCCGGCCTCGCCGCCGCGCGTGCCGCTTCGGCCGCCGGACAGTCGGTCATGCTGGTCGACGACCAGACCGAGCCGGGCGGCAGCCTGCGGCTCCACGATGCGACGATCGACGGCATGTCGGGCACCGAGTGGGCATCGGGTATCGTCGCCGACCTCCGTCGCGCCGGTCACACTGTGCTGACGCGGACGACCGCCTTCGGCGTCTACGACCACGGGCTGGTGTCGGCATGGCAGCGCCGCGAGGGAAAGCCGGACGCGCTGTGGCAGATCAGGGCTAAGACGGTCGTCGTCGCGGCCGGCGCGATCGAGCGCCCGCTGGTGTTTCCCGACAATGACCGCCCCGGCATCATGTCGGCGGAAGCGGCCCTCGCCTATCTGAAACTTCACGGCGTGCTGGTCGGCAGCAGGATCGTGCTCGCCACCAACAACGACCGCGCCTATTTCGTCGCCCAAGCGCTACGGTCTGCTGGAGCAGAGGTGACGGTGGCAGACACGCGCGCGGCACCGCCGGCATCGGCAGACGCAATCACGCGCCTCGCAGGCGCAACCATCGACGCCGTCCACGGCCGCGATGGCGTCGAGGCAGTGAACATCGGTGGCCAGCGGCTCGAATGCGATTGTCTGCTCGTCTCGGGTGGCTACACGCCGACCGTGCATCTCCATTGCCAGGCCGGCGGCAAGCTGCGCTATGACGACCAAATCGCGGCCTTCATTCCGGCTGCATTCCGTCCGGGCATGGTGGTCGTCGGCGCGGCGAATGGAGTTTTCGGCCTGTCGGGCGCGCTTGCCGAGGGTCACGCGGCAGGTGGTGGAAAGGATGCGCCGCCCTCTCCTGCCAGCCCTGATGAAGCGCACGCGATCGAACCGGCATGGCCGGTTCCGGGGAAGCCGGGACGCCAGTGGATCGACTTCCAGAATGACGTCACACTGAAGGATGTCGAGCTGGCAGCACGCGAGAACTTCCGCTCGGTCGAGCATCTGAAGCGTTACACCACGCTCGGCATGGCGACCGACCAGGGCAAGACCTCGAATATGAATGGCCTTGCCGCGATGGCGGCCGTCACCGGCCGGACCATCGCCGAGACGGGCACGACCACCTACCGGCCGCCCTTCGTCCCCGTGCCGCTGACGGTGGTCGCAGGGCGACGGCGCGGCGAGCTGTTCAATCCGGTGCGCCGCCTCACGCTCGAAAACGAGTACCGCAAGACCGGTGCGGTGTTCCGCGAATATGGCGGCTGGCTGCGGCCGGCCTGGTTCGGCACCGGCAAGGCCGAGGACGAGATCGCGCGCGAGGCGCTCAGATCGCGCGAGACGGTCGGCATTCTCGATGCCTCGCCGCTGGGCAAGATCGAGGTGATCGGCCCGGACGCGGGAGCGCTGGTCGATTACAACTCCTATCATACGATCTCGACACTGAAGCCGGGACGCATCCGCTACGGCTTCATGCTGACCGAGAGCGGCGTGATCTACGACGATGGCGTGGTCTCGAAGGTCTCGGACGAGCATTACATCGTCTCCTGCTCCTCAGGCCATGTCGCCGGCGTCACCGCGCGGCTGGAGGAATGGCGGCAGGACCGGTTCGATCCGGCGCGCGTCTTCGTGCACAATTCGACGCCGCACTGGGCGACGCTGACGGCAACCGGGCCGCGCTCACGCGACCTCGTCGCCGCACTCGGCCTCGGCGTCGACCTTGCAGACGACGCGCTGCCGCATATGGCGTTCGCCGAGTGCCGTTTCGACGGCACTACGGCGCGGCTGGCACGTGTCTCCTTCACCGGCGACCGGTCCTATGAAGTCTCGGTGCCGCAGTCGAAGGCCGCCGCCCTGCTGGCAGCCATGACCGAGGCCGGACGGCCGCTCGGCGCGGTCGCGCTCGGCTCGGAAGCGCTACTTCTGATGCGCGCCGAGAAAGGCTTCATCATCGCCGGCAAGGACACCGACGGCACGACCATGCCGCACGATCTCGGCATCACCGCGCCGCGCGACAGGCGCAAGGGCGAGTTCGTCGGCAAGCGCTCGCTGTTCACCGACAACGCGTTGCGCGACGACCGGCAGCAGGGTGTCGGACTAGTGGCCGTGGACGAAAATGTACCGCTGCCCGTCGGCGCGCACGGTGTCGCGACGCGCGACGGCGTCAGGCGGTCCATTGGCTTCGTGACGTCGAGCTACATGTCGCAGACGCTCGGCCGGCCGATAGCGCTGGCGCTGATCGAGCGCGGCCTGTCGCGTATCGGCGAGCAAATCGAGCTCGTCCATCTCGGCCGCACCATGCGCGCGACGATCGCGCCGGCCTGCGCCTTCGACCCCGAGGGAGCCCGGATCAATGGCTGAGTTCCGCCCCGGCTACGACGCCGCGACCAAATGGACACCACCGCCGGACTGGCGAACGGCTGCGCTCGAAGGCGACGGGTGGGTGGCTCGGCCCGCGCTGCCCCTGTCGCGGCTGCTCGTCAGCGGTGACATCGCGGCCGCGATGACCGACCATGGGTTGACTACCGAAGGCATCGGCCTCTGGCAGATCTGCGGCGACGCGGCATATGCGCTGCGCATCGGGCGCGACCGCGCGCTCATCGTTTCTTCAACACAATCGGAAATCCACACCGGCTGGAACCCGCGCGGATACGCCGTGTCGCCCGCCGATGACAGCTGGATGGCCCTCGACATCGCCGGACCAGCGATGCACGAGCTGGTCGCCGAGATGACGGTGGCGGACCTCGAGGCGGGCAGCCCGTCGGCCGCATGCCAGGCCTGCGGCGTCGTCGCCCTACTCCATCGCACGGCCGCCGACGTCGCCCGAATCCATGTCGAGACGGGTCACGCCCCCTATCTCTGGCGTTGGATCGAGCGCCGCGCCTGATACTTGATCGGGGTCAAGGACGGCGGTCCGGACCGGGCGCAGTCTTTCCGTATTCCAGTACGGAGACCAGCAATGGCAAAGACATGCGCCGCGACTCTCGCCATCTTCCTTGCCGCCGGCCTTTCGGCCGAAGCGCAGGAAATGACGTACGGACAGGCCGAGTTCCTGAATTCCTGCGCCGCATGTCACGGGACCGACGGGCACGGCGACGGCCCGATGGCGGAGGTTCTGAACACGCCGCCGGCCGACCTGACTCGGATCGCCGAACGCAATGGCGGCAGCTTCCCCTACTGGAAAGTCTTCGCCACGATCGACGGCCGCTACATCGTGCCGGGTCACGGGGAACGCGACATGCCGGTCTGGGGCCGGCAGTTCATCGACGAGGACGTCGCAACCTACGGGCCGAGCGGTGGCGAGATCGTCACCACCGAGCGCATTCACGAGCTCACCACCTATGTGGAGACGCTGCAGCGGTAGAGCGGCTCAGCCGAGCGCCAGCGTGGCCAGGCTCACGCCGGCCTCGTCGGGATGACGCGTGATCTCGAATCCGAACTCGCGGCTCATCTCGATCATCCGCGTGTTGTCAGACAGGATATTGCCCTCGATCGTCTCCACGCCTTCCGCCCTGGCATAGTCGATGATCCTGGCAAGCAGCGCCCAGCCGAGGCCGTGGCCCTGGAGGTCGGTCCGCACCAGAAGCGCGAATTCCGCCGACCGCTTGTCGGGACTGCAGGACAGGCGCCCGACGCCGGCCAGCTCGCCACCTTCGTGCGACAGCGCGACGAACGCCATGTCGCGGTCGTAGTCGAGCTGCGTCAGCCGCAACAGCATTTCGTCGCTGAAGGAACGGCGTGGCGCGAGGAATCTCAGGCGGATGTCGCTCGCCGACACCTTGTCGAGGAACCGTGGGTAGAGCGCGACGTCGGCCGGCTTGATCGGCCGGATGTGAAACCCGATGCCGTCCTGCTCGATGTCCGTCTCCCATCCGGACGGATAGGGCCTGATCGCCAGATCGGCATTCGGACCGGGCTGGTCCACGGCGGCGGGATCGATCTCGACGCGCGCATCGAGCGCGATGGTGCCGTCGGGATCCGCCAGCAGCGGATTGATGTCCATGCCGACGATGCAGGGAAAGTCGACGATCATCTGCGACATAGCATTGAGCGCCGCGACGATGGCGCCGCGATCGGCCGGCTTGCGGTCGCGATATCCGGCAAGCAGCCTGCCGATGCGCGTCCGGTCGATCAGGTCGCCGGCAAGCACATCGTCCAGCGGCGGAAGCGCGATGGCCGTGTCGTCCATCACCTCGACGGCAGTGCCGCCGGCGCCGAACAGGATCACCGGCCCGAAGATCGGGTCGCGGCTGACCCCGAGGATCAGCTCCTGCGCCTTCGGCCTGCGGATCATTGGCTGCACCGCATAGGCGATGTCGGCCTCGGGCTGCGCCTTGCCGACACGGACCTCGATGCCTTCCGCCGCCTCGCGCGCACCGGCCGCACTTTCGATGTTGAGCACGACGCCGCCCACGTCTGATTTGTGCGAGATCGCCTTCGACATCAGCTTGACGACGACGCGCTCATGGCTTTCGAGCATCTTCGCCGCGGCCGTCTCGACCTCGGCGGGCGAGTGCGCGACGACCGTCGCGGGCACGTCGATTCCATAGGCCGCGAGCGCCGCCTTGGCCTCCGGCTCCGTCAGCATCGCACGGCCTTCCGTTGCCGCGCCGCGGAAGATCGCCAGCACCGCATCGCGGTCGCCGGCGACGTCCTCGCTGCGGCTCGACGGCACGCGCATCAGCGCCTTCTGGGCCTTGGCCCAGTCGCCGAGATAGGCGACGGCGGTGGAGGCGTCGGCGGGTGTCTCGAAACTTGCCACGCCCGCATCCTGCAGGATGCGCCGGCCGGCGCGCGCGGTGTGCTCGCCGAGCCAGCAGGTCAGCACCGGCTTGCCGTTCACCTTGCCGCCGTCGGCGAGGTCCGCCACGGCCGTCGCGGCCTCCACCGGTGAGGCCAGCCCCGTCGGGCAGTTCAGGACCAGAAGCGCGTCAGTGCCGGGATCCTCGGCCACCGCCTCGACGGCAGCGCGATAGCGCTCGGCCGGTGCATCGCCGATAATGTCGACCGGGTTCGCGTGCGACCAGGTGTCGGGGAGCACCTTGTTCAGCCGTGCGATCGTATCTTCGGACAGCTCCGCCAGTTCGCCCTCACAGTCGACGAGCTGGTCGACGGCGAGCACGCCCGCCCCTCCGCCATTCGTCACGATGCCGACGCGGGTGCGCGGCAGCGGCGCGAAGCGCGCCATCGTCTCGGCCGCATCGAACAGTTCGGCCAAACCCTCGACCCTGAGGATGCCGGCCCGGCGCAGCGCCGCATCGACTACGCGATCGGCGCCGGACAGCGCGCCTGTATGGGTCGCGGCGGCCTTGGCGGCGGCCTCGTGACGACCGGACTTGATAGCAATCACCGGCTTGATGCGCGCCGCGGCGCGGGCCGCCGACATGAACTTGCGCGGATTTGGGATCGTTTCGAGATACATCGCGATGGCGCGTGTCTGGGCGTCGCCCGCCAGCATGTCGAGCCAGTCGGCGACGTCGACATCCGCCATGTCGCCCAGCGACACGATGTGGCTGAAGCCGAGATTGTTCTCCGCCGCCCAGTCGATCAGCGACGTAGCGATTGCGCCGGACTGCGACAGGAGCGCGATCCCGCCCTCGCGCGCCGCCATATGCGCGAACCCGGCATTGAGCCTGATCGGCGGGATCATCAGTCCGAGCGTGTTGGGGCCGATGATGCGGAACATATGCGGCTTGGCCGCGTCGAGCATCTTCTGGCGCAGGCCGTTTCCCTTCGTCAGGCCGGCGGTGATCACGACCGCGGCCTTCCCGCCCTTCTCGCCCAGCTGCGATACGATGTCGGGCACCGTTGCCGGCGGAGTCACGATGACCGCGAGGTCCGGCGCTCCGGGCAGGTCGGCCGCGCGCGCGTAGCATTTCAGCCCCGCCACCTCGCGGTACTTCGGATTGACCGGCCAGATCTCGCCCTCGAAGCCTGCCGCGACGATGTTCTCCATCACCACCCGGCCTACCGCGCCCTCGCGAACCGACGCGCCGACTACGGCCAGCGTACGCGGAGCGACCACATATTCGAGATTTCTGATCGTCATGGGAGTTCCTGTCTTCGGTCGGGAAGGAGATTGCACGCTTATCGCATGCACGCAAACCGCCCGGCTTTGTCGGGCGCCGGGGCATCCCCTAGCGGAGCCGCATGACGGCTTTATGGATTCTTGACCCGACTCAAAAGCTTACATACCGTCGTGGTGATTCGCCGGGTGTCCGGCGCCTGCGCATAGTAAGCGTTTCCGAAACTGTTGGAGAGACCGGCGGCCGCGCGCCATCGCGGCCGGAACCAGAGCGATTCTGACCGAGAGCGATTCGGACATTGACACATCTCGCGACCCTGAATGCTCCGCTGACCGCGCTCGAACCGCGGGCGGAGCGCATCGAACACCGCCTGGCGCTGCCCCGGTTCGCCCGGGAGGCGGGTGCCGACCACTACATCGTCATCGACGTCGCGGGACGTCACGGCGACAGCGGCATCGTGGCCGCCGACTGGACATTCGACGCGGTGCTGGATGTCGGGCGCGATGCGCTTGTGCGGATTGCCGAAAGCAGCCTGGTCTCCGGGTTCGGAGCCGCGGCGCACATCTTCGAGCCGTTCGAGCTGGTAACGGAGAACGGCCTGCTGTCTGCTGCCGAGGCAGCGGCGCTCCGCGACCACGGCCACCACGAATTCACTTGCCTCAAGCTGCGCTCTGGCGGCGCGAAGCTCGTCGCGCTGCTGTCATGCGGCCGGACAGGACATCTCGACAAGGCGGCCCTGCCGCGGTTCCAGGTCATGGCGAGCTATCATTTGTCGGAGCGCGGAGAGGCGCCGTGCGCGTCCGACACATGCGAGATGCTCTCCGAGCGCGAGCGCGAATGCCTGCGCTGGGTGTCCCACGGCAAGACCACGGACGAGGTCGCCGGGATTCTCGAAGTGTCGCCCAACACCGTGAACAGCTATGTCGCGCACGCGGTGAAGAAGTTGTCGGTACGCAACCGCCCCATGGCGATAGCGGCCCTGATACGCGCGGGGCTTATCTGAATGAACGCTCGCCGCGCCCGGCACGTCGAGACGATCACCTGATGGCCTCCAGGTCGAGCCGCATCGCAGAATTTCCAAGCTTCGAGACGTTGCCCGACATCGTCCGCAAATGCCGGCGCATCGCCGAGGAAATCGGCGCATCGGACTTCGCATTCGTGCTCATACCGGCAAGCGGCGCGCCCGAGCCGATAGTCGACGGTGACTATCCGGGTGTCTCCGGCCTCGCCAGCCGGCTCGCCGCCGGCATGGACGACCGGCTGGTGCGCCTTCCCTCGATGTCACCCATACCCTGCTGGTGGTCGCGGCGCGACCTGACGAGCCATGCCGTCCTGATGATGGAAAGGCTGCGCTGGGCCAAGCGCATCGACCCGGTCGCCGACCTGCCACTGGCAATCGCGTATCCCCTGATGTCCGAAGGCCACGCGGACGGCCTTGCAGTCTTTGCCGGCGAGGATCTGATCCTGTCCGATCGCGTCGCCTGCGAGGTCCACCAGCGTTGCCTCGCGCTGTTTGCCGTCCTGTCGCGGCTGCACCCGAGTTCTGCGACCGGAACCGTTCGCCTGTCGCGACGCGAGATCGAATGTCTGCGACTAACGGCAGGCGGCCTCACCAGCCAGGAGATCGCCGACCAGCTCGGCCTGTCGGCCAACACCGCCAATCAGTATTTGACCAGCAGCGGCCACAAGCTCAACGCCACCAACCGCACCCACGCCGTCGCCAAGGCGCTTCGCGCCGGGCTGATCGACTGACGCGTCAGCCGCGCGGGTCGCGCCGTCGCGACTGGTTGTCGCGAATGTCTTCCTTGCTCAGATAGTCGACCTGCTCGACGAGCACCTCATGGACGAGCTTCTCGCCAACGCGCTTGTTTATGCTCTCGGCAACGCCGTTCCGTAGCGCGTCGACATCGAGCGTCTTGACCGCCGAGAAGTCGATCAGCGGGTTCGAGAACAGGTAGGAGTAAACCTCGTCGATCAGCAGCGACTCCGCCGGCAGGGACAATGCCTTCAGCTTCTCCGGCTCGGCGGTGTAGACGAGGCGGGCGAGAAAATAGCCGTCGACCCTGCCGTTCTTCAGCACCGGCACGGTGATGACCTCGGTCTTGACGTAGTCGAGCCCGCCGAAGAACTCCGGTGCCTCGACGGCCTGCACACTGGTCTGTGTGCTCTGGAAAGAATAGAAGACGGCGCCGATCGCGGCCGCCACGATCCACAGCGCTGCGACGATGAACTTGATCATTCGCCGTATGTCCCGCCGAAGCCGGAAGAGGAATAGGTCCCGTCGGCTTCCGCGTGCTGGATCGCGTTCTGGATGAGCGCCGCGACCTCGCCCACCGCGCTCAGATGCGCAAGGATGGCTGCTTCGTTGATCTTGAGCTTCTCCCTGAGCCGTTCCAATCCGGCCCGATGAGACGCGTCGAGTTCCTCGGGCCGTGTGGCCCGGATCGCCTTGTTGAGTTCATAGAGCCCACGGCTCTTGCGCGCATTCGATGCCTTGAGGTCGAAGGACGGATCCGTGCGGATTGCCGTCGTCTCGGCGTCGATCGTTTCCTCGATCCGGCCGATGACAGCCGAAAGACTGGCCGGTGTCGCGGCTCCGATGGACGGGCGCGGCGGTATGGTCGCCAGGGTCTCGGAGTAAAGGGCCAACTCGGACATCGTCTTGCCTTCCTGTGACATCGGCCGGTCAGATACCGCCGCGCTGGTTCTCGTCGAGCTGCCCGGCGCCGATATGCCTGCTCGTCAAACGCTGCAGTTCCTGGACGAGCGCCGTGGCCAGCATGTCCTGCCTGTCGTTCTCCGGCGTGGCCGGATCGCGATCGACTCCGGCAACCGGAACAACGCGCTCGCCTTCGCGATAGAAATCCGCAGCGACCTTGTCGGCGATGCCGATGCCGCCCGTCTGCGCCATCGCCTTGCCCATCTCCTGGGCGAGCAGCGATTTCCACATGTCGCCCGACAGCCCCGAACCGTAGACGGACTCCGAATCGCTCGGCAGCATCGACTGCAGGAAGGTCTGCAGCACCATGGCCTCGAATTCGACGAAGGGCTTCTTCTTCGGATCGTCTACAGAGGTCGTTCTTGCCGGTGTCGACGATGCCGGCCCCGCGCCTTCCGCCATGGAGAAGGCCGGGACTCCGGCCGACCGGCTCGCCTTTTCGAGGCCGGCGCGCGCCGTTGCCACCGCGTCGGGCTCCGCGGCCCTGACGACGTCCATTACGATGTCGCTGGGAGGAGAGATCGCCAACCGTGAACTCCGATCGTGTTTCGTCGCGTACCTTTATCGCGCGACAAGCTTGCCGCAGGCTTACGAGCCCTTGCGCAGCGAACGCTCGACGATTTCCAGCCGCTCCTTGTCCTCGTCGTCCCGCTCGACCAGCCGCGCGGCTTCGCGATAGGCCCGTTCGACCATGTTGGTGCGCGCGATCGCCATGGCGATCCTGCCCGCCTCGTCGCGCGCCATGCCGTCGCTTTCGCGCTGGCGCGCCGTCGCCTGCCCGACGCGGCGATGGTAGAGTTCGGGGAAGAGATCGGACAGCGAGTCCGCTTGGTCGAAGCGCGCGGCGATGTCGCGGGCCTCCTCCTCCGCCTGCCTGGCGCGGAACAGATGGCCGGCACGGTTCATCTCGTGCACAGCCTTGAGCTGTTCCTGGACATGCACCAGCTTCTTCAGCCGATCGCGGCGGTCCTTCATTTTGCTACCGTCCGATGGTGACGGGCACGAACCCGTCCGCGAAGAGGCTGAGCATGGTCGGAATCGCGAAATAGACGAGTACCAGACCGCCGGTGATCACGAATGGCAGCGAGATGAAGTAGACCGGAATCTGGGGCGAAAGCTTGTTGATGAAGCCGGTCGCCAGATTGACCAGTATGCCGTAGGCGACGAAAGGGCTGCCGAGCCGCAGCACCACCAGAAAGGACTCCGAAAGCGTGTCGGTCAGATCGGTCAGTGCGGAGGCCGGATCGAACGTGCCGCTGATCGGCGCAAGCCGGTACGACAGGATCAGCGCGCGAACGATCTGATGATGGAAATCGAAGACGAACAGCAGCAGCAGCGCTGAGAAGGAGATGATCGCGGCAAGGGCCGCCTGCGGCTCCGCCTCCTCGATAGCAGGCCCCAGCATGCCGCCGAAGCCGGTCATCATAGCGATTCCCGAGCCTATGAACTGCAGCGCCAGGACGTAGAGCCGCGCCATCAGCCCGATCAGCGCACCGATCATCACCTCCGACGCGACGAGGCGCGCGAGCTGATCCGGGCGCCTGTCGACCACCGGCGCGATGGTGTCCCACATCGTCGCCAGCAGCGCCAGCGTCGCGGCCACGGCGATGAACAGGCGAACCTGCATCGGCACGCGAACGCTCGCGAAGCCCGGCATCAGCATGAAGCAGCCGCCGATGCGGCAGAAGGCGAGAAAGGCGGCAAGGATCGCCGTCTCGATCATCGCCGCGCAAACTCAGGAGACGGATCCGAGGACGCGGATCTCCACGCCCTTGGCGATCTCGACATGGCTGAGCACCGGCAGGGTCGAATAGAGACGCTCGATGATCATGCGCACATAGGGCCGCGCATCCGGCGCAGTGACCAGCACGAAGCGCTCCCCGGCGTCGAGTTGCGCGCGGATCGCCTTCGAGGCCTCCTGCCCGAACTCCTCGAGCTGGCGCGGATCGATGTCGAACTCGCGGATTTCGCCCTTGCCGTCGCGCTTGAGGCTCTGGTGGAACGCGAGGTCCCAACGGTTTCCGAGCCGCAGCACCTTGAGGACGCCGCCTTCCGAAAGATCGCCGCAGATCTGCTGCGCCATGCGGATGCGGACATGCTCGACGATCTGTTCGGTGCGCCTGACATGCGGCGCGATCTCGGCAATCGCCTCGATGATCAGGTGCAGGTTGCGGATCGAGACGCGCTCGGCCAGAAGCAGCTTCAGCACCGCCTGCAGGCCCGGATAGGTGATGTGCGAGGTACAGATTTCCTCGGCCAGCTTCTTGTATTCCGGATCGAGCCGGTCGATCAGCGCCTTCATGTCCTTGTAGGACAGGAGCTGCGGCAGGTTGTTGCGGATCACCTCGGAGAGATGCGTGAGCAACACGGACATGTTGTCCGCGAAGGAGAACTGCTCGCGCTTCAGATCCTCCGAGAATGTCTCGGGCACCGAGAAGGCGCGCATGCCGAAGGCCGGCTCGCGAACTTCCTCGCCCGGCATGTCCGGCGCCTGGCTGTTGCCGAGCAGCACCATGATCTCGCCGACACGCATCTGGTACTCCGCCACCACCGTGCCGTGAACCTTGATCTGGTAGCTCTTCGGCTGGATCGCGAAATCGTCCGTCAGCCGGATTTCCGGCACCACGAAACCGTATTGCGCGGCAAACTTCTTGCGCATCTTGCCCATCCGGAACGACAGTTCCTGATGCGCGGCAAGCAGGCGCGTCGAAAGCTGCTTGCCGATCAACAACTCGATCTCGGGCGTCTTGAGCGACGACTTGATCGAGTTCTTCTCTTCTTCCTGGGTGTTGATCTGCTTCTGCTTCTCCTCGGCCTCGGCCGCCGCCACCCGGCGCGCCTCGCGTTGCGGAAGCACATAGGCGACGCTGGCCATGACCAGCGCCAGGAAGAAGAACGGCAGTGCAGGCAGGCCGGGCATCAGCGCCAGCAGGATCAACAGCAGGCCCGCGACATAGAGCGCGCGCGGATACGCGCTCATCTGGCCGAAGATCGCCTGGTCGGCCGACCCGCGCGTACCGCCTTTCGAGACCAGAAGGCCGGCGGCGAGCGACACGATCAGCGCCGGGATCTGGCTGACGAGGCCGTCGCCCACCGACAGCTTGGTGAACACGTCCGCGGCCTCGCCGAAGCCCATGTCGTGGCGCGCATAGCCGATCGCGATGCCGCCGACGATGTTGATCGCGGTGATGATCAACCCCGCGATGGCATCGCCGCGGACGAACTTCGACGCACCGTCCATGGCGCCGAAGAAGGCGCTTTCCTCTTCGAGCTCGCGGCGCCGGTGCTGGGCTTCCTTGTCGTCGATCATGCCGGCCGAAAGATCGGCGTCGATCGACATCTGCTTGCCGGGGATCGCATCGAGCGTGAAGCGCGCTCCGACCTCGGCGATGCGGGTCGAGCCTTTGGTGATGACGACGAAATTGACCACGATCAGGATCAGGAAGACGATCAGGCCGATGACGAAATCGCCGCTCATCACCAGATTGGAAAAGCCGCCGATCACATAGCCGGCGGCATTCACGCCTTCGTGCCCTTCGGACAGGATGACGCGCGTCGTCGCGATGTTGAACGACAGCCTGAGCATCGTCGCGACCAGCAGGATCGTTGGAAACGACGAGAAGTCCAGCGGCCTCGGAATCCACAGCGCGACCATCAGGATCAGGACGGAAAGCGCGATCGAGAACGCCAGGCCGACATCGATGAGGAACGGTGGGATCGGCAGGAAGAGCACCGCCAGGATCGTGACGATGCCGATCGCGAAGCCGACGTCGCGTCCGTTTTTCCGGGTCGCGGGGGCGGTGATGCTGTCGGTGAGTGCCATTCCTGCCGCTCTGGTCTCGTCGTCCTGCCGGATGCGCGGCCATGCCGCGCCGGAACAGAGCCTAGGCGGTCAAACTTGTGCGAAAATGTGCTCGGGTCCGGACCGGGTCAGAAACCCTGCTCGATCCGCTGGAACACGACATTCGTGAACGACGCGATCTGTGCGCCGACGAACGGTCCGGAAAACGCCACCGCGAGCAGGATCGCGACGATCTTCGGAACGAAGGTCAGAGTGATCTCCTGGACCTGCGTCAGCGCCTGGACGAGCGCGATGCCGACGCCGACGACCATCGCGACGATAACCGCCGGTCCCGACGCAACCAGCACGGTCCATACGGCATATTGAACGATGTCCAGCGCGTCGGCTTCGTTCATCGTCGGGCCTCGACCTCAGCTTATGGTGACGCCCGGCAGGACCGCAGCTTCGCCGCCGTCTTCCAGGATCGCCATCAGCCCGTCCGAATAGAGCTTCACCTCCTTGACCGTGCCCGTCACCTCGCCGTCGGCAGAGGTGATCGTGCGGCCGATCAGTGCCCCTGCCTGCGTCAGCGAGGTCGTCTGCAGCAGCTGGTCGAGCTTGGTGTTGAGCTGGACCGACTGCTCGACCTGCGAGAAGGAGGCGAGTTGCGCGACGTAGTCTGTCGACTTCATCGGCTCGGTCGGATCCTGGTGCTTCATCTCGGCGACAAGCAGCTTCAGGAAAGCCTGGTAGTCGACATTCGCGGTCGGCGTATCGTTGTTCTGTGTGCCGGAGCTGGCGATCGCGGCCGAAGAGCTGACATACATGATTATCCTCCTACCGCCCTGAGATAGGGCGCGGCTTTCGGCGATTCCGCGCCGTCGGCGAGTATCGTGGATTCGAGTGAGTAGAGGCCGCGGATCGACTTGAGCGCCTCGTAGACATGCCCTTCCGACACGAGGCGGTCGACATGCTTGAGGGTCGACAGAATCTGCGGGTCGGAGAAGCAGGCGAGCATCAGCGGAAACGACTTCTGGAACATCGCACGGGCTTCGCCGGCATCCGGCGGGCTCATCAGCATGACCTGCAGGATGAAGTAGAGCTGCTTGAGCGGCGTCGTTGCCTGTTCCGGCTGCAGCACGTGGTTTTCAAGCAGGAACTGCACATCGTTCAGGAATTCGAGCGACACTTTCCGGTCGGCCTTGATGACCGCGCCGTTGACGTAGATCTTCTCGTTCGCCTTCAGCGATATCTTCAGCGTGTTCTTCATTGGATACCGTCGCGTATGATCTGCGACACCTCGATCAGGCCCTCGATATTGTCGGACCGTCCCTGGCGGATCTCCTCCGCCTCGCGCAGCAGCCACAATCCGATCGAGATAAGATTGGCCCTTAGCTCTTCCGGCAGCGCGTTGTCTTCGCTACCCAGATCCTGGATGAGGGTCGTCCAGATCCGGGTCAGGAAATGCACCGCCTCCGTCCGTTCGAGCGAGTCGGCCCCCGTGTCGCGCGCGGCGCATAGGAGGTCGATCGAGCGCGTCAGCAATTGCCTTTCGCGATCCTTGGCATCGGCCACCGAGTCGGTCTGGATTTCGGCATAGGAGAATTGATACATCGCGCTACCGTCTGGTGGTTGGGATCTGCTGCTGGGTTGGTGTCACTACAGGTACCTCACGAGGCTGAGTTGCTGGATTCTCGCCGTCAGGGTGTAGGACGTCTCGATCTGCGTCATAAGCGACGAGATGCGCGTCGAGACCTCGTAGGGATCGACGCCTTCGAGATCGCGGATATTGTTTGTGAACAGGTCGACCTGCAGCTTGATGCGATCGCTGGCGCTCGTGACCCGCGTCTGGACGATGCCGAGTTCGGCCTGCTCGCGCGTCAGGTCGGCGATCGCCTCGCCGACGAGCTTGAATGCGCTCTGGACCACGACATCCTGGGTCGCGCCGTTGAGCTGGCCCTGAAGCAGCTCCTGCACGGTCGCAGCCGCGTTTGCGAGCTTCTGGATACCAAAAATATTGGCGCTGACCGACGTCTCAACGGTTTCGTTTAGCGTGATCCGGCTGACGATCCGCTGGTCTGTGGCGTTCGACCACCCCGATTGCCATGCCGCCCCGGCATAGAGGGGCGCGACCTGCGTATCGAGAAAGGTCTGCATGTCGGCTTCGGTGATGCCCGAGGCCGCCGGATCGGTCTGCGTAAATCCGAAATGTCCGAGGAACGCGGCATCGAACGCGGTCTTTCCGGGCGAACCGGCCTCGTAGACGTTGAGCGGTTTGACGTCGGTGTTGATGCCCGAGAACAGATACTCGCCGTTGAGGCTCGAATTCAGGATTCCCACCATGGTCTGGAGCGCGTCCCGCGCTTCGGCCTGAAGCACGCTCGGGTCGGTGCCGCTGGAGGAGTTCGCGGTGATTGCCGCGAAAAAGTCCTGCGCGACGCTGCCGAGTTGTTCGAGCGCCTGCTGCGAGGCCGAAAGCCGCGACGCGATCGCTGCATTGGAATCGACCAGACCGTTCAGCCGGTCGAGATCGCGCGCGAGCGAGACCGACTGGCTCGACCTGACGCCCAGCACCACGCCGACATCCGCCAGCCGGCCGGTTGAAAGCTCCTTGTCCGCCTTCGCTAGGTCCGACTGCATGCGCAGCATCTGGTAGCGCATCGCATCCGAAATCGACCTTGTGGAGACGAAGGAGAGTTTCATGGCGCTACCTCACCGCGTCCATCAGCGCCGCCAGCATCTCGTCGACGACCGATATGAGGCGTGACGCCGCCTGGTAGGAATTCTCGAGCTCAAGCAGCATCGCCATTTCCTGGTCCATGTTGACGCCGCTGAAATTGGACAGCGCCTGCTCGGTGCGCAGCATCACGGCGGACTTCGTCTCGATGGCCATCGACGCCTCGCGGCGCATGCCCTCCAGCCATCCTACCGAATCCGTGGAAAATGACATCACACTCGCCGAAGCGGTCAATCCGGCGGCAGGGTCGAACGCGATCGGCGCATCGAGCTTGTCGATCAGTCCGAGCAGATGATCCGAAAACGAGGCGCTGCCGGACGCGTTGTGAACATAGCCTGCCCCGTTGGCGCCGCCGTCCCGCAAGAGTTCCGGATTGCCGCCGGCGGTCGCGTCAAAGGCGCTGTTGAGCGTGATCGAGGCTGCGAGCCCGGCCGACAGCGTCCCCGCGGCGGGCATAGCCGGCGCGCCCGGCCAGGTGAAAAGTCCCGGCGCATCGGGCGGCGCACCGAGTCCGGCCGGATCGGTTTCGGCGAAGGTCGTGACGAGACCGCGCGCCATCTCGTCGAGTTGGTTCTGGAAGCTGACCGAGATCGTGTCGCGAAGCTGGACCAGGGCGGCGAGTTCGCCGGACGCGCTGGTGTTGCCGCCGCTGCCGCCGATCAGCGGCACGCCGTCTATGTAGATCGGATTGCCGGTCATGCCGGCGGTGTAGGACAGGTTGGGCTGGAAGGTTATCTCGCGCGGGATGACGTCGAACAGCATGGTGCCGTCCTTGGTCGTCAGCATCATGTCGTTGTCGGCCCGCCTGACGGCGTTGATCTCGACATATTGCGAGATCTCCTTCAGCAGGCTGTCGCGCTGATCGAGCGCGTCCGAGATGTCGGCGCCGCTGCGCGTACCGTTGATGATCGTCGCGTTGACCGACTTGAATGTCGACAGGAGCGTGTTGAGATCGGACACCGCGGTCGCGATGCTCTGGTCGGCCGCCGCGCGCTCGGCCTGGATCGCCAGCGATCCGTTGTTGAGCCCGATAACGACCTGCCGCGCGGCTTCGACCGCGTTCGAGGCCAGCGAACGGTTCGACGGCTGCGCGGAATAAGTCTGCATCGCCGTCTGAAGATCGCCGAGCAGCTTGGCGAGCGAGGTCTGGTTGTCGACCCCATTGACCGACAGCGCGAGCTTGTCGAGACCGCCCTGGAGCACGGACTGACCGCTGTAGGAGGACGAGGCATTTATGCTGTGCCGGAACAGCGCCTCGTTCGCCGCCCGCTGGATGCCGACCACCGTCGCCCCCGGCGCGGCGGACGAGAGAACCGCCGTCTGCCGGGTGTAGTTGGGGTTGTTCGCATTGGATATGTTCTTCGAAACGACGCTCGTCTGACGCGACGTGTTGAAGAGTGAGGACTGCGCGATACCCAGTGCGGTGGTCAGTGACATTTACGGTCTTTCGCGGGCCCCTCGGAGCCCGGGCTATCTCTTGAGGTTGACGAGGATGTCGAGGAGGTCGGAACCGGTCTGGAAGACCTTGGAATTGGCGGTGTAGTTACGCTGCGCTTCGATCATGTCGGTGAGCTCTTCGGCGATATCGACGTTGGAGCCCTCGAGGGCACCCGATACAACGCTTCCGAGCTTGCCCTCATTGGGGAAGCCGATCCGAATATCGCCGGACTCCGAGCCTTGCGTGTATACGTTGCCCGGCAAGACCTGAAGCTGGTCCGGGCTCTGGACGGTCGCCAGCGGGATCCTGTAGAGCGCCTTGGTCGAGCCGTTTTCATATTGCGCGAAGACCGTACCGTCGCTCGCGATCTCGACCGACTCGATTTCCGCCGGCGAATTGCCGTTCACCGTCGAGGTGTAGACCGTGTAGGGATTGGCGAACTGGCTCATGCTGCCAAGAGTGATGGTCATCGACTGCCCGCCCGGAATGGTGAGCGTAATGTCATCAGCACTGGCGGCCGCAAGGCGGCCGGTCGTTCCGTCGAAATCCAGCGTCTCGGTCGCAAGAGCGGCGGAGGTGTAGGGGAAGGTCGTGCCGGGTGCGGCGTCGGCGCGGTTGTAGATCGCGACCTCCCAGGTATTCGCCGCCGTCTTTGTGAAATAGACGTCGAGCAGCACCTCGGAGCCGAGATCATCATAGGCAACCATCGACGACTTGTGCGAATATTCCGCCGTCGCGGCATTTGCCGATGGAAGGTTGGCGGCCGGAACGATCGCCTCGTCAGCGTCGAAGTTCGCGGTGAACGTGCCTTGCGTCGACGGCTCTGCCGAGAGCTCGAAATTGGCAATGCTGACCACTTCGAGGCCGTTAAAGCCGTTAGTGACGACGGAAGGATCGCCATCGGCACTGGAATAGCCCATCAGGTAGAAGCCGGCCGCGTTGACCAGCCTGCCGTTGCCGTCCGGCACGAACGAGCCGGCGCGCATGAGGAACGGCGACTGACTCTGGTCCTGCACGATGAAGAAGCCATCGCCGCTGATCGCAAGATCGCTGGTGTTGCCGGTATATTGCAGGACACCCTGCTTGGAGATGTTGTTGCGGATCGAGACCTTGACGCCGCCCGAGCTGTAGCTGCCCGCTTCGCTCGGAATCACCAGCGAGGAGAACTCCGTCTTCGCCCGCTTGTAGCCCGTCGTGTTGGAGTTGGCGATGTTGTCCGCGACGGTTCCAAGCCGGTTGGACTGGGCGTTCATCCCGGAAACGCCGGTGCGCATCATTCCATAAAGGCTCATCGAAACTTCTCCTCATGGCATAGGCCGATTGGACCGAGGATAAGCGTTCTGACTTGCGCGAAGCTGGCTCGATGGCGGACTGGACCGGTATTGTCCGGAGTGTTCCGTGGTTCGGGACGGAAACGAGACAATGCCGCCTGGCGGCAGG
>JAMLJD010000067.1 GCA_023953775.1 Rhizobiaceae bacterium | reverse complement strand
GTCGCCTTGGTGACCGGTGGCAAGGGCATCCACGTCATCGCGCCGCTGCAGCGGCGTGCCGAATGGCCCGACGTCAAGGCGTTCGCGCGTGGCTTCGCCGAGCTGCTGGCGCGGGACGAGCCGGACCGCTATCTCGCACAGGCGTCGAAGGCCAAACGCAAGGGTCGGATTTTCGTCGACTATCTTCGAAACGAGCGCGGCTCGACGGCGATCGCACCCTATTCGACGCGGGCCCGCAAGGGCGCGCCGGTTGCCACGCCGGTCTCCTGGGATGAACTCGCGTCGCTCGACGCTGCCAACCTGTTCCACATCGGCGACATGGAGAAACTGCTTTCGCAAAAAGACCCGTGGGCCGGTGCCGCGACCTGGCGGCAGTCGGTCACCAAGTCCGCGTTGAAAGCGGTCGAGGCGGATTAGAAACCAACGGCTGGAACGGCGCGTCGCCTCAGGCGATGCCCTTGGCAGCATCCTCGATCAGCCCGGCCTTCCGGCGATCAAAGCTTCGAAGGCACCCGCGATGGGCATGACAGCGATACGACGCGGTACGATTCCGTGGCCTGACGGACATTGATGAGGATTTCCTGCCTGATCGCTTTCACCTGCGGGAACCCGCCGGATTGCGACCAATGCAGCAGGTCAAGAACGCGTACGGCGTGCCGCGCGTTCCTCACGCGAACGGCGGCGCGGTGTCGCAGCGCCATCGCCATCGTCGATCGGGGTCCTTCTCGCCGGCAGCGCCACCTGCGCCGACAGCTTCTCGAACGGATCGACCTTGTTGGGCAGCGCCATCGCGTTGACGAACAGCTGCTGGAAATGCGGCTCCAGCGCCGTCTCGATCTTCTCGATGCGGCGCACGGTCTGCTCGATCTCACGACGGTGGTCGCGGTTGAGCAGCGCCATCAGCGCGCCGGTGCCGGCGGCATTGCCGACGGCCTTGACCTCGGACAGTGCGCAATCGGGGATCAGGCCGAGCACCATGGCGTATTTCGGATCGATGAAGGTTCCGAACGCGCCGGCGAAGCGGATCGTGTCGACGTGGTCGACGCCCTGTTTCTCCATCAGCAGCTTGATGCCGGCATAGAGCGCGGCCTTGGCAAGCTGAATCGCGCGGACGTCGTTCTGCGTCACGGTGATCATGTGCTGGCCTTCGTGGAGAAGGTAGCTGAAAGTCCGGCCGTTCTGGACGATGCGCGGGCTTTTGGCGGCGAGCGCGCCGTCGACGACGCCGTCCTCGGAGATGATGCCTGTCAGGAACATCTCGGCGACGACCTCGATGATCGCCGAGCCGCAGATGCCGGTGATGCCGACCTTTTCCGCTTCGGCCGCGAAGCCGTCCTCGTCGGACCATTTTTCGGAACCGATGACACGGAAGCGCGGCTCGAGCGTTTCGGGATCGATGCGGACGCGCTCTATGGCGCCGGGCGCGGCGCGCTGGCCGGAGGATATCTCCGCGCCCTCGAAGGCGGGGCCGGTCGGCGACGACGCCGCCACGACGCGATCGCGGTTGCCGAGCACGATCTCGGCATTGGTGCCGACATCGACAAGCAGCATCATGCGGTCCTGGTGATGCGGCGCCTCCGACAGGGTTGCGCCCGCCGCGTCGGCGCCGACATGGCCGGCGATGCAGGGCAGCACGTAGACGCGCGCGCCCTTGTTGATGTCGAGGCCGATCTCGCTCGCCCAGGTGTGCACGGCGCCCGACACCGCCAGCGCGAACGGCGCCTGACCGAGTTCGGTCGGATCGATGCCAAGAAACAGGTGGTGCATGATCGGATTGCCGACGAAGACGGCATCCAGGATGTCGGTGCGCTCGACATTGCCCTCGGCGCAGACCTTAGCCGTCAGCTCGTTGACCGCCTCGCGCACCGCGCGGGTCATCGCCTCGCGGCCGTCGGGGTTCATCATCACGTAGGAGACCCGGCTCATCAGGTCCTCGCCGAAGCGGATCTGGGGATTGGACAGGCCCGACGAGGCGGCGATGCGGCCGGACAGCAGCGACACCAGATGCATCGCGATGGTGGTCGAGCCAATGTCGCAGGCGATGCCGTAGGCCTCGTTGTGCAAACCGGGCCACAGATCGATGATGGTCGGACGCGAGGATTCCAGGTCGCGGTGGATCGCCGCCGTCACGGCCCAGTTGCCCCTGCGCAGGATGCCCTGGACCTTGGGCAGAAGATGCTGCGAGACGAGGAGGTCTTCCCAGCCCCAGTCCTTTTCCAGCACTGCCTTCAGCCGATCGAGATCGCCGAGCGGCTTGTGCATGTCGGGTTCGTCGACCTCGACATAGCAAAGCTGGACCGCCGGATTGCGCTCGATGGTTCGCTCGATGGGCGACTTGCGCACGACCTGCGCGTTGATAACCGTATCCTGCGGCACGTCGATGACGAGGTCGCCCTCGATCGTCGCCGAGCAGGAGAGCCTGCGCCCCGGTTTCAGCTCACGCTTTTCGGCGTAGCGGGCCTCCTTCGGGCCGACCGGCGAGATATGGTCGAGCGTCGACGTGATCTTGTGCTTGGCGAACTGGCCTTCCTGCACCACGACCTGGCAACGGCCGCAGGTTGCCCGACCGCCGCAGACGCTCTCGACGTAGACGCCGAGCGCGCGCGCCGCATCGAGCACAGGCGTCCCCTTCGGGAAGCGCCCGCGCTTGCCCGACGGCATGAACAGGACGAGCGGATCGTCCAGATTGGCGGCGGTGTTCAATCTCGCTGCTATCCTCGCGCCATGCGTGCCTCGCGTCCGCCGCGACGGCGGCCGCCGGATGACGCTTCCCCGGCGAGCCCGGTGGTGACCGGGGCAGGGGCCGCGTGCCCGCCCTCGGCCGGCTTGTAATCCTTGTAGGTGCGGATCCAGGTCATGCAATCCCTGTCGGTGCCGTTGAGCACGTTTGCGGCGCGCACGGCCTCCATTTCCTGCGGGCGGCAAGGGTTCATGATCGCGCTGGTCATGCCGGCGCCGATGACCATCGGAATGAAGCCGGCATTGATGCCGTGGCGGTGTGGCAGGCCGAACGAGATGTTGGAGAGACCGCAGGTGGTGTTGACCTTCAGCTCCTCGCGCAGGCGTCGAAGGAGCGCGAAGACCTGCTTGCCGGCGGTGCCCATCGCGCCAATCGGCATGACCAGCGGGTCGACCACGATGTCGTGCGCGGCAATACCGTAGTCGGCGGCGCGCTGGACTATCTTCTTCGCCACCTCAAAACGGACGTCGGGGTCTTCGGAGATGCCGGTCTCGTCATTGGAGATCGCCACGACCGGTACGTCGTATTTCTTGATCAGCGGCAGGATGGCCTCGAGCTTTTCCTCCTCGCCGGTGACCGAATTGACGAGTGGGCGACCCTTGGCGACCTTCAGCGCCGCCTCGATCGCCGCCGAGACCGAACTGTCGATCGACAGCGGCACGTTGACGAGGCTCTGGACGATCTCCAGCGTCTGGACGAGCAAAGCGGGCTCGGTGGCATTGGGGTCGACCGCGGTGACGCCGGCATTGACGTCGAGCATGGTGGCGCCGGCCGCGACCTGTTCCAGTGCGTCCTTCTTCACCGTCTCGAAATTGCCCTCGACCATCTCGGCCGCCAGCTTCTTGCGGCCGGTCGGGTTGATGCGCTCGCCGATGACGCAGAAGGGCTGGTCGAAGCCGATGACGATTTCCCTGGTCGCCGAAGCGACGATCGTGCGGGTCATGCAATTTCTCCGTGAGGTGTTGTTTCCTGATCCGGACCGGGCCAGTCAAAGGTGCGATATCCGGCGTTCAAACTCAATTCGCGGCTTCCTTGACGATGTCGCCCGGCCGCTCGGTCGGGTTGTCGTTGAGGATGTGGTCGAGGCGGTCGGCGACCATGGCATCGTCCGGGCGCGCCTCCCTGCGCCAGGGCCGGCGCCCCTTCAGGACACCGGATTCGTGGACAATCTCGGCGACGAACTCCTCCTGGCGATACGCCATGACGTGGATGCCCGAGACGCCGTCGATCTCCTTGACCTCATTGATGATATCGATGCACAGGCGCTTGCCTTCAGCCTTCTGGTTCTCGGCGCCTTCGAGGCGGGAAATGATGCTGTCGGGAATATGGATTCCCGGAACGTTGG
The DNA here is from genome assembly GCA_023953775.1 of Rhizobiaceae bacterium. GTDB lineage: Bacteria > Pseudomonadota > Alphaproteobacteria > Rhizobiales > Rhizobiaceae > JAMLJD01. Next base: position 20,929 of record JAMLJD010000067.1, on the reverse strand, counting down.
AGCGGATCCACCGCGCCGTCTTGGCGGATGCCAGCGGGCCGACGCCGACCAGGATGAAGCACTTTTCCGTCAGGCCGAGATCGCGGACGCGCTTCATGTATTCGCGCAGCATCGGGACGTCGAAGCAGTACTGGCTCTGGACGAACTGGGCGCCGGCAGCGATCTTCTTGGCAAGCCGGTGCGGCCTGAAGTCATAGGGCGGCGCGAAGGGATTGATGGCGCCGCCGAGGAAAACCGACGGCGGCGTGGTGAGCTTGCGGCCGGACAGAAAGCGCCCGTCGTCGCGCATGGTGCGGATCGTCTCCAGCAGCGACATGCAGTCGAGGTCGAAGACCGGCTTGGCGCCTGGCTGGTCGCCGGCCTGGACGCCGTCTCCGGTCAGGCACATGATGTTGCCGACGCCCATCGCCGCGGCGCCCAGAACGTCGCCCTGGATGGCGATGCGGTTGCGGTCGCGGCAGGCGATCTGGAGGATTGGCGCGTAGCCCATGCGGGTCAGCAGCGCGCAGATGCCCATCGAGGACATGTGGCAGTTGGCGCCGGACGCATCGACGGCATTGATGCCGTCCACCCAGCCGTCGAAGATCGCCGCTCGTTCGTAGACATCCTCGGGATTGGCACTGTCGGGAGGGTTCAGTTCCGCCGTCACGGCGAACTCGCCGCGTCTGAGGATGCGCTCCAGGCGGCCGCGCGAGGAGTGGCCGGGCAGGGGATCGAGCGGCAGGTCGACGCCGGCGGGGTTCTCGTCTGTTTGCGGTGGGCGCGTCGGGGTCATTGAACGCTCTCCGCGGATTGGCGCCGGGCAGCGCTTTGCGCCGTCACGCGCAGCCATGCGGAGGTTTCGCGCAGCGACTGGTCGACCGGCTTCTGGACGTTCAGGATCGCATCGCCCTCGACCATGTTGCGGGACCCTTCCCACGCCTTGACCCAGACGCACGGCATGTCAGGCTCGACCTCGCAATTGCCGTTGGCCCGGACGCCGCCGCACGGGCCGTTGCGCAATTGCTTGGGACAGTTCATAGGGCACGACATGCCGGTCGACGACAGCACGCACTGGCCGCACATCCGGCAATCGAACATGATGCCCTTGACGCGCTTCTCGACGAACTTGACCGGCGCCTCGACGCGGCCGTATCCGATCGCGTTCCACAAGGGGTGAAGCTTCAGGAACATGTCGGCGAAGCGGGCGTACAGCCATTCGAGGCCGCGCGAATGCCGCACCGACCACAGCCGCATAGTGTAGCGCCGCTGGACGCGGCGCTGCGGCGAGACGTCGGCCGGCTTGTAGTCGGTCTTGGGCGCCGTCTTCTTCACCAGCGTCGCCTGCGTCATACCGCCGGATGCGGATGGTGGCGCGACCTGCGGCTGGCCGGCCGGTCCCTTGGCTGTCGTCGACAGAGCAGGCTTGTCAGACATTGGCGCGGCCATCCGACTTGACGAGCGCGACGAGCCGCTCCTGCGAGAACTCGCTGTCAATCGCGGCAAAGGCCCGGTCGGCTTCGTTTTCGAGGTCATCGCTGACTGCGACCGGATCCGCGCGGCGCCATTCGGCGAGATAGGCGTCGGTGTCGCGCGCACCGACCCGCATCGCGCACATGTCTATGGCCTCGGTAAAGCGCAACGGGAGTTCGCGCTTGGCGGCCTGCCGCCCTTTCTTGACGATCACCTGGGCGGGGATATCGCGCCAGTAGACAATGATCAGATCCGCCATCGCCGCCTCTTTCAGCCTTGTCGTGCGAGCATTGCCGCATGGCACCGAAAGCCGCTTGTTGTGAGACGACGCGCGGGCATTCAAAAACGACGCCCTGCGCCGTCGCAGCGACCAATGGCGGCCTCAGCCGGCGCGCAGGAGACGGATCGCGTCGTCGCGGCCGAACAGATAGAGCAGCAGCCTCAGCGTCTCGCCGCGTGACGACTGCAATTCGGGGTCGCGCGACAGCACGAGCCGGGCGTCGTCGCGCGCTGCCGCCAGCAAGTCCTCGTGGTCGGCGATGCGGGCGACCTGAAAGCCCGGCGCGCCGGACTGGCGCGTGCCGAGCAGTTCGCCTTCACCGCGCAGTTTGAGGTCTTCCTCGGCGATGACGAAACCATCCTCGGTCTCGCGCAGAACCGAGAGGCGGCGCGTCGCCGTCTCGCCGAGCGGGCCCTTGTAGAGCAGGACGCATGTCGAGTCGCGGTCACCACGACCGACGCGGCCGCGAAGCTGGTGCAGTTGCGACAGGCCGAAGCGCTCGGCATGCTCGATGACCATGATCGTCGCGTCAGGCACGTCGACGCCGACTTCGATGACGGTGGTCGCGACCAGCAGGCCCGTCTCGCCGCGCTTGAACGCAGCCATCGCGGCATCCTTCTCGCGTCCGTTCATGCGACCGTGAACCAGGCCGACGCGGGGCCCGAAACGTTGCCGAAGTGCCGCGAAACGGTCTTCCGCGGACATTAATTTCATCTCTTCGGATTCTTCGACAAGTGGGCATATCCAATAGATTTTCTGCCCGCTCTCCAGCGCTTCATCGATCCGTTTTACAAGCTCGTCGTAACGCTCCAGCGGCAGCGTGACGGTGCGGATCGGCTTGCGTCCGGCGGGCTTCTCGGTGAGGCGCGAGACGTCCATGTCACCGAATGCCGACAGCACCAGCGTTCGCGGGATCGGTGTGGCGGTCATGACCAGCATGTCCGGAGCATCGCCCTTGGCGGTCATGGCCAGTCGCTGGTGGACGCCGAAACGATGCTGCTCGTCGATGACCGCGAAGACGAGGTCGGCGAAGCGGACGTGTTCCTGAAACAGCGCGTGGGTGCCGATGACGATGTCGGCTTCGCCGGATGCGATCCGCGCGAGGGCCGCCTCGCGGTCGCGGCCCTTCTCCCGGCCGGTGAGGATGACCGCCGTCAGCCCGGCACGCTCGGCAAGCGGCGCGATGGTCGCGAAATGCTGGCGGGCCAGGATTTCGGTTGGCGCCATCAGGGCAGACTGGCCGCGCGCCTCGGCCGCCCTTGCCATGGCGAGCAAGGCGACAACGGTCTTGCCGGCGCCGACGTCGCCCTGCAGGAGGCGCAGCATGCGATCCGGCTTGCCGAGATCATCGAGGATCTCGCCCACTGCCTGTTCCTGCGAACGGGTCAGCGAGTAGGGAAGTGCGTTGCGGATTCTTGCCACAAGCGTCCCGTCGCCCGTGAGCGGCCTGCCGGAGAGGCGGCGCGCCTTCATCCTGACCAGTGCCAGCGCCAGTTGGCCGGCGAGAAATTCGTCATAGGCGAGCCGCCGCCAGGACACGCCGGTGGGCGAGATATCGAGGAAATCTGTGGGATCGTGGATCGTGCGTAGCGCATCGGCGAAAGCCGGGAACCGTTCGCGGCGCAGGAACTCGGGATCGAGCCATTCGGGAAGGTTGGGCAGGCGGGCGACGGACTGGCCGATGGCGCGGCGGAGGAGCTTCGGCGACAGGCCTGCCGTCAGCGGATAGACAGGTTCCAGCAGCGGCAGGCTCGCGGCCTGTCCGATGTCGACGACATGGTCGGGATGAACCATCGACGGCCGGCCGTTGAACCACTCCATCCTGCCGCTGACGAGGACGGTGGCGCCGACAGGAAGCAGCTTCTCGAGCCACGCGGCCTTCGCATGGAAGAAGGTGAGCGCAATCTCCCCGGTCTCGTCGAAGGCGAAGACGCGGTAGGGAACGTTCGACTTGCCGCGTGGCGACGGCTGATGGCGGTCGACCTGGACCTCGAGCGTGACGATCGATCCGCCCGGCGCGCTGGCGATCTCGGGCCGGTTGCGGCGGTCTATCAGGCCGTGCGGCAGCACGAACAGCAGATCGCCGACGCGCGGGTCGCGCGGCCCGGCAGGCATGGGCACCACATTGGCGATGAGTTCCGCCGTTTTCGCGCCCACGCCGTCGAGCGTGGTGATGTCGGAAAACAGCGGATCGAGCAGGGATGGTCGCATCGGTCGAGATTAGGCCCGGCAAATGTCCGCGCAAGGCTGACATCGGCGCTCGTCCCCTATATATCCCGCCCGATACCCGAAAAGGTTTTGAAATGACCGGTACGACACGTTCGAGCGCGGGGCTGGACAGCCGCCGCCGCAAGCTGCTTTTCCGCTCGTGGCATCGCGGCACGCGCGAGATGGACCTCGTCTTCGGCCGGTTCGCCGACGATCACATCGACGCGCTCGATGCCCACGACCTCGACTGCCTCGAAGGCCTTCTCGAACAGGCGGACACACGGCTTCACAAATGGATCACCGGGGAAGAGGCGGTGCCGGCGGAACTCGATACGCCGCTGTTTGCCCGCATCCGCTCGTTCCGGCCGATGACCCGGGACTGACCGCGCCATGAAACCGACGACATCCATCGGGCTGAAACCCGACGCCAGCGGCGCGGTCATCCTCGACGGCGTCGCCGAGGGCTATGAGGCATTCGCGGTCGCCGCGATCGCGGAGGAAGCAGCGGCAGACCGGCCGCTGATCTACATCGTGCGCGACGGGCAGCGCATGCCGGGCCTCGTGGCCGCGCTGGCCTTTGTCGCGCCGGGTCTGCCGGTGCTCGAACTGCCCGGCTGGGACTGTCTGCCCTACGACCGAGTGTCGCCCGGCGCGGATGCCGCGGCGCGCCGGATCGGTGCGATGGCCGATCTCATCGCGCTCCGATCGTCGCCGCATCGCGCGGTCGTGCTCGTGTCGGTCAATGCGGCGCTGCAGAAGATGTCGCCGTCGGACACGATCGAGGCGCAGGCGTTTTCCGCACGTCCGGGCAACCAGGTCGACATGAACGGGCTCGTGGCGCGTCTCGAACGCAGCGGATTCGAGCGGGTGCCGACGGTGCGCGATGTCGGCGAGTTCGCCGTGCGCGGCGGCATTCTCGACCTCTACGTTCCCGGCAGCGAGGAGGCGCTGCGCCTCGATTTCTTCGGCGACACACTGGAATCGATACGCGCCTTCGACGTCGCGTCGCAACGCACGGTCGGGCAGCGCAACCAGCTCGTGCTGCAGCCGATGAGCGAGGTAATGTTGACGCCGGAGACGATCGGCCGTTTTCGCCGCAGCTACATCGAGGCGCATGGAGCGCCGTCGCCTGATGACGCGCTCTATGCCGCGATCAGCGAAGGCCGCCGCTTCGCGGGCATGGAACACTGGCTGCCTTACTTCCACGACCGCCTGGAGACGATCTTCCACTATCTGCCCGATGCGCCGGTGGTGTTCGACCATCTTGCACACGAGGCTCTGGCGGAGCGTCACGCCCAGATCGTCGACCACTACGAGGCGCGGCTGCAGCAGTCGACGGCCGGGTCGCTCGGCGACGCGGTCCCCTACAAGCCGGTGAAGCCGGACCTGCTCTACCTCACGCCCGACGAGATAGCGGCAGCGAGTGTGGAGCGGCTGTCGATCGACCTGACGCCGTTTTCGACGCCGGACGCCGGCGGACGGCGCGTGCTGCATGCCGGCTCGCATGGCGGCCGGCGCTTCGAACAGGAACGTGCCGACCCGAAGGCCAACGTGTTCGAGGCGACCGTCAACCATATCGCGGCGGTTCGCGCTTCGGGCAAGCGCGTGCTGGTCGCCGGCTGGAGCGACGGCTCACTCGACAGGCTGGGCCAGATCCTGGCGGAGCACGGGCTCGGCAACACGGCCACGATTTCCACGCTCGACGAACTCGGCAAGCTTGCCGCGGAGGCCGTGGCCTTCACGGTCCTGCCGCTCGAAACCGGGTTCGAGACCGATCATCTCGTGGTCGTCGCCGAACAGGACATCCTCGGCGACCGCCTGGTGCGAAGGGCGCGCAAGCGGCGCGCCGCTGATTTCATCGCGGAGGTCTCGGCGCTGGCGACCGGCGACATCGTCGTCCATCGCGATCACGGCATCGGCCGTTTCGTCGGGCTGCGCACGATCGAGGCCGTCGGCGCGCCGCATGACTGCCTTGAGCTGCGCTATGCGGGCGACGACCGCCTGTTCCTGCCGGTCGAGAATATCGAACTCCTGTCGCGCTACGGCTCAGGCGAAGCCGAGCCGGTGCTGGACAGGCTCGGCGGTGTCGGCTGGCAGTCGCGCAAGGCGAAGCTGAAGAAGCGGCTGCTGGAGATGGCCGGGCACCTGATCCGCATAGCTGCCGAGCGCCAGATGCGTGGCGCGCCGACGCTCACACCGCCAGACGGGCTCTACGGCGAGTTTGCCGCACGCTTCCCCTATGACGAGACCGACGACCAGCAGAACGCCATCGATGCCGTCGTCGACGATCTGGCGACCGGACGTCCGATGGACCGGCTGATCTGCGGCGATGTCGGTTTCGGCAAGACCGAGGTCGCGCTGCGTGCGGCCTTCATCGCCGCGATGGAAGGCTTCCAGGTCGCCGTGGTGGTGCCGACCACCTTGCTGGCGCGACAGCATTTCAAGACCTTCTCGCAGCGTTTCACCGGCCTGCCGGTCAAGGTCCGCCAGGCCTCGCGGCTGGTCGGCTCCAAGGAGCTGGCGGAGACCAAGAAGGGTATCGCAGACGGCACGGTCGATATCGTCGTCGGTACCCACGCGCTGCTCGGCGCCTCGATCAGCTTCAAGAATCTCGGACTGCTGATCATCGACGAGGAGCAGCATTTCGGGGTCAAGCACAAGGAGCGGCTCAAGGATCTGAAGGCCGACGTCCACGTGCTGACGCTGTCCGCGACGCCGATCCCGCGGACCCTGCAACTGGCGTTGACCGGCGTGCGCGAACTGTCGCTGATCGCCACGCCGCCGGTCGACCGCATGGCGGTGAGGACCTTCATCTCGCCCTTCGATCCGCTGGTCATCCGCGAGACGCTGCTGCGCGAGCGCTACCGCGGCGGCCAGAGCTTCTACGTCGTGCCACGCATCTCGGACCTGGCGGAAGTGCGCGACTTCCTCGCCGAGCAGGTGCCGGAACTGAGGGTCGCGACGGCCCACGGCCAACTCGCGGCGACCGAGCTCGAAGACATCATGAACGCCTTCTACGACGGCCAGTACGACGTGCTCCTGTCGACGACGATCGTGGAATCCGGGCTCGACATTCCGACCGCCAACACGCTGATCGTCCACCGCGCCGACATGTTCGGCCTCGCGCAACTCTACCAGCTCAGGGGCAGGGTGGGGCGCTCCAAGCTGCGCGCCTATGCGCTGTTCACGCTGCCGGCCAACCGCACGCTCACCGCCACGGCGGAGCGCCGGCTCAAGGTCCTGCAATCGCTCGACACGCTGGGCGCCGGCTTCCAGCTTGCCAGCCACGATCTCGACATCCGCGGTGCCGGCAACCTGCTCGGCGAGGAGCAGTCCGGCCACATCAAGGAGGTCGGCTTCGAACTCTATCAGCAAATGCTTGAAGAAGCGGTCGCGGAGCTGCGCGGGTCGGCCGAGGAAGCCGACAGCGGCTGGTCGCCGCAGATTTCCGTCGGCACAGCGGTGATGATCCCCGAGAGCTACGTGCCGGACCTGCAGCTCCGGCTCGGGCTCTACCGGCGTATCGGCGAACTGGAGACCGCGGAGGAGATCGACGCGTTCGGCGCCGAAATGATCGACCGCTTCGGACCGTTGCCGGAAGAGGTGCAGCACCTGATGAAGATCGTCTTCATCAAGGCGCTGTGCCGCCGCGCCAATGTCGAGAAGCTTGATGCGGGGCCGAAGGGCGTCGTGGTCCAGTTCCGCAACGGCCAGTTTGCCGACCCCGGCGGGCTGGTCGGCATGATCGCGCAGCAGGGTTCGCTGGCGAAGATCCGTCCGGACCACAGCGTGGTGTTCGTTCGCGACTGGCCGACGGGAGACAAGCGCCTGACCGGCGCCGCGACGATCATGACGCAGCTCGCGCGGCTCGCCGACAAGGCGCCCGCTGCTGCCTGAGCCCGTCGTTCAGCCGGCAGCCTGGTCTAAGACGCCCGCCTCCTTGGCCTCCGACACCTTGCGGATCGCATCGGCGAGCGTATCGGGGTCCTGAGCGCCGACCACCGCATAGCGGCCCTCGAGCAGGAAGCACGGCACGCCGGTGATGCCCATCTGCGCGGCGACGGCGATCTCCTTTTGAACCGCCTCTCGGTCGGCGTCGGTGGGCAGCAGCGTCTCGACCACCGCCGTATCCATGCCGGCGTCACGGGTCGCCGAGACAAGCACGGCGTGATCGCCGATATTCGCGCCTTCCTCGAAATAGAGCTGGAAGAGCCGGCGCACGAGCCTGTCCTGGATCCCGGGGCCGGCGGATGCAGCCCAGCGGATCACTCGATGGGCATCGAGCGTGTTGGGCGACACGGTGATTGCGTCGAAGTCGAAATCGATGCCGGCGGAGCGACCGGCCGCCGCGACCTGCTGATGCGCTGCGCGAAGGCGGTCCGGTCCGCCGAACTTGGCGAGCATGTAGGATTTGCGGTCGGCGCCTTCGGCGGGAATGGTCGAATCGAGCTGATAGGGCCGCCAATTGATCTCGACTGCGATGTCCGGCAGTTCCGCCTCGGCCTGTTCGAGCCGCTTGCGGCCGATATAGCACCAGGGGCAGACGGCGTCGGAAATCAGGTCGATGGTGATCTTGGGCTTATCCGCCATGGTCTGTCGTCCTTTGCGGTCCTATTCGGAGGCGTGCCACCAGGTCTGGAACTGGGCCCCGTAGACGGGCGTGACGTCAGGATGCCTGATCTGCTTCCAGCGTGCGACCCACTGCATCGGCTGATGATAGAGCGGAACGACGTAAGCGCCACTCAACAGAACGCGATCATACGCCCGCACCGCGGTGACGAATTCCTCGCGGGTGCGCGCGGTGAGCAGGTTCTCGATCATCGCGTCGATGGCGGGGTCGGCGACACCGGCGAAATTGTAGGTGCCGTTGACGTCGCGGTTTGCCGATCCCCAGCGGAACACCTGCTCCGCGCCGGGTGACAGCGACGACGTGTAGTTGTGCAGCATGACGTCGAAATCATAGGTCCGCTGGCGCTGGAGATATTGCGCGCTGTCGACGATGCGTATCTGCGCCTTGATGCCGAGCCGTTCGAGCGTACGCGTCCAGACTGTCGCGAGAGCCTGTCCCGACGGCCCGTTGAGCATGATCTCGAAGGTCAGCGGCGTGCCGTCGGGCGCCAACATGGTGCGTCCGTCGAGCTTGCAGCCGGCGGCCTGTAAGGCCTCCAGGCCCCGGCGGAGAAACTCGCGGTCGCGGCCCGAGCCGTCGGATGACGGCGGCGTCCAGGTGCCGTCCATGATCGCGGGCAGGACAGCGTCGGGGAAGGGCGCGAGCAGCTCGCGTTCAGCCTCGCTCGCCGCCCGGCCCGTGGAGGAGAGTTCGGAGCCATCGAAATAGCTGACGGTCCGGTCGTAGACACGGTTGAGGAGGTTGCGATTCGCCCATTCGAAATCGAACAGGCCGGCCAGCGCGACGCGGACATCCCGGTTTGCGAAGACCGGGCGGCGGGTGTTCATCACGAAGCCGTACATGCCCGATGGCAGGCCGGTCTCGAATTCATCCTTGACGACGCGTCCGTCGGCGGCTGCCGGAAAGTCGTATTCCTGCGTCCAGCGACCGCTGTCCGTCTCGATGCGGACGGTTGTGAGGCCGCGCTTGAAGGCTTCGAACATCGTATTGTCGTCGCGCGTATAGGTCACGCGGATCTCGTCGTAATTGTCGAAGCCGCGCTTGGAGGGGATGTCCTTCGCCCAGTAGTCGGGATTGCGCTTCAGGACGACCAGTTCGCCGGGCCGTACGTCGCCGATCGTGTACGGCCCCGAGCCGATCATCGGTTTCAGCGTCGACTTGTCGAAGGTTTCGGCATCGATCGCGTGCTCGGGCAGGACGGGCATCAGGCCGAGGATGAGCGGCAGTTCGCGGTCCCGCTCGGCGAAGTTGAAGCGGACACCGCGTTCGCCGACCTTTTCCATCCTGGCGATCTTCTTCAGGATCGTGCCGTAGCGCGGATAGCCCTTCTCGCCCAGAAGCTTCACCGTGAAGAGGACGTCTTCCGGCCTGACAGGTTCTCCGTCCGAGAACCTCGCCCTGGCATCGATGGTGAATTCCACGAACGTCCGGTCGTCGTCGGTTTCGACGGCTTCAGCGACGAGCGGGTAAAGCGTGAAGGCCTCGTCTGCCGACCGCAGCATCAGGCTGTCGAAGACATTGTAGCCAAACTGCAGGTCGAGGATGCCGCGCGCGCCGTCTCCCTGGACGATGAACGGATTCAGGCTGTCGAAGGTGCCCTGGACGGAATAGTCGACGCGGCCACCCTTGGGGGCATCCGGATTCACGTAGGAAAAGTGTTCGAAATCGGCGGCAAGCGCGGGTTTGCCGTGCATGGCCAGCGCGTGGGTCGGTTCGGCCCTGAGAGGGGAGCCTGAGGCGGCAAGGGCGAGGACGAGGGCTGTCGAAAATACGGATCGTCGCATGCCTGCTCCATTCCAGACTTCAAGGGCGGGGGATTCGCGCGGAACATACCACAGCCGTTCGGCGATGCCTTCCCATAGCGATCCCGGCGTGCCGGCAGATCGCGGAGGCTCTGGATTCGCGGCGGGATGCGTTGTAGGAGGCGCGCGACGACATTCTGTTGCCTCATTTGGGCAAGACTAAACGGGTGAATTCATCGGCTGCCGCATACGGCCGAACAACAAAGGGAATTTGGACAGATGACGTTTTCCAAACTCAGAGCAACGCGGTTGTCCGTGATGGGCGCAGGCGTCGCGGCGCTGCTCGCCGGTGGTACTTCGTCGGCGATGGCGCAGCAGCAGCAACCGGAGATACCCCGCGGCTGGTTCAAGGTCTGCAACAAGCAGCAGGACGTCGACGTGTGCAATGTCCAGAACCTGATGTTCGCCGATTCGGGCCAGTTGCTCACCGGCGTGAGCATGCTGCAGCTTGAGGGTAAGGTGAACCGCAAGGTGTTCCAGATCACTGTTCCGTCGGGCCGCATGCTTCCTCCGGGAATCGGCATGCAGATCGACGGCGGACAGACCCAGAAGATCGACTACGTGATCTGCCTTCCTGACCGCTGCATCGGCGAAGTTCCGCTGACCGATAATCTGGTCGCGTCGTTCAAGAAGGGATCCGAGCTGACGCTGACTTCGGTCAACTTCCAGAATCAGCCGAACCCGATCAAGGTTTCGCTGCAGGGCTTTTCGGCCGCATTCGACGGCGAGGCGTTGCAGCAGTCGGATCTCGAGGATCGCCAGAAGCGCCTCGAAGAGTTCGTCAACAAGAATACCGAGGAATTTGCGCGCAAGCTTCGCGAGGAGCAGGAAAAGGCCAAACAGGCCGACTAGCAAATCTTCGGATTTCGAATATCGATGAAACAACGGGGCGCAAGCCCCGTTTTTTCTGGCGCAGCCGGCCGCGCCGATGTCTGTCTTGGCAAATTGTCGCGGACAGCCGATTAACGCTACGTTAGTCGGCTCGGCGTATCTAACAAAGACACGGAGCCGTCCGGTCCTGATGAGCCATCACGGTCACGGTTCTACCGTCGAAGATGGGCGACGGAGCATTTCGAACGCGCGATGGGGCGCCGTTGGAGGCAGTGATAGCGATGCAGTCGTCGAGCGCAGTGGATGTTCCCGAACTGGACGCTGCGACCAAGACCCTGGAACGCATGAGCCGGGCCGGTGTGGCCGGCCTGCCGAGAAACTACCAGATTTTCTACGAGGCTTATGCCGGCGCAAATGCCGAGCTTCGGGAGGAGGTCGACGATCTCGGCGCCAATCCGACGCAGGTTGCACTCGACGCCATCGCGCTGCGCTATTTCGCGCCCAGCCATCGCGAAGCGATCGTTGAAGATGCTCATGGCGACATCGTGCGCAAGATCGAAGACATTATGGCGCTTCTCGGCAAGGAGAAGAACCACCTCGAGAAATACGGCATCATCCTGGACCGGACGTCCGACGGGCTGGGGCGCGGCACGATGATGACGCGCGACATCCTGCAGAAGGTCATCGGGATCATGGCGGTGGCCACGACCACAACGATCGAGCAAAACAAGCAGATCGTTGCCTCGATCATCGACAAGTCTACCGAACTCGAACAGGTCAAGGCCAAGCTCGAGGAATACAAGAAGCTGGCGGACACTGATCCGCTTACGCAGATCTGGAACCGCCGCGCCTTCGATCGTGCTTCCGCGGCGATCTATGAGAACAATCGCAGTGTTATCTTCAGTGCACTGATCATCGCCGATATCGACTGCTTCAAGGAGGTCAATGATCGCCATGGCCATCCGGTCGGCGACAAGATCCTCCAGCATGTCGCGAACATCTTCCGGTCCAGCGCACCCACCGGCGCCTTCGTTGCCAGAACAGGCGGCGAGGAGTTCGCGATCATTGTCGAAGGTCTGACCGAGGATGCGACGGTCAGGATGGCCGACGAGATCCGGCTGATGATCGAGAAGACGCCGTTCATCGGCGGCTCGATGGGCGTCAACCGCGAGCCCGTCACCATTTCGATGGGTGTCTGCATGGCGTCAGAGGGCACGGGGCCGGACGACCTCTACAGCAAGGCCGACCGCGCGCTTTATGCCTCGAAATCCAATGGCCGCAACCGCGTCTCCAAATTCCCCGTCGAGGAGACGGGCAAGCAGCGCAAGAACTGGCTGATCTACCGCAAGGACTGATCCGCCGGCTAGATTTTTCCAGATATCGACATCGATCGTTGCACCGAAATGGGGCACTCATTCGCGATTCCGCCGCAATTCATGCTAAAAGAGCTTGAAGGGCACGGTTGCCGTCAATGACTGGCGCCGACTGCATCAAGAGAGGGATACACATGAAGAAATCACTCGTCGGTGTCATGGTTTGCGGCCTTGCCGTCGCGGCCTGCACGACAGATCCGTATACGGGCCAGAGCAAGCTCTCCAACACGGCTGGCGGCGCGGTGCTCGGCGCGGGGCTCGGTGCTCTCGCCGGTCTCGCCGTGGGCGGGAGCCCGGCGGCACAGCGCAATGCCGTTCTGATCGGCGCAGGCGTCGGCGCGCTCGCTGGCGGGGCGATCGGCTCGTACATGGACCAGCAGGAGGCCGAACTGCGCGGCCAGTTGCGCGGCACGGGGGTCAGCGTGACCCGCGACGGCGACTACATCATCCTGAACATGCCGTCGAACATCACCTTCGCGACCGACTCGGCTTCGGTCAATTCAGCGTTCCACCCGACGCTGAATTCCGTCGCGCTGGTTCTGGAGCGGTTCAACCGCACCCTGGTCGACGTCTACGGCCACACCGATTCCACCGGCGACGACAATTACAATCTGAAGCTGTCGGAGGATCGCGCGCTCGCGGTCGCCAGCTATCTGAACGGGCAGGGGGTCGATCCGCGCAGGTTCTCGATCATCGGCTATGGCGAGCGCCAGCCGATCGCCAGCAATGCGACGCCGGACGGTCGCGCCGCCAACCGGCGCGTCGAGATCCGCCTCGCGCCGATCACCTGAGCGGCAGATATCGCAGGATACAGAAAGGCCCGGATTTCGATCCGGGCCTTTTCTTTTGCCGTGGAAGACTTATCGGCCGCGTCGTTGATCAGTGCGCGCGTGTTCCCCGACATCGACAACAATGCTGGGGAATCCAAAGGCTCAGGTCGCCTTCCGGTCTCGATAGCGGCCGCAAGACCGTCTCAATGATGAGCCCGGTCCTTGGGCAGATAGTGCCCGTCCGACGCCCTCACGAACATCTCGAGCAGTTGCGGATGCCGCATCGGTTCGCCCGAGAGGTCCTCGAGCAGGTTCTGTTCGGAGACGTAAGCGATGTATTCGGTTTCGTCGTTCTCGGCCAGCAGGTGGTAGAAAGGCTGGTCCTTGCTCGGTCGGACATCCTCAGGGATTGCCCGATACCATTCCTCGGTATTGTTGAAGGTGGGATCGACGTCGAAGATAACGCCCCTGAACGGGAAATATCTATGACGGACCACCTGGCCGATCTTGAATTTTGCGTTTCTCATGTCAGCCATTGCAATGCACCTTGCACGGTATTTGGAACAGGCGGGGCCACATTTCAATCCCGCCGCGCTTGACCGGTGGGGAGGGGCAGGCTAGCCGCAACGGGAACTCGCTCGTCGCGGAAGGTGCCAATGGCGGATGTCTTCGGTCTCGTTTTGCCGTTTTTCGGCCTGATCTTTCTCGGGTTCGTCACGGCGCGGCTGACCCGCCAGCCGCTCGAGCAGCAAGGCTGGATGAACACGTTCATCATCTATGTCGCGCTGCCGGCTCTCTTCTTCCAGCTCCTGTCGAAGACGCCGATCGAGAAGCTGACCGAATGGAGCTACATATTCGGTTCGGTTCTAGCGACCTACATCGTCTTCTCGATGATGTTCGTCGGCGCCGTGATGCGGTCACGCGGAGAGATCGCGGAAAGCACGATCAAGGGCCTGGCGGCGGCCTACGGCAATATCGGCTTCATGGGCCCAGGGCTGGCGCTGCTGGCATTCGGTGACGAGGCGGCCGTTCCGGTGGCGCTGATCTTCTGCTTCGAGAACATAATGCATTTCGCGATCGCACCGTTGATGATGGCGGTCGCCGGCGGCGAGAAGGCATCGCCGCTCCAACTTGCGGTCCAAGTCGCGCGCAAGATCATCCTCCATCCATTCATCATCGCCACGGCTGTCGGTGTCTTCGCCGCCTATCTTGACTTCCGGCCGCCGGTTCCCGTCGAGCGGCTGCTGGAATATCTCGCGCGGGCCGCGGCGCCCTGCGCACTGTTCGTCATGGGGGTGTCCCTGGCGCTGAGGCCGTTGACGCGGATACCGCGCGAGATCGGCGCCATTTCAGCCATGAAACTGCTGGTTCATCCGGCCATCTGCTACCTGACGCTGAGCTGGATCGGCAATTTCGATCCCGTTTGGGTCTATTCGGCCGTGCTGCTCGCGGCGTTGCCGACGGCAACGAATGTCTTCGTCATCGCGCAGCAGTACGGGGTCTGGATCGAACGGGCCTCGGCGAGCATTCTCGTCACCACGGTCGTGTCCGTACTGACCGTGACCGGCCTACTCTATCTGATCAAGGGTGGGATGCTACCGCCCGACCTTTTCCCGTAGGTCCGCGAAGACCGAGCGGAAGCCGCTGCCCGCGCGCAGGCCTTCGCGCATGAAGAAGCCGCGGAGCGGCGAAGAACGGCCGAGGACAGCCAGTCCCGCGCTGCGGACGAGTTGCGTGGGAAGGAAATCGCTGAGCAGCGAGCGGTTGAGAAGTTCGACTGCGGCGGTGCGCGCGAGAATGTCGGGGCGTCTTGCCCTGTCGTAGGCGTCGAGGGCGGCCGGAGCGCCGGGGTCGCCGCGATGGAGCCCGGCAACGCGCACGGCCTCCGAGACGTCGCGTATGCCGAGATTCAGCCCTTGCGCGCCTATCGGCGGAAACAGGTGCGCCGCCTCGCCGGTCAGCACCACCCGATTGGCCGCAAAGCGGTGCGGCAAGCTTGCCGAAAGCGGGTAGAGCTGCGGCGAACCGTCGACCTCGATCTTGCCGAGCATCGACTGCATGCGGTCCTCGATGGTGCGGGAGAGCCGCGCGGCATCGAGCGTACCGAGCCTTTCGCCTTCCTCGGGCCGGACGACCCAGACGAGGCTCGATCGGCGGCCCGGCAGCGGCACTTGCGTGAACGGGCCGGATTCGGTGTGAAACTCCGTCGATATGTCGTGATGGTCGCGGCTGTGGGCGAACACGGTCACGAATGCGGACTGGCGATGCGGCCGGTCGGCCGTGGCGATGCCGGCCGCACGTCTCGCCGGCGAACCGCGTCCGTCAGCGGCGACGACAAGCGGCACGGAGATCGTGGTGCCGTCGGACAGCGTCGCGTTCGCCGCGTCGGCGCCGAGGTGCCAGTCGTCGACCATTGCCCGGACCCAGGCGATCCGTGAAGCTGCGGTCACGTGCTGTTCGAGCACGGCGTTCAGATGGGCGTTGGGTATGTTGTAGCCGAAGGCGGCTTCGCCGATCTCGGCGGCCCGGAACGTCACCACGGGCCCGCGCACCAGGCGGCTCGTACCATCGACGATGCGCATTGCCTTCAACGGCGCGGCCTTGTCGGCAAGCTCGTCGCTGATCCCGAGCGATCCCAGAAACGAGAGCGCTGGCGCCATGAGCGCGGTCGTGCGCCGGTCGTCGGTGCGGACCGGAGGGCCGACGAGAACGACGTCGAAACCGGCAGCCGAGAATGCCAGCGCCGCGATCATGCCGGCCGGTCCGGTCCCGGCTACGAGAATCTGCCTGTCGGAAAGGACATTCGTGGAAGTTTTCATGGCGTTCGACTATGCATGGTCAATCGCCACCATATGGCAGCCCGGCGCGGCGCTTACAACGCGACCAATCGCGCGCATCTTGAGGACCGAACGAGGCTTGCGCGACAATTTCGACCATCTCGGACCCGGCGGCAGGGCCTCGGTACGCTACGGAGCGCGGCCGGCAACCACCGTCATGGCTGTGCTGGTGGTCGCGATCCTGCTTTCATGGCTGGTGCTGGGCCTGATGTCGGTCCGGGCCGCTCAATCCCTGCCGGGAGCGCTGCAGGGACCCGGCGGTGGGATCATCGGCCGGTTCACGCTGCCCGAACTTCCGGGTCTCCTGGAGCAGTTCTTCAGCTCATGCCTGACACCGATGGAAGGCGAAAACGGCATGGCAAGCCTTCTGCCGGCCTATGTCGCCATGTGGTTCCTTATGGCGGTGGCGATGATGCTGCCGTCGGCGGCGCCGATGATCCGCACCTATTGCGAGATCGCCGACACCGCTGCCGCGAAGGGAGAGGTGGCGGTCAGTCCGCTGGTGCTGGTCGCCGGCTATCTTGCGACCTGGTTCGCGGCATCGGTCGTGTTCGCTGCAGCCACGGTCATGCTGCACACCCTTTCAAGCGGCAGCCCACTGGCAGGCCCGGTGACACCGATCGCAGCGGCGCTGTCGCTTGCGGTCGCCGGCCTCTATCAGTTTTCGCATCTCAAAGAGTCGTGCCTCGAAAAGTGCCGCAATCCATTCGCGATCCTGTTCGCGAACTGGAGCACGCGGCCGTCGTCGATTTTCCGGCTCGGCGCGGCGCAGGGCCTTTGGTGCCTGGGCTGTTGCTGGGCGCTGATGCTGGTCATGTTCGCGGTCGGCATCATGAACATCTTCTGGATGGCGCTGCTTGGCGTGTTCGCGATCGTCGAAAAACAGGTGGAGCATCGACTGGCGTCCCGCATTGCGGGCGGGTTACTGCTTGTGTGGGCGGCGGCGCTGCTCGTAATATCGATGTAGGGGAAGGAGAGGCGATCCATGTCGGACACGCAATGGGCCATGAAGGGCGAGTTGGTGCTGTCGTGCAACTGCACCGTCTTTTGCCCCTGCGTGCTTTCGCTCGGCAATCATCCGCCGACAGAGGGGTACTGCCAGACCTGGGCCGGCTTCCGCATCGATAGCGGACATTTCGGCGATGTCGATCTGTCGGGCCTCAATCTCGGACTGATCATGGAGATCCCCGGCTATATGAGCCGCGGCAACTGGACGGCCGGCCTGTTCGTCGACGAACGCGCCTCGATCTATGCGATGAAGGCGCTGACCAAGATTTTTTCCGGAAAGGCCGGTGGCACGACGTCGCTCCTGTCGATCCTGGTCGGAAAATTCCTCGGCGTGGAGCAGGTGCCGATTTCCTATGAGACCGACGGAAAGACCCGGGTGTTCCAGATTCCCAAGATCATCGATGGTGCGGTCACGCCGATCCGCGGCAACGACCGCGACAACGACACCGTGATCTCCAACTCCGAATACTGGATCGCGCAGGACATCATCGTCGCCCGTTCTGACAAGAGCCGTCTCAGAGCCTTCGGCCGCAACTGGAACTTTGCCGGTCGCTCGGCCGAGATATGCAAACTGGACTGGCGCGGCCCGTGAGCAAGAATGTCAGCGCACGCAAGATCGCGGAACGCATACCCAAGCCCCGGAAAAAGGTGACATGGCCGCAAGCGCGGGCCTTCTCCGTCCATCTGCTGACGGCATCGGGCTCGTTCCTTGCTTTCCTGTCGCTGGTGGCAGCGAGCGAGGAGCGCTGGACCGCCATGTTCTGGTGGCTCGGCCTGGCGCTTTTCGTCGACGGGATAGACGGGCCGATCGCCCGCAAGCTCGAGGTCAAGGAGATCCTGCCGACCTGGTCGGGCGACATGCTCGACAACATCATCGACTACGTGACCTACGTTCTGATTCCCGCCTTCGCGCTTTATCAGCGCGGTTTCATGGGCGAGGGGCTTTCATTCCTCTCGGCGGCGATCATCGTGGTGTCGAGCGCGATCTACTACGCCGACACGGGCATGAAGACGAAGGAGAACTTCTTCAAGGGCTTCCCGGTGGTCTGGAACATGATCGTCTTCACGCTCTTCGTCATCCAGCCGGGTGAGTACGTGTCGTTCGCGGTGGTGGTCATCGCCGGGATCATGACGTTCCTGCCGGTGAATTTCCTGCATCCGGTCCGGGTCATACGGCTCAGGCCGGTCAACCTGTCGGTGTTCTTCCTGTGGTGCGCACTGGGCGCGATAGCGCTGTTCCAGGCGATGGATGCAAGCCCCTACGTCAAGATCGGCATTGCCGCCTCGAGCATCTACCTGTTCGTCATCGGCGCGGTGATGCAGATCTTTCCCGACCTCGGAAAAAAGAAGGTCTGAACCATGTCGAAAGCAATCGTGGTCCGCGAGACCGGCGGTCCCGACGTCCTGAAATTCGAGGATCGGGATCCTGGCACGCCTGGCCCCGGCGAAGTGCTGATTGAGCACACGGGGATCGGCCTCAACTTCATCGACGTCTATTTCCGTACTGGTCTCTATCCTTCCGGCAGCGACGGTCCGTTCGTTCCCGGAGGCGAGGCAGCCGGCAAGGTGCTCGATGTCGGGCCGGGCGTCGACGACCTGAAGAAAGGCGACCGCGTCGCCTATGTCACACGCCTTGGCGCCTACTGCGAAAGGCGCGTCATCGAGGCCAAGGTTCTGGTGAAGATTCCCGACGACGTCACGGACGAGCAGGCGGCCGGCATGATGCTAAAGGGCATGACGGCGGAGTACCTCTTGCGGCGGACGTTTCCGGTCAAGAAGGGCGACACGGTCCTCTACCACGCCGCGGCCGGCGGCGTCGGCCTGATTCTCGGACAATGGGCGAAGCATCTCGGCGCGACCGTGATCGGAACGGCGGGTTCGCCGGACAAGATCGAACTGGCGCTGGCGCATGGCTACGACCACGTGATCGACTACCGGAACGCGGACTTCGTCGCCGAAGTCAGGGCGCTGACATCGGGAAAGATGTGCGACGTGGTCTACGATTCGGTCGGCAACGATACTTTCCCGGCGTCGCTGGACTGTCTCAAGACGCGCGGAATGTTCGTCAGCTTCGGGCAGTCGTCGGGTCCGATCCCGCCATTCAACTTGGCGATCCTGTCGCAGAAGGGCTCCCTGTTCGCGACCCGGCCGACGCTGTTCGCCTATATTGCGAGTCGCGAGGAACTGGAGGAATCGGCCTCGGCACTGTTCGATGTCGTGGGATCCGGCGCCGTGTCGATACGCATCAACCAGCGCTACAAGCTGAGCGAAGCGGCCAAGGCCCATGCCGACCTCGAAGGTCGAAAGACCACCGGCACCACGGTTCTGCTTCCCTGAGCAAGCAACAATCTTGCGCAAACCATGCGCAGAATTTCTTGAAGCACTTTCAAGCCGGCTCGGCCTTTCTAAAAAATTTCGCCGAAGGCTACGATACTGGCGGGAACAATTGAAATCGATCAGGGGGGTGTTGTGAACGCAACGCACGAGACCCCAGGTCGCGACCTGCTAGAGGTTCGCGGTCTGACGAAGATCTTCGGCTCGCTGAAAGCGTGCGATGCCGTCGACCTCACGATCGAGAAGGGCGAGATCCACGCCCTCCTCGGCGAAAACGGCGCCGGCAAGTCGACGCTGGTCAAGATGCTTTTCGGTTCGCTGGAGCCCTATTCGGGCGAGATCCTGTGGAAGGGCGAGCCCGTCAGGATCACCAGTCCCGGCATGGCGAGGAAGCTCGGCATCGGCATGGTGTTCCAGCATTTCTCGCTGTTCGATGCGCTGACCGCTGCCGAGAACATCGTGCTCTCGCTCGACGAGGACACGCCGATCATGGAAATAGCGGAACGGGCGCGGGACCTGTCACAGGCCTATGGCCTGCCGCTCGATCCCTATGCCCATGTCGGCGACCTATCGGTCGGCGAGCGGCAGCGTATCGAGATCATCCGCTGCCTGCTTCAGAAACCTGAGCTGATCATCCTCGACGAGCCGACGTCAGTGCTGACGCCGCAGGAGGCCGACAAGCTCTTCGAGACGCTCGAACGCCTGCGCTCCGAAGGCAAGTCGATCCTCTACATCTCGCATCGCCTCGACGAGGTGAAGCGGCTGTGCGACCGGGCCACGGTGATGCGGCACGGCAAGGTGGTCGACCATTGCGACCCGCGCCAGGAGACGGCCGCCTCGCTCGCCCGGATGATGGTTGGCAACGAGGTTCAGACGATCGTGCGCGAAGCCCCGGCGGGCGGCGCAGGCGAACCGCTGCTCGAAGTGCGCGGGTTGAGCCGTGAACCGGCGGGCCCGTTCTCGATCCGGCTTCGCGACATCTGGCTGTCGGTGCCCGCTGGGCAGGTGATCGGCATTGCCGGTGTGGCGGGCAACGGGCAGGGTGAATTCTTCGAGGCGGTGTCCGGCGAGGCACGCCAGCAGGGCGCGGGCACGGTGCGCATTCGCGGCAAGGACGCCGGCAGGCTCGACATCTCCGGGCGCCGGCTTCTGGGCGCGGCCTTCGTTCCCGAGGAACGGCTCGGGCACGGCGCGGTGCCGCAGATGAGGCTGACTGACAATCTGCTTTTGTCGCGCTACCGCACCGACTCCAAATCGCTGATCGGCCTTCTCGGCAGCATCAAGGACCGCACGATCGCCGAGGCGTCGAAGCGCATCGTCGGCGAAATGGATGTGCGCAAGAGCGCCGAGAACCCGGAAGCGGCATCGCTTTCGGGAGGCAATCTGCAGAAGTTCATCATCGGC
>JAMLJD010000066.1 GCA_023953775.1 Rhizobiaceae bacterium | reverse complement strand
CATGATGACACTCTCCTCTCACAATTCGGATTGTGTCCATCAAACCGGGGGAACTCCACTCATCCACTTCGGTCCATCGAAGCTCGTTTCCGTTGAAGAGCACGACCCACGAACTAGTGATTACTCCTTCAACGGCGTCGATAAACTCTACGCTTTTGACCTGATCCATGAACTTCGGATAGGATTCAAGATCCCTCGCGATCAACCAAACTGTGTCGATGGACAGGCCGGAAATCTTCTTTTCAGTAATGACACGCGGCATGGGCGATGATCTCAGCTAGAAAACGGTAGCGGCGGCAAAGGGGATCACGATCGGTCAGGCCCGCCGCCGTCAAAAAGGCCAGGCGCAGGGTCGATCCCGAGACAGAAGGGTGAGGTCTCGTCGCCAATGCGTTGGAATTCTGCTTCAAAGCTCACGAAGTTACCTCTTGTGGTTCACAACGCCGACGGCGTCTCGTTGTCTTCAGACCCAAGGTAAGAAGAACCTGGCTACAGCGCGCCAAAAGAACGGCCATATCCGTCTCAAAATTCTCCATACGGTATCAGAAATGAAATTAGCTTCAAATATACGACGGAAGTCAACCCCCCATTGGAGAAGTGGCTCGGGAAAACTGGACACCCGGGATAAGTGGAATTCCTGCCTGAGAGCGGCATGATGCCGTGTACAGGAGATGCCATGAGCAGACGCCCCCGCCGCAACCACAGCCCTGCCTTCAAGGCGAGAGCCGCGCTCGCCGCGATCAAGGGCGAGGAGGTGCCGCAGGCACGGCAGAGTTGGCCGAGCAGTTCGAGGTGCACCCGAACCAGATCAAGCAATGGAAGGATCAATTGCTGGACGGGGCGGCTGATGTCTTCGATGACGGTCGCAAGGAGGCGGCCGAACCGGCGGTCGACGTCAAGAACCTTCACACCAAGATTGGCGAACTGACGCTGGAGAACGATTTTTTAGCCGGCGCGCTCACCAGGGCCGGATTGCTGAGCGCAAGACGATGATCGACCGTCAGCACCTCTTGCCCGTCAGCAAGCAGGCGGCGGCCCTCGGCATCAGCCGGAGGAGCGTCTACTATCTGTCTCGACCAACGCTGGCGGCCGATCTCGCGCTGACCCGTGTCGGTCGCGACCGCTTCGGCCGTACGCTGGCATGTGTCGCGATCGAGCAGCTCTGCCAGCTCGGTGATCGTTGTCCAGGGCGTTCGGGGTTGGAGCAGGGTCAGCTTCTCGTTTCTAGGGAAACCGGTGCGGCGATAACAGTGCATTCCATGCCTGCCGGCCTGCCTTCGAGGCGGCTCTAAACACCGTTAGAGATTGAGCGGAAAGGCTCACGATCGAAACTGCAGTGCTGCAAAAGCCGCTGACAAAAATGAAAAATGCGGCGACCGGCTACAACTAGTATATTAAAAATCGAAGACCTATGTCGATGGTGGAGCCAAGGGGAGTCGAACCCCTGACCTCTTGAATGCCATTCAAGCGCTCTCCCAACTGAGCTATGGCCCCACGTCCCGGCATGGCCGGCGCCGTTTCCGGCGAAGAGGTCGGCCCGTTCGCGTCACGACCGGGCCATTTGTCGAAGGCGGCTTCTAAACCGGCCTTCGGGCATTGGCAAGTGCCTCGCGTCGATCCGCAGGCAAGATTTCGCCTGCCGACACCGAGGGTCAGCTGTCTTCGTCGTCTCCCCCAACGCCGACGATGCCGGAGACGTCGTCATCCTCGTCGTCCTCGTCCTCCAGGAAGGTGTCGTCGTCATCGTCGCCGCCGAGGTCGACATCTTCTTCGTCGTCGATGTCGACGTCGTCCTTGCCTCCCGAGGCCTCTTCGTCGGCCTCCTCGAGCGACACGACCTCAGCATCCTCTTCTTCCGCGTCTAGTTCGGTGGCTTCCACCTCTTCCTCTTCGTCCACCGAGCTGTCGGTGGATTCGAAGTACGACCGCGGATAGGTCTGGCCGGTATACGGAGAAACGATCGGATCCTTATTCAGGTCGTAGAATTTGCGCCCGGTTTCGGGACAGACGCGTTTCGTGCCGAGTTCGGTCTTAGCCACAGTGCTGCCTCTTCCTATGGGGCCGTTTCGCGCGGACCACGGTCAGGCCATGATCCGCAAGGCCGCTCAATCCCACGGTCCTTGAAAATGCGGTCCCATAACGGCATCGACGCGCCCTGTCAAAGCCTAAGACGCGGGTTTTTTCAGACGCTGCGAAAGCCGCGATTTGTGGCCGGCGGGGAGGGGATGACCGGATCGCGCGCGCGTGGTAGGAGAGCCGCAATCTCGCTGGGCCCCAGCCCGCCATTTCGTCCAGGACCGAGCCGATGAATCACCATGCAGCCCCGAGGCCGGCAATCGCGCGCTCTTCGGGCGCATTGACCGGGACCGTCCGCGTCCCCGGCGACAAGTCGATCTCACACCGCTCGCTGATGCTCGGCGGGCTGGCGTCCGGTCGCAGCCGCATCACCGGTCTGCTGGAGGGCGAGGATGTGCTGCGGACAGGCGATGCGATGCGCGCCATGGGCGCGAGGATCGAACGCACAGCGGACGAGTGGATCGTCGACGGCGTCGGCAATGGCTGTTTCGTAGAGCCACGCGACGCGTTCGACTTTGGCAATGCCGGTACTGGTGCGCGCCTGACCATCGGTCTCGTCGGCACTTACGACATGGTGACGCGCTTCACCGGCGATGCGTCGCTGTCGCGTCGTCCGATGGGTCGCGTTCTCGATCCCCTGCGCCAGATGGGCATGCAGGTCCTGGAAGCCGCGTCCGGCGACCGCATGCCGCTCGCGCTTCGCGGGCCGAAGACCGCGGCGCCGATCACCTACCGCGTTCCGGTCGCCTCGGCGCAGATCAAGTCGGCGGTGCTTCTGGCCGGGCTTAACACGCCCGGCATTACCACGGTCGTGGAACCGGTGATGACCCGCGACCATACGGAGAGGATGCTTGCCGGCTTCGGCGTGCCGATCGAGGTCGAGACCGACCGCGACGGGGTTCGCACCATCAGCGTCGAGGGGCAGGGGCGTCTGGCCGGACGCGATATCGTGGTGCCCGGCGATCCGTCTTCGGCGGCGTTCCCGATCGTCGCGGCGCTGCTTGTTCCGGGCTCCGACATCGTCGTCGAGAACGTGCTGATGAACCCGACGCGTACCGGTCTTATCGAGACTCTGATCGAGATGGGCGGGTCGATCGAGTTCCTGAACCGGCGCGACGCGGGCGGCGAAGAGGTCGCTGACCTGCGAGTGCGCGGTTCCGACCTGCGCGGCATTGTGGTTCCGCCCGAGCGCGCGCCGTCGATGATCGACGAATATCCGGTGCTCGCCGTCGCAGCCTCGTTTGCTGAAGGCGAAACGGTCATGGACGGTATCGAGGAACTTCGCGTCAAGGAAAGCGACCGGCTTGCCGCCGTCGCCCGCGGCCTCGAGGCGAACGGCGTTGACTGCGAGGAGCGCGAGGCTTCCCTGCTGGTCCGTGGCCGTCCAGACGGCAGGGGGATCGGCGGCGGCACCGTGTCGACCCATCTCGATCACCGTATCGCCATGGCGTTCCTCGTCATGGGGCTGGCGGCGCGCGAGGCGGTCACCATCGACGACCAGGCGATGATCGCCACCAGTTTCCCCGGATTCGTCGGGCTGATGCGCGGGCTCGGCGCGCGGATCGACTAAGCCCGTCGGCACAGACCGAACCATGAGAAAAGATCTGCAATGACCGGAACGAAAGTCGCGATGATCGTCGGCGGAGGAAGCGGCATGGGCGCCGCGGCAGCGCGGAAACTCGCCGCGGACGGTTTTGCCGTCGCCGTCATGTCGTCCTCGGGCAAGGGCGAGGCGCTCGGCAGGGAACTCGGCGGGCTCGGCTTCACCGGCTCCAACCAGTCGAACGACGAGCTCAAGCGCTTCGTTGATCTGACATTGGAGAAGTGGGGCCGGATCGACGCGCTCGTCAACGGCGCCGGCCACGGACCGCGTGCGCCGGTCAACGAGATCACCGACGAGCAGTGGGCTTCAGGGTTCGATACCTATTTCATGAACGTCGTGCGCGCCACGCGGCTCGTTGTGCCAGTCATGATCGCCCAGGGCGGCGGGGCGATCGTCAACATTTCAACGGCTTGGGTCTCGGAGCCGTCCGCCATGTTCCCGACATCGGCGGTCGCGCGCGCCGGCCTCGCTGCCTATGCCAAGCTGTTCGCCGATCAGAACGCCGCAGCAAATGTGCGCATGAACACGGTTCTGCCCGGCTGGATCGACAGCCTGCCGCAGACCGACGAGCGCCGCGACAGCGTGCCGATGAAGCGCTATGGCACGGCTGATGAAATCGCTGCGACGGTTGCATTTCTC
The DNA here is from genome assembly GCA_023953775.1 of Rhizobiaceae bacterium. GTDB lineage: Bacteria > Pseudomonadota > Alphaproteobacteria > Rhizobiales > Rhizobiaceae > JAMLJD01. The sequence continues at coordinate 20,829 of JAMLJD010000066.1, read as the reverse complement.
GTATCCGACGCCGCGGCCTACATCACCGGCCAGTCCTTGCGCGTCGATGGCGGGCTGATGCGGTCGATCTGACAGCCAATTCCGTGATGGTGCCCATGTCCTTTACCTCGCGGGTAGTCGCACGGTGTCGGCTCCCGAATTAGGTCCCGTTCCTGTCGGGTTCGGCCCGCTGCCTACGTCTTCAAGACGGGCGCGGCGATCGTGCCGCAACGATCATGGAAAGGAACTGAGATGGGACGCATCGTAGTCACCGAATATATGTCGCTCGACGGGGTCATTCAGGATCCCGTCGGAATGGAGGAATCGGGCCTGGGTGACTGGACAGGTCCGTTCTCGCGAGGCCCGAGAGGCGACGCGTTCAAGCATGGCGAACTGGCCGCGGCAAAGGCCTTGATCTTCGGGCGCGTGACATATGACGGGTTTGCCGCCGTCTGGCCGCTGGTCGACGATCCCGAGGGCTATGCCGCGCGGATGAACAGCCTGCCCAAATATGTCGCCAGCCGGACGCTGACGGCGCCCGGCTGGAACAATTCCCGGCTCGTCGGAGACGATCTGATCGGCGCGGTGAAAGACATACGTGAGCGGACACCGGACGACATCCTGATCTTCGGCAGCGCGTCCATCGTCCATCAGCTCATGCCGCACGATCTCGTCGACGAATTCCGGCTGATGATCTACCCCATCGTGCTCGGACGTGGCACGCGGCTCTTCCCGGACGGACATGCCGCGCGCCTGAAGACGATCGGCGTCGAGCAGTTCAACGACGGCATCGTGCTGGTACGCTATGCCCCGGCACGCATCGCGGCCGATTGAGGACCGCGCCGCGCCGGGACTTTCCGATCGGGCCGTCACCGGTTATGACCCTTGCCGGACGAGGACTGCAGGCAGGGACGGCGCAGGCATGGGCTTCATCATCGCGATCGACGGGCCAGCCGCATCGGGCAAGGGCACGCTCGCCCGGCGCCTTGCCGAACATCTCGGGGTCCGGCACCTCGACACCGGCCTGACCTACCGCGCCGTGGGCAAGGCGCTGATCGACGAGGACCTGCCGCTGGACGACGAGGCCGCGGCGGCGACGGCCGCGGCGAATGTCGACCTCTCCGGCCTCGATCGCGTCGTGCTCTCGGCCCACGACATCGGCGAGGCGGCGTCCAGGGTGGCGGTCATGCCCTCGGTGCGGCGCATGCTCGTGGAGAAGCAGCGCGCATTTGCGCGGCAGGAGCCGGGCGCCGTGCTGGACGGTCGCGATATCGGCACTGTCGTCTGTCCCGACGCGGACGTGAAGCTCTACGTGACCGCCAGCGCGGCTGTGCGGGCAAAGCGCCGTTTCGCCGAGATCGTCGGGTCGGGCGGGCAGGCGGACCTTGCCGGCATCCAGGCCGATATCGAGCGCCGCGACGCCCGCGATTCCGGACGGGCGGATTCTCCGCTCCGCCCCGCGCCCGACGCGCACTTGCTCGATACCTCGCAAATGAGTATAGAGACCGCGTTTCGCGCGGCCCTCGACCTTGTGGAAAAGGCAAGGACCGCCGGACGCCCGGCCTGAAAGCGACAGTTTTTCCGACGCCGCGACATGCGCGGACGAAAGACCGGCGGTTTGGGCAGGGAAAAACCGTCTGCCGGCGATCTTGCGCCGGAACGCCGCCCCTGGGCGGCTTCGACCGCGAAGCGGTCCGGATCGCCTCCGGCAGACATGTGCAACGCGAACCACCGGCGCCGCCCTCGGTTATCCGAGAGGCTTCCCAGGAGAAAACATGTCACAATCCAATCCGACCCGCGACGATTTCGCGAGCCTGCTCGACGAGTCGTTTTCCGCCGAGCATTCCGCTGAAGGCTCCGTCGTCAAGGGTATCGTCACCGCCATCGAAAAGGACATGGCCATCATCGATGTCGGCCTCAAGGTCGAGGGCCGCGTCCCGCTGAAGGAATTCGGCGCCAAGGCCAAGGACGGCCAGATGAAGGTCGGCGACGAGGTCGAGGTCTATGTCGAGCGCATCGAGAACGCGCTTGGCGAGGCGATGCTCAGCCGCGAGAAGGCCCGCCGCGAAGAGAGCTGGGTCAAGCTCGAAGAGAAGTTCAACAAGGGCGAGCGCGTCGAAGGCATCATCTTCAACCAGGTCAAGGGCGGCTTCACCGTCGATCTCGATGGTGCGGTGGCCTTCCTGCCGCGTTCGCAGGTCGACATCCGGCCGATCCGCGACGTCTCGCCGCTGATGCACAATCCGCAGCCCTTCGAGATCCTGAAGATGGACCGCCGCCGCGGCAACATCGTGGTCTCGCGCCGTACCGTGCTCGAGGAGAGCCGCGCCGAGCAGCGCTCGGAGATCGTCCAGAACCTCGAAGAGGGTCAGGTGGTCGAGGGCGTGGTCAAGAACATCACCGATTACGGTGCGTTCGTCGACCTCGGCGGCATCGACGGCCTGCTCCATGTGACCGACATGGCATGGCGTCGCGTCAACCATCCGACCGAGATCCTCAACATCGGCCAGACGGTCAAGGTGCAGATCATCCGCATCAACCAGGAGACCCACCGCATCTCGCTCGGCATGAAGCAGCTCGAGAGCGATCCGTGGGAAGGCATCGGCGGCAAGTACCCGCTGGGCAAGAAGATCACCGGCACGGTCACCAACATCACCGACTACGGCGCCTTCGTGGAGCTGGAGCCGGGCATCGAGGGCCTGATCCACGTGTCGGAGATGTCGTGGACGAAGAAGAACGTGCACCCCGGCAAGATCCTGTCGACCACGCAGGAAGTCGAGGTCGTCGTCCTCGAGGTCGATCCCCAGAAGCGCCGCATCTCGCTGGGCCTCAAGCAGACGCTCGAGAATCCGTGGGAGGCCTTCGCCCGCAACAACCCGCAGGGCACCGTCGTCGAGGGCGAGGTCAAGAACAAGACCGAATTCGGCCTGTTCATCGGCCTCGAAGGCGATGTCGACGGCATGGTCCACCTGTCGGATCTCGACTGGAGCCGTCCCGGCGAGCAGGTGATCGAGGAGTACAACCGCGGCGACGTGGTGAAGGCGCAGGTTCTCGACGTCGATGTCGAGAAGGAGCGCATCTCGCTCGGCATCAAGCAGCTTTCGCGTGATGCCGTCGGCGAGGCTGCCTCCTCGGGCGAACTGCGCAAGGGCGCGGTCGTTACCTGCGAGGTCACCGGTGTCAAGGATGGCGGGCTGGACGTCAAGCTCGTCGACCACGACATCGAGAGCTTCATCCGCCGCTCGGACCTTTCGCGCGACCGCGACGAGCAGCGCCCCGAGCGCTTCTCGGTCGGCCAGAAGGTCGATGCCCGCGTCATCGCTTTCGACAAGAAGACCCGCAAGCTGCAGGTCTCGATCAAGGCGCTGGAAATCGCCGAGGAGAAGGAAGCGGTCGCCCAGTTCGGGTCCACCGATTCCGGTGCTTCGCTGGGCGATATCCTGGGTGCCGCGCTGAAGAAGCAGAACCCGAAGGACTAGTCGGGAACGGCTTTGCCGATTGAAAGCCCCGCCGGAGCGATCCGGCGGGGCTTTTTCATGACCGCGGTCGAGCGGTCCGGGCCGCAACCCGTCAATCGACGCTGCACTGCCCGTCGGTACACGTGACCTTGACGCTGTTGATACACTGCGTCAGCAGGTTGACCTTTTTGGCGTGCCACTTGCCGTCGGAACCTTCCCACACGCAGTAGCTGTCGGTCTTGCGCACACCGCCGCTGCCGCCGCCGATCGACTTGACATAGCCGACCGCCGCACGTCCGTCGGCATGGGACAGCGTCTGCTTCGACGCACCGATGCGGCTTGCATCGAATGTCGCTGCGACGGCCTGCGTGGCGACGACGGCGGTGAGGGCGGCGCCGAGCGCCACGATGAAGTTGGTGCGAGTCATGTTTTCTTTCCGTTGGATTTGAGTGAAGCCGGCGCTCGCCGAACACGCCTAAGTCGCGTCTACCGGCATCAAGGTTCATGGCCGCTCAAAATTTTTTTTATTGCCTGCCATCGGCGGCCGCCCCAACCGGGTACGGGGCGAAGGCGCTACTGACGAAAATAGTTGTTCGATCAGGGAACCCCGGGCTCTGCGGCGCATTTATCTCTCAAGCGGGGCGCAAGTCCCTGGAAATGGAATAAAAAAAAGTAAAACCAAGGAGATAGTTATGAACTGGAATCAGGTTGAAGGAAACTGGGAGCAGTTCAAGGGCAAGGTGCAGGCCCAGTGGGGCAAGCTGACCAATGACGACCTCGACGTCATCAAGGGTCGCCGCACGGAGCTCGCGGGCCGCATTCAGGAACGCTATGGCAAGGCACAGGAAGATGCCGAGCAGGAAATCGACACCTGGCTGTCGCGTCACTGACGCCCGGCGCTTGAACTAAAAACCCCCGCGACTTGATCGCGGGGGTTTTTCGTGTCGGGTCCCGAACGTCCGGGGCAATCAGTTCCGGGTCGAGAATTCCAAGCTCTTTGACAACCGCACGCCGACGACGTGGGCCTTGATGTCCTCGACGCGCGAGAAGCCGTAGCCCAGCGCAAGGTCGACGCCGTTCTCGAACGTATACCCGCCCGACACCTGAACGAGCTGGTCTGTCATCGACCCCGCTCCCGCAAAATCGACGCTGCGGATGGTCCCCGCCAGTTCGCCGTGCCAGGGGCCGCTCGCCAGCGAAACGCCGGCGGTGGCGTAGAGAGCATTGTCGAAGGTTCCGCCAAAATTATCGAAATAGGCGACCTCACCGTTCAAGCCGAGAACCATGCCGTTGGCGAGTTCGGTTTCCTTGACCAGGCCGATCACGAAGCCGTTCTCGTCGGCCATGTCGCCGAAGCCGGCAGATAGATGCCGGTAGCCGACATGGTAGGCGAGGCCCGGCACGGACGGAAAGTCCGAGCCGTCGAGCGTGACGGAGAAGTTGTTGAGCCTGCCGGTATTGCCGATGCCGCCATCCGCGACGCGGGTTCGTCCGCGCGAAGTGAACAGCGAGTCGGAGAATACCGTGTTGTCGGCGAAGAAGACGTTGGCACCGATGGTATGCGTTCCCATCGAAGCCGTCTCGATGGCGTAGGCAACGCCGAAGCCGATCTGCTCGGCTATCTCGTAGTCTTCCGCGAAGCCCGTTCCGTAGATACCCGGCGTCACGTCCCATGCCGTGCCGAAGCCCGGACCGAACTTACCGGCGGTGATCGTGAAGGCGCCGATCGAGCCCTCGATGTTCAGCGTGTCGAGATAGAGACCGTGATCGCCGAACACCCGATCCTCGAACGGATCGGCGTCGAGCACCGGCTCCACCGTTACGCCGGCATTGATTGCCAGGCCCTCGAACAGGCCGAAGCGGACCGCCAGAGCGCCCTCGAAGAACAGGTCGTTGATCTCGGCTCCCGGATCGTCAGACGAGAAGATGTAGTCATTGCCGAGCGAGAGATCGAGTGTGCCCTCAATATAGGGCCAGCTTTCGGCGATCTCCTCGGCGGTTACCGTCAGCTCGTCCGCGGCGAAAGCGGGCGCTGCCACGGCGCAGGACAGAATCGTAGCGAGCGCACCAAGGCGTCCTTTGGTCATGATCATCCCCGTATGTTCCCGGACAGCCCCTCGCTGCCCGGTCATGAAATGGTCCGGCGGACCGGTTGAATATAACTAGACGACGTTTGTCATGTTTTCGAATGGACCGCAACCATCGGCTGGCAGTCCTTCGACAACTCAGCTGTCGCCGGCGAGGCAGTCGCGCAGACTGCCGGCGATATTTCGGATCAGCGACGGGTAGAGGTCGGGACCGTCCTCGAGGGTCGCGCCCAGCGGGTCCAGCTCGCCGGCTTTCGCGCCGGTCCCCTCGGTGACCACCGAGATCACCCGCGGTTCGAACTGCGGCTCGGTGAACACGCAGGTCGCGCCCAGCTCCGCGATCTTCTGCTGGATTTCCGCGATGCGCTGTGCGCCGGGCGCGGTGTCGGGATTGACCGTGATCGATCCCGCGGCCTCCACATCGAAACGGTTCTCGAAATAGTGGTAGCCGTCGTGGAAGACGATGAATGGCTTGCCCCGAACGGGCGTCAGTTCGGCGTCGATCTCCTCGATCAGCGCGTCAAGGCTTGTCTCGACCGCCTCGGCATTGGTCGCATACCGGGCGGCGTTTTCGGGATCGGCTTCCGAAAGTGCCTCGGCGATCTCCGTGACAAACACCTTCGCGTTCAGTGGATCGAGCCAGAGATGCATGTCGGTTTCGTCATCGTGATGATGGCCGGCATGGTCTTTGTCATCATCGTCGTCATGCCCCACTTCGTCATGACCATGGTTGTCGTCGTCATGGTCGTGCCCCGCTTCGTCGTGATTGTGGTCGTCTTCTCCCGCCTCGTGGTCGTGCGCCTCGAAAGCGCCGCCCTCGCGAAGTTCGAGCTTGGTAAGGCCGTCGAGGTCCCCCAGCTCGATGACCTTTGCGCCGGAGGCGACCGTCTCGATCGGGCCGTCAAGAAAGGCCTCCAGCCCCTCGCCGATCCAGAAGATCACGGATGCGCTCTCCAGAGCCTGGGCATCGGAGGGCCGCATCGTGTAGGTATGGGGCGAACCAGCCCCCTTCACGATAAGGGACGGTTCGGCAACGCCTTTCATCACTGCGGATACGAGCGAGTGCACCGGCTTGATGGAAGTAACGACATTCAGCTCCGCAGCCATTGCGGCTGGAGCCGTGAGCAAAACCGTCGAGCCGAGCAGTGCGGCAAACCTCTTCATCGTTCGTCTCCATCGTCGGGTATCTGTGGGGCAGATGTAATGATATTACATACGATTGCGTAACGCTATAACGTGTGCAATAGGGAGGCGCAAGAGCTTTTGGAGATTTCTATGCATAAGCCCCTGTCGGGCAGGGATCGGCCGATCGTTACGATGGCTGGAGCCGGTGTCGCGCGCAACGGGCGATGGCTCGTCAGGGGCATCGACCTCGATATCCGGCGCGGTGAGATCGTCACGCTTATCGGTCCCAACGGTTCCGGCAAGAGCACCACCGCCAAACTGGCGATCGGCGTGCTCCGGCCAGACGAGGGCGATGTCGAACGCTCCAGTTCGCTGCGTATTGGCTATGTTCCCCAGAAGCTGTCGATCGACTGGACGCTGCCGCTCAGCGTCGAACGCCTGATGACGCTCACGGGCCCGCAGCCGCGCGAAGCGGTCGTCGAGGCCCTGGAGGCCGTCGGCATCCCGCATCTAGCCCGCGCCGAAGTGCAGCATCTTTCCGGAGGCGAGTTCCAGCGGGCGCTGATGGCACGCGCTATTGTCCGCAAGCCGGACCTGCTCGTTCTCGACGAACCGGTCCAGGGCGTCGACTTCGGGGGCGAGGTGGCGCTCTACGAACTCATCGGCAGGATAAGGGAAGAGACGGGCTGCGCGGTGCTGCTCATTTCTCACGACCTGCATGTCGTCATGGCCGGCACGGACACGGTGCTGTGCCTCAACGGCCATGTCTGCTGCCGGGGCACGCCGCAAACGGTCGCACAGAGCCCCGAATATCTTCAACTGTTCGGCGCCCGCGCCGCCGACGCGTTGGCGTTCTATCGTCACCACCACGATCATACGCACATGCCGGACGGTCGCGTGCGGCATGCCGACGGGACCGTGACGGACCATTGTCATTCCGGTGACGGTCACCATCACGATCATGCCTCACATATGGCTCATGGCGAGGCAGGCGATCCACAGAGCCCGGAAGGCGGCGGCCATGCTTGACGATTTCTTCAGCCGCGCAATCATCGCCGGTGTCGGTCTGGCGGTTGTCACGGGGCCGCTTGGTTGCTTCGTCATCTGGCGTCGCATGGCTTATTTCGGTGACACGATGGCGCATTCGGCCTTGCTCGGCGTGGCGCTGGCCTTCCTGTTCGAGTTCAATCTGATGGTCGGCGTGTTCATCGTGGCCGGCCTTGTCTCCATCGCATTGCTGCTGCTCGAACGCCGTCGCGCGCTGTCGACGGACGCACTGCTTGGGATCCTTTCGCATTCCGCGCTCGCTCTGGGACTGGTCATGGTGGCCTTCATGACCTGGATAAGGATCGACCTCATGGGTTTCCTGTTCGGCGACATCCTGGCGGTCTCGCGCCTGGACATCGCCTTCATCTATGGCGGTGGTGCAATCGTGCTGGCCGGCATTGCCTGGCTCTGGCGGCCGCTTCTCGCCGCGACGGTCAATGCCGAACTTGCCGAAGCCGAAGGGCTGCATCCGGAGCGTTCCCGCTTCGTCTTCATGCTCCTGATGGCGTTGGTAATTGCCATAGCCATGAAGATCGTCGGCATCCTGCTCATCACGTCGTTGATGATCATCCCTGCCGCGACCGCCCGGCGCTTCGCCGTGACGCCGGAGGGCATGGCGGTGATGGCCTCGGTTGCCGGTGCGACCGCCGTCGTGGCAGGCCTGTTCGGTTCGCTCGAACTCGACACGCCGTCCGGGCCCTCGATCGTGGTCGCCGCGCTGGTCCTGTTCGTTCTCACGCTCCTGCCGTTCGGCCGGCGCGATGGACAAGCGGCGGAGGAGAGGGGACAATGAGCGCCATGCCCGATCTGACAAAGAACCAGTCGCTGGTGTTGAAGGCCCTTTCCGATGCAGCGGGTCCGCTCAGCGCCTATACGATCCTCGACCAGTTGCGCGGCGATGGATTTCGCGCGCCGCTGCAGGTCTATCGCGCGCTCGAAAAGCTGCAGCTCTACGGGCTGGTGCATCGGCTCGAGAGCCTCAACGCCTTCGTCGCCTGCGCGCATCCGCATCATCACGAGGCGGGGCTGACCGCATTTGCGATCTGTGAGGATTGCGGCCGTGTCGACGAGTTCTCCGACGAGGTCGTCGAGGAACGGCTCGGCCAGTGGGCCGGGTCGACCGGCTTCCGGCCCGACAAGACGACGATCGAGATTCGGGGACATTGCGGCCGTTGCGCGGCCGCCTGATCGCGTTCATTCTCCACGCCATGACCGATATCGACCACCGCGCCGTCATTGCGGGGCTGTCGCCGGCCGACCGTGCAGCGCTGACGTCGCGCAGCGACGGACCCGGCCTGTGGCGCATCACTGCCCATTTCGGCGCGATCGTCACCATCGGGGCCGCAATCGCTATCGGCGTGCCCTTCTGGCCGGTGCTGCTCGTCCCGCAGGGCGTGCTGATCGTGTTTCTGTTCACCGCACTGCACGAGACCATCCACGAGACGGCATTCAGCTCTTCCTGGCTGAACCGCGCGGTCGCGACGATTTGCGGGTTCCTGATTTTGCTGCCGCCCGCCTGGTTCCGCTATTTCCACTTCGCGCACCATCGCTTCACGCAGGATCCGGACAATGACCCGGAACTGATGGCGCCGAAGCCCGCGACCACGGCGCAATATCTGATTTATCTTTCGGGAGCGCGCTATTGGTGGGGAATGGCCGCGACTCTGGCGCGCAATGCGCTTGGCACAAACGGTGACCCGTTCGTGCCGCCGAAAGGCCGGGACAAGGCGATCCGGGAAGCGCGCGTCTTCCTAGCGCTTTATGCCGTGCTCCTCGGAGTTTCCGTCGCCGGCTCGTCCACGTTCCTGTGGTGGGTCTGGGTGCTGCCCGCGATCCTCGGTCAGCCCTTCCTGCGCGCCTATCTGCTCGCCGAGCACGCGCGCTGTCCCGAGGTCGCCAACATGCTCCAGAACACGCGGACGACCTACACCACTGCGTTCATCCGGCTGATTGCCTGGAACATGCCATACCATGCAGAGCATCATGCTTATCCGGCGGTCCCGTTCCACAAGTTGCCGCGCTTCAACGGCATCGTGCGTGAGCATCTGCGCTCGACGGAGAACGGCTATGCGCGTTTCCACCGGAAATATGTCGGCACGCTCGAATAGGGTGGCTGCGCCGCATCGCCGCCTTTGCCTCGGCGGCAATTCGGATTATGAAGCGGCACGGAACTGATCGGAGCGGGAACGCAATGGCCAAGATTACGGACAAGCCCAAACTCGTCACCATATTCGGCGGCTCGGGCTTCATAGGCAGCCATGTGGCGCGAGCGCTGGCGCGGCGCGGCTATCGCATGCGCATTGCCGTCCGCCGGCCGAACCAGGCGGCCCATCTCCAGCCGCTCGGCAATGTCGGCCAGATCCATGCCGTCCAGGCCAATCTGCGCTATCGCTGGTCGGTCGATCGTGCTGTGGAAGGCGCCGACCATGTCATCAATCTCGTCGGCATCCTTGCCGAATCCGGCCGCCAGACCTTCGACGCTGTACAGGATTTCGGGGCGCGCGCGGTGGCCGAGGCGGCCCGCGCCGCCGGCGCCTCGCTGACCCAGATATCGGCGATCGGCGCCGACGAGAATTCGGAGTCCGGCTACGCCCGCTCCAAGGCGCTCGGCGAGAAGGCGGCCCTCGAGACCGTTAAGGACGCAGTGATCCTCCGCAATTCGATCGTGTTCGGCCCCGAGGACAGCTTCTTCAACCGCTTTGCCGACATGGCCCGCTATTCGCCGGCCCTGCCTCTGATCGGCGGTGGCGAGACCAGGTTCCAGCCGGTCTATGTCGGCGACGTCGCCGAGGCCATCGCCCGTTCGGTGGACGGTAAGGTCGCGGGTGGCAGGATCTACGAGCTCGGCGGTCCGGAAGTCCTGACCTTCCGCCAGTGCATGGAGGAAATGCTCAAGGTGATCGACCGCAAGCGTCTCCTCGTCACGGTTCCCTGGCCGGTGGCCGAACTCATGGGTTCGGTGTTTGGCATGCTGCCTGGCGCGCTGCTGACATCGGACCAGGTTACCCAGCTGCGCAGCGACAACGTCGTATCCGGGGAAGCCGATGCGGCCGGCCGTACTCTGCAGGGTCTCGGTATCGCGCCGCAATCGATCGACGCGATCCTGCCGTCCTATCTGTGGCGCTATCGCCCGGCAGGGCAGTTTACCCGCAAGCACCCGGCCTGAGCCGGCGGCGGTGGAGGTTTTCGCGGGGCTCGTTCCGCAAGCTCTCGATCCGGTTGCCGCGCTCGTCCTGATCGCGGCGAGCTTCTTCACCTCCGCGCTGACCGCCGCCTTCGGCGTCGGCGGCGGCGTCGCCATGCTTGCACTGCTCGGCGTCTTCCTGCCGGTCGCGGCCCTGATCCCGGTTCACGGCGCCGTCCAGCTCGGCTCGAACACCGGGCGTGCCTGGCATCAACGCGCCAACATCCGTCGCGACATTGCGCTGCCCTTCATCGCAGGAAGCCTCGTCGGCGCCGTGGCGGGAGCGTTTCTCGTCATCCAGATCCCCGATGCGATCCTCAAGCTGGCGCTCGGATGCTTCATCATCGCCGTCACCTGGACGAAACTGCCCGGCGCCGCGCGGATCGGAGCCGCCGGTCTAGCAGCCGGCAGCGCCGTCCTCGCATTGCTGACCATGTTCGTCGGGGCAACGGGACCACTTCTTGCGACCTTCTTCGCGAAGGTCCTTCCCGACGACCGCAAACAGCTCGTCGCGACCCATGCCGCCGGCATGACCGTCCAGCACGCGCTCAAGGTGGTGGTGTTCGGTTTCGCCGGCTTCGCCTTCGCACAATGGCTGCCGCTGGTCGCGGCGATGGTCGTGTCAGGTTATCTGGGCACCGTCTACGGGACGCGCCTGCTCGACCGGATCCCCGAGGAAAGCTTCCGCTTCTGGTTCCGCATCGCAATCACGCTCCTGGCGCTCGATCTGGTGCGGCGCGGACTGGCCAGGCTCTTCTGATCAGCCGAAGGCGAGCAGCGCGGCCAGTCCTAGCCCGCCGACGATGATCCGCCACCATCCGAAGATCGCGTAACCGCGTCGCGACACGAAATCGAGCAGTGAGCGCACGACGAGAATCGCGGCGATGAAGGCGAAGACGAAGCCGGTCGCGATGATCGGCAGGTCGGCGCTCGAGAGAACGTCGCGGTTCTTGTAGAGGTCGTAGGCGAACGCGCCCGTCATCGTCGGCATGGCGAGAAAGAACGAGAACTCCGCCGCCGCGCGCTTCCCGACACCCATCAGCAGGGCGCCGACGATTGTCGACCCGGAACGCGAGGTCCCCGGGATCATCGACAGGCACTGGAACAGGCCGATCTTGAAATAAAGCGCCATCGGGAACCGGGTCACGTCGTCGTGGCGCACGTCGAACTCGTGCCGGTCGACCCACAACAGAATGAAACCGCCGATCAGAAGCATGACGCAGATCAGCATCGGCGATTCGAACAGCACGGTCTTTATGAAGTCGTGCGCCAGCGCACCGATGACCGCGGCGGGCAGGAACGCGATCAGGATGCCAGCGACGAAATGCTGCGTACCGCGATCGCTCGGCAGGCTGATCAGCATCTGCCAGAGCCTGCCGAAATAGACGCTCAGGATCGCCAGGATCGCGCCGAGCTGGATCAATACCTCGAAGGCCTTGCCGGTCGACTCGAAACCGAGAAAGTGGCCGGCCAGCAGGATGTGCCCGGTGGAGGAGACCGGAATGAACTCGGTCAGACCCTCCAGAATGCCGAGCAGTGCGGCTTCGACGAGTGTCTGTTCTGGCATGGCGAAGCGGCCCGGGATTGCTTGTCATCGCCCGCCGTCGCACCTATAGCACTGGACGGGGGTCGCCCGGGGAATCGGGCCGCCGATAATTAGACCGGTGGCCTTGAAATGACCATAGGCCCTGTGAGATTTGGAGCCCCATGCTCACGCTGTTTCACCATCCGCTTTTCGCCGGCTGTCGCTTCGTCCGCCTTTCCTTCGGGGAGTATGGCGAGGAACTTTCCCTGATCGAGGAAAAGCCCTGGAACCGCCGCAAGGAGTTCCTGTCGCTTAACCCGGCCGGCAATGTCCCCGTGCTGCTCGCCGAAGGCGACGAGCCGATCGTCGGCGCGACTGTCATCGCCGAATATGTCGACGAGACACGTGGCGCGCTGAAGCGCGACAAGCGACTGCTCGCCGAGGATCCGATCGGCCGTGCCGAAATCCGCCGGCTGGTCGACTGGTATCTCGAAAAGACCGAGTCCGAGGTGACGCGGCATCTGGTGCGCGAGCGCGTGCTGAAGCCGATCATGGCGTCGACACAGGGCGGTGGCTCGCCGGACTCCGCAGCCATCCGCGCCGCGCGCGCGAACGTGAAGCAGCATCTCAAATATACCAACTGGCTGGCCGGCACGCGCAACTGGCTAGCCGGCGACCGCATCACCTATGCCGATCTGGCGGCGGCGGCGGCGCTATCGGTGCTCGACTATCTCGGCGAGATCGACTGGAGCGCCTATCCCGCCGCGCGCGAATGGTACAGCCGCATCAAGTCGCGGCCGTCCTTCCGGCCGCTGCTCGCCGACCGTGTCCGCAGCCTGTCACCCGTATCGCATTACGCCGACCTGGATTTCTGATGCCGGCCGAAAGGACCACCGACGCTGCGAAGCTCCGTGGTTTCCTCGATGCGGAGGCGAAGAAGGTGGGCTTCGACGTCATCCGCGTGACGGACGCCGATCCACCGCCGGATACGGCAAGCCGCCTCGACCAGTTCATCGCCGAGGGCCGCCACGGAACGATGGCCTGGATGGCTGAAACCGCGGGGCGACGCAGCGACCCGCGCGCCCTGTGGCCCGAGACGCGCAGCGTCGTCATGCTCGGCATGAACTACGGCCCGGACGATGATCCGCTCGACTTGCTGGCACGAAAGGATCGCGGTGCGATCTCGGTCTATGCGCGCAATCGCGATTATCACGATGTCGTCAAGGGCCGGCTTAAGCAGGTCGCGGGCCGGTTCGCCGCGCGCAGCGGCGCCGACGTCAAGGTGTTCGTCGATACCGCGCCCGTGATGGAGAAGCCGCTTGCCGAAAAGGCCGGCCTCGGCTGGCAGGGCAAGCACACCAATCTGGTCAGCCGCGCCTTCGGCTCGTGGCTGTTCCTCGGCTCGATCTTCACGACGGCGACGCTGCAGGCCGACGCGCGCGAGGACGATCATTGCGGCACCTGCCGCTCCTGCCTCGACATCTGCCCCACCGATGCGTTTCCCGCGCCCTATCAGCTCGATGCGCGCCGCTGCATCTCCTACCTGACGATCGAGCACAAGGGTCCGATCCCGCGCGAATTCCGCGAAGCGATCGGCAATCGCATCTATGGCTGCGACGATTGCCTCGCGGTGTGCCCATGGAACAAGTTCGCGAGCCAGGCGTCCGAGGCCAGGCTCGTCGCGCGCGACGATCTCTCGGCGCCGCGGCTTGCAGACCTGCTGGAGCTCGACGACGGAGCGTTCCGCAAACTGTTTTCCGGCTCGCCGGTCAAGCGCATCGGTCGCGACCGGTTCATCCGCAATTGCCTGATCGGGGCCGGCAATTCCGGCGACCGGGCGCTTGTGCCGGCCTGCGTCCGCCTTGTCGAGGACGATTCGCCGCTCGTGCGGGGCGCCGCCGTCTGGGCGCTGTCGCGCCTGCTCGCCGATGACGACTTCGAGGATCTGGCGGTCAGGCGGCGCGAAGGCGAGACCGACACCGGCGTCATCGCCGAATGGACGTTCGCCGCGGGTGCGGCAAGCGAGGCTCTCCGATCATGATCAACCGCTATTTCGTCTTCGGCGCAGGCTTCTCGGGACGCCGCATCGCGCGCGATGCAGCCCGGCGTGGTGTGGTTCTCGGCGGCACAACGCGCAGCGCGGAAAGGGCCGTCGATCTCGAGGCGGAGGGCATTCCGGCCCTGATCTTCTCCGGGACGCTGGACGAACCGGTGCGCGCGGCGCTGGCGTCGACGACGCATCTCGTATCCTCGATATCGCCCGGCGAGGAGGGCGAGCCGGTTCTGGACGCGCTCGGCGGCGATCTGCGGCGCGCCATGCCGAACCTGCGCTGGGCCGCCTATCTGTCGACCATAGGCCTCTACGGCAACCATGACGGCGCGTGGATCGGCGAGGATGCCGAACTGCGCCCGAGCACCCGGCGCACCCGCGCCCGCGTCGAGGCCGAAAGGCGCTGGCTCGACGCCGGCCGGGCTGCAGGCATTCCGGTCGCGGTGCTGCGACTGTCCGGGATCTATGGTCCCGGCCGCAACGCGCTGGTCAATCTCGACCGGGGCACGGCGCGACGCATCATCAAGCCCGGCCAGGTCTTCAACCGCATCCATGTCGCCGACATCTCCGGTGCGCTGGCTCATCTGGAGGCGTCCGGGACCGGCGGCATCTTCAATGTCACCGACGACGATCCCGCTCCGCCGCAGGACGTGATCACCTTTGCCGCCGGGCTGATGGGCATCGAACCGCCGCCCGAAACGCCGTTCGACGAGGCGGCGATGACGCCGATGGCGCGCTCGTTCTACGGCGAGACGAAGCGGGTCTCCAATGCGCGCATCAAGGCGGCAGGCTACAAATTCCGCTATCCCGAGTATCGCGGTGCGCTGAGCGAGATGTGGTCCGACGGAAGCTGGCGGGGCTGAGCGCATCGAAACGCGCCGCGCGCCGTGGTATGATTCGGTGGCGTTTGCAATTCGGTAACCCCGTCCTGTTCACCTGACGGCCGGGGCTTCGAAAGGATGGTGAAGCGTCATGGCATGGTTGGGAAGTCTGCGCGCGGCGGCGGTCGCCGTCCTGGCAGCGGCGACGATGATGCCGGTTTCCGCGCCAGCCGAAACGCTGGCGAAGAACCTGTTCGGCCACAAGGCGCTGCCGGCGGTGATGCCGGCTAAATCCTACGGTTTCTATTCCAAGGGCTGCTTCGGCGGCGGCGTAGCGATCGCCACCGACGGTCCGCACTGGCAGGCCATGCGCCTCTCGCGCAACCGCCGTTGGGGCCATCCGGCGATGATTGCGCTGATCGAGCGCCTGTCGCGTGACGCCGCCCGGGACGGTTGGCCCGGCCTGCTGGTCGGTGATATCTCGCAGCCGCGCGGCGGCCCCATGCTCACCGGCCATGCCTCGCATCAGATCGGCCTCGATGCCGACATCTGGCTGACGCCGATGCCCGACCGCAAGCTGAGCCCGTCCGAACGCGAGAACATGAGCGCGGTGTCGATGCTGAAGGGCGATTCGCTCTATGTCGACGATCGCAAGTGGACGCCTGCCCATACGGCGCTGATCCGCCATGCCGCAAACTACAGGGATGTCGAACGCATCTTCGTGCACCCCGGTATCAAGAAGAAGCTTTGCGATACCGTTTCCGGTGACCGCCGCTGGCTGAACAAGGTCCGGCCGTTCTGGGGCCACCACTATCATTTCCACATCCGTATCGGATGCCCGCCAGGCTCGACGGGCTGCAAGCCACAGCAGGGCACCGGCTCGGGCGACGGTTGCGACAAGTCGCTCGACTGGTGGTTCACCGACGAGCCGTGGAAGCCGGCCAAGGGGCCGGCGAAGCCGAAAGCCCGCGACGTCATGACCATGAAGAGCCTGCCGCGCGAGTGCCAGGCGGTGCTTGATGCGCCGGCGCCGCAGAACGAGGCGGTCGTAACGGTGACCGGTCCGGGCGCGCTGCCCGTGGCCGCCGCCGACACTCCGTCGGTCTCGGCCAGCGGCTACGCGCCCACCCCCGCGGTCGGGATACCCGTTCCGTTTCCCGCGCCCGCCCGCTGATCGTCGTACCAATGTTCCTTTCGGGGGCGTTTCGCGGCACCGGGGCTTTCCTTTGTGCCGGCCTCTGCCTATAGGTTTCAACCGATTTAGGCAGAAACGGATCGCCCGCCTTGAGCCAGCCCCTGCGCTTCGCGCTGATCGCCCATGACGAGAAGAAAGACGATCTGGTCGCTTTCGTTTCGGCGCATCGCCAGTCGCTCGAAGGCTGCAGCCTGGTCGCCACCGGCACCACCGGCCAGCGGATCGTCGAGGCGTGTCCCGGTATCGAGGTTAGGCGCATGCGCAGCGGCCCGCTCGGTGGTGACCAGCAGATCGGTGCGCTGATTGCCGAAGGCATGATCGACCGTCTGATCTTCTTCGTCGATCCGCTGACGCCGATGCCGCATGATGTTGACGTAAAGGCGCTCATGCGGCTCGCGATCGTCTATGATATTCCCATGGCGCTCAACCGGGCGACGGCCGAGATGATGCTCGATCTGCGGCATGCCGCCCATTCGCAAGACCAGCACGGACCCCGCTAGATGGCTTCGCTCAAAGACGACCCACAGGTTCTCAACTTTCCGATCCTGATCGGCGATATTGGCGGAACCAATGCACGTTTTGCGATCCTGGTGGACTGTTACGCCGAACCGAAGGAGTTCCCGATCGTACAGACTGCCGACTACGCCAATATCGACGACGCGATCCAGAGCGAAATCCTCGATCGGACGTCGATCCAGCCGCAATCGGCGGTGCTGGCTGTCGCCGGACCTGTCGATGGCGACGAAATCGATCTCACCAATTGCGACTGGGTGGTGCGTCCGAAGGTGATGTTCGAGACGCTGGGCCTGTCCGACATCGTCGTGCTCAACGATTTCGAGGCACAGGCGCTGGCGGTCGTCGCCTTGGGCGAGGAGCACATGGAAAAGGTCGGTCCGGGAAAGGCCGATCCGACAGGCAGCCGCGTCGTGCTTGGTCCGGGGACCGGACTCGGCGTCGCCGGACTCGTGCACGCCTGCCATCGCTGGATTCCCGTGCCGGGCGAGGGCGGCCATATCGACGTCGGTCCGCGCGATGCGCGTGACGAGAAGATATTCCCGCATCTGGAGCGTATCGACGGCCGGGTTTCCGGCGAGCAGCTCCTTTGCGGCCGCGGGCTGGTCAATATCTATCGGGCCGTGGCGCGCGCCGAGGGCAAGGAGGCGCGGCTGTCGACGCCGGCCGAAATCACCGGCGCGGCGCTCGATCGCAGCGACGGGACAGCGGCCGAAGCGCTCGAATATTTCGTCCGCTTCCTCGGCCGCGTCGCCGGCGACCTCGCGCTGGTCTTCATGAGCAAGGGCGGCGTCTACCTGACTGGCGGCATTGCGCAGAAGATCGTGCCGGCGCTCAAGACCGGCGAATTTCGCGCCCAGTTCGAGGACAAGGCGCCGCACGGTGCGCTGCTCTCGGCCATGCCCGTCTACATCATAACCCACCCGCTCGCCGCTCTTTCCGGTCTCGCGGCCTATGCGCGCACGCCGGCCCGATTCGGCGTCGAAACGGAGGGCAGGCGCTGGAACAGGGCCTGATGCGGCCGAATTGGCGTTGCATCCGGCGTCCCGCGCGGGCATAGCCATGCGCGGCCGGTCAAAGGTGAGCCGGCCGGCACGGGAAGGCGCCAGGTGAGCAGCAACAGCCCCGAAAGACACGGCTTGAAGGATCCGGGCGAGGTCGTTTCGATCCTCAAGCGCATCTTTGCCGAGAACGGCCGCGCCTACGTTCCCCAATATGTCATGGCGGTGATCTGCCTCATCTCGATCGCCGGCGCCACCGCCTTCGTGGCGTGGCTCATCCGCGACATCATCGACGAACTCCTGTACCGGCAGCGCCATGAGCTCATCCCGGTCATCTGCGGATCGATCATCGTCGCTTTTTCCGTTCGCGGCCTTGCGACCTACGGCCAGGCGGTTCTGCTGGCGCGGATCGGCAACAATCTCGTGGCGCGCTACCAGCAGCGAATCTTCGACCATCTGATGCGGCTCGGCATCGGCTTCTTCACCGAGGCACGCTCGGGCCAACTCGCCGCGCGCATCAACCAGAATGTCGAAGGCGTGCGCGATCTCATGTCGATGACGCTCACCTCCGTCGCCCGCGACGTGGTCACGCTCGTCGCACTGGTCGGCGTGATGATCGCCCAGGACCCCATGCTGTCGCTGATCGCCCTGCTCATCGGCCCGCCGCTCATCTTCGTCGTCAACAGGCTGATGCGCCGCCTGCGCCGCGTCACCCGCGAACTGATCGACGTCAACGCCCGGTTGCTCGGGGCGCTGCAGGAAACCACGCAGGGGATCGCCATCGTCAAGGCCTTCACGATGGAGGACCAGCTTTCGGCCAAGCTCGCTGCGCTGATCCGCCACGCGGAGGAGCGCGCCAACAAGATCGCACGGGTATCCGAACGCACCTCGCCGATCGCCGAGATACTGGCCGGCTTCGCGATCGCCGGCGTCATCGCCCTTGCCGGCTACCGCTCGATCACCACCGGCGAGCCGCCGGGTGCGGTGGCTGCATTCGTGACCGCGCTGCTTCTCGCCTACGATCCCGCACGCCGTCTCGCCCGCACCCAGGTAAATCTCGAGCGCGCGCTGGTCAATGCCCGCATGGTCTACGAGATCCTGGACCTCGAGCCGCGCCAGAGCGATGCCCCGGAGGCCAGGGCACTTGCCGTGGGCGATGCCCGTATCGAATTCGACAATGTCACCTTCTCCTATCAGGATGCCGCGCCGGTGCTGCGTGGCGTCAGCTTCGTCGCCGAGCCGGGCCGCACGACGGCCATCGTCGGCGCGTCGGGGGCCGGCAAGTCTACCCTCGTGGCGCTGCTGCAGCGTTTCTACGACCTCGACGAGGGCCGCATCGCGATCGACGGCCAGGACATCGCTACCGTCACCAAGCTGTCGCTGCGCCGCGCAATCGCTTACGTCTCGCAGCAGCCCTATCTCTTCGAAGGCACGATCCGCGACAACATCCGCTACGGACGTCCCGAGGCCACCGACGCCGAGATCGAGGAAGCGGCGCGCCTGGCGCATGCGGAGGAGTTCATCCTCGCCCAGCCGCAGGGCTACGACACGCCCGTCGGCGAGGGCGGGGCGACGATGTCCGGCGGCCAGCGCCAGCGCCTGTCGATCGCCCGCGCGATCGTCCGCGACGCGCCGATCCTGTTGCTCGACGAGGCGACCTCGGCGCTCGACAATGAATCCGAGGCGCGTGTCCAGAAGGCGCTCGAAGGCATCATGAAGGGCCGCACGACCATCGTGATCGCCCATCGCCTGTCGACGGTGCTCAATGCGGACACTATCATCGTCCTGGAGGAAGGGCGTCTGGTCGAGAGCGGGACCCATGCGGCGCTGATGCGCGATCCCGACAGCATCTATGCCCGTTTCCACCGGCTCCAGAGCCGCAAGGGTCTCGGACTGGTCGACGACACCGCGGCGACGCAGAAGGTCGCGGTCGCGAAGAGAAGGGCGAAGCAATGAGCGATATGGGCCTTGTCGTGGTCGGAGCGGCCGGCCGCATGGGGCAGGCGCTGATACGCGCGATCCACACCATGCCGGGCGCGCGCGTCGTCGGTGCCGTCGAGCGCGCGGGCTCCGACTATCTCGGCCGCGATGTAGGCGAGATCGCCGGCCTCGGTCCGATCAAGGTGCCGATCTCTGATGATCCGCTGCCGGTCTTCGCCAGGGCGGACGGCGTGCTCGACTTTACCGCACCCGCCGCGACGGTCGAGTTCGCCGGCTATGCGGCGCAGGCGCGGATCGTCCACATCATCGGCACCACCGGCTGCTCGGCCGACGACGACGCCAGGATCGAGGCGGCCGCGCGGCACGCGACGATCGTCAAGTCCGGCAATATGAGCCTCGGCGTCAACCTTCTCTCCGTGCTGGTCAAGGAGGCGGCAAGGGCGCTCGGTCCCGACGATTTCGACATCGAGATCCTCGAGATGCATCACCGCCACAAGGTGGATGCGCCGTCAGGCACGGCGCTGCTGCTCGGCCAGGCGGCCGCCGAAGGGCGCGGTGTCGACCTGGAATCAGAAAGCGTCCGCGTGCGCGACGGCCATACCGGCGTCCGGCCCAAGGGTGCGATCGGCTTCGCGACACTGCGCGGCGGCTCCGTCGTTGGAGACCATTCGGTCATCCTGGCGGGAACCGGCGAGCGCATCACGCTTTCGCATCATGCCGAGGATCGCACGATCTTCGCGCGCGGGGCCGTCAAGGCCGCGCTGTGGGCCAACGGCCGCAAGCCCGGCCTCTATTCGATGCTGGACGTGCTGGGGCTTGGCGGCAAATGAGCACGTGCTGGATCGGCGTCGCCGCGGGTATGCATGTGGAGATCGCCATCAGGGACCGGTTTGCCATGTTCTC
>JAMLJD010000065.1 GCA_023953775.1 Rhizobiaceae bacterium | reverse complement strand
CGGCTCGACCGTGCAGACCCGGGAGGCCGGGTTCGGCGCGATGACGGTGACGTCCAACGGCACCTATGCCGGCGATCGCGTGCGCTTCACGGCGAAGGTGGGCGACGGTACCGGCCTCGGGCTGAACGGCGGCGGGACTGTCGACATCGGCGGCGCGGGCGCGCTCAATCTCAACTTCGACGGCAGTGTGCCGTTCTCGTTCCTGACCGGACGCCTCGCGGCGCAGGGCCTGGCGCTCGACGGAACCTCGCGCGTCAGCCTCGGCGTGTCCGGCCCGCTGCGGAACCCGCAGGTGACGGGGAGCATCACGACCGGCGGCGCGCGGCTGATCGCCGCCCGGCAGGGGATAGCGATCAACGACCTCGCCGCCGAGATCGGACTGTCCGGCGGGGTCGCGACGATCAAGCGGCTTACCGGCAAGCTTTCGACCGGCGGCACGCTGAACGCGAGCGGGACGGTTGCGATCGACGCCTCGCGCGGATTTCCGGCCGACCTGACGATCAGGATGTCGGACGGCCGCTACACGGACGGCCAGGTGGTGACGGCGAATTTCGCGGGCGACCTCAAGGTCACCGGCGCGCTGACCGGCACGCCGCTCCTGTCGGGCACGGTCAATCTCGGGCGGACCGTCATCACGGTGCCGGAGCGGTTGCCGGCATCGCTGGCGACCCTCGACGTCCAGCACAAGAACGCCCCGGCCGCCGTGCGGCAACAGACGCAAGCCATCCAGCCCGAGGGCGGCGGAGGCGGAGGCGGGGGCGGCCTGTCGCTCGACGTCAACGTCAACGCGCCGCAGCAGATCTTCATCCAGGGGCGGGGGCTCGACGCCGAACTGGGCGGCGCCCTGCGGCTGACCGGGCCGGCAAGCGCACCGCAGGCGGTGGGACGCTTCACCATGCGGCGCGGCAGGCTGTCGATCCTCGGGCGCAGGCTCGACTTCACGCGCGGCAATATCGGCTTCTCCGGATCGCTGGTGCCCTATCTGGACCTCGCCGCCGATTCGACCGTCAACGACGCAACCGTGACGGTGATGGTCACCGGGCCGGCGACCAATCCCGCCTTCCGCTTTTCCTCCTCGCCGTCGCTGCCGGAGGACGAGGTGCTCGCGCGGCTGGTCTTCGGACGGTCGCTGTCGAGCCTGTCGCCAGTGCAGATCGCGCAGCTCGCCGCCGCGGCGGCGCAGCTCGCCGGTGTCGGCGGGTCGACGTCGCTGCTCGACACGCTGCGTGACAAGGCGGGCGTCGACGACATCGACATCAAGACAGACGACGAAGGCAACGCCTCCGTGGCGGTCGGCAAGTACCTCAATGACCGGACCTATGTGACGATCGAGAAGGGCGGCACCGACGGCTCCGGCAAGGCGACGATCAACCTCGACATCGGGCGCGGACTGAAGCTGCGCGGCGAGGCGAGCGACGGCGGCGAGGCCAAGGGCGGAATCTACTTCGAACGCGACTACTGAGCGGCGCGCGCACAGGGGTTCGCGTGCTCACATCGGCGTGAACGCACGGCGCCGCTCCTTGATGTCGGGAATCCGCCTCTAGATTGCCGCAAATGCGTCAAGCTTGTCGCAATTGCGGCATCCGTTGCCGCGACAAAGTTGCACATTCGGCACCGAATTCCGGATTTGAGCCGCGCTTTTGACATCGCCGTCCAGATGCGGAATGCTGTGGGCAACAAGGCAAATAAATGGGAGAGCCTAGATGAACTTCTTCAAGAGCAATGCCGATCGTGTGCCTGATCACATCAAGGCCATGGCCGAGCAGACGAAGGCCGGCAAGATGGACCGGCGCGAGTTCCTGACGCTGGCCAGCGTGTTCGGCGCCTCGACCGCGATGGCCTATTCGATGATCGGCCTGGCGGCGCCCACCAAGGCGCTGGCGCAGGAGCCCCAGAAGGGCGGCGTGCTTAAGGTCGCGATGTGGATCAAGGATCCGAAGGACCCCCGCACCGCCGACTGGTCGGAAATCGCCAACGCTCAGCGCCAGACGCTCGAGCCGCTGGTCAAGTACACCCACGACTACACGATCGAGCCCTACCTGCTCGAGAGCTGGGACGTGAACGACGATGCGACCGAATACGTGCTGCATCTGCGCCCCGGCGTGACCTGGAACAATGGCGATGCCTTCAACGCCGACGACGTGATCTTCAACTTCACGCGCTGGGCCGACAAGAGCGCGGAAGGCAACTCGATGCCGGGCCGCCTCGGCTCGCTGGTCGACGAGGGCACGGGCAAGCTTCGCGAGGGCTCCGTCGAGAAGGTCGACGACATGACGGTCAAGCTCAACCTGACCAAGCCCGACATCGCGCTGATCCCGAACCTCAGCGACTATCCGGCGCTGGTGGTGCACCGCTCGTTCGACGAGACGGGCGCGAACTTCAAGGACAACCCGATCGGCACGGGCCCGTTCGAGCTGGTGTCCTACGATGTCGGCCAGAGCGTGGTGTACAAGCGCCGCGAGAACGGCAGCTGGTGGGGCGGCGAAGCCTATCTCGACGGCGTCGAGTTCATCGACTACGGCACCGATCCGTCGGCGATGGTCAGCGCATTCGAGGCCGGCGAGGTGCAGGCCAACCACGAGACGTCGGCCGACTTCGTGTCGATCCTCGAAGGCGTCGGCATGGAGACGTCGGAAGCCGTCACCGCGGCGACGATCGTGGCGCGCACCAACGTCAACAACAAGCCGTATGACGACCAGAAGGTGCGCAAGGCGCTCCAGCTCGCCGTCGACAACGCGCAGGTCCTGGGCCTCGGCTACGGCAATGCCGGCGACCCGGCCGAGAACCACCACGTCGCGCCGATCCATCCCGAATATGTCGAGCTGCCAAAGCAGGCGCGCGACATCGAGGGCGCCAAGGCGATGATGACGGAAGCCGGCCAGATGGACTACGAGCACGAGCTCATCACGGTCGACGAGGACTGGCACAAGAACACCGGCGACGCGATCGCCGCGCAGCTTCGCGAGGCCGGCATCAAGGTCAAGCGTACGGTTCTGCCGGGCTCCACCTTCTGGAACGACTGGACCAAGTATCCCTACTCGATGACCAACTGGAACATGCGTCCGCTGGGCGTCCAGGTCCTGTCGCTGGCCTATCGCAGCGGCGAAGCCTGGAACGAGGCCGGCTATGCCAACGCTGAACTCGACGGCTGGATCAACGAGGCGCTGACCATCGCCGACGCCGAGAAGCGCAAGGGCGTGATGGAGAAGATCGAGAAGCACCTGCAGGATTCGGGCATCATCATCCAGCCCTACTGGCGCAAGCTCTACAACCACCACGCGCCCGAAGTGATGAACTTCGAGATGCATCCGACCTTCGAGCACGATTTCGGCAAGGTCTGGATCGCAAGCTAAGACCACAGGAACGGAGCGGGGGCTGAAGAGGCCCCCGTTCCATCTCCGGGAGCGCCCGGGGTGACGACCAGAGGAAAACAACGGGCCGGACCAACCGGCCGACAAGGGGACGCAGACAAAGCCGCTCCGGCGACGCCGGGGACAGCCTTCGATTCGTTTCCCGCGTGTTGAGACCGACTGAGCGCACCGCAAGCCGGACGCCTGCCCCAACCCGACCGGCAGGGGGACAGACATGATCGGATTCATCACGCGACGCCTGGGCACGATGCTGCTCACCATGTTGTGCCTGACCCTCGTGGTCTTCTTCATGGTCAATCTGGAGCCGAACCTGCGCAAGCTGGCGATCAGCCAGCTCGACATGCGTTCCTCCGACGAGCACATCGAAAGCTGGCTGAGCAAGAACGGCTACCGCGACAACTTCTTCGTCCGCTACGGCCGCTGGCTGGGCGTGGTGCCGAAACAGCCCTATGTCGATCCCGACACGGGCACGGTGACGCCGCGCTTCGGCTATTGCAACGAGCCGGCGGAGCCGCATTACGGCGGCATCCTGCAGGGCGATTTCGGCTGCTCGACCAAGTTCAAGACGACGGTCGCCTCGAAGCTGTTTCCTGCGCTCGGCGCCACGGGCATCCTGATGTTCTGGGTGATGGTGGTGATGGTGCCGGTGTCGCTGCTGATCGGGGTGCTGGCCGGCATGCGCGAGGGGACACGAACGGACCGAAGTCTGTCGGTGGCGTCGATCGCCACGACAGCCACGCCGGAATACGTCTCCGGCGTCATCTTCACGGTCATCTTCGCGTCGTGGCTCGGCATCCTCAACGGCTCCGCGGCGAGCGCCACCCGCGAGGGCGTCAACTTCTCCAACTTCACGCTGCCGGTGATGACGATGGCGATCTACGGCATCGGCTACATCGCGCGCATGACTCGCGCCTCGATGGTCGAGGTGATGACGCAGCAATATATCCGCACGGCGCGGCTCAAGGGCCTCGCCTTCAACGCGGTGGTCATCAAGCACGCGCTGCGCAACGCGCTGATCGCGCCGTTCACCGTGATCATGCTGCAGTTCCCGTGGCTGTTGACCGGCGTGGTCATCGTCGAGGTGATGTTCCGCTATCAGGGCTTCGGCTACACGCTGGTCGAGGCGGCCGGCAACAACGACATCGACCTGCTGCTCGGCTGTTCGCTGGTCTCGGTCTTCGTCGTCCTGTCGACGCAGCTCATATCCGACGTGGGCTACGCCTACCTCAACCCGCGCATTCGCGTCAGCTAGGGGATCGCTCGAATGGAACTCGAATATCTCGGCGCGTGGGGCGTGGTCGCAGGCGTCATCGCGCGGTTCTGGCCGGTGTGGATCTGCCTGGCGATCGTGCTGGTTCTCAGCTTCGCATTCAAACCCCGGCTCGGCCTCTACGGCCAGCTCTTCGATACGGGGGTCGGCATCGCCGGCGTGGTGATCTGCCTGTTCTGGCTGTTCACGGCGATCTTCGCACAGGTGATATCGCCGTTCGATCCACTGGCGCAGATCTTCGTGATGAAGGACGCGCTTCCCGGCGCGATCGAACCCGCCTCCGGCCAGGCATTCCTGTTCGGCGGCGACAGGCTGGCGCGCGACATCTTCAGCCGCATGGTGTTCGGCAGCCAGATCGTGCTCGTCATTGCACCCGCGGCGACGCTGTTCGCGCTGATGGTGGGCACGACGCTCGGCCTGCCGGCCGGCTACTATGGCGGGCGGATCGATTCCGTGCTGTCGTTCCTGGCGAACCTGGTGCTCGCCTTCCCCGTGATCCTGCTGTTCTACCTGCTGGTGACGCCCGGCATCATGGACACGCCGATCCCCTACGCGATGGCGGGCGTGTTCTTCCTGTTCCCGATCATCTTCTTCTGCACGCTGTTCTACACGCGCTACAAGCACCGGACGGGCCTGCTGGCGGTCCAGATCGGCCTGACGCTGCTGATCGGCGGGTGGGTCTATGCCGGGCTGGTGTTCGACGCCGATCCGCTCGGCATCATCTCGATCCGCCCGAACGAACTGAACATCTTCGTCGCGGTGGTGTTCGCGTCCAGCCCGGGCGTGTTCCGCATCGTGCGCGGGCTGGTGATGGACATCAAGACGCGCGACTACGTGGCCGCCGCCCAGACGCGCGGCGAGAACCCCTGGTACATCATGCTGTGGGAAGTGCTGCCCAATGCGCGCGGACCGCTGATCGTCGATGTGTGCCTGAGGATCGGCTACACGACGATCCTGCTCGGCACACTCGGCTATTTCGGCCTCGGCCTCGCGCCCGAAAGCCCGGACTGGGGAACGGCGATCAAGGAATCGTCGCGTCTCCTGCGCGCCTTCGTGCACCCGGCGCTGCCGCCCGTCATCGCGCTGATGTCGTTCGTGCTCGGCCTGAACCTTCTCGCCGACGCGCTGCGCGAACAATCTCTCAAGGACTGAGGCCAACCCGATGAACGAAGCCGTCAAAGCAACGCACATCGAAAAAGACGCCAAGCCGATCCTCGAGATCGAGAACCTCTCCATCTCGTTCTTCACGCGCAAGGGCGAGATCCCGGCGGTGATGGATTTCTCCTGCACCGTGTTGCCGGGGGAGGCGATGGGGATCGTCGGCGAATCCGGCTGCGGCAAGTCGACCGTGTCGCTGGGGATCATGCGCGACCTGTCGAATGTCGGCCAGATCGTCGGCGGGCGGATCAAGTTCAAGGGCAAGGACATGGGCGACATGTCCGAGGAGGAGCTTCGCGCGATCCGCGGCAACGAGATCGCCATGATCTACCAGGAGCCGATGGCGAGCCTGAACCCGGCCATGAAGGTCGGCCAGCAGCTCATGGAAGTGCCGCTGATCCACGACAAGGTGTCGAAGGAGGAGGCCTACAACCGCGCGCTGGAGATGGTGCGGGCCGTCAGGCTGCCCGATCCCGAGCGCATGATGCGGTCCTATCCGCACCAGCTTTCAGGCGGCCAGCAGCAGCGCATCGTGATCGCGATGGCGCTTCTGTCGAAGCCGGCGCTGCTGCTGCTCGACGAGCCGACGACGGCGCTGGACGTTACCGTCGAGGCCGGCATCGTGGAGCTGGTCAAGGGTCTCGGCAAGGAGTTCGGCACGTCGATGATCTTCG
Organism: Rhizobiaceae bacterium; assembly: GCA_023953775.1. Taxonomy (GTDB): domain Bacteria; phylum Pseudomonadota; class Alphaproteobacteria; order Rhizobiales; family Rhizobiaceae; genus JAMLJD01. The sequence continues at coordinate 19,611 of JAMLJD010000065.1, read as the reverse complement.
TGTCGCACAATCTGGGCCTGATCCTGGAAACCTGCGACCGCATCACGGTGATGTATTCGGGCGAGGCGGTCGAGACCGGGTCGATCAAGGACGTGTTCGACCATATGCGCCACCCCTACACGCAGGGGCTTTTCCGCTCGATACCGCTGCCCGGCGCGGACAAGAACTCGCGGCCGCTGATCGCCATTCCGGGCCAGTTGCCGCTGCCGCACGAGCGGCCGAAGGGCTGCAATTTCGGCCCACGCTGCCACCACTTCGTGGAAGGGGTGTGCAATGCCGCCGAAATCCCGATGATCGAGGTCGAGGGCAGCGACCGGCATTTCAGCCGCTGCGTGCGCTTCGACGAGATCGACTGGGAAGCGCTGCCGGAGGGCGCCAAGACCGACAAGCCGCCGGTGAAGCCGGGCGCGCCGGCGCTGAAGATCGAGAACCTGAAGAAGTACTACCATGTCGCGGCCAACGCGATCTTCGGCGGCAAGGAGACCCGAACCGTCAAGGCGAACGAGGAGATCAGCTTCGTCGCGCGCGAATCCGAGACCGTCGCCATCGTCGGCGAGTCCGGCTGCGGAAAGTCGACGCTGGCCAAGGTGCTGCTTGGCCTCGAGACCGCAAGTTCGGGCACCGTGACGCTCGGCAATACGGAGATCGAATCGACCGCGGTCGAGGAGCGCGGCACCGATACCGTCGCGTCGATCCAGATGGTGTTCCAGAACCCGTTCGACACGCTCAATCCGAGCCATTCGGTCGGGTCGCAGATCATCCGGACGCTGGAGAAGTTCAAGGTCGGCAACAGCGTCGAAGAACGCCGCAAGCGCATGTTCGAGCTGCTCGATCTGGTAAAACTGCCGCGCGCCTTCGCCGACCGGATGCCGCGCCAGCTTTCGGGCGGCCAGAAGCAGCGCATCGGCGTGGCGCGCGCCTTCGCGGGCAACGCCAAGGTGGTGGTGGCCGACGAGCCGGTGTCGGCGCTCGACGTGTCGGTCCAGGCGGCGGTGACGGAACTGCTGATGGACATCCAGCGCGAGAACAAGACGACGATGCTGTTCATCAGCCACGACCTGTCGGTCGTGCGCTACATCGCGGACCGCGTGGTGGTGATGTATCTCGGCCATATCGTGGAGCAGGGCACGACCGACCAGATCTTCGCGCCGCCCTATCACCCCTATACGGAAGCGCTTTTGTCGGCGATCCCGATCGCCGATACGAGCGTGGTGAAGAAGCACATCGTTCTCGAGGGCGATATCCCGTCGGCGATGAACCCGCCTCCGGGCTGCCCGTTCCAGACGCGCTGCCGGTGGAAGAAGTTCGTGCCCGGCAACAAATGCGAGACGGAAGTGCCGCCGCTCAAGGATCTGGGCAACGGCCACAAGAGCCTGTGCTGGCTTGACGACGAGCAGCTTGCCACGATGGAGCCGGTGATCAGCTTCGAGGGCAAGTCCGAGACCGACCCCGCGGTCAAGGCGCCGTCGAAGTCGGCCAGGGTCAAGAAGGCGCCGGTGGCGAGGAAAGGGAAGAAGGCGGAAGTCGCCTCCGAGACCGCCGATCCCGTCACGCCCGCCGCTCTGGCGCTGTCTTCCGGCACGGCGAAGCGGAGCCGGACGGCCTCGACGGTGCCGGGAAGCTCGGCGCCGCAGAAGACCGCGCGCCAGGTCGGCGGCGGCCGCCAGGCGGCCAATGCCAGGGTGAAGCCGGGAACGGTCGCCGACAGCGCGCCGAAGGCACCGAAGAGCGGGACCAAGGCGGCGGCGAAGGCCAAGGAGAACGCGGCCGGGTCGAGCAAGGCCGCGAAGCCCGCTGCGACGGGCAAGGCGGCCAAGGCCGATGCCGGCCGTCCGGCGGCCATGAAGAAGCCTGCCAAGCCGGACGATCTGAAGCTGATCTCGGGCGTCGGCCCGAAGATCGAGAAGACCCTCAACGGCCTTGGCATCTACACCTATGCGCAGGTCGCGGCCTGGAAGAAGGCGGAGCGCGAGTGGGTCGACGGCTATCTCCAGGTTCCACGGGCGCATCGAGCGTGACGACTGGGTAAGGGCAGGCCAAGGCGCTCGCCAAGGGCGGCGAAGCCGAATACATCAAGGTGTTCGGCCAGAAGCCGCGATAACCAACGGAAAAGGGCAGCTCGAGCCGCTCGCGCGGCCAACGGAATACCATCGGGATCAGTCGCAGTCGCGCATCTGCGCGGCATATTTGCGCCGCCTGGCGTCGGTCTCCTGCGCGTAGCGCTGGAGGCTGGAATTGCCGCGCCACGAACCGTTCTTGAACCCGCCCCAGCCCGAGTAATGAGCGAGATAGAGGCTGTAGGCATCGTTGGGCGCCACGCCCGGTCGCGCGACGTCTTCGAATGATACCGGCCGACGAAGTCGGCGGCATCGCCGAAATCGTTGCGGCGCGCGGTCGGGCGGTGATCTCGCGCTTATGTGCGCCCAGGTGCCGTCGAGCGCCTGCGAATAGCCGTAGGCGCTCGAAATGCGCTTGCCGGGTATGAAGCGAGGATCTTCTTGCGCAGCGGTGGTGCTCTTAAAGCCCGGATTCGCGCACCGTCGCCATCAGGATCGGCGTGGAATCCCATGTTGCGCTCGGCGCGCCGGGCACGCTGCGCCAGTTGTTGAACCAGCCATCATTCTGGTCGAACACGGCGCACAGATCATTGATCTGGCTTGGCGCCTTGGCACATGCAGCCAGGCCGGCAAGCAGAGATCAGCAAACTCGACTCGAAACACGCATACTCATGAAGTCATGCATAAAGGAAAAACTTAAAGAGATCTTGCCGGGCCCCTTAACCAAACGCCGCCTTTCGCCGGTGTTCGGACAGGCTTCGCCGGAGTGGACGTGAGGTCGGGAAGAGGGCGCCTACCGCCGCGCGGTACGGACGCGGGCGACCGGTAAGGCGCACCGGTCGCGAAGTTTCGCGATCCATGTGTCGATGAAGGCCAGCTTGTCGCGCACAAGCCCGGGGATGATGACGAAGGGATAGGCATCGCCGTGGCCGAGGCCCCGGCTCATCGTGTTCATGAAGATGGCAGGCTCGATCCAGGCGCAGGTCGCTCTGATGTCGGGGCCGGCGGCGGCGAGGCAGCTCAGGTGCGATCAGGCCGCTGTCGCTGCCGTCTCGGCCCGTCGGCGCATGTGCAGAGTAATGGGCGAAGGTCTCGGCCCAGTCCTCCCACGGATGCATGGTCGCGTAGGACGAGATATGCGCGTCATACCCAGTCGAGAAGGGCTCCCACCAGGCGTAATGCCCATCCAGCGTCGCCGTAGTCGGCACGTTCGTCGCCGAACAGACGGCAGAACGCGTCGACGGGCTCGTCGAGTTCGAACAGCAGGGTCCCACAGATAGTGGCCGGTCTCGTGGCGCATATGGCCGGGCAGCGTGCGGTAGGGTTCGCCAAGCACCCGCGGCGCGCCTCGCGGCGATGGGTGTCGGCCTCCGTCGCGTCGATGGTGATCAGGCCGCCCTCGCGGCCATTACCACCTTGCCGCTGCCGCCATGCTCACCGACACGAGGATGCGGAAGGCGAGCGAGTCGGCGGAAACGAGCGGCCACGGCGGAGTTCGAGCCGCGACAGATCGTAGATCAGGCGCCGCTTAGCCGCCTCGACGTCGGCCCATCGCCGCAACTGGACGGGATCGTCGACAGGCGGGATCGTCTGGGTCAGACCGCAGCCGAGGCACAGGCCGCCGGCTTCGCGGAGCGGTCCAGTTGCACCGCAGCGCCCGTGGTTCGCACAACGGGAAAAGGCCTCGCCGCAGGCCTTCATCTCCAGCGTGCAGAGATCGAAAACCACGTCGGTGCCGCACATCGTGCAATGGCCGTTCTCGAAGAACAGCCTGTTTCGGCAAACAGGGCAGGAGAGGTGACGCATGAACGGTCCTGTTGCTGAGACGCGGGAGGAGCGAACACCGCTTCCCGGGTTGCGCCCGAACCGCGCGATTCACGCGGTATCGAAAATCTGGACTTTTCCTCATCTTTTCAAGAGCTTGCGTTGTCGGCGAAATATTTGACCGATTGATAAAAAAAACAAAAAAACCTGCTAGCCTTTTCCCCAACAGCAAGAATGCAGAGACCCGCATGACTGCAGGGCGAGTACAAGGAAGGGATCGCCGCAGGCCGGCTCCGCTCCTTCGGATTACGAGGCCAATTTCGCCGATCTGCATCCCGCGCTCGACCATCACGAGGCGCTGGTGAAGCCGACCGGTGCTGTTCTCTACGACACGCGCCGTGCATGCAAGGCCTGTCCGACGTCGATCGACATCCCGATGTTCATCCGGCAGATCGCGACCGGCAATCCGCTCGGCTCGGCCAAGACCATCTTCGACCAGAACATTCTCGGCATGTGCGCGCGCGTCTGCCCGGCCGAGACGCTGTGCGAGGAGGTCTGCGTGCGCGAGGTGGCGGAAGGCAAGCAGTGCAGATCGGCCAGTTGCGGCGCTACGCAACCGACACCGCGATGGCGCAGGGCAAGCAGTTCTATGCGCCGGGCGGCTTCGAGCGGCAAGACGGTCGCCGTGGTCGGGAAGCGGGGCCGGCGGGTCTTGCGCGCACCGGCTGGCCATGCACGGCCACGACGTCACCGTGCTCGAGGCGCGCCCGAAGGCGGTCAACGATGGCATCGCGGCGTACAAGTCCGTCGGCTTCGCCCAGGCAGAGGTCGATTACGTGATCTCGATCGGCGGCATCCGGATCGACTACGACAAGGCGCTGGGGCGCGATTTCACGCTCGCCTCGCTGCGCGAGGACCATGACGCGGTGTTCCTCGCCATGGGGCTCGCCGGCGTCAACAGGCTGGGCGTCGACGGCGAGGCGGCGGTGGCGTCGAACGCTGTCGAGTTCATCGCCAGGCTGCGGCAGGCCGAGGACCTGGCGTTGCTGCCGGTCGGGCGCCGTCGTGGTGATCGGCGGCAGCATGACGGCGATCGACGCGGCGATCCAGTCGAAGCTGCTCGGCGCCGAAGAGGTGACGATCTGCTACCGCCGCAACAAGGAGCAGATGAACGCGTCGGAATGGGAGCAGGACCTCGCCGCCGCGAAGGGCGTTACGATCCGGCACTGGCTGCAGCCGAAGGCGCTGATGCGCGACGGCGACGCGGTAATCGGCATCGAGCTCGAATACACCGCACTGAAGGACGGCAAGCTCGGCTCCACCGGCGAGACGGTGACGCTGCCGGCCGACCAGGTGTTCAAGGCGATCGGCCAGTCGTTCGAGGCCGGGGCGCTGAACGGCAGCGGCGCGCAGATCGCGCTCGAGAAGGGGCGCATCAAGGTCGATGCCGAAGGCCGCACGTCGCTGGCGGACGTGTGGGCGGGCGGCGACTGCGCGGCCGACCATCGCGAGGATTTGACGGTCGCGGCGGTCGCGGCCGGCAGGGATGCGGCCGAAAGCATTCATCGCGCGCTCGAAGCCAACGGGAGGGCATGAGCATGGCAGACATTCGCAACAATTTCGTCGGTATCAAGTCGCCCAATCCGTTCTGGCTGGCGTCGGCCCCGCCGACCGACAAGGCCTACAATGTCGAACGCGCCTTCAAGGCGGGCTGGGGCGGCGTGGTGTGGAAGACGCTCGGCGAGGAAGGTCCGCCGGTCGTCAACGTCAACGGGCCGCGCTACGGCGCGATCTGGGGCGCCGACCGGCGGCTGCTCGGCCTCAACAATATCGAGCTGATCACCGATCGCGACCTCTATGTGAACCTGCGCGAGATGAAGCAGGTGAAGATGAACTGGCCGGACCGGGCGCTGATCGCGTCCATCATGGTGCCGTGCGAGGAAAATGCCTGGAAGGCGATCCTGCCGCTGGTCGGGGAGACCGGCGCGGACTGACATCGAACTGAATTTCGGCTGTCCGCACGGCATGAGCGAGCGCGGCATGGGCGCGGCAGTCGGTCAGGTGCCGGAATATGTCGAGATGGTCGTGCGCTGGTACAAGCAGTACACGCGCATGCCGGTGATCACCAAGCTGACACCGAACGTCACCAGGCGTTCACCAAGCCGGCCGCGCGCCGCGCATGCCGGCGGCACCGACGCGGTGTCGCTGATCGGCACGATCGTTCGATCACCGCCGTCAATCTGGACACGTTCTCGCCGGAGCCGTCGATCGACGGCGGGGCGCACATGGCGGCTATTGCGGCCCGGCGGTGAAGCCGATCGCGATGAACATGGTGGCCGGGATCGGCGCGATCGGAGACGCGCGGACTGGCGATATCAGGCATCGGCGGCATCACGACCTGGCGCGACGCGGTAAGGTTCATGGCGCTGGGCGCCGGCAACGTCAGGTCTGCACCGCGGCATTGACCTACGGCTTCAAGATCGTCGAGGAGATGATCGAGGGCTGAAGAACTGGATGGACGCCAGGGAGCACGCGACGCTGGACGACGTCATCGGCGTGCGACGCCCAACGTCACCGACTGGCAGTATCTCAACCTCAACTACATCGCCAAGGCGCGGATCGACCAGGACGCCTGCATCAAATGCGGTAGCTGCCATGTCATATGAGGATACCTCGCACCAGGCGATCACCGCGATGGTCGACGGCAAGCGCCGCCATTTCGGTGATGGAGGATGAGTGCGTCGGCTACAATCTGTGCGTCAATGTACCCCGTCGAAGGTTGCATCACGATGGAGCCGCTGGCCATGAGGCGCTCGACGAGCGCACCGGCAAGCCCGTCGACCCCGTCTACGCCAACTGGACGACGCATCCCAACAACCCGGCCTCAAGGGTGGCAGCCGAATAGCCTTCCTCCCAGCGGGGGCGGAACCGCCATCGTATCGCGTAACCGGCGGTTCCTGCCTCGTGCTGGTCCCAGCCCATCCGAGCCGGCGGCGTCTTGAAGGCTGACGCAGGACATCGTGACTTGAGCCATATTCCGGAAGCGACAGCCATACTTCCACGCGCCAGTTCCTTCGCGACCGGGCATCAGAAGGCTGCTCAACCATCTCGCCATGCTTCTGTTCGCCGCTCTCGTTGCGGGGTCGTTCTCGTTCGGCGCGCTGGCAGCGCCCATATGGGACCTGCCGCTCTCAACGCGACGCGGTTCCTGTTCGGCACCACCCTGATGGGGATCGCCGCGCTCATCCTTCTCAAGGGCGCATTCCCGCGCCGCGCGCGCCGTGGCGCTACGGCGTGCTCGGTGCGCTGATGGCGGTGTTCTTCATCACCATGTTCGTGGCGTTGCAGTTCACCGACCCGGTATCGACCGGCGCGGTGTTCACGCTGATGCCGCTGATGAGCGCCTTCTTCGGCTATTTTCTTCTCAAGCAGACGCCGGGCGGGCTGGTGATCGCCAGCCTCGTCTTTGCCGGCCTCGGCGCGCTGTGGGTATTCTTCCGCGGCGACCTCGACGCGATGCTGGCGTTCGACGTCAGGCGCGAGAGGCTGATCTTCGCGTCCGGCGCGTCGCCAGCCGTACCGCCTATGCGTCGCTGGTCCGGAAGTTCAATCGCGGCGAGCCGGTGATCGCCTTCACCTTCTGGACGCTGCTCGCCACGGGGCTATGCATCGCGCTCTACGGAGTTCAGGAGATCGTCTCGACGGACTGGGCCGGCCTGCCGGCGGTCGTCTGGTGGGCGATCCTCTATCTTTCCGTGTTCACGACCGCCGGCACGTTCTTCCTGCTGCAGTTCGCGGCACTGCGGCTGCCTGCCTCGAAGGTGCTCGCCTACAACTACCTGACGCCGTCCTTCATCATCCTCTACGAGGGCCTGCTGAGCCATGGCTGGGCGAGCCCGGTCATCGCCGCCGGCGCGCTGGTGACGGTGCTGGGCCTCGTCGTCCTGGCATTCGCGTCCGACGGCTGAAGTAGCGCGTAGGAATAGTCAGGTCCGCATTCTTCCAGCCGCGCTAGCGCCGATGCAGCGTCATCGGCATCGGGCCGCCAGGCCGCAGCGTCAGGATATGGGAGGGCCAGACCCTGAAGCCGAAGGCGGGCTCGAGGCAGAAGGCGTTGACGATCATCGCGAGATGGATCGTCAGCGACTGCATTGCGAACTGGTGGCCGACGCGAACCCGCGCGCCCATGCCGAACGGCAGGTAGGAAAACCTGTCGATGCTCTCGCGCCGGCGGAAGAAACGGGACGGATCGAAACATTCGACGCCTGCCAAAGACGGCGCGCTGGCGGTGGATGACCCGGGGCGAGATGACGACCGTCGGCGCGAGGCCGATCCGCTCGCCATCGACCTCGTCGAGGCCGAGCGCCTGACGCGCGATGAACGGCCCCGATGGATGGGCCACCAAGGTTTCCTCGATCACCGCCCTGGTCTCGATCAGCCGGGCGGCGAGGCGGTAAAGGGCGCCGTGTCGCCGATTTCCCGATCCGCCTCGGCCTCGATGCGCTCGCGCCACGGCGGATCGGCGACCTTGAAGATAGAGCGCGAGGGACAGGGTCGTCGCCGATATTTCGTATCCGGCGGCGAGGAAGGTCTTGATATTGGCCCTGATGACCTCGTGCTCGTCGAGGCTCGTTCCGGCGCTTGTCCGTCGCGCCCGAACGCATATCAGCCCGCAATTCCGGACAGCGGAACCGGCGTCTGCTTCACCTTGGTCGTGCGCCGCGACGATCGCGTCGGCGATGCGCTCGAACGCGGATCTGCGGCGGCGCGCGGATGGCCAGGGCGTGGAAGCCATGACGGGAACGGGAGCGGGTCAGCCACGCCGATCCCGGTAAGCCTTCTCGACATAGTGGGTGAACGCGTCGGGAAACGCAGTGGCCGCGTCGCCGATCCCGTCGGGAAGCAGCGCATCCGAAACCATCCGGACCAAAGCCGCAGCCGATATTTCGTCGAACAGGTTGATTCGGCTTCCGTCTGGCTGCCGGCGCCGCTCATCGACCATTCCGGCGGACGTGGCGATCATATGACGTCCTCGAAACCGGCCGGCGCGCGGCGAAAAGAGGGTGCGACGCTGCGCTGCGACCGCCATTGATCGCCGTCGGCGCCGAGCAGGCAGAAACCGAGGCCGTCCGACAGTATCCGGCTCTGCAAGAAATTGCCGCCGGTGGTTGGCAGCATTTTGACCATCACGTGGCGCACGGCGGCGGGCGAACTCGTTGCGACGACAGTGCCGAGGAAAAAGGCGCGTCGTGACTGTCGGGTCTTCATAGTGCGCCCGGGTGAGCGTCTCGATCAGGTTACGGCGCATCATGCGAAACAGCGTGAGCGGCGGCGGTGTGCGTTCCAGCGGCACCGGCGCCGGCGGTATCCGGCCTGTCGGTCTGCCCTCCATGCGACTTCCCAGATACCTGCGATTTGGAGACCGGCGCGCGGTAGCGTCAATCTCCTCGGGAACCTCGGAAGGCTCCGTACGTTCCACCACGAAAGGCAGCGCATTCTAAGAACAGCGCGATTCAGACAAATCGAGAATGAAAAGCGTTTCCGGAGCGCATCCGGAGGCCCTGGAGGATTTTTTGCGATGAAAACCCGGTTGACGTTCAACGCGGCATTGCTTCTCGGCGCCACGACCGCCCACGCGACCATGCTGCAAAATTCAGCGCCCGTTCCCACGCCGCGCCCCGCCCGCAGGTCGAGACGGCGGTAGAAACACCGTCCAGGACGGCGGTAAAGAGGGCGCGCCGCATCAACAGCGGCCCGGTCGTGACGCGGGAGCCGATGCCGATCCCCGAGGTGCGTCGTGACGTGCGGATGATCGGCCCGAGCTTCATGCCCGACCCGGAGCACGGTCACCGACGTCCACGCGATCGACGCGACGCGTATGGACCCGCTCAATACAGTGATGCGTTACGTCGCCTCCTATCTGGGTGATGACGACCAGCCGGTGAAGACAGCGTCGGTAGATACCGCGCCTGCCGCGCCGGAGGCCAACCCGCGTGTCGCCGATCTGCGCATCGACGCGGCTTTCGCGGCGGTCGCGATCCGCTAGTCGAGGGCGGACCTTCGAGGGTTCGGTTCCAGGTTCGCCCCGCGTCCAGGAGGACACGGGGCGGTTTTCGTCTGATCTTCCGGCTTGCGCACGGAACCTCCACTATCACTAGACCGATCGGTCTAGTGATAGAAGTAACATGCGAAGTGGAGCGTCGAACGGGTCAGGCGGCTGCAAGAACGTCGACCGCGCGGCAGGGCTTCAACCAATGGCTGTCGCCGCGCCTCGTCCGAAGCCGATGAGAGCGGCGTCACGCTGACCGTCGACGTGCGCGAGGACATGACCCAGCATCACGGCTACGTTCGGCGGATGCGTCAGCGCCCTGGCCGACATGGCGGCATGGGCAGGCGCTATCGCATCCGGCATGGACGTCGTCACGTCGAACTTCTCCATGCATTTCGTTTCACCCGCACTTGGAAGCGCCTCGTCGCGAGGCCAGGGTTCTGAGGCAGGGCGAACTATCGTCACCGTGGACGTCCAGGTTTTCGGGGTCGCCGCCGGCGGGCTGCCGAGAAGCTGTGCGCGGCGGGGATCGCATCAATCGCGGTGCTGGCCGGAAACGGGGCCGGCGCCCGGTTCGCTGAAGTCACCGCCGCCCGTGGACGGGGACTCGTGACCCGCGACCGCCTGGTCCAGGCGGCGGTCACGCTGTTCCAGCGGCGCTATCACGGCACCGGCATCAGCGAGATCCTGGCCCATGCAGGCGTACCGAAAGGCTCGCTCTACCATCATTTCCAGACGGCAAGGGAGAGCCTCGGCATCGCCGCGCTGGAGTGGCTGATGACCGTCGAGATGGAAACGCATTTCGACCGCTGTGCAGTGCGCCAAAGGTCCGTACCCGCCGCGCGGACGTGAGGCGTTCTTTTCGCGGCGCCGCGGACCTGGCTTGCGAGCGACTACTCCACCGGCGCGCTGCTGAGCGTGATGGCGCAGGAGGGGACCGAGTAAAGGCGCGGCTGATGGTCAAGCTCGAGGAGTCGTATCAACGGGTTACGGACGCGTTTTCACGCGCGCGCTCGCAACGTCGATATCGTCGACGGACGGGGCCGATGTGACCACTCTCGCGCAGACTTTGCTGGCGGCCTTGGACGGCGCGGTGCCGATGGCACGCGCGGCACGGAGCAGGGCGCCCATCCTTTGCCGTCCTCGAGGTCGCGCTGACACTTCTCAGGCAACCTGCACAGGATGCCGGACCCGGACAGCCATAACCACGCCGGAGGGTGTCAGGGTTTCGGCTTCAGCCCGTCGAGGAAAAGTTGCTCCAGGAAGCGGGCGGCGTCCTCGAACGGCCTTCGCCATCGCCCTTGCTGCCAAGCACTGCGCACCTGCACGTCGAAATCGGCATAATGTGGGTGGTCGCCCAGATGGCGAACAGCAGATGGTACGGATCGGTGCGCGCGATCCTGCCGGCCCGTATCCAGCCGCGGATGATCTCCAGCCTTGTCATCGACCAGCGATTTCAGTTCGCCTTCGAGCATCGGCTTGACGCGCGGCGCGCCACAGGATCTCGTTGGCGAACAGCCGGCTTTCGCGCGGAAATCATGAGACATCTCCAGCTTGCGGCGGATGTAGCTGCGCAGCTCGAAATCGGGTCGCCGACGTCGTCGAGCTCGCGCAGCGGCGCCAGCAAGGTCTCCAGCAAGCGCTTGATCAGCGTGGTGTGGATGTCTTCCTTGCCGCGGAAATAATAGAGCAGGTTGGGCTTCGACATGCCGGTAACGCCTCAGCGATCTGGTCGACCGTCGCACCGCGTCCGTGGGCTGAAAACACGTCCGGGGCAGCCTCGAGGATGAGGTCGCGCTTTCGATCTGGATACGGGTTCGGCGGCGTTTGGCGGGCGCTTCCATCGCTACCGCGTCTGGAAGACAAACGACAATTCGGCTTTCTGGCCCAATCGGCTGGACCAGTTCCTCTCAAGCCGTGGAGCGCACCAATCGGCCTGTCATTTCCGGTACTATTTCCTTGACCGCCTCCATGGCGGTGCTAACGTTGTCAATCGGTCAAAATGCGTAGCACATCTGCGCCAGTTCGCAAGCGTTGGCCGCACTCAACAGGGGATTCAAAGAAAGGCTTGGTCATGTCCAACAGGCTCAACGTTGCGCCGAACGATCTCAGCGCGTTCTGGATACCGTTCACGGCGAACCGTCAGTTCAAGCAGGCGCCGCGCATGCTGGTCGCCGCCAAGGACATGCACTACACGGCGAGCGACAGGCGCAAAGATCCTCGACGGCACAGCCAGGCTCTGGTGCGTCAATGCCGGCCACTGCCGGCCCAGGATCACCGAGGCGATCCAGCAGCAGGCGGCCGAGCTCGATTACGCGCCGGCATTCCAGATGGGCCATCCGATCGTCTTCGAACTGGCCAACCGGCTGGTCGACATCGCGCCCAGGGCATGGACCACGTGTTCTTCACCAATTCGGGGTCTGAATCGGTCGACACCGCGCTGAAGATCGCGCTCGCCTATCATCGCGCCAAGGGCGAGGGCTCGCGGTTCCGGCTGATCGGCCGCGAGCGCGGCTATCACGGCGTCAATTTCGGCGGCATCTCGGTCGGCGGCATCGTCGCCAACCGCAAGATGTTCGGCACGCTCCTGACCGGGGTCGACCACCTGCCGCACACCCATCTGCCGGGCGAGAACACATTCACCCGGGGCGAGCCCGAGCATGGCGCGAACCTCGCCGACGAGCTCGAACGCATCGTGACCCTGCACGACGCCTCGACGGTCGCCGCGGTGATCGTCGAGCCGGTCGCCGGTTCGACCGGCGTGCTGATCCCGCCCAAGGGCTATCTCAAGCGGCTGCGCGAGATCTGCGACAAGCACGGCATCCTGTTGATCTTCGACGAGGTGATCACCGGGTTCGGCCGTCTCGGCGCGCCGTTCGCGGCCGACTATTTCGGCGTCGTTCCCGACATCATCACGACGGCCAAGGGCGTGACCAACGGGGTCATCCCGATGGGCGCGGTGTTCGTGAAGAAGGAGATCCACGACGCCTTCATGAACGGGCCGGAGCACCTGATCGAGTTCTTCCACGGCTACACCTATTCGGGCAATCCGATCGCCTCGGCGGCTGCGCTCGCGACCCTCGACACCTACAAGGAAGAGGGATTGCTGACCCGTGGCGAAGAGCTGGGGCCGTATTGGGAGGATGCGCTGCATTCGCTCAAGGACGCGCCGCACGTCATCGACATCCGCAATATCGGCCTGGTCGGCGCGATCGAGCTGGAGCCGATCGCCGGCCACCCGACCAAGCGCGCCTTCTCGGCCTTCGTGAAGGCGTTCGAGCGCGGCGCGCTGATCCGCACGACCGGCGACATCATCGCGCTGTCGCCGCCGCTGATCATCACCAAGGGCCAGATCGACGAGCTGGTCGAACATGTCCGCGAAGTCCTCACCATGGTCGACTAGAAGGAGACGGCATGGCCGCACCGGGAGAGAATCTGCGAATCAATCCAGACCGTTTGTGGGATTCGCTGATGGAGATGGCGAAGATCGGCCCCGGCGTTGCCGGGGGCAACAATCGCCAGACACTCACCGACGAGGACGGCGAGGGCCGGCATCTCTTCAAGCGGTGGTGCGACGAGGCGGGGCTCGAAATGGGCGTCGACGAGATGGGCACCATGTTCGCCCGTCGCGAGGGCACCGATCCGGATGCGCTGCCGGTCTATGTCGGCAGCCACCTCGACACCCAGCCGACCGGCGGAAAATATGACGGCGTGCTCGGCGTGCTGGGCGGGCTGGAGATCATCCGTACGCTCAACGACCTCGGCATCAAGACGAAGCACCCGATCGTGGTCACCAACTGGACCAACGAGGAGGGTACGCGCTTCGCGCCGGCGATGCTCGCCTCGGGCGTGTTCGCGGGCATGCACGAACTCGACTGGGCCTATGCGCGCCAGGACCGCGACGGCAAGCGCTTCGGCGACGAGCTCGAGCGGATCGGCTGGAAGGGCGAGGAAAAGGTTGGGGCACGCAAGATCCACGCCTTCTTCGAACTGCATATCGAGCAGGGGCCGATCCTTGAGGACGAGGGGATCGACATTGGCGTCGTGACCCACGGTCAGGGGCTGTGGTGGCTGCAGGTGACGCTGACCGGCAAGGACAGCCATACCGGCTCGACGCCGATGCCGAAGCGCCGCAATGCCGGCCTCGGCATGGCACGTGTGACCGAACTCGTGCACGAGGTAGCGATGGACTACCAGCCGGACGCGGTCGGCGCGATCGGCCATGTCGAGGTCTATCCCAATTCGCGCAATGTGATCCCCGGCAAGGCGGTGTTCACGATCGATATCCGCTCGCCCAACGAGGAGGTGCTGAACGAGATGCGGGCACGCATCGAGGCCGGCATCGAGCAGATATGCGAGGCGATGGATATCGGCTTCGAGGTCGAGGCGGTCGGGCATTTCGATCCGGTCACCTTCGACGAGGGCTGCGTGACGGCGATCCGCGACGCGGCCGAGCGGCTCGGCTATTCGCATCGCGACATCGTTTCGGGCGCCGGGCACGACGCCTGCTGGATCAACCGCGTCGCGCCGACGGCGATGGTCATGTGCCCCTGCGTCGACGGGCTCAGCCACAACGAGGCGGAAGAGATCTCGAAGGACTGGGCGAAGGCCGGCGCCGATGTGCTGTTCCACGCGGTGGTCGAGACGGCGGAGATCGTTTCGTGAGCGGCCGGAGGGTGACCTCCCCCTTGAGGGGAGGTCGAAAAAGTGAGCGAAGCGTTGCTTTTTCGGGTGGGGGTTAGTGTTGCCCACTGTCGTCGAGAAAAACGCGATTCGACGTGCCAGGAGTTTGCGGCGCGCGATGACTTCAGGCGAAAAAAGGCTTTGGGGTGAGCTTCGGGAATTTCGCCGTCACTATGGGCTGCATGCACGAAGACAGGTGCCGATCGGGGCTTATGTCGTGGATTTTGCGATCCAGTCGGCCAAGCTGGTCATAGAAGTGGATGGCGAACATCATTTCACGTCAGAAGGTATACGTAAGGACAGTATGCGCGATCTCTGGCTGACTGACAGAGGCTATAAAGTTCTCAGGTTCAATACCGGTGAGATCGCAAACTCACTTGATGGCTGTGTCGAACAGGTTCTTCGGGAACTGAAATTGTGGAGATGATGGCAGTTTACCCCCACCCGGATCGGCTTCGGCAAGCCTTGCCTCTCCGACCTCCCCTCAAGGGGGAGGTGGGCCAGAACCGGCGCAGCCTCCACCTTGAGGGGAGGCGCATTCGTTCCCCTTCGCCCGGCCCGCGCTTCGCGCCGGCCGACCTCTCCCCGTGGGGGAGAAGAGCAAATCCCAGAGCACCGGAGTAGAAACAATGTCCAAGGTCATCAGGAACGGAACCATCGTCACGGCCGACCGGACGTGGAAGGCCGACGTTCTGATCAAGCACGACAAGATCGTCGGCATTGGCCACGATCTCCACGGCGACCACGATATCGACGCCACGGGCTGCTACGTGATGCCGGGCGGGATCGACCCGCACACCCATCTCGAAATGCCGTTCATGGGCACCTATTCCTCGGACGATTTCGAAAGCGGCACCCGGGCGGCGGTGTCGGGGGGCACGACGATGGTGGTCGATTTCTGCCTGCCGTCGCCGGGGCAATCGCTGCTGGAAGCGATCCAGATGTGGGACAACAAGTCGACACGCGCCTGCTGCGACTACTCCTTCCACATGGCGATCACCTGGTGGGGCGAGCAGGTGTTCAACGAGATGCCGCAGGTCGTGGAGCGGGGCATCACCTCGTTCAAGCACTTCATGGCCTACAAGGGCGCGCTGATGGTCAATGACGACGAGATGTACTCGTCGTTCCAGCGCTGCGCCGAGCTCGGTGCGCTGCCGCTGGTGCATGCCGAGAACGGCGACGTGGTTGCGCAGCTGCAGCAGAAGCTGCTCGCCGACGGCAATGACGGGCCGGAGGCGCATGCCTATTCGCGGCCGCCTGAAGTCGAGGGCGAGGCGACCAACCGGGCGATCATGATCGCCGACATGGCCGGCGTGCCGCTCTATGTGGTGCATACCTCCTGCGAGCAGGCGCACGAGGCGATCCGCCGGGCGCGGCAGAAGGGCATGCGGGTCTTCGGCGAGCCGCTGATCCAGCATCTGGTGCTCGACGACAGCGAATATGCCGACAAGGACTGGGACCATGCGGCGCGGCGCGTGATGAGCCCGCCCTTCCGCAACAAGGCGCATCAGGATTCGCTGTGGGCGGGGCTGCAGGCCGGATCGCTGCAGGTGGTGGCGACCGACCATTGCGCCTTCACGACGGAGCAGAAGCGCACCGGCGTCGGCGATTTCACCAAGATCCCGAACGGGACCGGCGGACTGGAGGACCGGATGCCGGTGCTGTGGAGCTACGGCGTCAACACTGGCCGGCTGACGATGAACGAGTTCGTCGCGGTGACGTCGACCAACATTGCCAAGATCCTCAACATGTATCCGAAGAAGGGTGCGATCGTCGAAGGCGCGGATGCCGACATCGTGGTCTGGGACCCCGAAAAGACCAAGACCATCGCGGCGAAATCGCAGCAATCGGCGATCGACTACAACGTATTCGAGGGCATCGAGGTCAAGGGCCTGCCGAAATACGTGCTGTCGCGCGGCGAGATCGTGGTCGACGATTTCGAAGTCAAGGCCAAGCCGGGGCATGGCGAGTTCGTCGGGCGCGAGCCCAAGGGAGCCGTCAACCAGGCGCTGTCGAAATGGAAGGAAGTGGTCGCGCCGCGCAAGGTGGAGCGCAGCGGCATTCCGGCGAGCGGGGTGTGACTTGAACCGAACGCTGATCGTTTCCGCTCTGCTGACCGCCGCCCTGGCGAGCGCTGCAAGCGCCCAGACGCTCGACATCGACGTCGTCCACGGCAACGAGACCGGATGCGCAGTCGAGGGCGGTGCAGACTACGTGACCGACGACAAGATCATCCTGCGGCCGAACGGCATCGAGGCGCATGAATCCTTTTGCGAGTTCGTTCAGGTGCTTCCGGCGCGTTCGGGCGCGCGGGTCACGACATCGCTCTGCCAGTCGGAGGGAACCTACGAGATCCGCATGCACACGATTTCCGAACCCGATCCGGAGAGCGGCACTCGCGTGCTCTTCTTCTCCGACGGCGCGTTCTGGGCCGAGGTCGGTCCGTGCTCATGAATGTTGCCGACGGAGACCGCAAGGAAGTGACAGACGCCACGTCGGTGGTCGATGCGCGGGGGCTGTCGCTCACCTTCCACACCAATGACGGGCCGGTGCATGCGCTGTCGGACGTCAACCTGACTGTCGGCAAGGGCGAGTTCGTCTCCTTCATCGGGCCGTCGGGCTGCGGCAAGACGACGTTCCTGCGCGTCATCGCCGATCTCGAGCAGCCGACCGGCGGGACGATCACCGTCAACGGCATGACGCCCGAGGAGGCGCGCCGGCGCCGGGCCTACGGCTACGTGTTCCAGGCGGCGGGCCTTTTCCCGTGGCGCACGATCGAGCGCAACGTCGCGCTGCCGCTGGAGATCATGGACTATCCCAAGGCCGAGATCGCCGAGCGCATCCGCAGCACTCTGGACCTCGTCAACCTGACCGGCTTCGAGAAGAAATATCCGTGGCAGCTTTCCGGCGGCATGCAGCAGCGCGCCTCGATCGCCCGCGCGCTGGCCTTCGACGCCGATCTCCTCCTGATGGACGAGCCGTTCGGCGCACTGGACGAGATCGTGCGCGATCATCTCAACGAGCAGCTTCTGGAACTGTGGGCGCGGACCGACAAGACGATCTGCTTCGTCACGCACTCGATTCCCGAGGCGGTCTACCTGTCGACGCGCATCGTGGTGATGTCGCCGCGTCCGGGCCGTGTCACCGACGTGATCGAATCCACGCTGCCGAAAGAGCGGCCGCTCGACATCCGCGAAACGCCTGAATTCCTCGAGATCGCGGCGCGAGTGCGCGACGGGCTGAGAGCAGGGCATTCCTATGAGGATTGATCGTAATTCTACCCCTGCAAGCATTTGGCGCAGAGGGTCTGGCCGGTGACTGACAGGCTGCGCGACAAGATCTGGCCAGTCACGGCGATCCTGCTCGCCATCGTCGCGGTGTGGTATGTCGGCGCTTATCTCATGAACGCGCCGTTCCAGCGCGACCTCGACCGCCGGGCGGGCGAGACGCCGACGACGTGGGAGTTCGTCGTCAAGACGATGACGCAGCCCAAGCCGACGCTGCCGGCGCCGCACCAGGTTGCGGTGAACTTCTTCGAGAATACGGTCTTGAGGAAGCCGACCTCGGCGCGAAGCCTCGTCTACCATTCCTGGGTGACCCTGTCGTCGACGCTGCTGGGCTTCGCCTTCGGAACGGCGCTCGGCATTTTGATCGCCGTCGGCATCGTGCATGTCGCCGCACTCGACCGCAGCCTGATGCCGTGGATCATCACCTCGCAGACGATCCCCATCCTCGCCCTGGCGCCGATGATCATCGTGGTGCTGGCCGCGGTGGGCATCACCGGGCTGATCCCCAAGGCGCTGATCTCGACCTACCTGTCGTTCTTCCCCGTGGCGGTGGGCATGGTGAAGGGCCTGCGCTCGCCCGACGCGCTGCATCTCGACCTGATGCGGACCTACAACGCCTCGCGCGCCGAGACGTTCTGGAAGCTGCGGCTGCCGGCCTCGGTGCCGTTCCTTTTCGCCTCGATGAAGGTGGCGATCGCGGCGAGCCTCGTCGGCGCCATCGTCGGCGAACTGCCGACCGGCGCGGTGGCGGGCATAGGCGCGAAGCTCCTCAGCGGCTCCTATTACAGCCAGACGATCGACATGTTCTCGGCGCTGGTCGCCGGGTCGCTCGTCGCGATCCTGCTCGTCACCGCGGTCGGGCTTGCCGGCCGGCTGGTCGCGAGCGCGATGGGAGCGCGGCCGGCATGAAGAGGCTGACGGGTGCCTGGCAGACGGTGCTGGCGGTTCTTTTGACCGTCGGTGCGGCAATCGGACTGCCGCTGGTTACCCCCGACACGGGGTTGGAAGCGCCCGCCGCCTCGGCGACCATCGCGACCCTGATCCTCGCGCTGCTGCTTGCGGCCGCCGTTGCCGACACGTTGGTGTCCGGCCGATGGGTCCGGGTGGGCGTCATTGCCGTATGCGTGCATCTCGCCGTCTACCTGCTGCTCTCGGAACTGACGAGTTCCGGTGGCGGCGCGCGCGTGTCGTTCTATCTCGTACTCGCGGCGGCGTGGCTGATGGCCTGGCGGCTGGTCAGCCTGCTGTCCGCGATCAGGACGCGCCAGCGCCTGACCGATATCGCGCTCAGGCTGTTTATCCCGGTCCTGTTCGGGGCCTGGATCCTGATCCTGTGGGAGGGGATCGTGAGGGGCGCCGGCATTCCCTTCGTGCTCCTGCCGCCGCCCTCGGCGATCGGCGCGCGGATCGCCGGATCGATCCCGACACTTGCCGCCGACGTCAACCAGACGATCTTCCGCGCGGTGGTGGTCGGCTACGTGCTCGGCTGCGGCGCGGGTTTCGCGGCGGCGATCGTTGCCGACCGGTTCCTGTTTCTCCGGCGCGGGCTGCTGCCGATCGGCAACATGGTTTCGGCACTGCCGATCATCGGCGTCGCGCCCGTCATGGTGATGTGGTTCGGCTTTGACTGGCAGTCGAAGGCGGCCGTCGTGGTCATCATGACGTTCTTCCCGATGCTGGTGAACACCGTGGCCGGTCTCGCCGAATCCGGGCACATGGAGCGTGACCTGATGCGGACCTACGCATCGGTATACTGGCAGACGCTGGCGAA
>JAMLJD010000064.1 GCA_023953775.1 Rhizobiaceae bacterium | reverse complement strand
TCGCGAACGTGGTAGGCGCGCCCCTCGAAGCCGAGCACGATCTGCGCGTCCATCAGGTCGCGGTTCTCGCGATAGTCGCCGCCGACATAATGGGCGTATTGCGGCAGCGCGCTCGACGCCTTGGCGCGGAATGCGCCGAGGCGCGTCTCGACCTCGCGCACGAACTCCTCATGCTTCACGCCGCCCGCCGCCACGACCACCATTCGCTCGGCGCCGTATTGCCGGTCCATGAAGGCACGGAGCTGCTCGGAAGTGAAGGATTCCACCGTTTCCGGCGTTCCCAGAACCGAGCGGCCGAGCGCCTGGTGGCGGAACGCGGTCTCGGTGAAGCGGTCGAAGACGATGTCGTCGGGCGTGTCGTGCGCGGCGCCGATCTCCTGCAGGATGACGTGCTGCTCGCGCTCCAGTTCCGCCGGGTCGAACCGGGAATCGTTGAGGATGTCGGCGAGGATGTCGATCGCCAGCGGCATGTCCTCGCTCAGCACCCGGGCATAGAAGGCGGTCGTCTCGACGCTCGTCGCCGCGTTGATCTCGCCGCCGACATTCTCGATGTCCGATGCGATCTTCCAGGCCGGCCGCTTGCCGGTGCCCTTGAAAGCCATGTGCTCGAGAAGATGCGCTATCCCGTGCTCGTCTTCCCCCTCGTTGCGCGATCCGGACTTGACCCAGACGCCGAGGGCGACGCTTTCGATATGCGGAAGATTTTCCGTGGCGACCGTCAGGCCGTTGGACAGACGGCTAACCTCAACTCCCATGCAATCCCTACTCCCTGCGCCGACTACCGGGTGGCGCGTGTCCTGCAACTTATGTGATCTTCGAGCTTTTGCAAATCCGCGGGCAGAACGGTGAAATTCTCCGTCCGCTGCATCAGCCCGTCGAGCCAGGACGGCAGTTCGGGCGCGATGCCGGATGCATCGCGCACCGCGTCCGGAAACTTGGCGGGATGCGCCGTCGACAGGACCACCATCGCCGCATCCGACGGCTGCCGGCGCGCGACGGTCACCGCCGTCGCGGTGTGCGGGTCGAGCAGGTAGCTGTTCGCTGCATGGAGCGAGCGGATCGTCTCGGCGGTTTCGGCCATGTCCGAGCGGCCGGCCGAAAAGTCCGCGCGGATGGCGTCGAGCGTCCTGTCGTCGATGCTGAACGAACCCGACTGGGCAAGCCCGTCCATCGAGCGGCGCACGCTCGCGGCATCCCGGCCCGAAGCCTCGAACAGCAGCCGTTCGAAATTGGACGACACCTGGATGTCCATCGACGGCGACGTCGTGGCGATCACCCCGCGCGTCTCGTAGCGGCCCGACGACAGCGTGCGGGCGAGGATGTCGTTGTCGTTGGTGGCGATCGTCAGCCGTTCGACCGGAAGGCCCATCCGCTTGGCGGCGTAGCCGGCGAAGATGTCGCCGAAATTGCCGGTCGGCACCGTGAACGAGACCGGCCGGTCGGGCGCGCCCAGTGCGGCGGCGGCGGTGAAGTAATAGACGATCTGGGCCATGATCCGCGCCCAGTTGATCGAGTTGACGCCCGACAGCCCGACCCGGTCGCGGAAGCCGTGATTGTTGAACATGCCTTTGACGAGCGACTGGCAGTCGTCGAAATTGCCCTCGATCGCCAGCGCATGGACGTTGGCGGCGGTGCTCGTCGTCATCTGGCGCTGCTGCACCGGCGAGACGCGCCCGTGCGGGAACAGGATGAAGATATCGGCCCGGTCGCGGCCCGCGAAGGCATCGATCGCCGCGCCGCCCGTGTCGCCGGAGGTGGCCCCGACGATCGTCGCGCGTTCGCCCCGTTCGGCCAGCACGTGGTCCATCAGCCGGGCGAGAAGCTGCATTGCGACGTCCTTGAACGCCAGCGTCGGCCCGTGGAACAGCTCGAGCAGGAACTCGTTCGGACCGGACTGGACCAGCGGGCAGACCGCCTCGTGACGGAACGTCGCATAGGCCTCGTCGACGAGCCGTCCGAAAACGGCCTCGTCGAGGTCGTCCTCGACGAAGGGGCGCAGCAGCAGCTTGGCCGCCTCGGCATAGGGCAGGCCGCGCAGCCTCCTTATATCGGAATGGCTGAAGTGCGGCCACTCCTCGGGCAGGTACAGGCCGCTGTCGCGGGCAAGCCCGGTGAGGAGAACGTCGCTGAAGCCGAGTGTCGGGGCCGTGCCACGGGTGCTGAGATATTTCATCGGGAAGGCATTCCATCCTTTCGGGTCGGCCGCGCCGTGGAAACCGCCATCGAAAAACCGGATTCCATCAGTCGCATTTTGGCCGCGCGGTTGATATAGAACGGCGGCTTTGAATGAGGGAAGTGCGGTTGATGGCGTTTCGTTTGATTTTGCGTCGATTCATGACCGGAACGGCAGTCGCGGTTGCGGGGCTGGCGGCTGTCGCGTGCCAGTCGAGCGGCCCGCTCGGCGCGTTGAACATGGGTGGCAATGACGACAAGCCGCCGCAACAGGAGCAGGTGAAGCAGGAAGAGCTCTACGCCTATTGCCCGGCAGTGGAACTGCGCCAGGGAACGGCCTACTACGACACCTATCAGAAGGGCGGCAAGGGCGACCGGTCGAAACTCGTCTATCAGGCGTCGATCTCCGACGTGACGCGCAAATGCCAATATGGCGCGGGGACCGTCAACATCGACGTCGCGGTCGCCGGGCGGGTGGTGCCTGGCCCGGTCGGCACCGGCGGAACGGTGACGATGCCGATCCGCGTCGCGGTGCTGCGCGGCAGCGACGTGCTCTATTCCAAGCTGCATAAATATCAGGTGCAGGTCAGCGATACGGCCGGCGCGACGCAGTTCATCTTCAACGACCCGTCCGTCACGATCCCGACGCCCGATTCGCAGAACATCCGCATCTTCGCGGGTTACGACGAAGGTCCCTACGACACGCCGTAGGCCCACATAGCGACAGCATGAAACCTAAAGCGCGACCGCTTCGTCCTCGGACCACGCGGCCAGCGCTTCCAGGACCGGCTTGAGATCGGCGAGGCGGTGGATCACCGTCTCCGCGCCGGCTTCCGTCAGCACGTCGGCATGGCCCGGATAGCTGTGCGAGGCGCCGGTGAAGCCGACGACGCGCATTCCCGCGGCGCGCGCGCCGGCGATCCCGTGGACGGAATCCTCGACAACGATCGTCCGGGCCGGCGAGGCATGCATCGCCTCGGCGGCGTGGAGGAACACGTCCGGCGCCGGCTTGGGGCGCTTCGTGCCGGTGTCGCGGGCCGAGAACACGGTTCCGGAAAAACGGCTTGCGATGCCGGTGCGCGCCAGCATGCGCGCCAGCCGGTCCGACGAGGAGTTGGAGCAGATGCAGGTCCGGGTCCCCACCGCGTCGATCGCGGCGAGCGCGCCGTCGACGGCCTTGACCTCCTTGTCGAGCCGTTCGTCGACCATCTTCTCGGCCTTGTCGATCAGCGACGCCTGGAACGGCGTCCCCGTTTCGGATTCGATGCGCAGCAGGATGTCCTGGAAGTTCAGGCCGGCATAGCGCTCCGCGATCTCCTCCGGCGTGATCTCGAAGCCGGCCGCCGACAGAAGCCGCGCCTCGACGCGCGCGGCGACGATCTCTGAATCGACGAGCACGCCGTCGCAATCGAATATGATCAGGTCTAGGCCCTGCATGGCTGCTCCCGCTGCGATCCGCCTGAGGTGACCAGGGGCCAGTCCCTTGGTCATGCCCCAGATGGCCCCGTCGCCGGCGGATTGCAACTGCCGGCGAGGGGATTCGGCTATTCGACCGTCGCTTCGGTGCGTTCGCCCGCGGTCACGGTCACCTTCTGCCGGACGTCGGCCTTGTCGATCTTGTAGGTGACCACGACATCGTATTCGCCCGGGTGGAAGGTGCTCTGGTACTCCTCGCCATAGGCCTGGTCGAGCCGCTTCTGCTTGCCCTGGATGTCCTTCTTGCCCTCCAGGATCGCGATGTGGTGGGCGCCCGGCGCCGACACGAACAGAACGCCGGCGTTGATGTTGACGGTCGCCTCCGTGCGCTCGCCGCCCTTTACGGTGATCGGCACTTCGCCCTCGGCCTTGCCGAGACGGCCGACGAGCACATAGTCCCCGGCGCCGACATTCATTCCCTTGCCGGGGCCGTACTGGTGCTCGATGCGCTTGCGCTTGCCGTTCAGGTCGGGCTTCGCCTCGACGACCTGGAAGCTGATCGCATTGCCTTCGACCGCCGGTCCTCCTTCGGCATAGACGGCGGCCGGAACGACGATCCCCGAGGCCACGATCAGCGTCTTCTCGACGGTCTCGCCCGCCTTGAGCTCGAACTCCTCCTCGACGGTGGTCTTGCCGATCCTCGCCCTGAGCGTGACCGGACCTGCGGCCGCGTAGACCGTCGTGTCGCCGTAGCCGCCATCGTCCCCGCCCTCGAAGAAGGCCTGCACGCGCGCGCTCTTGTCGCCGCCGCTGTCGTCTGGCGTCCGCTTCGGGATCATGCGGATGATGCCGGCGTCGAAGACGGCCTCGATATCCAGCGCTTCCGTCTCGCTGGCCTCGAACGGCACGTTCTTCCGGATCTTGCCGATGCGTGCCGTCGCGACATATTTGCCGGCCGGCACGCTCGCCTTGAACACGCCGTCATAGCCGCCGGCGGCATTCTTGCGCGACACCGTGCCGTCCTCGGCAACCGGGAAGATATCCCACCGCACGCTCTTGTTGCCTTCAAGCGTTGGCCCGTCGGCCGACATCCTGCTCGACGCGATGACGTTGAACTTGACCGGTTCCCGTTCCGGCTTGGGCTTCGGCTCGGGGGCGGGCGCCTCCACGACCGTCGTGGTCAGCGCGTCCGCCAGCTCTCCGGCATCGTCGGCCTTGAAGTACTTGCCGCCGGTATTCTCCGCCAGACAGGCGACCTGCCGCCCTTCATCCTCGGTCAGGCCGAAGCCCACGACATGGGCGGTGAAGTCGACCCCGCCGGCTTCCAGCTCGGTGGCGAGCGCGCACGGGTCGGCCTCGCAGGTCTCCAGCCCGTCGGTGACCAGGATCACGGTCGCCTTGTCCTCCTGGTAGCGCAACTGCTCGGCCGCCATCTTCACGGACGCCGAGATCGGTGTCTTGCCCTTGGGATTGATGCCGTTGGCGAAGGCGGCGATCGCCGCGCCGGTTCCGGCCGCCGGGGCGACCGCCAGCTCGATGTCGCTGCACGAGCCCTTCTCGCGATGGCCGTAGACCATCAGCCCAAGCTCCATCGTCCCGGGGACCGACCCCAGCACCTCGGCCAGCGTCTCGCGCGCGATCTCGATCTTCGTGGTGCCGTTGATCTGGCCCCACATCGACCCTGAGCCGTCGAGCACGATGATGGTGCGCTCCGCCGCGCTGGCCGCGAGCGCCATCACCAGCGCGGAAATCAGGGTGAGAATACGCAGGCCTGTCATGGCGCTCTCCAGTTTCGGGGTCTCGTCACGGTTGAGTTGCGCTTTTTGCCACGCGGTTCACCCAACGGCAAATATGGCGGCCACTTACGGAATGTTTACCGGGTTCGGTAACCATAACGGCCGGTTAAATGTATCAGCGTTCTCCGGGTGTTTTCATGTCAGCTCTGCGTCGTACCGACGATCGTCCTTCCGCCGCCACCAGCGCCAACTGGCTGGACACCATCATCAAGGGCGACTGCGTCGCCGCGATGGAGAAGCTTCCCGAGAAGTCGGTCGATCTCGTCTTCGCCGACCCGCCCTACAATCTGCAGCTCGACGGCGATCTTCATCGCCCGGACCAGTCGAAGGTCGACGCCGTCGACGACGCCTGGGACCAGTTCGACAGCTTCGCCGCCTACGATGCCTTCACGCGTGCCTGGCTCCTTGCCGCGCGCAGGGTCCTGAAGCCGACCGGTTCGATCTGGGTGATCGGCTCCTATCACAACATCTTCCGCGTCGGCGCGGCGATGCAGGATCTCGGCTTCTGGATCCTCAACGACGTGGTCTGGCGCAAGACCAACCCGATGCCGAACTTCCGCGGCCGCCGGTTCCAGAATGCCCACGAGACCATGATCTGGGCCTCGCGCGACCAGAAGGCCAAGGGCTACACCTTCAACTACGACGCCATGAAGGCCGCCAATGACGATCTCCAGATGCGCTCCGACTGGCTGTTTCCGATCTGCACAGGCTCCGAACGCCTGAAGGACGGCAATGGCGACAAGGTCCATCCGACCCAGAAGCCCGAGGCGCTTCTTGCGCGCGTCATGCTGTCGTCGTCGAAGCCGGGCGACGTTGTGCTCGACCCGTTCTTCGGATCGGGGACGACGGGTGCGGTGGCCAGGCGGCTCGGCCGCCACTTCGTCGGCGTCGAACGCGAACAGTCCTACATCGATGCCGCGACGGCGCGCATCGAGGCGGTCGAACCGCTCAGGACGATCGACCTGTCGGTGATGGCGGGCAAGCGCGCCGAACCGCGCGTCGCCTTCGTCAGCCTCGTCGAGGCCGGTCTGATTGCGCCCGGTGCGGTGCTGACGGATTCGCGCCGCCGCTGGCAGGCGAGCGTAAGGGCCGACGGCACGCTGTCGAGCGGCGACAAGTCCGGTTCGATCCACCGTCTCGGCGCCATGGTCCAGGGTCTGGACGCCTGCAACGGCTGGACCTTCTGGCACTTCGAGGATGCGGGCGCGCTGAAGCCGATCGACGAACTGCGCGCGCATGTCCGCAGGAGCGCGGCAGCGGCGGGAGCCTGATCGGTCCCTGGCAGGCTGAGGGTCCTTAAAGGTCGACGCCCAGCCGCCGCAGATCGCCGGCCAGCGTGTCGGCGCCGGTGAACAGGACGGCGTGCCATCCGGCCGCCTTTGCACCTTCGACATTCTTCGCGCTGTCGTCGATGAACACCGTCGCGGCCGGATCGAGGTCGAACGTATCCACATGCAGGTCGTAGATCTCGCGATCCGGCTTGATGTGACCGACGACGCCGGAGACCGTGACGCCGCGCGGCCGTTTCAGGAACGGAAACCGCTCCTGCGCCTCCTCGAACGTGTCGGCGGCGAAATTCGTCAGCATCGTCACGTCGTGGCCGTCGTCGATCAGCCCTTCCATGATCGCCACGCTGTCCGCGTAGTGATGCGAGACCATCTCGTGCCAGTGCCTGCGGAAGCCGCGGATATTTTCGGCCTCGTCGGGGAAGCGCTCGATCAGCAGCGCCTCGGCCTCGCCCCAGTCGCGGCCGCGATCCTGTTCGAGGTTCCATTCATGCGTGCAGACATTGTCGAAGAACCAGCGCCGGCGCTCCTCGTCGGGAATGAGCCTCGAAAACGGGATGTCGGGATCGTAGTGAATCAGCACCTTGCCGATGTCGAAGACGATATGGCGGATGTCGTTCATGCCGGTGGATGTCCTTTCGGCTTTTTCGTTGCGCCGGGTATGGCTGCTTCGATGACCTTTTTCATGACGGTCGGCAGCGCTTCGCTGTGGATATCGTCGGCGGATGACCACCAATGCCCGAAAGGCGGTGAAAAACCGCCTGTCCGAGCGCGAAAAACGGTCAGCTCGAGCTCGAAATGCGTGAAAACGTGGCGGATCGCACCGCATTTTTCCCAGGAATCCGGGAACGGCGCCGCGTCGGAACCGGTCTCTCCGTCGACGCGCGCGGTCCAGTTGGTCGTCGGAACCTCGCTCATGCCGCCCAGCAATCCGCTCTCGGCGCGCTTGCGCAAAAGCACCGCGCCGTCGCCGCGCACCGCAACGAAAGCCGCCCCGCGCCGCAGCGGCTTGGCCGCCCTCGGCGCCTTGACCGGAAAGAGCTGCGGGTCGCCGGCAGCAAGGGCCGCGCAGTCGTTTCGAACCGGGCAGACCATGCAGGCCGGCCGTCGCGGCGTGCAGATCGTCGCGCCGAGATCCATCATCGCCTGCGCGAAATCGCCCGGCCTGTCGTCGCCGACGATCGTGGCGAGAACCGCGGCAATCTCCTTCTTCGCCTCCGGCAGCGGGGTGATGATCGCCCGGTGGCGTGCGATCACCCGCTCGACATTGCCGTCGACGACGATCGCGCGCCGGTCGAAGGCGATCGCCGCGATCGCGGCCGCCGTATAGGCGCCGATGCCGGGCAGCGCGCGCAGTCCGGCCTCGTCGCCGGGAAAGACACCGGCATGGTCGGCGGCGACGATGTCGGCGCATTTCTTCAGGTTGCGGGCGCGCGAATAATAGCCGAGGCCGGCCCACGCCTTCATGATGTCGTCACTGTCGGCCGCCGCCAGATCGCCGACCGTCGGCCACGCATCGAGAAACTTGCGGAAATAGGGCTTCACCGCCTCGACGGTGGTCTGCTGCAGCATGATCTCGGACAGCCAGACGTGATAAGGGTCGGGGCGCAAACCCTTTTTCGCCTGTTCGGGCAGGGTGCGCCACGGCAGTTCGCGCCGATGGCGGTCGTACCAGGCGAGCAGGCGGTCGGCGAAATCGGCCGCCGCCGCGGGTCTGTGTTGCGTTCCGGTGGTTGCTTCTGGCACGGTTTGGCGGGACATGTGGACGATGCGACAGGTATGGTTTCGATGACGGCGTTTCGCAAGGGTGCGCAGCCGGTTCCGGTCGGCGATATCGCCGGCGACATCCTCGACCCGGTGATGCGCCGGCGGGCCGGCATCTCGATCGGCCTCGTCCAGTCGTGGGAGGAGATCGTCGGACCCGATCTCGCCGCGATGACGCGCCCAGAGAAACTCGCCTGGCCGCGCCGCGCGCATGAGGACGATCCGTTCGAGCCGGCGGCGCTGGTGATCGCGTGCGAGGGCTTCGCCGCGCTTCGCGTTCAGCATGAAACCGGCGAAATCCTCAGCCGCATCAACGCCTTCCTGGGGTTTGCGGCGGTCGGTCGCATCCGCATCGTCCAGAAGCCGGTCGTCCGCGACGAAGAGGCGAAGCGCGCCGCGCCGCGCCCCCTGACGCCGGACGAGGACCGGCGCGTCGCAGACGTGACGGCCGCGATCGAGGACGAGGGCCTGCGCCACGCGCTCGAGCGCCTGGGCCGCAGCGTGATCGGGTCGAAGAAGCCGCGGTGACGGCGCCGGCTCGCGGTTTCGTGAAGCCCAGCCGGCGGTTTGCGATTGGCAGACCGGCCCGAACGCCTTATTTCGCGCCAAGATTCAGGCGAAGTCTCGCTTTGCCTTCACGTCCTGTTGCAAAATCCACTGACAAACGGGTGATTCGCATGTCTCGTACGCTGTTTCCGCGCCGCAATGTTCTCATGTCCATGATCGCGCTGCCTGCCATGGCGGCTGCGCTCGCGGCATGCAGCGACGATGACAAGGACGCGAATGCCGAGCCGAAGACGCCGGCGCCGGATACCAAGGTGCCCGAGGCCCGCGGCGACGTCGACATGGCGAAGCTGCTCGAGCCGGGCGCTCTGCCCGAAAAGGTTCTCGGCAAGGACGACGCGCCGGTGACCATGGTCGAATATGCATCGATGACCTGCAGCCACTGTGCGCATTTCCACAAGGAAACGCTGCCGGCGATCAAGGAAAAATACATCGACACCGGCAAGGCGCGGCTCGTCTTCCGCGAGTTTCCGTTCGATCCGCGCGCCGAGGCGGGCTTCATGCTGGCGCGCTGCGCCGACGACAAGTATTTCGCCATGGTCGACGTGCTGTTCCAGCAGCAGAAGAGCTGGGCGCCGGTCGAAAACGCCCGCGACGCGCTGCTTCAGATCTCGAAGCTTGCCGGTTTTTCACAGGAGTCCTTCGAGGCCTGCTTGACGGACCAGAAGCTTCTGGAGGATGTCAGGGCGGTGCGCGACCGCGGCGCGAAGGATTTCGGCGTCGATGCGACGCCGACCTTCTTCATCAACGGCAAGAAATATTCGGGAGCCATGACGGTTGACGAGATGTCGGCCCTTATCGACAGCTTGCTCTAGCGCACCGGCACGCGCCGGGCGCGATGGCGTTTCCGCGCGTCAGCGCGGGGTTCGCGCATGAAATTCAACCGGCTCAGGCTTCTCGGCTTCAAATCCTTCGTCGAACCGTCGGAGTTCGTCATCGAGCGCGGCCTGACGGGCATCGTCGGGCCCAATGGCTGCGGAAAGTCCAATCTCGTCGAGGCGCTGCGCTGGGTGATGGGCGAAAGCTCATACAAGAACATGCGCGCGTCCGGCATGGACGACGTCATCTTCTCCGGTTCCGCGACGCGGCCCTCGCGCAACACGGCCGAGGTCACGCTCTTCCTCGACAATGCCGACCGCACGGCGCCCGCGAGCTTCAACGATGCCGACGAATTGCAGGTGTCGCGGCGTATCGAGCGCGAGGCCGGGTCAGTCTACAAGATCAACGGCAAGGAAGCGCGCGCCAAGGACGTGCAGCTTCTCTTCGCCGACCAGTCGACCGGCGCGCGCTCGCCCTCTATGGTCGGGCAGGGCCGCATCGGCGAACTGATCCAGGCAAAGCCGCAGGCGCGGCGGGCGCTTCTCGAAGAGGCTGCCGGCATTTCCGGCCTCCACTCGCGCCGCCACGAGGCCGAGCTTCGCCTGCGCGCCGCCGAGCAGAACCTCGAACGCCTCGACGACGTCGTCGGCGAACTGGAAAGCCAGATCGAGAGCCTGAAACGACAGGCCCGCCAGGCGACCCGCTTCAAGAACCTGTCCGCCGATATCCGCAAGGCCGAGGCGACGCTGCTCCATCTGCGCTGGACGCAGGCCAAGGCGCAGGAGGCCGAGGCGAAGTCGGCGCTTGCCGCCGCGACGACGCTGGTCGCCGAGCGCGCGGCGCTGCAGACCGAGGCCGCCAAGGCGCAGGCGATCGGCGCCCACCGCCTGCCCGAACTGCGCGATGCGGAGGCTTCGGCCGCCGCCGCTCTCCAACGCCTCACCATCGCGCGGGGGCAGATCGAGGAAGAGGCCGAACGCGTCAGGGCGAGACAGGCCGAGCTGCAGAAGCGCATCGCGCAGCTCGACGCCGATATCGGCCGCGAGCGGCAGATGGTCAGAGACAATGCCGACGTGCTTGAGCGGCTCCAGGCGGAAGAGCAGACACTCACCTCCGAGACGGGCAGCGCCGCCGAGCGCGAGGCACAGGCGCAGGCCGCGTTCGAGGAAGCGACCGTCAGGCTGGCGGCGAGCGAGGAAGCGCTGGCCGCCCTGACGTCGGAGCGCGCGGAAGCGTCGGCATCGCGCGCCCAGATCGAACGGGCGATGCGTGACGCCGCGGAGCGCCGCGCCCGCACCGAGCGCCAGCTCGCCGAGATCGAGGCCGAAGCACTGTCGATCGCCGAGCGCATCAAGGCGCTGGCCGACCCGGCGGAA
Organism: Rhizobiaceae bacterium; assembly: GCA_023953775.1. GTDB lineage: Bacteria > Pseudomonadota > Alphaproteobacteria > Rhizobiales > Rhizobiaceae > JAMLJD01. The sequence continues at coordinate 15,392 of JAMLJD010000064.1, read as the reverse complement.
AAACGCGCCCTTGTCGATCAGGCCGTGCTTGCCGTCGAGCAGGCCGAGGCCGCGACGCTCGAGGCCGAACGGCAGGTGTCCGAAAAGCGCGCCGCCGAGACGGCCGCCCGCCCGCCGCTTCAGGAGGCGCGCGCCGAGCTGCAGCGCATCGAGACCGAGGCGCGCACGCTGGCGAAAGTCTTGAACGCCGCCGCCGCGGATCTGTTTCCGGCCGTGCTCGAGCAGCTTCGCGTCGACCGCGGTTTCGAGACCGCACTTGGTGCTGCCCTGGGCGAAGACCTCGACATTCCGCTCGACCGCAGCGCGCCCGCGCATTGGGGCGATATCGGGCCGGATGCGTCCGACCCTGCCTTGCCCGAGGGCGTGACGAGCCTGGCAAGCGTCGTGCGCGCGCCGCGCCAGTTGGCGCGCCGGCTGGCCCAGATCGGCATCTGCGAGCCCGCGGAAGGTGCGGCTCTGCAGGCGAAGCTCAGGCCCGGCCAACGTCTCGTGACGCGCGAGGGCGCGCTGTGGCGCTGGGACGGCTACACGGCGAGCGCCGACGCGCCGACACCCGCCGCACAGCGCTTGGCCCAGAAGAACCGGCTGGCCGAGCTGGAAGCCGAGGCGACGGACGCAACGAGGAAGGTCCGCGAGACCGAGGCCGCGTTGCAGGCCGCGGAAGCCGCCGCGGCGGCAGCCGCAGGCCACGAAAAAACCAGCCGCGAGACCTGGCGCCTGGCGCAGCGCGCTCTTGGCGAGGCGCGCGATGCGCTGGAAAAGGCCGAACGCTCGGCCGGTGAACTGACCAGCCGCCGCGCCGCGCTCGACGAAGCGCGCGGGCGTCTCGCCGAGACGCGCGACGAGGCGGCATCTGCCCATGCGGAGGCCGAACGGGCGCTGTCGGCGGCACCCGATCTGTCGGATCTCCAGGCGAGGCTGGAGCGCCTGACGGCCGAGGTGGCGCGTGACCGCGCGACGGCGGCCGAGACCCGGGCGCGGCACGAGGGCATGAAGCGCGAGGCCGAGGCGCGCAGCCGCAGGCTCGCGGCGATCGAAAGCGAGCGCAAGTCGTGGACCGCGCGCGCCGAAAACGCACAGACCCAGATCGGCCTGTTGTCGGAGCGCCGCGCCGAGGCGGCGCAGGAAAGCGACGCGCTCGCCGACACGCCCGACGAGATCGATGCGCGCCGGCGCGCGCTGCTGTCGCAGCTTTCGCAGGCCGAGGAGCTTCGCAAGGCCGCCGCCGACCGATTGCAGGAGGCCGAGAACCGGCAGGCCGAATTCGACCGGGCGGCGAACGCGGCGATCCAGGCGCTGGCGGAATCGCGCGAGGGGCGCGCGCGCGCCGAGGAACGGCTGACCGCCGCAGGCGATCGCCGCGCCGAAACCGAAGCGCGCATCCAGGAGGCGATGAACGTGCCGCCGCATCTGGTGATCCAGCATGCCGGGCTGGAGGCGGACCAGCCGATGCCCGACATCGGCGAGATCGACCGCCGGCTCGAACGCCTGAAGATAGAGCGCGAGCGGCTGGGCGCGGTCAATCTGCGCGCCGAGGAAGAGCAGAAGGAACTGTCCGAGCGGCTGGAGACGATCGTCTCGGAGCGCGAGGACATCATCGAGGCGATCCGCAAGCTGCGGCAGGCGATCCAGAGCCTGAACCGCGAGGGGCGGGAACGCCTCCTGGCCGCTTTCGAGGTCGTCAACGGCCACTTCCAGCGCCTGTTCACGCATCTGTTCGGCGGCGGCACGGCGGAACTCCAGCTCGTGGAATCGGAGGATCCGCTGGAGGCCGGGCTGGAGATTCTCGCCCGCCCGCCCGGCAAGCGGCCGCAGACGATGACGCTGCTCTCGGGCGGCGAGCAGGCGCTGACGGCGATGGCGCTGATCTTCGCGGTGTTCCTGACCAACCCGGCGCCGATCTGCGTGCTCGACGAGGTCGACGCCCCGCTCGACGATCACAATGTCGAGCGCTTCTGCAATCTTATGGACGAGATGGCGCGCACGACGGAAACCCGCTTCGTCATCATCACGCACAATCCGATCACCATGGCCCGCATGAACCGCCTGTTCGGCGTCACCATGGCCGAGCAGGGCGTCAGCCAGCTCGTCTCCGTCGACCTCCAGACGGCCGAACAGCTCCGCGAAGCGAGCTGAGGACGCTCTATCTTTCCGCCCACACTGCGAGTTCGTTGCCGGCCGGATCCGTGAAATGGAACCGTCGCCCTCCGGGAAACGCGAAGATCGGCCGCACGATGGTCCCGCCAGCCTCGACGACCGCGTCGAGCGTCGCCTCCAGATCGGCCGAATAGAGCACCGGCAGCGGCTTCACCGCGCCCTCGGCCGGGTTGCCGTCGAAACCTCCCTCGAGACCCTCCTGGAATGCCGAATAGGTCGGCCCGAAATCCGTGAAGGTCCAGGAAAAGGCGCGGGCGTAGAACGCCTTGACAACGTCGATCCGGCCGCCGCCGGCCGGGAGTTCAAGATAGTCGATCTTGCCGGTCTCTCGCATGGCTCTCGTCTCCAAAGTTCATGGTTTGTTCTAGTCCGAACTTGGTCCGGGCGCAAGCGGCGCATGCTCCCGCCGTCTCAAATCGATTGATATGCGGATGGCGGACATCGCGACTTGCCTTTCGCAGTTGCGAACCTTATCGCTCACGCGGCAACCGGGTTCCGTTGCGCAATGCGCACGCATCGAACGAGGGAAATGGCATGGCCAAATGGGTCTACGGATTTGGCGGCGGGTCGGCGGAAGGCCGCGCGGGCGACCGCAACCTCCTCGGCGGCAAGGGCGCCAACCTCGCGGAAATGTGCAGCCTGGGCCTGCCGGTGCCGCCCGGATTCACAATCACCACCGACGTCTGCACCCATTTCTACGCCAATGGCCGGGCCTATCCCGCGGAGCTTGAAGGCCAGGTCGAGGCAGCGCTCGACAAGGTCGGCGAGATCACCGGTCGCGGTTTCGGCGATCCGCAGAAGCTCCTGTTGGTCTCGGTGCGTTCGGGCTCGCGCGCGTCGATGCCGGGCATGATGGACACCGTGCTCAATCTCGGCCTCAACGACGACACGGTGGAGGCGCTCGCCGCCGAATCCGGCGATCCGCGCTTCGCCTATGACAGCTACCGGCGCTTCATCCAGATGTATTCCAACGTCGTTCTCGGCCTCGACCACGAGAATTTCGAGGAGATCCTCGAAGACGAGAAGGGCAGGCTCGGCTTCGAGCTCGACACCGAACTGTCGGCGTCGCAGTGGCAGGACGTCATCGCCCGCTACAAGGTCAAGGTCGAGGAGGAACTCGGCAAGCCGTTCCCGCAGGACCCCGCCGAGCAGCTCTGGGGCGCGATCGGGGCGGTGTTCTCGAGCTGGATGAACCACCGCGCCATCACCTATCGCCGCCTGCACGACATCCCCGAAAGCTGGGGCACGGCCGTCAACGTCCAGGCGATGGTGTTCGGCAATATGGGCGACACTTCCGCGACGGGCGTCGCCTTCACCCGCAACCCGTCCACGGGCGAGAAGGCGCTCTACGGCGAGTTCCTGGTCAACGCGCAGGGCGAGGATGTGGTGGCCGGCATCCGCACGCCGCAGAACATCACCGAGAAGGCGCGTGTCGAGGCCGGCTCCGACAAGCCGTCGCTGCAAAAGGTCATGCCCGAGGCCTTCGCGCAACTGGTCGAGATCGCCAATACGCTCGAAGGCCATTATCGCGACATGCAGGACCTCGAGTTCACCATCGAGCGCGGCACGCTGTGGATGCTGCAGACGCGCTCCGGAAAGCGCACCGCCAAGGCCGCGCTGAGGATCGCCGCGGAAATGGCGGGCGAGGGACTGATCAGCCGCGAGGAGGCGGTGGGACGGATCGAGCCGCAGTCGCTCGACCAGCTCCTGCATCCGACCATCGATCCCAAGGCCGAGCGCAACGTCATCGGTATCGGCCTTCCAGCCTCGCCGGGCGCGGCGACGGGCGAGATCGTGTTCTCCTCCGACGAGGCCGAGGAGATGAAGTCGGCCGGCCGCAAGGTGATCCTCGTGCGGGTCGAGACGAGCCCGGAAGACATCCACGGCATGCATGCCGCCGAGGGCATCCTGACGACGCGCGGCGGCATGACCAGCCACGCCGCGGTGGTGGCGCGCGGCATGGGCAAGCCCTGCGTGTCCGGCGCCGGCTCGCTGCGCGTCGACTACCGCACCGGCACGCTGCTGGCGATGGGCCAGAGCTTCTCCAAGGGCGATATCATCACCATCGATGGCGGCACCGGCCAGGTGCTCAAGGGATCGGTCGCGATGCTCCAGCCGGAGCTGTCCGGCGATTTCGCGTCGATCATGGAATGGGCCGACCAGATCCGCCGCATGAAGGTGCGTACCAATGCCGAGACGCCTGCGGACGCGCGCATGGCGCGCTCCTTCGGCGCCGAGGGGATCGGCCTGTGCCGCACCGAGCACATGTTCTTCGAGGGCGACCGCATCGTGGCGATGCGCGAGATGATCCTCGCCGACACCGAGAAGGGCCGGCGCGTCGCGCTCGACAAGCTCCTGCCGATGCAGCGCTCGGACTTCGCGGAGCTGTTCGAGATCATGGCCGGGCTGCCCGTCACGATCCGCCTGCTCGATCCGCCGCTGCACGAGTTCCTGCCCAAGACGGAGGAGGAGATCGCCGAGGTCGCCGCCGTCATGGGCGTCGACGAGGACAAGCTGCGCCATCGCACGGACGCGCTGCACGAATTCAACCCGATGCTCGGCCATCGCGGCTGCCGGCTGGCCGTCTCCTATCCCGAGATCGCCGAGATGCAGGCTCGCGCGATCTTCGAGGCCGCGGTGGAAGCCGGCCGCGAGACCGGCGACCCGGTGGTGCCCGAGATCATGGTGCCGCTGGTCGGCATGATGAAGGAGCTGGACTTCGTCAAGGCGCGCATCGACGCGGTCGCTGCCGCGGTGATGGAGGAGGCGGGCGCCAGGATCGATTATCTGGTCGGCACCATGATCGAGCTGCCGCGCGCGGCAATCCGTGCGCATGTCATCGCCGAAGCCGCCGAATTCTTCTCGTTCGGCACCAACGACCTGACCCAGACCACTTTCGGCATCTCGCGCGACGACGCCTCGTCCTTCCTCGAGACCTATCGCCACAAGGGCGTGATCGAGCAGGACCCGTTCGTGTCGCTAGACATCGACGGCGTCGGCGAACTCGTGCGCATGGCGGCCGAGAAGGGCAGGGCCACCCGCTCCGACATCAAGCTCGGCATCTGCGGCGAGCATGGCGGCGATCCGGCATCGATCGGCTTCTGCGAGGAGGTCGGGCTCGACTACGTGTCCTGTTCGCCGTTCCGTGTGCCGATCGCACGGCTCGCGGCGGCGCAGGCCGCGGTGCATAAGTCCGGCTAGAAGGCGGCCTCGACACCTGCGCCTGACGGATCATCCGGCGCCGCCGCGTTTCCGAAACCTTGCTTAATGCGGTCAGCATGCCACAATGGCGCGGTGTCGCGCATTGGGGGATGGGGAAAATGTGGCGATCGACAGGTGCCGGGCTGCGGCACGGTCTTGCTCTCGCGCTCTGCCTTGGGTTGACGGGGACCGCGGCGATGGCCGGCGGCTACGATACCGGAGGGCGGGACTGGGATCTTCTGTTCCGCCGCGACGACGTCGCGGTCGAAGCCGGCGTCAGATACATCGTGCCGCGCCGCAAGCTGACGGGCATAAACGGCGCTTTCGGCCCAAGTCCCGATGTCAATGAAACCGAAGCGTTCGCGGCGCCCTATTTCGGTGCGTCAGTGCGCCTCGGCAACCGCGCGCGTTGCCTTGCGACATATCAGGAGCCGTGGGGCGGACACGCCAATTACGGCGCGACCTGGAGCTATGCCGTCGCGGCGGTAGAGCAGCATTTCTCGTCGAGCGACATCGGGTTGACCTGTGCGGTGTCGGTTCCGCTCGAGACGGGACAATTCCAGTTCCTCGGCGGTGTCTCCTACCAGAAGGTTTCCTACCGGCTGACGCAGGCGATCCCGACGATGCCGGCATTCACCTCCACGACGCGCCTTTCCGACGATACGGTGACATGGCGCGCCGGGCTGGCCTACGAGATCCCGGAATACGCCCTGCGTGCGAGCCTGATCTACAATGCAGCCGCGAACTACGACATGACCGGCTCCGTCTCGGCGTTCGGCATGCGCCTGCCGGTCTTCGGTTCGCTGACCATGCCGCAATCCGTCGAACTCAAGCTGCAGTCCGGCATCGCCCCCGACTGGCTTGCCTTCGGGTCGGTCAAATGGGTCGACTGGAGCGTCGTCAACGCGATGCCGATCTGCGCGGCAGGCACTCCGGTCTGCACCCAGGCGGCGGCCGTCAGCGGCCTGGTTCTGGAGTTCAAGGATAGCTGGACCGTGACCGTCGGTGCCGCGCACCGGTTCTCGGACATGTTCACCCTTGCGGCGAACCTGACCTGGGACCAGGGCGCATCGACCGGATTCACGTCGCAGACCGATACGTGGAGCTTCGGCCTCACGGGCGTAATCACGCCGAACGAGAATGTCGAGCTCAAGCTCGGCGGCACGCTCGGCCTGCTGACCGGAGGGCGCCTCGACACCACGATGATCGGTGGCTGCGCCTGCAATCCGTTCGGCTACACGGCAAGCTTCGGGAACGACCTCGTCTACTCGCTCAACGCATCCGCCCTGATACGGTTCTGATGCCTTTCGCCTGACCGCGAGCGAAGCCCTAATGCGGCGCCTAGAGCGGTTCATCTTTAGCTGGAATCGTTTGAACGTCGGTCTTTCGTGTCCCGGCCAGGAGCGGAAGGCGACGCGGTATGAATACCGTCAGGCTTTCGCGACGCCGTCCGGGGCGCGACTAGACCACGTTGAAACGATTGCGGTTTCAGTGTGAATTCAATGACTTGCCTTTACCAACTTGGCGGTCTTTTCCGCGCCGGCGTCGTCGAAATCCTCGCATGATGGTAACATCATGCTGCGGTATTCTCCTCGCCGGCACGAAAAATCCCGGCCATCAAACCGCTTCCATCTAAAGATGAACCGCTCTAGCCTTCCACCTTCACCCGGTCGGCATAGAAGGCGCCGTGGTCCTTGATCGCCGCCGCCTCGTCATAAGGGGCTTCATAGGCCCACATGATGTCGCGGCCGGCATCACCAGGCAGTCCCATCTGCCAGTAGGAGGCATCGCCCTTGTAGGGGCAATGCGTCGACGTGACGGTGCGTGAGAGCATCTCGAACCGGATGTCCTCGAAAGGGATATAGAAGACGACCGGGTAATCGTCCTCGGCCAGCCGAAGGGCGTTGTTCGAGGTCGCGATCACCGTATCGCCGTGGCGGACGGTGACCGTGCCGTCATGCGGTTCGATTGCGATCTTCTTGTCCGGGTTGCTTTTGAAACCCGGTGCCGGATTGCCGCTTTCAGCCATCGTTCGTCTCCTTTAATGGATTGCCGCCCGAGACGCGGGCGCTGGACAGATGTCCATCTAGTTTCCGCGCAGGCCCTGTTTCGAAACCCACGCTTCCGCGTCGTCGAGAGCACGCTCGAACCGGTCGAAGAGCTCGACGATCTCCGCCTCGGTGATGATCATCGGCGGGCAGAGTGCGATCGTGTCGCCGATCGCGCGCAGGATCACGCCGTGTCCTTCGAGGAATTTGGACACCTGGGGGCCGACGCCGGCCTTCGGATCGAAGGGCTTGCGCGTCGTCTTGTCGGCGACGATCTCGGCGCCGCCGACGAGGCCGCAGAACCGCGCCTCGCCGATCAGCGGATGGTCCTCGAGCGCCCGCATGCGCTTTTCGAACACCGGCGCGAGCGTGCGGACATGACCGATGATGTCGCGCTTCTTGTAGATTTCGATCGCCTTGACGCCGAGCGCGCAGCCGAGCGGGTGCCCGCCATAGGTGAAGCCGTGCCCGAACGTCCCGATCTTCGCCGAATGGTCGACATAGGCCTGGTAGATGTCCTCCGGCACCATCACCGCGCCAAGAGGCGCATAGGCTGCCGTGAGCTGCTTGGCGGCCGAGATCGTCGTGGGCGTCATGTCCAGCGTCTGGCAACCCCACCAGTTTCCCGTCCGTCCGAAGCCGTTGATCACCTCGTCGTCGATCAGGATGATGTCGTGCTCGTCGAGCACCGCCTTGATCGCCAGATAGTAGCCCTGGGGCGGTACGATCACGCCGCCGGCGCCCATCACCGGCTCGGCGATCATCGCGGCGATCGTGTCCGGCCCCTCGCGCTCTATGAGATCGCGCAGCGACTTCACGATGCGTGCGGTGAATTCGGCCTCGCTCTCGCCGTCTTGCCCGAAGCGGTAATAGTGCGGGCAGTCGGTATGCAGCACCCGGTCGACGGGAAGATCCCAGCCGATATGGTTGTAGGGCAGGCCGGTCAGCGATGCCGACATGATCGTGACGCCGTGATAGGCCTTCACACGGCTGATGATCTTCTTCTTGTCCGGTTTGCCGCGTGCGTTGTTCATGTACCAGGCGAGCTTGATCTGGGTGTCGTTCGCTTCCGAACCGGACGAGGTGAAGAACACCTTCGACACGGGCATCGGCGCGATCTCCTTCAGCGCCTCTGCCAGCTCGATTGCCGGTTCCATGCCCTTGGCGCCGAACAGATGGTAGTAGGGCAGGGTGTGCATCTGCTCCGTCGCTGCCTCGATCATCTCCTCGTCGCCGAAGCCGAGGCCAGCGCACCAGAGGCCCGACATGCCCTCGATGAAGGGCCGGCCCTGCGTGTCGTAGACATGGATGCCCTTGCCGCGACCGATCACGAGCGGCCCGTTTTCGCGCAGCGTGTGCAGCGGCGTGTAGGGATGCAGGACGGAATCGACGTCGCGCGTCTGGAGGTTCGTCAGCGGGGGTTTGTCGAGCATGGAGGTCTCCTTTGGCCCGGAAAGGTAGACCGTTTCAGGCGCCGACGGTAGCGCGGCGACATCCTGGAACCGACGAAACAACGGCGTGGTACAGTCAATTCAGGCGCGACAGCCGATCCATGACATTCGCATAGGCGACCGCGATCGTGGCAAGCGGGTTCTCGCTGTCCTCGACCGCCTCGACGGTGAGCGCGTTGCCTTCGTTCGGCACCGTGATGATGATCAGCCTGCGCTCGTCGCCGTCCCGCATCGAGGCCGCGGCAACCCAGCGGCTGTCTGAGATGGCGTCGGTGCGCATGTGGAACAGGAGTGTGCCGCCAGCCGCATCGAGCGCCCGGCGCACCGAACCTTCGAAGCCGTGCTGGATCACGTCCTGGCATTGCAGCGACAGCTCAAGCTCGACGCTTTCCAGCGATGGAGAGACATGGACAACGTCGCTCGACGACGTTTCGTTCAAGAATGGCGCGTTCATGCGAACCTCTGATGTGTGTTCGTCGTATCGCGCCCCGCCGATGCCGACCATCATCGCTCACGATGGCCGGATTATGGCGGGCGGCTGCAACCATTTCGCCGGCTGACGCAGGGTTCACGTCCCTGCCACTGGACAAGCCCGTCGATCCTGCGAAAACTAGGAAAAAAGGAACGGAGGGAGGAGAGTTCGATGTTCGGACTGATGCAGGACTGGCCGCTGCTGTGCCACAAGATCCTGGACCACGCGGCGCGACAGTACGGCGACCGTGAGATCGTGTCGCGGTCGATCGAGGGTCCGATCGTGCGCGCCACCTACGCCGAAGTCCGCGGACGGGCGCTTCAGGTCGCCCAGCGGCTGGAGCGCGACGGCTTCGGGCTTGGCGACAGGGTCGCGACGCTGGCCTGGAACACAGCCCGACACATCGAGTCCTGGTACGGCATCATGGGCATCGGAGCCGTCTACCACACGCTCAATCCGCGGCTGTTTCCAGAGCAGATCGCCTGGATCATGAACCACGCCGAGGACAAGTGTCTTTTCACCGATCTGACCTTCATGCCGCTGGTCGAGAAGATCGCCCCCTCCGTGGCATCCCTGCGCAAGGTGATCGTCTTCACCGACGGCGCTCATATGCCCGAGACGAAGCTGCCGAACGTCGTCGCCTACGAGGACTGGCTTGCCGAAGCCGACGGCGACTTCGAATGGAAGGCCCTCGACGAGCGGACCGCCTGCGGCATGTGCTACACGTCGGAACCACGGGCGATCCCAAAGGCGTGCTCTATTCGCACCGTTCCAACGTGCTTCACGCGATGATCGCCGTCGCGCCCGACGCGATGGGCATCTCCGCGCGTGACGCGATCCTGCCGGTGGTGCCGATGTTCCATGCCAACGCATGGGGGCTCGCCCAAAGCGCACCGATGATCGGCGCCAAGCTGGTGATGCCCGGCGCGCGCATGGACGGCGCAGCCATCTACGAGCTGCTCGATACCGAAAAGGTCACCTTCACGGCGGCCGTGCCGACGGTGTGGCTGATGCTGCTGCAGTATCTCGAGGAGACGGGCAGCAAGCTGCCCTATCTGAAGAAGGTGGTGATCGGCGGTTCGGCCTGTCCGCGCGCAATGACCAAGAAATTCCAGGAGAACTACGACGTCGAGGTCATCCACGCCTGGGGCATGACCGAGATGTCGCCGCTCGGTTCGCTCGGCACGATGAAGCCGCAATTCGCGGGGCTGGAAGGCGATGCCAAACTCGACCTGCAGGAAAAGCAGGGTTTTGCGCCCTTCGGCGTCGAGATGAAGGTGACCGACGACGAAAACAACGAACTGCCCTGGGACGGCAAGAAGTTCGGCCGGCTGAAGGTGCGCGGCCCCGCCGTCGCGGCCGGCTACTACGGCGGCGCCGGCAAGGAGCAGTTCGACGACGAGGACTGGTTCGATACCGGCGACGTGGCCCATATCGACCCGGCCGGTTACATGCAGATCACCGACCGCGCCAAGGACGTCATCAAGTCGGGCGGCGAGTGGATCTCGACCATCGACCTGGAGAACCTCGCCGTCGGCCATCCAGACGTCGCCGAGGCGGCCGTCATCGGCGTGCCGCACTCGAAGTGGGATGAGCGGCCGCTGCTCGTCATCGTCAGGAAGGCGGGCAGGGAGCCGTCCGGCGAGGACATCATCGGCTTCATGAATGGCAAGATCGCGAAGTGGTGGATGCCGGACGACGTCGTGTTCGTGGACGAGATACCGCACACCGCGACTGGCAAGATCCAGAAGACGACCCTGCGCGACCAGTTCAAGGGCTATCGACTGCCGACCGACGATGCCGCCTGAACAACCAGCGCTTCGCCTTTGACCGGGAGTTGCCGAGCCGCTAATTAACGCACCGGTTGTTTCAGGTGCGGCATTTCGATGGTGGCGTATATCGAGCGGCGGTCGTCCCGGACGGCTTACTGGTCCCGGCGCATCGCGCTGTTCGATGCCGTGCTGTTTGCGACGGCCGGCATCGCCCACCGATTCGAGTTCATCGGAACCAAGCCGCTGTTCCTGGTGCTGTTCATCGTCGGGATGCTGGCGGTGGTGGCGCTGGTTCTGGCCGGCATCGGATTCAGCATGCTGTGGGAACGCGGCGACCGCGGCGGCAAGGCGGCTGCCGCCGGGACCGCGATCGCGCTCCTCGTGCTTGTGCCCTTTTTTCATGGCGGCTATCGGGTTTTCACTTATCCCCGTCTCGTGGACATCTCGACCGACCTCGTCGATCCGCCACGGTTTCGCGCTGCGCTGCTGTCGCGGGGGTCCGATATGAATCCGCTTGGCGCCCGAACCGACAAGCAGGCACAGGAGCAGGCCGAATTCTATCCAGAGGTGATCGGTCGCCGGTATGACATCCCGGCCGATCGCGTCTATGCGACGATCTACGACCTCATCGAGCAGCGTGGCTGGACGATGTACGGCCCGCCGTCGCGGACCTTCGAGCCGCCAGCCGCCTTTGTCGAGGTGGTGGCCAAGACGCTGATCTTCGGCTTCCAGAGCGACGTGGTGATCAGGGTGGTCGAGGACGGCGACGGCGCGCTGGTCGATATGCGGTCGGTGTCGCGCTTCGGCGTTCACGACCTCGGAGACAACGCCGCCCGGCTCGACGGCTTTCTGGGCGAACTCGACGACCGGCTGGGTCTGCTGCCGCCGGCCTGACGGTCAGGTGGCGGGCAGGTACACGGCGTCGATCGAGACGTCGTTGTCCGCCGTCACGCGGCCGCGCGCGACGAGATCCTCCAGATGCGCGAGCACCGAAAGGCCGGCCGCGCCGTGCAGCCGCGGGTCGGTATCGCGGTAGATCGCGGCCACCATCTCGGCGACAGTCCTGTCTCCCGCCTTCACACGTTCCAGAATCGCGCGTTCGCGCATCTTCCTGTGGCTGCGCAGTCCGCGCATGAATTTCGCCGGTTGCCTGAGTGCGCCGCCGTGGCCCGGCAGGAACAGCGTGTCGTCGCGGGCCAGCAGCTTGTCCAGCGACGCCATGTAGTCCGACATCGCACCGTCGGGCGGTGCGACGATGGACGTCGCCCAGGCCATCACGTGGTCGGCCGAGAACAATGTTCCCGTTCCCTCCAGCGCGAAGACCGCATGGTTGGCGGCGTGTCCGGGCGTGTGGATCGTCCGCAGCGCCCACCCGTCGCCGTCGATCACGCTGCCGTCCGTCGCGGCGATGTCGGGCGCGAAATCGAGGTCGGCGCTCGCATCCAGCGGATTGATTTCGCCGATGCGCAGCGGCCGCGCCGCGCGATGCGGCCCTGTCGCCACCGTCAGCGCGCCGGTCATCGCCTTCAGCCGTGCGGCGAGGGGCGAATGGTCCTTGTGGGTATGGCTGACGAAAATGTGGCTGACCGGCCGCCCCCCGATCGCCGCGACCAGCGCCGCGAAGTGATCGTCGTCTTCGGGCCCGGGATCGATCACCGCGAGCGTCTCGTCCCCGACGATGTAGCTGTTGGTGCCGTGAAAGGTGAACGGGCTCGGATTGTTGACCGTCAGCCGGCGGATTCCCGGCAGCAGTTCGACGGCGTCGCCGTAGCGTGGCTGGAACTGCGTGTCGAAGTCTAGCGACATGGGGAATTCCGTTGGTGACGGCGGGCGGGACGGGTTGCCGCTTACCACGGAAGCTCATATACCGAAACCCGCCATGGCCCATGGCCTCCATCCCCCAACCGAAGGAACTCCCGATGTCCGCTGCCGTCGTCTCCCGCCCGCTGGTCACGCTTGCACTGCCGCAGAAGGGCATGGCGCGCCTTGCGACGCAGATCTTCCTGGCGGTCCTCGGAACCCTGCTTCTCACCCTGTCGGCCAAGACGAGGGTCGTGCTCGGCCCGGTCGACATGTCGTTGCAGACGCTGGTCGTGCTGCTCATCGGCGCGTCCTTCGGCATGCGCCTCGGCGTTGCCACCCTGCTTCTCTATCTCGCCGAGGGCGCGGTGGGCTTCCCGGTCTTCCAGGCAACGCCGGAAAAGGGCATCGGCATCGCCTACATGCTCGGTTCGACCGGCGGATATCTAGCCGGCTTCGTCGTGATGGCCGCGATCGCCGGCTGGGCTGCCGACCGCGGCTGGGACCGCAACGTCCTCAAGCTGCTGGCCGCCATGATCGTTGCCGAGATCGTCATGATGGCGATGGGCTGGGCCTGGCTGTCGACGCTGATCGGCGCCGACAAGGCATGGACCTTCGGCGTGCTGCCGTTCATCCTGCCCGATGCCGTCAAGGTCGCGCTGGCCGCTTGCCTGCTGCCCGCCGCCTGGTCGCTCGGCCGCCGCAGCTGACGCCTTTCGGCTCATCACCGCGTATGACAGGCGCGGTGATGTTTTGAACAGCCCTCCAGTGGCCAAGCGCGCCGCGCGGAGCTAGAGCGGGGCAGGTGGTCCGCGCGAAGGGCGCGGCCGGGCAATCCGGGGTTAGGATGCAGTTTATCGACCTTGCCGCGCAGCGCGCGCGTATCTCCGATCGTATCGACGCGGCGGTTGCGCGCGTCATCGAGGGGGGGCGCTACATTCTCGGCCCCGAGGTCGCGGAGTTCGAGGAAAAGCTCGCGGCCTATGTCGGCGTGAAGCATGTTGTGGCCTGCGCCAACGGTACCGACGCCCTGCTGATCCCGCTGATGGCGCGCGGCATCGGTCCGGGCGACGCGGTGTTCTGCCCGAGCTTCACCTTCGCCGCGACGGCGGAAGTGGTCGCGCTGGCCGGCGCTGCGCCGGTCTTCGTCGACGTCGACGCCGATACCTACAACATCGATCTCGACCAGCTCGAGACGGCGATCGCCAGGGTGCGCGCCGAAGGCAGGCTGACGCCGAAGGCGATCATTCCGGTCGACCTCTTCGGTCTCGCCGCCGACCACGACGCTATCCGTACCATCGCCGACCGGGAAGGCCTGTTCGTTATCGAGGATGCCGCGCAGTCGATCGGCGGCACCTCCGCCGGCGTGAAATGTGGCGCATTCGGCCATGTCGGATCGACCAGCTTCTACCCGGCCAAACCGCTGGGCTGCTACGGCGACGGCGGCGCGATGCTGACCGACGACGGCGAGCTTGCCGAGACGCTTCGTTCGATCGCGTTCCATGGCAAGGGCGAGACGCAGTACGACAATGTGCGGGTCGGCCTGAATTCGCGGCTCGACACCATCCAGGCCGCGATCCTCATCGAGAAGCTCGCCATTCTGGAAGACGAGATGGAGAAGCGCCAGGCGGTTGCGCGGCGCTACAATGAGGGCCTGTCGGGTCTGGTGAAGGTGCCCGAGATCGGCAACGAGAAACGTTCCGCCTGGGCCCAGTATGCGATCGAGACGGACGGCCGCGACCACCTCAAGGCGGCGCTGCAGGCCGACGGCATTCCCTCGGTCATCTACTACGTCAAGCCGTTGCACCTGCAGGAAGCCTACAAGGACTATCCGCGCGCGGCGGAGACACTGACCGTTTCGGAAGACCTGCCGGGCAGGATCCTGTGCCTGCCGATGCATCCCTATCTGAGCGAGGCCGACCAGGACCGGGTGATCGGCGTTGTCCACGACACGCTTTCGGGTTCGCGGCACCGCGCGGCGGGCTGACGGAACAGCTTTCCAACGATTGCCGTCGGAAAGAAAAACCGCTCCGCGCGACAATGGGTTGTTGGTGATCGGCTTCTTGCTGTAGTTTTGCCGGCAGCTATAACGGCGCGGAACACTGTTTTTCGTCCCGGCGCGAGAGAATTGTTGCCGGAACCGTCTGCCAAAGGCCGGTGAATGCCCAGGATACTGACCCATCTCGATCGGCTCGAAGCCGAGGCAATCCACATTTTCCGCGAGGTCGCGGCGACCTTCTCCAAACCGGTGATGCTCTATTCGGTCGGCAAGGATTCCTCCGTGCTGATGCATCTGGCCATCAAGGCCTTCTATCCGGCAAGGCCGCCCTTTCCGTTCCTGCATATCGATACGACGTGGAAGTTCCGCGAGATGATCGCGTTTCGCGATCGCATGGCGGCCGAGAAGGGCTTCGACCTGATCGTGCACACAAACCAGGACGGCGTGCGCGACGGCATCAACCCGTTCGATCACGGCTCGAGCGGCTATACC
>JAMLJD010000063.1 GCA_023953775.1 Rhizobiaceae bacterium | reverse complement strand
CCTGCATATCGATACGACGTGGAAGTTCCGCGAGATGATCGCGTTTCGCGATCGCATGGCGGCCGAGAAGGGCTTCGACCTGATCGTGCACACAAACCAGGACGGCGTGCGCGACGGCATCAACCCGTTCGATCACGGCTCGAGCGGCTATACCCACATCATGAAGACCGTCGCGCTCAGGCAGGCGCTCGACGCGCACGGCTTCGATGCCGCCTTCGGCGGGGCGCGTCGCGACGAGGAAAAGGCGCGCGCGAAGGAGCGCATCTTTTCGTTCCGCAACGCCCAGCATGCGTGGGACCCGAAGAACCAGCGGCCGGAAATGTGGAAGATCTACAACACCCGTGTCGGCGCCGGGGAATCGATCCGCGTGTTTCCGCTGTCGAACTGGACCGAGCTCGATATCTGGCAGTACATCCTCCAGGAAGACATTCCGATCGTTCCGCTCTATTTCGCCGCGCGCCGCCCGGTGGTCAGCCGCAACGGCATGCTGATCATGGCGGACGACGAGCGCATGCGCTTCGAGCCGGGCGAGGTGCCCGAGGACAAGCTGGTCCGCTTCCGCACGCTCGGCTGCTACCCGCTGACCGGCGCTATCGAATCCGACGCGACGAGCCTTGAGGATATCGTCGCCGAGATGCTGATCGCCCGCACCTCCGAGCGGCAGGGCAGGCTGATCGATCACGACGAGGCGGGGTCGATGGAGAAGAAGAAGCGCGAGGGCTATTTCTGATGACAACCCATGCGCGTCCCGGCGAGGTCGGCGAGCCGGTCAACATCTCGGAGTTCCTTGCCAGCCAGGAGCAGAAGTCGCTGCTTCGCTTCCTGACCTGCGGCTCCGTCGACGACGGAAAGTCGACCCTGATTGGCCGGCTGCTCTACGATACCAAGCTGATCTTCGAGGATCAGCTTGCCGCGCTCGAAAAGGATTCGAAGAAGCACGGCACCGCCGGCGATGACATCGACTTCGCGCTTCTGGTCGACGGCCTCGAGGCTGAGCGGGAGCAGGGCATCACCATCGACGTCGCCTACCGCTTCTTCGCGACGCCGAAGCGCAAGTTCATCGTCGCCGACACGCCCGGCCATGAGCAATACACGCGCAACATGGCAACCGGCGCTTCGACCGCCGATCTGGCGATCGTTCTCGTCGATGCACGCCAGGGTATCCTGACGCAGACCCGTCGCCATTCGATCATCGCCTCGCTGCTCGGCATCCGCCACATCGTGCTGGCGGTTAACAAGATCGACCTCGTCAGTTACGATCAGGCCGTGTTCGACGCGATCGTCGAAGACTATCGCGCCTTTGCCGGTACCCTTGGCTTCGAGACCGTCACGCCGATCCCGATGTCGGCGCGCTATGGCGACAACGTCACCGCCGCGTCCGACAAGACCGGCTGGTACGAAGGTCCGACGCTTCTCGACTACCTCGAGACCGTGCCCGTCGGGGAAGCGCTGACCGCGCGCCCGTTCCGGTTTCCGGTTCAATATGTAAACCGCCCGAATCTCGATTTCCGCGGATTTGCGGGAACCGTGGCATCCGGCTCGATACAGCCCGGCGACGAGGTCGTCGTCGCCAAGTCGGGCAAGCGGACCAAGGTCAGGCGGATCGTCGCGATGGGCGGCGACCTCGACGAGGCCGTCGCGGGCGAAGCGGTCACGCTCGTTCTCGAGGACGAGGTCGAGGTATCGCGCGGCAACATGCTCGTCGCGCCCGATGCCCGCCCGGACGTCGCCGACCAGTTCGCCGCCAACCTCGTCTGGTTCGACGAGCACGCGCTGCTGCCGGGCCGGTCCTATCTTCTGAGGACGGAGACCGACCAGTCGAACGCTACCGTCACCGAGCTGAAATACCGGGTGAACGTCGGCAATTTCGCGCACGAGGCGGCCAAGTCGCTTGAGTTGAACGAAGTCGGCGCGTGCAACATCTCGCTGCAGCAGCCGATTGCGTTCGACCGGTTCGCCGACGACCGGACCACCGGCTCTTTCATCCTCATAGACCGGCTGACCAACGCGACGGTCGGCGCGGGCATGATCCTGCATCCGCTGAGGCGCGCGGCCAATATCCACTGGCAGGCGCTCGACATCACGCCCAACGCCCGCGCCGGGCAGAAGAGCCAGAAGCCGGCGGTGCTGTGGTTCACCGGCCTGTCGGGCTCGGGAAAGTCGACCATCGCCAACCTGCTCGAGAAGAAGCTGTTCGCGGAAGGCCGCCACACCTACATTCTCGACGGCGACAATGTTCGCCACGGGTTGAACCGAGACCTCGGGTTCACCGAGGAGGACCGCGTCGAGAACATACGCCGTGTCGCCGAGGTCGCGAAACTGATGGCCGATGCAGGACTGATGGTGCTGGTCTCGTTCATCTCGCCGTTCCGCGCCGAACGCCGCATGGCGCGCGAACTGATGCCCGATGGGCAGTTTGTCGAGGTCTTCGTCGATACGCCCTTCGAGGAATGCGCGCGGCGCGACCCGAAGGGGCTTTATGCGCGCGCGCTGAAAGGCGAGATCAAGAACTTCACCGGCGTCGATTCGCCCTATGAGGCGCCCGAGAACGCGGATGTCAGGCTCAAGACCAGCGGACGGTCGCCCGAGGATCTGACGGACGAGCTCGAGCAATGGTTGCGCGGGCGCGGCTTTTTCTGATTGTATCGATGCTTGCTAAGCGCGGACCGAACGATGGCTGACGAACCCGCAATGCTCGACCTCTTCGAGGCCCTGGCCTTGTCTGCCGGCCGTGCCGTGATGGCGGTCTATGCCTGTGACTTCAGCGTCGAGAAGAAATCGGACGCCTCGCCGGTCACCGCCGCCGACCGGGACTCCGAGAGGATCATCCTCGAGGGCCTGCGCGGCGCGTTCCCGGACATTCCCGTCGTGGCCGAGGAAGAGGCGTGCGAGGGCGCGGCCCCCGGCAAGGTGGGCGACGCGTTCTTTCTGGTCGACCCGCTCGACGGCACCAAGGAATTCGTCAACAAGCGCGGCGACTTCACCGTCAACATCGCGCTCGTTCGGTCGGGCGTACCGGTCGTTGGTGTCGTCTACGCGCCGGCGCGGGGCGTCATGTATACCGGCCGTCCCGGCCATGCCGAACTGATCGAGGTCGGCACGGATTTCAGCATCGGCGCGCGGCGGAACATTTGCGTTGCCGTCGAGAACGGCGTGCCGAGGATCGTTGCGAGCCGGTCGCATCGCACTGCTGAAACTGACGCCTTCATCGGCCGTCACGAGGGGTCGACGATCGTATCGGTGGGCTCGTCGCTGAAATTCTGCCTCGTCGCGTGTGGTGAAGCTGATCTTTATCCGCGCTTCGGACGCACAATGCAGTGGGATACGGCGGCGGGCGACGCGGTGCTCCGCGCTGCGGGCGGGCACACGCTCACCGTCGATGGTGCGCCGTTGCGGTACGGCCCGCGCGACACGCCCGGGGAAGACCCGTTCTACAACCCGCATTTCGTCGCCGGAAACGGACCCAGGCGTTAGGCGGTCAGCCGAGCTCTTGGCGCCTCGGCGGATTGGCTCCGGCGCGCGACACCGTGACAGCCGCTGCCTGGGCAGCGAAGTCGAGCGCCGCGGCGATCGCTTCTTTGGAGAGTTCGGCGACCGCGGTCTTGGTCAGCAGCGCGTTGTCGTGCAGCGAGGCCAGAAGCCCGGCATTGAAGGTGTCGCCGGCACCGACTGTATCCACGACCGTGACCCGGCGGGCGCCGACCGTCACGCTGTGCGCTGCGGAATAGGCCGTCGCGCCGCGTCCGCCATGGGTCAGGATGACCAGCCTGGGGCCCATCGCCAGCCAGCGGCGCGCGATCTCCTCTTCCGGGCCGCTTTCGCCGAACCAGGCGAGATCCTCGTCCGACAATTTGACGATATCCGCCATCGCGATCATGCGCAGCATACGTTCCAGGTGCCTGGGCTTGTCTGTGATGAAGGCGGCGCGGATATTGGGATCGAGCATGATGACGCGGGACCGGTGTTCGCGCCGCATCAGCGCTTCGTATGTCGACCCGCACGGCTCCGGGATGAGGCTGATGCAGCTGAAGTGGAGCGCGGCGACATCCGCAGGCAGGACCGGCAGATCGTCCTCGGTGATCATGCGGCCGGCCGAACTCTCGTCGAAGAACGCATAGCTTGCGTGGCCGTCGACGAGCTTGACGAAGGCCAGCGTGGTCGGCCGGTCCGAGAACCGGACATGGTCGAGCCCGACGCCGCTGTCCGTCAGCGCCTGCCGGAGCTGCTCGCCGAAGAAGTCGGTCGACAGGCCGGAGAAGAAGCGGACTGGGACCTCGAGCCGGCCGAGCGCGATCGCCGTGTTGAAGACGGCTCCACCGACATAGGGTGCGAATGCCGGCTCGCCCGTCGCCGTCTGGCGCGGCAGGAAATCGATCAAGGCTTCACCGCAACACAGGATCATCGGTTTCCCCGCAGCATTGTCGTGTCATTGCATGGCGTCATGGTTCGACGCCGGTCTCTATGTCGAAGCTGCCCGGAAGAACCGGGCTGTAGAGGAAGCGGTCGGCGAGCGGCAGGCTCGCGGCGCCGAGTGCGCGCGCATGGATGCCGACCGTACCCGCCCGGATGGCGGGCACGGTAACGCCTTCAAGGTCGAATCGGGTGATGGCCGACGCGGTCGCCTCGACCAGCCGGCGGCGTATGTCGGCCGGCATCCAACCGTCGACGATCGCAAGCTGGAAATCGATGACTGCCGAGGCGGCGACGATGGCGTAGGCAAGGCCCGAAGCCGCGCTTTCGATCCAGGCGTCGAGCTCGGGACCGATATCGCCCCAGTCGTCCGGAGACGTCCACAGATGGCTCGGATCGCGGCCGCCTGCGACGAGCGCCTGCTCCAGCTTTGCAACCGCCGCTACCTCGATGAGCTGAACCGTGCCGTTTGGCCCGGGGACAGGCATCGACCCGAGAGCGCCGGCATTGCCGGTCGGACCGGGATAGAGGCTGCCGTTGATGACCACGCCGCCGCCGGGAAAGGTGCCGATATAGAGATAGACGAAATCGCGCGCCAGCGGCGCGTCACCGAAGACCAGCTCCGCGCCGCATGCCGCGGTGGCGTCGTTCTGCATGTAGGTCGGCAGGTTGACGGCGTCCTCGATCTCGGCGCGGATATCGCGGTCGCGCCACTCGTCCAGCCGGGCGCGCGCATCCGCCGTAACCTGCGGCGCATCCGACCATTCCCACAGCCGGAATGGCATCGCGATACCGACGCCGGCGACGCGGTGGCGCTGGTTTTCGGGCAGGCTTCCCCGCGCTTCCTCGATCGCCGCCAGTGCGAAGCGGATCGTGTCGTCCGGCACCGGGTACGGATAGGCCAGATGCCGCATCATCCGCACCGTCCCGACGAAGTCGAGCAGCACCAGTTGCGCGCTGCGCCTGCCCACCTTCAGCCCGAGGAAGAAGGCGCCGTCCGGGTCGAGCGACATCGGCACGGAGGGCTGGCCGACCCTGCCGCGCACCGGTTCGTTGCGCATCAGCAATCCGTCATTCTCCAGCGCCCTGACGATCACCGATACCGTCTGCGCCGAGAGTTCGGTCATCTGCGAAATCTCGGCCTTCGAAAGGTTGCCCCGCTGGCGCACCAGCGACAGCACGAGCCGTTCGTTGAGGTTGCGCATCCCGGACTGGTTGGTGCCGCGCTGGAAGGCGCGCCCCAGATGCGAGGCGGGTCCTGGCCGTGCAACGCCGAATTCCGCCACGTCGTGGTCCTCCCGGTTCCCCGGCGAAAATGCCGGGGGCGGAATTCACTGTCAATACTAAATAAGAATGATTTAATTATTGACAGCCGTGCATCGCTGGTATTGTTTGAAAGGTGCCAAACGGCACGGCGCGCGACCCGGGCATTCCCGGTGCGCTTCGCCCAACGTTCCGCACTTACGGGAGGACTACCGTGAACCAAAGAGCACTCATCCGGGCCGCCGCCGGCCTGGCGACTGGCGTTTCCATCGCCGCATTCGCATCGACCGCATCGGCCGCCGACATCGGCGCATGCCTCGTCACCAAGACCGACACCAATCCCTTCTTCGTCAAGATGAAGGAAGGCGCGACCGCCAAGGCCGAAGAGATCGGCGTCAACCTCAAGAGCTATGCCGGCAAGATCGACGGCGATCATGAAAGCCAGGTTGCCGCGATCGAGACCTGCATCGCCGACGGCGCCAAGGGCATCCTGATCACAGCATCCGACACCAAGGCGATCGTCGACAGTGTCAAGAAGGCGCGCGACGCCGGCATTCTCGTCATCGCGCTCGATACGCCGCTCGACCCGGTCGACGCCGCCGACGCGACCTTCGCCACCGACAATCTCGAGGCCGGCCGGCTGATCGGCGCATGGGCCGCGGCCACGCTCGGCGACAAGGCAGCCGACGCCCGCATCGCCTTCCTCGACCTGACCCCGTCGCAGCCGACCGTCGACGTCCTGCGCGATCAGGGCTTCATGATGGGCTTCGGCATCGACGTGAAGAACGCCGACGTCATCGGCGACGAGGACGATCCGCGCATCGTCGGCCACGACGTCACCAACGGCAACGAAGAGGGCGGCCGTACCGCCATGGAGAACCTTCTGCAGAAGGATCCCGGCATCAACGTCGTGCACACCATCAACGAACCGGCCGCCGCCGGCGCCTATGAGGCGCTCAAGGCGGTGGGGATGGAAAGCAACGTGCTGATCGTCTCGGTCGACGGCGGTTGCCCGGGTGTGAAGAACGTCCAGGACGGCGTGATCGGCGCGACCTCGCAGCAGTACCCGCTGATGATGGCCGCACTCGGCATCGAGGCGATCAAGACCTTCGCCGAGACCGGCGAGAAGCCGAAGCCGACCGAAGGCAAGGACTTCTTCGACACCGGTGTGTCGCTGGTCACGGACAAGCCCGCAGAAGGCGTGCCCTCGATCAGCGTCCAGGAAGGTCTGGACAAGTGCTGGGGGTGATGTGACGCTGCTCTGACAGTGTCGCCGGTCTGGAGGAGGGGCGGCCGCGTGCCGCCCCGTTGGTGACCGGCCATATCGCTGCGTCTTTCGGGAGGACTACCCATGAGCGAATCGCGGGCGCCCCAGGCCCAGGACTACGAGACGGTGCTGGCCGGCAGCGCGACCAATGTCGCCGCCTTCGACACCGGTCGCGCCACCGCGCTGGACCGTGTCCAGCATGCCCTGCACTCCAACCCCGCCGGCGTGCCGCTGATCGTGCTGATCGCGTCGGTGATCGGCTTCGGCGTCATCCTTGGCTCCAAGTTCTTCTCGCCCTTCGCACTGACGCTGATCCTGCAGCAGGTCGCGATCGTCGGCATCGTCGGCGCGGCGCAGACCCTTGTCGTTCTCACCGCCGGTATCGACCTCTCGGTCGGCGCGATCATGGTGTTCTCGTCCGTCATCATGGGGCAGTTCACCTTCCGATACGGCCTGCCGCCATCCGTCGCCGTTCTGTGCGGCTTCGCGGTCGGCGGTGCCTGCGGCTTCGTCAACGGCTGGCTCGTCTCGCGGGTCAAGCTGCCGCCCTTCATCGTCACGCTCGGCATGTGGCAGATCGTTCTCGCGGCAAACTTCCTCTATTCGGCCAACGAGACGATCCGCTCGCAGGACATCGAGGCGCAGGCACCGATATTGCAGCTCTTCGGAACCAGTTTCCGCGTCGGCGGCGCGGTGTTCACGCTCGGCGCCATCACCATGGTGGTGCTCGTCCTGGTGCTGAACTACGTTCTCAACCACACGGCCTGGGGCCGGCACGTGTATGCCGTGGGCGACGATCCCGACGCGGCCGAACTCTCCGGTGTCCAGGTTCATCGCACGCTGATCTCGGTCTACGTGCTCGCGGGCCTCATCTGCGCGCTTGCCGGATGGGTGCTGATCGGCCGCCTCGGCTCCGTCTCGCCGACCGCCGGCCAGTTCACCAACATCGAATCGATCACGGCAGTTGTCATCGGCGGTATCTCGCTGTTCGGCGGCCGCGGCTCGGTGCTTGGAATGCTGTTCGGCGCGCTGATCGTCGGCGTGTTTTCGCTCGGCCTCCGGCTCGTCGGCACCGATCCGCAATGGACCTATCTCCTGATCGGCGTCCTTATCATCTCGGCGGTCGCAATCGACCAGTGGATCAGAAAGGTTTCGGCATGAGCACCGCTCCCATTCTCGAAGCCCGGGGCATCGTCAAGCGCTACGGCCGCGTCGTCGCGCTCGACCACGCCGATTTCGACCTCTACCCGGGCGAGATCCTCGCCGTCATCGGCGACAACGGTGCCGGCAAGTCCTCCTTGATCAAGGCGATCTCGGGCGCCGTCCGGCCGGACGAGGGCGAGATCCTGCTTGAAGGAAAGCCGGTCCAGTTTTCCTCGCCGATAGACGCCCGCGATGCCGGCATCGAGACCGTCTACCAGAACCTGGCCCTGTCCCCGGCGCTGTCGATCGCCGACAACATGTTCATGGGGCGCGAGATCAGGCGGTCGGGGCCGCTGGGCAGCCTGTTTCGCATGCTCGACCGCAAGCAGATGGAGCGGGTCGCCCGCGAAAAGCTCTCCGAACTCGGGCTCCTGACGATCCAGAACATCAACCAGGCGGTCGAGACGCTGTCCGGTGGCCAGCGCCAGGGCGTCGCGGTTGCACGTGCCGCCGCCTTCGGCTCCAAGGTGGTGATCATGGACGAACCGACCGCGGCCCTCGGGGTCAAGGAATCGCGCCGCGTCCTCGAACTCATCCTCGACGTCAAGAAACGCGGTCTGCCGATCGTGCTCATCTCGCACAACATGCCGCATGTCTTCGAGGTGGCCGACCGGATTCATATCCATCGTCTCGGCAAGCGGCTGTGCGTCATCGATCCGAAGCAGCACTCGATGTCAGACGCCGTTGCCTTCATGACCGGTGCGAAGGCACCGCCCAACGAGGCGCTCGCGGCGTGAATTCCGCCGACTTCGAAGCATGCGGCGATTGTGAATTGCGATGGATGAACTACAAGGGAAGAGGGAGGATCGAAGCGACGGCGGCCCGGGTGATACGACCTCGCGCGCGCCGTGGACCAGTTTGTCAGGCGGTGATCCGATGCAGCCCAGTTCCTCGATGACACTCAACGCGGCGAATTCCGACGAGCGTCCCGCGCTCGCCGGCGAGATCCTGTCCGCGCTTACCTACAGGCTGGGCAAGGACCCGACCGTGGCGACGCCCTATGACTGGCTCGCGGCGACCATCAAGGTGGTGCGCGACCGGATGATCGAGCAGTGGATCGCCTCGACCAAGAAGGCCTATCAGGAACAGCAGAAGCGGGTCTATTACCTGTCGCTGGAGTTCCTGATCGGACGCCTGTTCAGGGACGCGACCTCCAATCTCGGCCTCATGGACGAGGTTTCCGAGGCGCTTGCCTCGCTCGGCGTCGATGTTGCGCAGATAGCGGCGCTCGAGCCGGACGCAGCACTCGGCAATGGCGGCCTGGGCCGGCTCGCGGCGTGCTTCATGGAATCCATGGCGACCGTCGACATTCCCGCTCACGGCTACGGCATCCGCTACGTGCACGGCCTGTTCCGCCAGGAGATTTCCGAGGGCTGGCAGGTGGAACTGCCCGAAACCTGGCTGGAACACGGCAACCCCTGGGAGTTCGAGCGCCGCGAACGTTCGATCGAGATCGGCTTCGGCGGAACGGTCGAGATGCTCGACGATGACGGCGGGACGCCGCGCTATGTCTGGAAGCCGCAGGAGCGCGTGCTCGCTGTCGCCTACGACACGCCCGTCGCCGGCTGGCGCGGCAAGCGGGTGAACACGCTTCGGCTGTGGTCCGCCATGCCGCTCGACCCGATTCTGCTCGATGCCTTCAACGCCGGCGACCACATCGGCGCGCTGCGCGAGAGCAACAAGGCCGAAAGCCTGGCACGCGTGCTCTACCCCAACGACACGACGCCGGCCGGCCAGGAACTGAGGCTGCGCCAGGAATATTTCTTTTCGGCCGCGTCGCTGCAGGACATCGTCCATCGTCACCTCGTCCAGTACGAGACGCTCGACACGCTGCCCGACAAGGCAGCGATCCAGCTCAACGACACCCACCCTGCGATCTCGGTCGCGGAGCTATTGAGGCTTCTGATCGACGTGCACGGCTATGCGTTCGACGATGCGTGGGACATCACCTCGCGCACCTTCGCCTACACCAACCACACTCTTCTGCCCGAGGCTCTGGAAAGCTGGCCGGTTCCACTGCTCGAACGGCTTCTGCCGCGCCACATGCAACTCGTCTACGCGATCAACGCCAAGGTATTGCGCCTGGCGCGCAAGGAGCGCGGATTCGACGGCGGCGAGATCAGCCGCATCTCGCTGATCGACGAGAATGGCGACCGCCGCGTCCGCATGGGCAATCTCGCCTTCATGGGATCGCAGAAGGTGAACGGTGTGTCGGCGCTGCACACCGGGTTGATGAAGGAGACGGTCTTCGCTGACCTGCACCGGCTCTATCCTGACAAGATCAACAACAAGACCAACGGCATAACGCCGCGCCGCTGGCTGATGCAGTGCAATCCCGGCCTGACGGGGCTGATCGCCGACACGATCGGCGACCGGTTTCTCGACGATATCGATGCCTTGACGGACCTCGAGGGCCACGCCGCCGATACCGCATTCCAGGATGCCTTCGCGGCGGTGAAGCGGGCCAACAAGGCGCGGCTCGCCGAACTGGTCGCCAAACGGCTCGGCGTCCGGCTCGACCCGTCGGCCCTGTTCGACATCCAGATCAAGCGCATCCACGAATACAAGCGCCAGCTTCTCAACATCATCGAGGCCGTGGCGCTCTACGACCAGATCCGCTCGCATCCCGAGAAGGACTGGGTGCCGCGCGTCAAGCTTCTCGGCGGCAAGGCGGCGCCGAGCTACCACAACGCCAAGCTGATCGTGAAGCTCGCCAACGACGTCGCCCGGGTGATCAACTCCGATCCCTCGGTCAGCGACCTGCTCAAGGTCGTGTTCATCCCGAACTACAATGTCAGCCTCGCCGAGGTGATGGTGCCCGCCGCCGACCTGTCGGAACAGATTTCCACGGCCGGTATGGAGGCATCGGGCACCGGCAACATGAAGTTCGCGCTGAACGGCGCCATCACCATCGGTACCCTCGACGGCGCCAATGTCGAGATCCGCGACTGCGTCGGCGAGGACAACATCGTGATCTTCGGGCTGACGGCGGAAGAGGTCGCCGCCCGCCGTGCCAATGGCTACCAGCCGCGCGACGTGATCGCCGCCTCGCCGGAACTTTCGCAGGCGCTGGAGGCTATCGCCTCGGGCGTCTTCTCGCCGGACGACCGCGACCGCTATCGCGGCCTCGTCGGCGGGCTCTACGACCACGACTGGTTCATGGTCGCCACGGATTTCGATGCCTATGCCGCCGCGCAGCGCGGCGTCGACGAACTCTGGACGGATCGTGCCGCGTGGAACCGCAAGGCGATCCTCAACACCGCGCGCGTCGGCTGGTTCTCGTCCGACCGCACGATCCGCGAATATGCGCGCGACATCTGGCAGGTGCCCGCATGACGGACCTTACGGGGGAAGCATCCGCTCGGTCCCCGGAAAGGGGAGGGGCCGGTTGACGGGGACCCGGCGAAAGCGCGGCACTGCGGATGCGGAGACCACGCTCCCGCGCTCCGATATCGACGCGATCGTCGCTGGCAATCACCCTGATCCCTTCGCCGTCCTCGGTCTGCAGGAGGCAGGCAGCCGGCTCGTCGCACGCTGCTTCATTCCCGGTGCGTCGACCGTGGAAGCGGTGACGCTCGACGGCAAGACGGTCGGCCGGCTGCATCGCATCGCCGAGGCCGGCCTGTTCGAAGGCTCCCTGTCGATCCGCAAGCGCCGTCCGCTGGTCTACCGGGCAGCCAATGACGGCGGCGCGTGGGAGGTCGTCGATCCTTACTCCTTCGGGCCGGTGCTCGGGCCGATGGACGATTACTACATCGGCGAGGGCTCGCATCTGCGCCTGTTCGACAAGCTCGGCGCGCATCCGATAACGCACGAGGGCGCAGACGGTGTGCATTTCGCGGTCTGGGCGCCGAATGCGCGTCGCGTCTCGGTGGTCGGCGACTTCAACGACTGGGACGGCAGGCGCCATGCGATGCGTCGCCGCGTCGACACCGGCATCTGGGAAATCTTCGTGCCGGGCATAGGCGCCGGCCGGCCGTACAAATACGAGATCATCGGCCCGCGCGGCCAGCGCCTGCCGCTCAAGGCCGACCCGTTCGCTTTCCGCTCCGAACTGCGCCCGGCGACCGCCTCGGTCATCGACGTCACACCCGCGCATG
Organism: Rhizobiaceae bacterium; assembly: GCA_023953775.1. GTDB lineage: Bacteria > Pseudomonadota > Alphaproteobacteria > Rhizobiales > Rhizobiaceae > JAMLJD01. The sequence continues at coordinate 14,666 of JAMLJD010000063.1, read as the reverse complement.
AGTGGGGCGACGGCGCCCATCGCGCGCACTGGTCGAACACCGATCCGCGCCGCGAGCCGATTTCGATCTACGAGGTTCATCCGGGGTCCTGGCAGCGGCGCGACGACGACGGCTTCCTGAGCTGGGACGAACTGGCCGAACGCCTGATCCCCTACTGCGTCGACATGGGCTTCACCCACATCGAGTTCATGCCGGTGATGGAGCATCCCTACGATCCGTCCTGGGGCTACCAGACGACCGGGCTGTACGCGCCATCCGCGCGCTTCGGCGAGCCCGAGGGCTTCGCGCGCTTCGTCGACGGCGCGCACCGCGTCGGCCTCGGCGTCATCCTCGACTGGGTGCCCGCCCACTTTCCGACCGACGAGCACGGGCTGGCCCGCTTCGACGGCACGGCGCTCTACGAGCACGAGGACCCCCGCAAGGGCTTCCATCCCGACTGGAACACCGCGATCTACAATTTCGGCCGCCGCGAGGTGGTGTCGTTCCTCGTCAACAACGCGCTGTTCTGGGCCGAGAAATACCATGTCGACGGCCTGCGCGTGGATGCGGTCGCCTCGATGCTCTACCTCGATTATTCGCGCAAGGAAGGCGAGTGGATCCCCAACGAGAAGGGCGGCCGCGAAAACCTCGAGGCCGTCGAGTTCCTGCGCCAGATGAACAGGGCCGTCTACGCGACGCATCCCGGCATCGTGACGATCGCCGAGGAATCGACGTCGTGGCCGAAGGTCTCGCACCCCGTCCACGAGGGCGGGCTCGGCTTCGGCTTCAAGTGGAACATGGGCTTCATGAACGACACGCTGGACTATCTGCAGCGTGACCCGGTCCATCGCAGGCACCATCACGACCAGATCACCTTCGGCCTCGTCTATGCCTTCGCCGAGAACTTCGTGCTGCCGCTCAGCCATGACGAGGTCGTGCACGGCAAGAAGTCGCTGCTCGAGAAGATGCCGGGCGACGACTGGCAGAAATTCGCGACGCTGCGCGCCTACTACGCCTTCATGTGGGGCTATCCGGGCAAGAAGCTTCTGTTCATGGGCCAGGAATTCGCCCAGCGCGCCGAGTGGAACGAGGCCAAGGCGCTCGACTGGAACCTGCTCGGCTATCCTCTTCACGACGGTGTGCGCGCTCTGATCCGCGATCTCAATGCGGTCTACCGCAATCTGCCCGCACTCCATGCCCGCGACTGCGAGCCGGACGGCTTCGAATGGCTGATCGTCGATGACCACCGGAACTCGATATTCGCTTGGGCCCGCAAGGCGCCAGGCGCCAATCCGGTCGCCGTGGTGACCAATTTCACGCCCGTTCCGCGCGACGGCTATCGCATCCCCTTGCCGAAGGCGGGGAAATGGCGCGAGATCGTCAACACCGATGCTGGCGTCTATGGCGGCTCGAATGCCGGCAACGGAGGCGTGGTCGAGGCCGTTTTCGACGCCGGGGACGGAAGCGCATATGCGATCATCACGGTGCCGCCGCTTGGCACGGTCTATTTCGAACACCTTCCGGGGTGATGCGAGTGGGAGGAAGAGATGACGGAAAACAGAACGCAACCGCTGGCCCGTGACGCCATGGCCTACGTCCTCGCCGGCGGGCGGGGCAGCCGGCTGAAGGAACTGACGGACCGCCGCGCCAAGCCCGCCGTCTATTTCGGCGGCAAGACCCGCATCATCGACTTCGCCCTCTCCAACGCGCTGAATTCGGGCATCCGCCGCATCGGCGTCGCCACGCAGTACAAGGCGCATTCGCTGATCCGCCACCTGCAGCGCGGCTGGAACTTCTTCCGTCCCGAGCGCAACGAGAGCTTCGACATCCTTCCCGCCAGCCAGCGCGTCTCGGAAACGCAGTGGTACGAGGGCACGGCCGACGCCGTGTTCCAGAACGCCGACATCATCGAGGGATACGGCCCGGAATACATGGTCATCCTGGCCGGCGACCACATCTACAAGATGGACTACGAGATCATGCTGCGCGAGCATGTCGACGCTGGCGCCGATGTCACCGTCGGCTGCCTCGAGGTACCGCGCATGGAGGCGACCGGCTTCGGGGTCATGCATGTCGACGAGAAATCGCGCATCGTCGAATTCGTCGAGAAGCCCGCCGACCCGCCGGCCATGCCCGGCAAGCCCGACGTCGCGCTGGCCTCGATGGGCATCTACGTCTTCCGCACCGCCTTTCTGCTCGATCTCCTGCGCCGCGACGCGGCCGACAAGAATTCGAGCCATGATTTCGGCAAGGACATCATTCCCTACATCGTCAAGAACGGCAAAGCCGTCGCACATCTGTTCGGCAAGTCGTGCATCCGCTCGAGCTTCGAGCGAGAGGCCTACTGGCGCGACGTCGGCACGGTCGAGGCCTACTGGGAGACGAATATCGACCTGACCGACATCACGCCGGAGCTCGACCTCTACGACCGCGACTGGCCCATCTGGACCTATGCCGAGATCAAGCCGCCGGCGAAATTCGTCCATGACGAGGAGGGCCGGCGCGGCTCGGCCGTGTCGTCGCTGGTCGCCGGCGACTGCATCATCTCGGGTGCCGCGCTGAGGCGCAGCCTGCTGTTCACCGGCGTGCGCGCCAATTCCTATTCCTCGCTCGACGAGGCGGTTGTGCTCCCCGACTGCTACGTTGCGCGGCATGCGCGGCTGACCAAGGTGGTGCTCGACCGCGGTGTCCAGATCCCCGAGGGCCTCGTCGTCGGCGAGGATCCCGAACTCGACGCAAAGCGTTTCAGGCGAACGGATTCCGGCATCTGCCTGATTACCCAGACGATGATCGACCGGCTGGAAGCCTGACCGCCAATGAAGGTCCTGGCCGTCACCTCCGAGGTCGTTCCGCTGGTCAAGACCGGCGGGCTGGCAGACGTGGCCGGGGCGCTGCCGGCTGCGCTTGCCGGCGAGGGGATCGCGGTGCGGACCCTGCTGCCCGGCTATCACGGCATTCTCGGCAAGTCGCGGCGCAAGCCCGTCCATGCCTATGACGACCTGTTCGGCGGCAAGGCGGCGCTGGTGGCCGTCAATACGGGCGGGCTTGACCTTCTGGTTCTCGACGCGCCGCACCTGTTCGACCGGCCGGGTGGCCCCTATGGCGATGCTTCAGGCAGCGACTGGCAGGACAATTGGCGCCGTTTTGCGGCCTTGGGTCGCGTTGCCGCCGACGTCGCCATGGGCGCGATGAAGGGCTACCGGCCGGACCTCGTCCATGCGCATGACTGGCAGGCCGCGCTCGCGCCGGCCTATCTGCGTTACGAGGGCAGCGCGGTTCCGACCGTGATGACGATCCACAACCTCGCCTTCCAGGGTCAGTTCCCGGCTTCGATATTCGCCGGCCTTGGCCTTCCCGATGCGGCGATGTCGCTCGACGGCGTCGAATATTATGGCGGCGTCGGATTCCTCAAGGCCGGCCTGCAGGCCGCGCACGCTATCACCACGGTGAGTCCGACCTACGCCCAGGAAATCCGCACCTCGGAATTCGGCATGGGCCTCGACGGCCTGATCAACCTGCGCGCCGACATCCTGCACGGCATCCTGAACGGCATCGACACCGAAGTCTGGGATCCGGCGTCGGACCCGCATCTCGCCAGGACCTATTCGGCACGCACGCTTTCCGCGCGCGCAGCGAACCGCGCCGCCATCGAAAAGCGGTTCGGTCTCGAGGCAGACGTCTCGCCAATCATCTGCGTCATCAGCCGGCTGACATGGCAGAAGGGCATGGACCTTCTCGCCGCGTCGGCGGACGAGATCATACGCGCGGGTGCCCGGCTCGCCATTCTCGGCTCGGGCGACCAGGGGCTTGAGGGCCAGTTGCTCGCCGCCGCCTCGCGGCACCGCGGCCGTGCAGGCGTGGTGATCGGCTATGATGAGGGGCTGTCGCATCTGCTGCAGGGCGGCGCCGACGCGATCGTCATCCCGTCCCGCTTCGAACCCTGCGGCCTGACGCAGCTCTACGCGCTGCGCTACGGCTGCGTCCCGATGGTGGCACGCACCGGCGGGCTCGCCGATACGGTCATCGACGCCAATGAAGCAGCCCTTTCGGTTGGTGTCGCGACGGGCGTCGTGTTCGAGCCCGGAAGTCCCGCGGCACTCGTCGAGGCGACCCGGCGGCTCGTCCGCCTTCATGCCGACGAGCCGGCGTGGAAATCGATGCAGAAGCAGGGCATGAAGGCCGACGTGTCGTGGCAGCGCAGCGCCGCGCGTTATGCAGCCCTGTTCCGTTCGCTCGCCAAGGAAGGCCAGACGTGAAGATCGACACCGTAGCGACGACGCCCTATCCCGACCAGAAGCCCGGCACCTCGGGGCTGCGCAAGAAGGTGCCCGTATTCCGGCAGGAGAACTACGCCGAGAACTTCATCCAGTCGGTCTTCGACAGCCTCGACGGCTTTGTCGGCAAGACGCTGGTGATCGGCGGGGACGGGCGCTTCTACAACCGCGAGGTGATCGGCAAGGCGATCCGCATGGCCGCCGCCAACGGCTTCGGCAAGGTGATCGTCGGGCGGGACGGCATTCTCTCGACGCCGGCGGCTTCCAACATCATCCGCAAATACGGGGCGTTTGGCGGCCTTGTCCTGTCCGCCAGCCACAATCCCGGCGGGCCGAACGAGGATTTCGGTATCAAGTACAATATCGGCAATGGCGGCCCGGCGCCGGAGAAGATCACCGATGCGATCTTCGCGCGCACGCAGGTCATCGACCGCTATCTGATCGCCGATGAAGCAGCACCCGACCTCGGCCGGATAGGCACCGCTTCGATCGGCGACATGACCGTCGACGTGATCGATCCGGTCGCCGACTACGCGGCGCTGATGGAGACGCTGTTCGACTTCGAAGCGATCCGCGCGATGTTCGCCTCCGGCTTCACCATGGTCTTCGACGCCATGCATGCCGTCACCGGACCCTATGCCACCGATATCCTGGAAAAACGCCTCGGGGCGCCTGCCGGCACGGCCCGCAACGCGGTGCCGAGCGAGGATTTCGGCGGCCACCATCCCGACCCCAACCTCGTCCACGCGAAGGAGCTCTACGAGCTGATGATGTCGGCGGACGCGCCTGACTTCGGCGCCGCGTCGGACGGCGACGGCGACCGTAACCTGATCATCGGCAAGGGCATCTTCGTGACCCCGTCGGATTCGCTCGCCCTGCTGGCGGCCAATGCCCATCTCGCGCCCGGCTATGCGTCGGGCCTCAAGGGCATCGCCCGCTCGATGCCGACCTCCGCGGCGGCGGACCGCGTCGCCGAGAAGCTCGGCATCGGCATGTACGAGACGCCGACCGGCTGGAAGTTCTTCGGCAATCTGCTGGATGCGGGCATGGCGACGATCTGCGGCGAGGAGAGCGCGGGCACCGGGTCCGACCATGTGCGCGAGAAGGACGGCCTGTGGGCGGTGCTCCTGTGGCTCAACATTCTCGCCGCGCGGCGCGAACCGGTGAAAACGATCGTCGAGGCGCACTGGGCGCAGTTCGGTCGCAACTACTATTCCCGCCATGACTACGAGGCTGTCGACAGCGACGCGGCCAATGCGATGATCGACGCCTTGCGCGGCCGCCTCGACGGTCTTGCCGGAACCGATGTGAATGGAATGCGCGTCGAGATGGCGGACGACTTCTCCTATCACGATCCGGTCGACGGGTCGGTGAGCAGCAACCAGGGTATCCGGGTGCGGTTCGAGGGAGGGTCGCGCGTCGTCTTTCGCCTGTCGGGAACCGGCACCTCCGGCGCGACGGTGCGTGTCTACATCGAGCGGTACGAGCCGGACCCGGGGCTCCACGGTCAGGATACCCAGCAGGCCCTGGCGCCTTTGATTGCCGCGGCGGAAGCGCTCGCCGGCATAGCCAGGCATACGGGGCGCGAGCGTCCGACCGTCATCACATGAGGCTTGGAGCAACGGTCGAGGCATCGGGTGCGCGATTTTCCGTCCAGTCGTTGACGGCCGAGCGGATCTGGCTTTGCCTGTTCGACGCGGCGGGCGATGAAGAACTCGATCGCATCGCTCTCGACCGGACACGCGACGACGAATTCGCCGCGTTCGTTCCGGGCATGGGCACAGGTGCACGCTACGGCCTACGCGCCGACGGCCCGTACGAGCCGGCGAGCGGTCATTGGTTCGATCCGGCGAAGCTTCTCGTCGATCCGCGCGCTTTCGAGATCGACCGGTCCTATCGCTATGACGCGCGGCTCGGCGCGCCGCGTTCGGATGCGCTCGACACCGCGCCGCTGATGCCGAAATGCGTGCTGACATCGCCTGCGCAAGTCACCCTCGAACCGCCGCTGTTCACCAATGGCGGGCTGATCTACGAGGTCCCGGTTCGCGCCTTCTCGATGCTGCATCCGGATGTCCCCGAAGACCGGCGCGGCACTTTCGCGGCGCTGGCCGAGCCCGCCATCATCGAACATTTTCGCCGCTTGGGCGTTTCGGCCGTCGAGCTGATGCCGATTACGGCCTGGATCGACGAGAGGCATCTTCCGCCGCTCGGCCTCACGAATGGCTGGGGCTATAATCCCGTATCGTTCATGGCGCTGGATCCGCGCCTGGTTCCCGGCGGCTGGGCCGAACTGCGCGAGACCGTCGCCGCGTTGCGCGCCGCCGGCATCGGCGTGATCCTCGATCTCGTCTTCAACCACACCGGCGAGAGCGACGCGGCCGGGCCGACGCTGTCACTGAGGGGGCTCGACAACCGCACCGCCTATCGCCACCTCGGCGACGGTTCGCTCGCCAACGATACCGGCTGCGGCAACACGCTCGACTGCGCCCATCCGGCGATGGTCGCGCTGGTGCTCGATGCGCTGCGCGCCTTCGTGCGCCATGCCGGCGTCGACGGGTTCCGCTTCGATCTTGCGCCGGTGCTCGGCCGGCGCGTCGACGGCTTCGATCCCGATGCCCCGCTGCTCAGGGCAATGCTCGACGATCCCGAAATCGGCGGTCGGGTCCTGATCGCCGAACCGTGGGACATCGGTCCCGGCGGATACCAGCTCGGCAACTTCCCCGGCCGGTTCCTCGAATGGAACGACCGCTATCGCGACGACATGCGCCGCTTCTGGCGCGGCGATGCGGGGATGGCGGGCGCCCTCGCGACGCGTCTTGCCGGCTCGTCCGACATCTTTCGCCGCCCCGGCTGCGAGAAGACGCGAAGCGTCAGCTTCCTCGCCGCCCATGACGGGTTTTCGCTCGCCGATCTCGTCTCTTACGAGCGCAAGCACAACGCCGCCAACGGCGAGGACAATCGCGACGGCCACGACGAGAATCTCTCGTGGAACGGCGGTGTCGAAGGCGAGACGGACGATGCCGCGGTGAAGGCGAGGCGGGCAATGGACTTGAAAGCACTGCTGTCGACCCTGTTTTATACGCGGGGAACCATCATGCTGACGGCGGGCGACGAGTTCGGTCGTACGCAAGCCGGCAACAACAACGCCTATGCGCAGGACAATCCGATCACATGGCTCGATTGGGAACACCGCGACCGCGATCTCGAAGCATTCGCCTTTGCGCTGGCGACGGCGAGGGCATCGGACGCGGCGATCGCGGCTCCGGAGTTCCTGACCGGAGACCTGGCCGTCGGATCGGAGCATGCTGATGTCCAGTGGATTGGCGAAAGCGGGCTGCCGCTGGAGGTCGACGAATGGCAGGATCCGGACCGGCGCCTTTTGGCGATGGTCCTCGCGTCCGGCATGGCGGGCGGGAGGCTTGCAGTGGTGATCAACGGTTCCGATACGGAGCGCCGCGTGCTGCTCCCGGTCCGCGACGGCCATAGCTGGCAGCCGGAAGGGCCGCGTCTGGCGCATCGGCATGAAGCTGCCATATTGATACCGGAACGGGCGGTGGTGTTGATGCGGGAAGTCCGCACCGGACCGATTCGAGAATGAAGGGCGATGCATGACGGAAATCAATCCTCCGCCAGGCGGCACCACGAGGATGACTGATGACGATTGGTGGCGCGGTTGCGCCATCTACCAGGTCTACCCTCGATCGTATCAGGATACCTCGGGCACCGGCATCGGTGATCTGCGCGGCATCGCGGAGCGCCTGCCGCACATCGCCTCGCTGGGCGTCGACGCGATATGGCTCTCGCCGTTCTTTGCCTCACCCATGGCCGACATGGGCTACGATGTCTCGGACTACTGCGCCGTCGATCCGATGTTCGGTACGCTGGAGGATTTCGACGCGATCGTGGAAAAGGCCCATGCGCTCGGCCTCAAGGTCATCATCGATCAGGTCCTGTCGCACAGCGCCGACCAGCATTCCTGGTTCGTCGAGAGCCGCTCCAGCCGCGACAACCCCAAGGCCGACTGGTACGTCTGGGCCGATCCCAAGCCCGACGGTACTCCGCCCAACAACTGGCTGTCGATCTTCGGCGGCTCGGCCTGGGAATGGGACAGCGTGCGCAAGCAGTACTACATGCACAATTTCCTGGCCTCGCAGCCCGACCTCAACTTCCACAATCCGGATGTGCAGGACGCGCTGCTGGACGTCGCCCGCTTCTGGCTCGACCGCGGCGTCGACGGCTTCCGCCTCGACACGGTGAATTTCTACTTCCACGATCAGGATCTGCGCGACAACCCGGCCATGCCGCCTGGAGCGCCGACCGACATACCCGACACGAACCCGTACGGTTTCCAGGACCATCTCTACGATAAGTCCCGTCCGGAGAACCTGTTGTTCCTCAAGCGGCTGCGGTCGCTTCTCGACGAATACGGAGCCCGCATGACGGTCGGCGAGGTCGGTGACGGCACCCGGTCGCTGCAGACCGTCGCCGCCTACACGTCAGGCCGCGACAAGCTCCATATGTGCTACACCTTCGACCTGTTGAGCGCGGAATTCTCGGCCGCCCATCTGCGCGGCTGCGTCACCGCGATCGAGGAGCTTTCGAGCGACCGGTGGGTCTGCTGGGCGTTCTCCAATCACGATGTCATGCGGCATGTCTCGCGCTGGTTGCGACCGGGTGAGGATGCGGCGGCCATGGCGAAGTTCGCCATCGCGCTGCTGTCGACCATTCGCGGCTCGATCTGCCTCTACCAGGGCGAGGAGCTGGGCCTTCAGGAAGCCGAACTCGCCTATGAGGACCTGCGCGATCCTTACGGGATCCGCTTCTGGCCCGGCTTCAAGGGGCGCGACGGGTGCCGTACGCCGATGGTCTGGGAATCGCATTTCGTCAACGCCGGCTTCTCCGCCGCGAAGCCGTGGCTGCCTGTTCCCGAGGAGCATATCGCCCGCGCCGTCGACATTCAGGAGCGCGATCCGGATTCGGTGCTGCATTTCTATCGACAGATGCTGCATTTCCGCCGCTCGAGTCCGGCACTGATCGTCGGCGACATAGAGTTTCTGGAGACCGAAGGCGATGTCCTCGCCTTCCTTCGCAAGTCGGAGGAGCGTGCCATCCTGTGCGTGTTCAATTTCGGCACGCAGCGCGAACGCTGGCCGCTGCCAGACGAAGCAGGCCTGCCCGGCGAGCGGCCGTTCTGTGCCACCGGCTGCAGCTATGCCGATGGCATTCTCGACTTGGCCGGACTTGGCATCTACATCGTGGATACGCAGCCGGTGCTTCAGCCGGCTTATTGAACCAGCACGGCGCGTCCGCATTTCGCTGCGTGGACGCGCACGTCGGCCTCGCCGACACGGATGCCCAGCGCACCCAGGACGCTGAACAGCGCCCGATCCACCTCGGGCGCGGCGGCGGCGAGCGTCGACGCGAGGGCGCTCCGCACCGCTTCGGCCAGGCCGATTCCGATGCCGAGGACGCGGATATCGAGATCGAGATTGCCGATCAGCGTCGCCGTCAGCGTCTCGACGGCCTGCGTGCTGGAGACCTGCTTGACGGTGCCGTTGCCGATCTCCTGCCTGTCGAACCGCAGCGCGTTGTAGGCTGTATTGCCGGTCTCGACGCGCGCCCGCCCGGTTACGGTGATGAGCGGCGCCCTGACGAGCCTTGCCTTCCCGGCCTGCGGATCGCGGCTGAAGTCGACGAGATCGGTTGCGTTGAGACTGGCGATCTGCAACTCGGCAATGCCCGGCTTCGCATCGACCGACACGCGCGAGACGGTGGTTCCGGCACAGGCGATGTCGGCAAGGCGCGCCTCGGCATTGGCGATCTCGACATAGATTGGCACTGTGATCTCGGTGCCGGCGAGCGCGCCGCTGCCACCGAGGGTGACGGTCAGGAGCAGTCGCGTCTGCGCGGTGCGCACGGTCCGGCCCTGTTCCCCGACCGCCAGCCAGCCTGAGCCGGCTGGCGGCTCTCCGATGGCGAGGTCCAGCACGGCCGACGCCATGCCGGGTATGGTCGTGCCGAGATCGACGCGCACCTGATTGGTGCCTGTGCCGAGCGTGGCGGCGGCGGTCAGGAGCGTCAGCACGGAGAAGTCCGGGTCGTCGACCGCCTGCGCACCGACGGGGCGCTGGCCTTCCGGGCCGGGGTCGAGCAGTCGCGACAGGCTGATCGGCCCGGCATTGGCCAGCCGCGCCGACGCGGCAAACCGGTTGGCCGCGACCCGCGTCTCCGCCGAAATGCCCGGTAACCGGGCGACAGCGGCTGCGATGTCGGCAACGGTCACCCCCGTGTCGATCAGCGTCTCGTAGGTGACGGCCGTGAGATCGGTCTCGATCGCCAGTGCATCGAGGAACGAGAACAGCCCGACCTGCGCGCCGAGCAGTGCTTGATAGTCCATCGCGCTCAACGTTACCTGGCCGCCCAGCAACTCGCCGAGCAGTGCATTGAGGACGCCGCCATGCAGGCTGGCGAGGCGCGAGCCGACGGAGAAGGTGGCCTGCGGCATCGCCGTTGCCACGGCACGAACCGTGATGCGCGGCGGCTTGACGAGCGCTCCGGCGAAATAGCGGTGCCCGCGCTTGCGAACGGTGACGCGTACGGCGTTGGCCGGTTCCGCGCCGGGCGTGAAGCGGACCGAGGCCGCGAGGGCAGGGTTCGCCGCGTAGCGGCCCGGTTCAACCTGCACATCATCGTCACCGGCGCCCGCGCCGTCAGTGTCCTCCTCCGCGTCGGTCGAGCCTTGCTCGATGGTCGCGAGGTCGACGATGCGGTTGTCCGAAAGCACCCCCAATGCCGTGAATTCGGCCCTCGTCAGGTCGGAGGCCGCAGCGATCGCCGCAAGGTCGGTAATTGCCTGCGCCTCGCGCTTTTCGACATAAAGCGACGCCTCGTCGATGGCGATCGCGCCAATACCAAGGACAAGCGGCATGGTAAGTGCCGTCATCGTTGCGACGTTTCCGCGCCGCTCGGCGGTCATCCGCGCGGCCCGAGATACCCTTGGCCCGACCCCGCGCCAGGGCATCACACGCCTCCGATCCTGACCGTGGATCGCCGGCGGATCGTCATCGACGGCAACGGCATGCCCTCCAGCAGAGCCCAGATCGGCAGGTCGCGCGCGTCGTACTGAAGCAGAACGGAGAATTGCCCAGGGTCCGCCTCGCTGTCGCCAACCTCCACGGTCAGCCGCTCCGGCGATATGAACGGGTAGCCTCCGGCATTCCGGTCGATGAAGGACATGGCAATGTCGCGGCGCTCGTTGGCGTCGAGGCCGGCAATGGCCGCTCGCGCGGTATCTGCCGCGATCTGCTGGACCGAATGGCTGGCGCCGAAATAGATGCCATAGGCGGTCATTCCGAGGACGACGAGGATGAACAGCGGCGCGACCATCGCGAATTCGATGGCTGATGTTCCGCGCGAGTCGCGCCTGAAGCAATTGAGCATGGGTCACACCACGACGATTCCGGTTCGCGGATCATCGTTTGCAACCATTTCAGGATTGTGCAGCAGGAAACTCAATCAAAGGTTGTATTTGGGTGTATCAGGTTGTTCCAGCGCTGCCAGCGTATTCTGTAGGCTATCTCTTAGTGCGCGCTACCCGGCCTTTTTCATCGAGGCCGGCACGACGAAGTCGAAAAGGACGGCGCGCGCGGTCGTCTTGTCCTGCGCCTCGATGGCCGTTTGCAATTGCTCCATCGCCTCGCGCAGATTGTCGATCGGCACGTTCATGCGCTTGGCCTTCATGATCTTCGGATGCTTGGTCGGCGTGGTGCCGCTCGGATCGTAGAAAAGCTCCTCGTGCAGCTTCTCGCCATCGCGCTTGCCCGTCACCACGATCTCGATGTCGCCCATCGGATTGCGATGGTCACGCACCGAAAGCCCCGCCAGCATGATCATGTTGACCGCGAGGTCGCGGATATTCACGGGGTCGCCCATCTCGAGCAGCAGGATTTCCCCGTTGCTGGACAACGCGCCGGCCTGGACGATCAGTTCGGCGGCTTCGCGGATCGACATGAAATAGCGGGTCATGTCCGGATCGGTGAGCGTGATCGGCCCGCCGCGCGCGATCTGCTCGCGAAACAGTGGCACCACCGACCCGTTCGACCCGAGGACGTTGCCGAACCGCACGGACGAGAACACCTGGCCCTTGCCGGCCTTCTCGGCCAGCGTGCCGTAATGCCTGACCAGCAGCTCCGACCAGCGCTTCGTCGCGCCCATGACGCTCGACGGCCGCACCGCCTTGTCGGTCGAGATCAGCACGAAATTCTTCGCGCCGGACGAAAAGGCGGTCGAGGCGATGCAGTCGGTCCCGAAGATGTTGTTCGATATGCCGACCAGCGGATTTTCCTCGATGATCGGCACGTGCTTGTAGGCCGCGCAGTGATAGACGGTTTCGATCCCGTGCCGGGAGAACACCGATGCAACCAGCCTGCGGTCGGTCACCGAGCCGAGCTCGGCCACCAGCGTGAAGTCGGCGACATCGCGCAATTCGCGTTCGATCTGGTAGAGGGCCAGTTCGCTGACGTCGAGCAGCACGAGCTTGGAGGGACGCAGCTTCGCTACCGTGCGGCACAGCTCCGAACCGATCGAGCCGCCGGCGCCTGTCACGAGGATGGTGCGGCCCTCGACCGTGGCGCTGAGCAGGTCGGCGCTCGGCGGTACAGGCTGACGGCCCAGCAGGTCGTCGATATCCACATCGCGAACGAACTTGCGCAGATATTTGCTGCCGACGAGATCGGCGGCGGCCGGCAATATGCGCGTCTGGATCTTGTAGGGGCTGATGCGCTCGAGAACGTCCCGCCGCTGTTGCATCGACATGTTCGGCGCGGCGAGGATCACTTCGTTGACGCCGTAGTTCTCGATCAGCATCTCGATCTGGTCGGGCGGATAGACCCGCACGCCGAGCAGCTCCATGCCGTGGAAATGGCGGTCGAAATCCATGAAGCCGATGACGAAGCTGTCGCCGCGCGAACGCAGCGCATTGCAGAGCTGAACCCCGGTTTCACCCGCGCCGAAGATCAGCGTGCGCCGCCCGACGCGTTCGCCCTGCGATACCTGCCAGAGCGCCCACTTCGCGGCGAAACGGCTACCGGCAATGACCGTCGTGCTCAAGGTCCAGTAGATGAGCGGGATCGAACGCGGAACGCCCTCGATGCCGGACATCTCTGTCAGGAAGATGATGCCGACCCACACCAGAACGGATATCGCCGTCGCCTTGACGATGGTCCACATCGCCCGTTCGGTGATGTAGCGGATCACCGAGCGATAAAGCCCCAGCCGCACGAAGACGGGAATCGTGACCAGCGGCGCGGCGAGCATCAGCATCAACTGGGTGGGGGTCGGCGTGAAGAACGAGCCGAGCCGGATCGCGTAGCTGAGCCAGACGAGGAACAGCAATATCGTCGCGTCGAACGCCACCAGCGCGAGCTGCTTGGTGCGCCTCGGAAGCTGCGCGAACTTCTGGAAAAACCGCTCGAGCGACATCAGTATTCCGGCATCCGGACCGTACCCCACGCCAATCCACGGTCGAGCTAATAGCATTGATACGGGTCGGCATGTCCAGAATTTAGCGGCGGCATGGCTAATTTGCCGCCGCGGACAACCCGGCTGTTCCGCGGTATCAGGCGGCCCGGTAGACCAGCAGCCCGCGTGCGGTAAATGTCACCCCCGACGCGACCTCGGCCGCCGTGATGGCCGTTGCGACGCCGTTTCCGAGGGCGACGCATATGAAGTAGTCGCTGCCCTGCTCGGGCCGGGTGACGAGCGTCGTGGCGCCGGTGGGATAGATGATGTTGCCGTGCTGGAACGTGTTGGCGACCACAGGCCCCGCGACCGTGCATGGAAGTCCGCCGATGCGAAGCTGGCCGGAGGCGGTGGTATCGGTCGGCGTTGCCGCGATGTGGACCAGCGCGACGACCAGGTCGCCGAGCTGCCAGCAGCATCCGTCCTGTGTCGCGTAGGAGACCGACAGATCGCCCGGCGTCGCGAAGGACAGCGTCGGCATGAACTCCGACGCGACGAAATCCTCGTTCAAGCCGAGCCATTGCGAGCCGGTCCATTTCAGCACCGCGCTTTCGTCCTCTATCCAGCACAGCCAGCCGGCGCGTGGCGGCAGCTTGACCCACGCACCGTCGATGTAGTGCGCGACGTTGAGGTCCCAGCCCGCCCACGCGCCACTCGCGCCAGAGGCGGGGATGTAACGGTCGCCGTCGTCGGGCGTTGGTGGCGGCGCCGTCAGTGATCGGCTTTTCACGGCAAGCTGAGCCAGTGCGTCGAGCTTTTGTATCGCCTCGTTGTGGGTGACGTGCTTCTGCGCCTGTGAGGGCAGGATATAGGGCAGGATCAGGTTCGGTGTGGCGTCCATCGGTGACCTCGTGTTCGATCACCGGCAAGCCTAGCCGCGTGGGCGGATGCGGG
>JAMLJD010000062.1 GCA_023953775.1 Rhizobiaceae bacterium | reverse complement strand
CTCGATATCGAGGATCCTCGCTGGAAGAAGGCGATGGAGGCGATCCGCGACGCCATGCGCGTCGTCGGCTCCAAGACCTATGTGCGCTGCTACGAGCGCGAAAGCCACGATGGTGAATGGCGCGCCGTCACCATCGATCTGGCCAAGGCGTAGGGGACATCAATGGCGCAACGTCGGTTACTGCTCCAATTGTGTGTTCTCGTCGAGGACCTGGACGATGACACCCGCGCCGAGCTCGCGCGAGACCTCCTACTCAACGATCTCGATGAGCCGGAGGAAGTCCCGGTCTTAGCCGATCACCACGCCGAGGAGATCGGCAACGTGATCGCAGATTACTTCGGGCCGGAAAACTGCAGCGAGATGCTCGCCGGATCGGAGATCTACATCCAGTTCCACTCAGCGCAGATGTTGGGTGCCGAGTGGAATGGCGATGCGTTCACGAGCTCCGACGATCCCGTCAATCTCGCCGGTTCCGGCCCCGTGCCGATCGAGCCGAGGGAGGGCTGACCCGATGCAGCTCTTCTACGATGGTGACACCGATTGGCCTGTCGAGGTCTACGACATCGTCGAGATCGTGGCGGCCGATTACCGTTTCCCGGCAACGATCAAGAAAGTCTTCCCGAAACGTGGGGAGGTGCTTGTTTCCTTCGAGGGCGTCGATCCGGTTCTCGACCTGATCGTGCTGCGCAAATCCGCCCGTGTACCAATGGCGGCCGTCGAACTGATCGGGAGGGGCGCGTGATGGCCGCCCACCAGATCATCGGCCCCGGCTCCGGCAACCGCCTCGGCACCCGCTGGCGCGGCAAGCTGCCGATCCCGCATCACACGCACCCGCTGGTGCGCCGCCTGTTTCAGGAAATGAACCGCCAGAAGACGACGCTGACGGAAGTCGCGGAGCGCGCTGGCATTCGCCGCGGGACGATTTCCGATTGGCGATATCGCTATACGCCGCGGGTTTCCGACCTCGACGCAGCATTCAACGTGCTCGGCCTGGAGCTCTCCGTCCGGCCGAAGCGGGAGGACTGACCCATGAAGACGTTTGCCTGCTCATACCCGTTCGCCGGGCGGGTTTATGCATTGCATATCGATGCGCAGGACGAAGCCGATTGTTCGCGTCGGCTGCGGGCTATCGGGATTGGCGCACGGGTCGATGGGGAGCTGATCGCCGAGATCACCCTCGAGGGCCGCGATGGCTGGTTGACGAAGCTGCGTCGACTGTTCGGGAGCCTGTCGTCATGAGCGCCCTCCACAAGGCCATTTACTTCCAGCGCAAACGCCTCGGCTTCGATGACGACACCGCGCGCGCATTTTATCAGCGCACTGTCGGCAAGGATCGCCTGACGCTGATGAGCGATGCGGAGCATCGCAGGGTGCTGTCCGCCCTGAAGTCTGTCGGCGCCGCGCCAGCGAAAGGAGCCGTCGAGCCGGCTTCGAAGCCTGTTTCACGCCCCGTTCAAGGCCCGTACGGCAAGAAGCTGACGGCGCTCTGGATCGCCATGTGGCATCTCGGTCTTGTGCGGGATCGCCGCGACGAGGCGCTGGTCATGTTCGCGCTGAAGCGCGTTACGGTCGATCACACGCGCTGGCTCGTCGATCCGGCCGAAGGCCAGAAGGCGGTCGAGGCGCTGAAGGACTGGATGGCGCGCGAGGGCGGCGTCGACTGGAACGCGCGCGGCCACGCATGGCTGAAGCACGACGCCGCGAAGGTTGCGCTCGCGCAGTGGAAGATCCTGCATCCCGCAGACGAGCTCGATCAGGCAGCCTTCGCTAACGCGGTCTGGCACGCGCTCGGTCGACCGGAGCACCTCGCGGCCGAGACGGCCGCCGCCGTGTCGGTTCGCGAATGGCAGACCGTCAATCGGGTATGGGGCGCGGCCGTCAGAAAGGCGAGGAAACCGGCATGATGACCGCGCGACACATCGCCATCCTCGCCATCGTCTACACCCTCGTCGTGGCGTTGATGGTGGAGTTCACCAATGTTTCCGGCGGCGTCGTGCTCGCGATCGCAGCCGCGTGGTTCTGCCTCGGTCGCATGGTCGGGCGCGGCGATCCCGTGCCGACCAGGCCGACGCGTTGGGGGCGCCAGCCATGATCCTGCACATCCGCGTCACTGACCATGCCGTTCTGCGCTATCTGGAGCGCGCGCATGGTCTCGACGTGGATGCCGTTCGCCGGCACCTGTCCGGCAAGGTCCTGAACGGTGCGCGCCTCGGCGCCGTCGCCGTCACCATCGAGAACGTCAAGCTTGTCCTGCGCGAGCACGCCGACGAAATCCACGTCGTCACCGCGCTCAAGGCGACATGGCCATCCCGCGACAGGCAGGGAGATTAGCCATGCGCGCGCTCTTTGACATCGTGAACATGCCGGCCGGGGGGGGGTAGCGAGATGAGCTTTCCCGACTGGCCTTTCGGATCGCTCACGCCCCTTAAATACGGCGCGATCCTCGCCGACCCGCCATGGGCCTATACGATGCGATCCGCAAAGGGCTACGGCAAGAGCCCCGAAGCGCACTACGACACCATGTCGGCCGGCGACATCGCCGCGCTCCCGGTCTCGCACCTTGCCTCCGGCGACTGCCTGCTATGGATGTGGTGTACCTGGCCGCACCTTCAGCAGGGCTTGGCCACCATGAAGGCATGGGGTTTCAGCTACAAGACGGGCGGGAGCTGGACGAAGACGACGGCGACCGGCAAGCGCGCCTTCGGCACCGGATACATATTCAGGACGACGACGGAGCCGTTCCTTATCGGCACGATCGGCGATCCGGCCTATCGCTCCAGGTCCATCCGCAACCTGGTCGAGAGTGAGCGCCGCGAACATTCGCGCAAGCCGCCCGAGGCGCGCAGAATGATCGACGAGCTGCTGCCGGACGTCTTTGCCTGTGAGTTGTTCGCCCGCGAGCCATGGCCCGGTCGAGACGTTTGGGGCCTCGAAGCGGACCGTTTCGCGGAGGCGGAGATCTCGTGATCATGGCCCGCGTCGCCCATCCTGCGATCCTGCCTCTGCTCGTCTGGCGCGAGCAGGACGAGATCGCGCGGCTTCAGGCGCAGCGCGAGGATCTGTGGCGACGCATCGAGGCGCTCCGCCCGCATAGCCATCGGCGCATCGAACTTCAGGCGCGGCTTCGCGATGTTACAGCTCGCCAGCTGGAGCTCGAGCGGGATCTCGGAGGCGCGTCGTGAGCGACCATGGGTTGCCGGGCATCCTTGGGGAAATCGCTGAAGTCGCCGGCAAGGAGGCTGCCTGGGCTATCTGGAAGACCAGAGGCGGGACGCGCATAGGGTTCCCTGCGAAGCCGGACGCTGACCACTGGCTGGTGCGGTTGCTGGGGGCTGATGTCGCGCGGAAGATTTGCGATCACTTCGCCAGCACAAGCGCCGGCGGCCGCTCGAGCGGTCTCCATGCAATCGTTCTGCCCCTAGGGCCCGATTCCCTGCTGAAAGTAGCACGGCGAAGGGTTGCGGAAGAGATTAGATCGGGGAAGAGTGCCGGCGAAGCAGCGCGCGAAGTGGGCGTCCATGAACGGACGGCCTGGCGTATCAAGGCGAAGATGAAGCCGGATGACAGCCAGGGCGAACTCTTCTGACCGTAAGCACCATGGACTGCTGCCAATTGTCAGTCGTGCGTGACCGGGAAGAATAACCCAATCCTCCGAGGGGAGATTACCCTTCCGGAGAGACCATGATCACCGCCGACATCCTGCGCGCAGCCCGCTCCGCGGCCGACAAGCTTCGCATCGAGCTTGCCGCGATGCTCGCCGTCATCGAGATCGAGAGCGCGTTCCGCTTCTTTGAGACCGTGAACGGCAGGCCCGAGCCGGTCATTCGCTGGGAAGGCCACTACTTCGATCGCCGGCTCTCGGGAAAGGCCCGCGAGGAGGCGCGCGCGGCCGGCCTTGCGCACCCGACAGCCGGGGCGATCAAGAATCCCAAATCGCAGGCCGCGCGCTGGGCCATGCTGACGCGCGCCCTCGAGATCAATGCCCGCGCCGCCTTCGAGAGCGCTTCCTATGGCGGCGGGCAGGTCATGGGCGCCAACTGGAAGTCGCTCAATTACGCCTCGGTCGACGCGCTCGTGAATGCCGCCCGCTCCGGCGTAGACGGCCAGATCGACATGATGGCGCGTTTCATCGAGGTGAACGGGCTGACCGGCGCCCTGAAGCGCCGCGACTGGGCTGCCTTCGCGCGCGGGTATAACGGCCCGGCCTTTGCGAAGCATGGCTACCACACGAAGCTCAAGGCGGCCTACGAGCGGTATATCAAGCGCCTGCGCGCCGCGCCGGCCGCCGCGCCTTCGGCCGCCGGCATGCTGCGCCTCGGATCGTCCGGCGCGCGTGTGCGTGAGCTGCAGCATCTTCTCGTCCGCGCCGGCTATTCGCTCAAGGTCGACGGCGATTACGGCCCGGCAACGCATGACGCCGTGCGCGCCTTCCAGGAGCGCAACGGCCTCGAGGTCGACGGCGTCGCCGGCCCGCTGACCGTGGCCGCGCTGGACCGTTACCGTCAGGGCGCATCCGACCGGCCCGGCGAGATCACGGTGTCAGAGGTGGCGGAGGTCCGCGACGCCAGCAAGGGCGCCGTCGCGGTCGGCCTCGTGACGGCCGTGCGCGACCAGGTCGCCGAAGGCGCGATGGCCCTGATCGGCATCGAAAGCGAGACCGCCCAGCTTGTCGCCAATATGCTGCTCGCCGGCGCCAGCCTGGCCGGCGTCGGGCTCGCGGGATGGGCGCTGTGGGGCTGGCTGCGCAGCAGGCGCACGGTCGAGGCGCCGGCATGATCTTCCCGGTCTTCAGCAAGGTGACGGCAGCGGCCGGCGCAGCGGCGGGCGGCGTCGTCGTCGGGCTTGCCGTGTTCGCCTGGATGCACGTCGTCACCATTCCCGCCGCCAAACAGGAAACCCGCGCCGTCGTCGAGGCGGAGGCGGAAAGGAGAACTCTCGATGCGATCAAGGCCGTCTCTGATGCTGCGGAGCGTGCTCGCGCTATGCGCCGCTACTGTGCTGGCCGGGGCCTCGTGTACCTCTTCGAAGCCGATCGCTGCCGGTAGCGATCACATGGCCGCCGGCGCGCGCGCGATTGTCGGCACCAGCCTGATCGGCGCGCGCGGAGCATCGCCCAGGGATCAGGACGGCATCGACGATGCCGTCGCCGGCCTTTGCGGCGCGGGCAGCTACACGCGCGCCGAATGCGCCCGCCATGGGGAGGAAACGGTGCAATGATGGCGCTCGGCCTGTTCATGGTGGCATGCGGCGTGTGCTGGTTCTTGCTTGGCGTTCTTGCGGAGGCAGGCCACCCGACCGGCGGCAACAGCCTGACGTCGGAGGTGAAGCGCAACGGAGCCATGCTCGGCGCGGCAGGGCTCGTCGTCCTGTTCCTCGGATGGCTGTTCTGATGCGAGCGACCAACGCCATGATCGAGCTGGCCGAGGAGCGCGTCGAGATGGAGCGCCAGCTCGGCATTGCGGATGTGCGGGCGGCGGCTCGCCGCCAGCGCACCTATCTCGACGGCGCCGAAATCCTCGTCTGCACCTGCGGCGAGATCATCCCCGAGGCCCGCCGGCGCGCCGTGCCCGGCACACGCCTTTGCATCGACTGCGCCACCTTCGCCGAGCGGCGCGACAGGAGTTTCGCCTGATGGATATCTCGATCATCGGGCCGTGGCTCGCCGCCGCCAATACCGCGCTGACGCTCGGTGTCGGCGTCTACGCCATCATGACGCGCGGCTCCAAGGACAACGCCGTGGCGCTCAAGCGGTCGAACGAGCGGCTGGGCGAAGCCGAGAGGCGTATCCAGGCGCTCGAAGCCGAAATGAAGCACCTGCCCGATGCGAAGGACGTCACCGAGCTGAAGCTGGCGATCTCGGAAATGCGCGGATCGATGAATGTGCAGGCGGCGGAAACGTCCAGCGTCCTGCGCACGGTGCAGCGTCTGGAAGGTTATCTGTTGGAGAAGGGAAAGTGAGCTACGACCTGTATCTCGCGGGCGATGCGCGTCTCGTCATTCTCAAGGAGCTGGCGAGGCAGCCCGGTGGTACGCTCAACGAAACGCTGATCGCGCGCGTTCTCGATGAGTATGGCCATCGCCGCAGCCGCGACTGGCTGCGCACCCAGCTCCATGCCATGGCGGATGTTGGCGCAGTAAAAATCACCGAGGCCGGCAGCGTCATGATCGCCGAGATCACGCGCGCGGGCCTCGACCATGTGGATCGGCGCTCAATAATCGAAGGCATCGCCCGTCCTTCGCCGGGGGCCTGAAATGGCGAGACGCGCCGGTCGCGGACGGCTTTCAGGAATCGAGATGTTGCCGGCCCAGGCTACGCCGATCATCGCCTGGGCGAACAGCGAATTGCGCGATCGCGAACGGACGCAGCTGGATATCTATCAGGAGTTCTGCGCCAGGCTGGAAGAGCTGCACCGCGAACATCGCGGTGAGCTGGAATTTGCGATCCCGTCTTTCTCGGCTTTCAATCGGCACTCGATCAAGCTGGCAGCGCTCGCGCGTCGGCTGGATGAAACACGCGAGATCAGCGGCGCGCTGGCGGAAAAATTCGATGCCGGCGCGTCCGACGATCTGACCGTCATCGCCGCCGAGGCGATCAAGACCCTTATCTTCGAGGTGCTGACGGCGGCGGGTGAGAGCGGCAT
The DNA here is from genome assembly GCA_023953775.1 of Rhizobiaceae bacterium. Taxonomy (GTDB): domain Bacteria; phylum Pseudomonadota; class Alphaproteobacteria; order Rhizobiales; family Rhizobiaceae; genus JAMLJD01. The sequence continues at coordinate 20,435 of JAMLJD010000062.1, read as the reverse complement.
CGACCCGAAAGGCGCCATGAACCTCGCCAACGCGCTGCGCGCCGCCGCGCAGGCTCAGGGCGTATCGACCGTGCGCCGACAGAAGGTCGAGAAGGAGTTTGCCGAGAAGGTCGATAGCGCCGTCGAGAAGGTGGCGAAGGTCAAGGGTATGACGGCCGAGTCGGCAGAGGCGATCAAGGACCTCATCCTCGGTGTCCGCAAATGAAACTAGTCCGCCTGTCGCCCGAGGTCGCGGTCAACCCGACCGAAGTTGAGTCGGTCACGCTGCCGGAACGCAGCGAATGCGTCCTCGTCACGATGCGCACGGGAGAGAAATTCCTCATCGAGCGCGAATGGCGAGGCACGCGCTACGAGAAATATGACCAGCTCCTGAAGGCGATTGAGGCTGCGCAATGAGTGGTCCGCTCTCGAAAGAAGATTGGGCAAAGGTCCGCCGCGACTCGCTCTCCAACCTCGACGCAGTCATCGTCTCGCTCGGCCTGCCGGAAGTCCTGCTGCCCTATCAGGCCGACACGGTTGCCGAGCTGGAGAGCGGCACGGCGCTGCTCGTCATCGAGAAGTCGCGACGCATCGGCCTGACATGGGGCCTTGCCGCCTATGCTGTGCTGCGGTCCGCGCGCGCCAAGAGCGCCGGCGGCATGGACGCGATGTACATTTCGTACTCTCAGGAGATGACGCGCGAGTTCATCGACGCCTGTGCCATGTGGGCGCGCGCCTATGCCGTGGCGGCGGCGGAGTTCGAAGAGTTTCTGTTCGACGACACCAGTTTCGACGATCCAACCGACACAAAGAAGATTCAGGCGTTCCGCATCCGCTTCGCGTCCGGCTTCGAGATCCTCGCCCTTTCTTCGGCGCCGCGCTCGCTGCGCGGCAAGCAGGGCCTCGTCATCATCGACGAGGCTGCCTTCGTCGATAACCTCAAGGAGCTTTTGAAAGCGGCGCTGGCATTCCTGATGTGGGGCGGCCAGGTTGTCGTCTGTTCCACGCATGACGGTGTCGACAACGAGTTCAACGTCCTCGTACAAGACATTCTTGGCGAACGGCGCAAGGGCGCGCACAAGCGGATCGACTTCGATCAGGCGCTGCATCAGGGACTCTACCAGCGCATCTGCCTCGTCACCGGCAAGGAGTGGTCGCCGGAAGCCGAGGCCGAGTGGCGGCAGGACATCATCGACTTCTACGCTGACGGCGCCGACGAGGAGCTGTTTTGCATCCCGACAATGGGCAGCGGCGCGTGGCTGACCGGGCCATTGATCGAAGCGCGCATGACGCTGTCGGCCGAGCAGGCGCCGATCGTCCGCATCGAGCTTCCGGCAGACTACCTGCACCTCTCGCCGGCGACACGTGGCCATCTGCTCGCCCAGCAGACAGCCCCGCTCAAGGCGGCGTTGAAGAACCTTAATCCGGACTTCGAACATTCGCTCGGCTTCGATCCGGCGCGCAAGGGCGACCCGGCGGTCATCCACCTGTTGTCGATCGACAAGCAGCTTCGCCGCCGCTCGGCTCTCACAGTCGAAATGCGCAACGTGCCGTTCGCAGAGCAGAAGGCGATCGCGGCCGACATCATAGGCGCCGCACCGAAGCTGGTCGGTGTCGCGATCGACGCCACCGGCATGGGCATGAACCTCGCCGAAGATCTCGGCCGCCAGTTCGGCCTGCGTGCCGACGAGCGCAGCGCCGGCCTCGTCTGGATGATCTCGTTGAATGTCGGCTGGTACAACGAGAACATGCCGCCGCTGAAGGTCGCCTTCGAAGATGACATGGTCGCGCTCGCGCGTGACGGCGAACACCTGTCGGACCTGCGCCTGGTCAAGATCGTCAGGGGCGTGCCGCAGATTCCGCCCGAACGCGAGGGAACGGGCGCGAAGAAGCGCCACGGCGATTTCGCTATCGCGCTGGCGCTGGCGCATTTCGCCTCGCGCATGCAGTGGCACGAGTACGGCTACACCCCGGTCTCCGCGCTCGCCGGCGGCCATGACGACGATGACGGTTTCAGCTTCAACGGGAGGCGTCTGTGGTAGCGCAGCGTTCCACCATCCTCGGCCCCGACGGCCAGCCGATCATGAGGCAGGTTCTGTCGAAGGAGGTTGCCGCTCCGACGATCGCCGGCGTGCGCCGCGTCCATGAAGAGCGCGTCGCCACGCACCTGACGCCGGAGAAGCTCGGCACGATCCTGCGCGCGGCCGCCGAGGGCAACGCCCGCGACTATCTCACGCTCGCCGAGGAGATGGAGGAGCGATACCTGCACTATGCCTCGCAGCTGCAGACGCGGCGTCTGGCGATCGAGAGCGTCGACGTCACGGTCGAGGCCGCGAAGGGCATCCCGACGAAGATCGTGGATTTCACCAAGGAGCTGCTGGAAGACGGAAGCCTGCTCGATGCGCTTGGCAGCCTCACGGACGGGATCGCAAAAAGCTACGCCGCGGCCGAGATCATGTGGGAGTACGAGCGCGGCTATCTGCGTCCGGTCGAGTACATTCCGCGCGACCAGCGCTTCTTCCAGTTCGACCGCCTGTCGCTGCGCGAGCTGCGGCTCGCCGTCGACGGCTCGATCGAGGGCGAGGAGCTGCCGGCCGGCAAGTTCCTGCGGCACCTGCCGCGCGCCAAGATGGGCATCCCGCTGCGGCGCGGCCTCGCCCGGCCGGCGGCGTGGGCGTTCATGATCCAGTCGTTCGGCCTGCAGGACTGGGCGGGCTTCTCCGAGGTCTACGGCATGCCGCTGCGCGTCGGCAAATACCATGCCGGCGCATCGGAGAGCGACAAGCGCACGCTGCTGCGCGCCGTCGCCGCGATCGCCAACGACGCCGCCGCAATCATTCCCGACGGCATGTCGATCGACTTCCATTCTGTCGCCGGCACCCATGGTGAGGCGGTATTTGCCGGCTTGCTCGAATATTGCGACAAGCAGATATCCAAGCTCGTCGTCGGCCAGACCATGACGTCCGATGACGGATCCTCGCTCGGGCAGGCCAAGATCCACAACGAGGTGCGCCTCGACATATTGCGCGCCGACTGCCGCCAGCTCGCGCATACGATCACGCGGGACCTGGTCGAATACGCGGTCGCCATGAACTTCGGGCCTCAGGAGGCCTATCCGCAGATCGCAATGCCGGTGCCAGACCCGGAGGACCTCGAAGCGCTGACGAAGGGTGTTGTCGCACTCGTGCCGCTCGGCCTGCGGGTTTCGGAACGGGAGATGCGCGAGAAGTTCGGCCTGTCGGAACCGGCCGACGACGAGCGCCTGCTGACGCCGTCCGCCTCGGCCGGCTTGCGGGAGGCCGATGAGGACGAGGCCGCGCCCGCGCCGCCGAGGAAGAAGCCGGAAGAGCCGGAGACGCTTTCGGCGCACGCGCCGTCCTGCCGCTGCTCGTCCTGCATCGCCACGCTCGCGGCGGAGGCGGTCGATAGCGCGGCCGTCGACGAGCTGGACGCCGTCTTCGCGGGGGTCGACGACTGGCAGGAGATCGCCGATCCGCTGCTGTCGCCGCTGCTCGCGATCCTCGACCAGGCGCAGAGCTTCGATGAGGCGCTCGCCATGCTCGAGGCTGCCGGGCCGGATGGCACCCGCCTACGCGAGCGCCTCACCGAGCTGACGGCGCTGGCGCGCGGCATCGGCGACGTGGCGGACTGACATGGCCGGGCCGCAGCCGAAGCGCGGGTTCGGACCGACACCGGAAGTCACGGGGCACTTCGAGCGCAAGGGCGCGGTGCCGGCGTTCAAATGGCTCGACGTCTGGGGCGAAGAGCATAGCTACAATTTCATGGTCTCGGGCGCGACCGAACTGGAGCTGACCACGGCGTTCAAGGAATCGATCGCCCGCGCGTTGCGGGAGGGTCAGGGCTTCGAGACGTGGAAGCCTCTGATGCGCGAGGAGCTTGCGCGATTCGGCTGGCTCGGCCCGCGCAGTGTTTCCGATCCGACCGGCTTGGAGCCTGACCGCATCGTCGACTTCTCGTCGGGCCGCCGGCTGAAGACCATCTTCTGGTCGAACATGAACAGCGCCCGCGCCGCCGGGCAGTGGGAGCGCGCCCAGCGCACCAAGAAGGCGCTGCCGTACTTTCTCTACATCCGCACGACATCGAAAGACCCGCGCGAGGAACATCTCGCCTTCGTCGGCACCATCCTGCCGATCGATCATCCGTTCTGGGCCACACATTTCCCGCCGAACGGCTGGCTCTGCAAATGTCAGGTCCGGCAGATCACCGCGCGGGAGGCGGAACGTCTGCTCGGCCTGACGCCGGAGCCCGGCGGCATCCACTACACCAGGGAGGTGCCCGACCTTGGCCCGCCAATCATGCACCGCAACCGGCGCACCGGCGAGATCACCATGGTGCCGGTCGGCATCGATCCCGGCTGGCATACCAATCCCGGCCTTGCGCGGGCGACGACGCTCCTGCGCAACGCCGAGGCGAGGCTGGCGGAGGCTGACGGCCGCGACGCCACGGTGAAGCTCAAGGAGATGTGGGCGGACCCGTTCCTGCGGATCGCGCCGAAACTGCCGCAGAAGACGTGGCTGCCCGCCGGCCATTCGCGTCGGCTGGCCGACGAGCTGCCCGGCGCTGTCGGCCCGCTGGTCTCGATCGCGACTGATGCGGTGGTCGAGCGCATGAAGCGGCACAACATGACCGTCGACGACTTCGCCCGGCTGCCAGTCATGATTGAGGGCGGCCGCATTCTGATTGACGAGCGCGGCGATCCAACCGTGCGCATGATCGTCGCGCGCTTCGGTCGGCAGATATGGCGCGCGTTCGTCAAGCTGTCGGCCGGTGGACGCCTGCGCATCAATTCGCTGCACCAACGCCGCGAGAAGGACACTGTGCGCCAGCTGGGGCGCCATGGCTTGCGGATCGAGGATATCGAAGACCTTGAGAGGTGAGCTATTTGACGCCAAGCAGCCGCAGCATCGTCTCAGCCTGACGCTCAGCAGTCTTCCTGCCGATGCGATCGAGTTTCTTGCATGCGAGATCCGCGTATCGCCGGTCGTACTCGTCGAGTTGGAGGTGCCCGGACCCCATGATGACCACATGCCACGCGCAGGCGAGCGTTTGGTTTTCTTTCACCGCCCAGCTGCAACCCGTCTCAAAGCAGTATGCGACATTCTTCTGCCCCTGATAGTCGCCCTTGATGGCCTTCGCGTAATCTTGCGGAAACGAGAACATTCCGAACTCGCAGTCACGCGGGGATGGATGGTTGCCGCAGATAAAGCTCGCGTTCATGTAGCTTTCGGCTGCCGGCCAATCGCTGGCGCAGGCTATAGATCCGAATGTGACGACAGAAACAACGGCCAGATTGAGTCTCATCGATCCTCCTCCGTTATTTAATCGTTGGCGCGGCGGGGTCGGTCGCTACTCCCGACCAAGGGCTATCGTGGCCACGCGAAGTTCACCGCCGCGCAGCTTCAATGTGCTCGCTTGCGCTCGATTTTTCAAGCGACCGCAATAGATGCCCGAGGACGGCCTTGGTGACGACGAGGGCACACAGATGCCACCCTGGAGCCTTTCGCCGCCCCTACCCCCTTTGAAGGGCCTTTAACGGCGAAGCAAAATGGCGAGCGATCAGGTGAGATGGGCAAGCCGGCGGGGCAGGACGATCTTCAGCCAATTCGACCGTGCTGACAGGTGTCAGTCGTGCGAGGTCGATTGGCTTCGCCCAATGTGCCTGCATGAAGACGCATCTGGCAAGCACCGTTTCGTTCCATCTTCTCGACGCCGTCGCCGATCCGGTCGACGCGGTGACCGGCGCGATCACGTTCGACGTCTTCGCGGCCACTGCGGAAGCCGATGCGGGCGAGACCGGCCCGGAATGGATCAAGCTTGCCCCGCGAGGTCATTTCACCGCCCGCGACGGGCGAAAGCTTGAGGTCGACCCTGAATTGCTCGTCCGGCGCTTCGAGGCGGACGGCATCGACGTGCCGATCGACATAGACCACGCCATCCCGAAGAAGGCTCTGTTCGGCGACACAGCTCCGGCCATCGCCTGGATCGAGGAACTGTCAGCTCGCGCCGACGGCCTTTACGGCCGCGTCAGCTGGCTGGACGACGGCATCGCCGTCCTGAAGAAGCGCTCGCACCGCTACGTCTCGCCAGCGCTGAAGCCCGACGAGACCGGCAAGGCGATCTGGCTGCACTCGGCCGGCCTCGTCGCCGCGCCTGGAATTTCCATGCCGGCGGTCGCATCCGCCGATCCGTCCCACACACAGGAACCCGTCATGCTGAAGAAGATCGCCCAGGCGCTCGGCCTCACCGAGACCGCCGACGAAACCGCCTGCCTTTCCGCCATCGCCAGCCTGTCGCAGCGCGTCGACAAGGCGGTGCACGACCAGACGCTGCAGACGCTGTCGGCCACCACGGCCGAGCTCAACACGATCAAGGCCGAGGCGCGGGCGAAGAAGGTCAACGATCTGCTCGAAGGCGCATTGACGGCGAAGAAGATCACGCCGGCGCAGCGCCAGCACTACGAGACGCTGTGCGCGACCGATGACGGTCTTGCCGGCGTCGAAAGCCTCATCGCCTCGATCGCGCCGGGGCTCGGCGCGTCCGGGCTCGACGGCAGGCAGCCGGCCGACCAGCTGCAGACGCTCTCGGCCGAGGATCGCGAGGCCATGGCCGATCTCGGCCTCACCGAGGAAGAGTACCGCAAGGCCAACGGCCTCGCCGCCGCCTGACGGCCGCGCAACCCAACGGAGAAACCAGCATGACCGCCATGTCCGGCCCGCGCGTTCCTGTCGAGAAGGAAGGCCGCACCTCGACCGTGCCCGTCAAGGGCGCGACCACCATCCACCAGGGCGCGCTCGTCGTGAACGACGCCGGTTACGCTGCGCCAGGCCGCACCGCCACGGACCTGATCGCGCTCGGCATCGCCGAAGAGAGCGTGGCGAATGCGGGCGCGAACGGCGCGAAGAGCATCACCATCCGGCGCGGCACGTTCAAGTTCTTCAACTCGGCCGACGCCCAGGAAGTCACCGCCGCCGACATCGGTAAGGAGTGCTTCATCGCCGATGACCAGACGGTCGCGAAGACGGACGGCGCCGCTTCGCCCGATCCCGCAACCCGTTCGGTCGCCGGCATCGTCATTGATGTCGCGGCGGACGGCGTCTTCGTCCGCGTCGGCTGACACCGCTTCAACTTCATGCACGTCGACTGACGTTGCTTCAACCCTGAGGAACCTCCATGTCCCGTGTCATCACGCCAGCGCTTCTCCAGGCGCATCAGCGCGGCTTCAAGACGATCTTCCAGAACGCCTTCGCCGGCTACACCGCGCTCTACACCCAGCTCGCCACCATCGTCACGTCGACCACGGCGGTTGAGGATTTCGGGTGGCTGGGCGATATCCCCAAGCTGCGCGAGTGGATCGGCGATCGCCACGTCCACGGCCTCGAAAGCCACGGCTATTCGATTCGCAACCGCAAGTTCGAGCTGACCATCGCCGTCAAGCGCGACGACATCGAGGACGACAAGCTCGGCCTCTATCGGCCGCGCTTCGAGATGATGGGCCATTCGGCCGCTCAGCATCCCGACGAGGTGGCGTTCGAGCTGATCAATGGCGCTTGGGAGCTGCCCTGCTATGACGGTCAGCCGTTCTTCGACGACGAGCACCCCGTCGGCAAGCCGGGAAATGTCACCTCGGTCACCAACATGCAGTCCGGCAGCGGCGAGACATGGATCCTCGCCGACATGAGCCGGCCTCTGAAGCCCTTCATCTTCCAGAAGCGCCGCGATTACGAGTTCACTTACAAGGAAGACCCGAAATCGTCCGACGCCGTGTTCATGCGCGACGAGTATCACTACGGCGTCGATGCCCGTGTCGCGGCCGGATTCGGCTTCTGGCAGATGGCGTTCGGCTCGAAGGCGACGCTCGATGCGACGAACCTGCGGGCCGCGTATGAGAAGATGCGCGCGTTCAAGGATGACGAGGGCCGGTTGCTCGGCATTCGCCCGACGCATCTGATCGTCGGCAACGCCAACTTCTTCAAGGCGCGCGACATCCTCATGTCCGAGCAGATCGGCGGCACCACCAATACGAACCGCAACCTCGTCCAGCTGATCGAGGCAGCGCTGCTCAAGTAGCTGCGCGCCTGGTGGGGGACCGGCCGCGCGATCGTCGGCGCGCGGCCGGGTCTTTCAGGAACCGCCGTCGCTGGCGGCTCCCGCAAGACCCAACAGAGGAAACCGCATGAAACTGCTTCGACCTCTTCGCTTCGCGCTTTTGGCGCTCGTGGCCATCGCTGCGGTCGTAGTCCCCACGATTTTCGTGGAATCGGCCGTGACGATCATTCTCGACCCGCTGGACTTCGTCCTCGATGCCGGGATGACGGACGCCCTTCTGCTCATGGCGATCGTCGCCCTGCTGATTGCCGTACTGGCGGTCGGCATCACCAGCATCAGCCGCAAGGATGATGCGAGCTTTCCGCAGTGGTTCATCGCGAACCCGTCGACTGCGCCGCCCCCCTGACGCGGGAGCATCTGCCCGGCTGCGCGCACCCGGCGCGCGGTCGGGTCTTTCGAAAGCGGCCACCGGCCGTTTCCGCAAGACCCGGAGAGAACCATGGCAAAGACACCCAGGACGCCCGCCACGAATGATCAGCAAAAGCCTGATGACGCCGCCGCGCACGATCGTGCCGCCACAAAACATGCCGCGCAGGATACCCCGCCGGAGAAGCCCATCGGCGCGCCCGGCGCGGGCGATGCTGGTACGGCGTCCGCCGCGTCTTTGCCGCCAGCCAAGATCGTCGATGAAATCGACCTTTCGCTTGTGCGCGTGCGCGTGACCGCCCCTGCCGGGCCGCGTCGACGCGCCGGCTGTTCGTTCGATACCGTGCCACGCATCGTCAATCTTTGCGACCTTGGAGAGACGGCGCAGGAGCAGCGGGCGGCGCTCGACAGGCTGATGGCCGATCCTGCGCTGTCGGTGGCTCCCGTCGTGGACGAAACAGAAACCCCCTGATTGACCGCCGATTGGCGAGGCCCGACGCATGACCGCCTACGCAACCATATCGGACATCGAAGCTCGCTACCCGCAAGAGCTGGGCCTGCTCGCGGCCGACGAGACCACCGGGCTTCGCGCGGACGGGCGCATCACCCTTGCCCTTTCCGATGCCTCGCGCGAGATCCGCGCCATCCTGCAGGCGCGCTATTCGCCAACCGATCTCGCGTCGCTCGACATCGAGTCGCGCGCGGTCCTGTCGGTCTACTGCATGGATATCGCGCTCTATCGCATCGCGCTGTCGTTCTCCCGCACCTCGGACATCATCAAGGAGCGCTATGAGGCGACCATCAAACGCCTCGAGGCGATCGCTGCCGGCAAGGGTGCGCTGACCTTCACGGGCAGCGGCGGTGGCTCGGGTGATGATGGGGCGGTCGGCGCGATTGGCCAGAACGAGGTGGTGATGGTTGCGCCCGAGCGCATCTTCACCCGCGAGCGGCTGGGGAAAATCTGATGGAGGTCGGGGTCTCCATCACGCTGGATGCAAGCGGCCTCGAAGGCGCTTTGAAGCTGCTTCAGCCGATCCTCGAATTCGAGGGCTCGGAGCTGATGTCGGTCATCGGCGCGATGGGCGAGAGCCAGACGCGGCGGCGCATCGAATCGGAAAAGACGGCGCCGGACGGTTCCGCCTGGGCTCCGAACCTGAAGGGGACATCCGTCCTGGTGGAGACTGGCCAGCATCTGCTCTCTTCGATCGCATGGCGCTCATCCGACAGCGAGGCCGAATGGGGCTCCGGCTGGGAGTTCGCGCACGTCCATCAGGGCGGCATGACGATCACGCCGAAGAACGCCCGCTATCTCGCCGTGCCCGCAGCGGCCTTCGGAGCTGGCGGCGGCGTCCGTTTCGCGAAGAAGGTCACCATCCCGGCGCGGCCGTTCGTCGGCCTCTCGTCCGACAACGCGCAGGAGATCGTCGATCTCGTCACCGATTACTTCGGGCTGGCGCAATGATGGAGCCGAAGACACTTGCCCGGCTCCTGGCATGCGACCCGCTCGCGCCTGTCCAGTCGGCGATCGTCACCACGCTGACCACGCTTCTGCCTGGCGTGCGCGTCGTTGCGCATCCCGGTCGCGTGGACCTGTCGGAACTGCTGGCGAAATCGGTTGCGACGGCGCCCGGTATCGGTGTCGGCTGGAGCCGGGTCCGGCGCGCCATGCACATGGATGGCTCCTTCGGCGCACTCGTCGAATGGGTCGCCTATGTGGTCGCCGAGGCGCGCGTCGTCGACGGCCGCCGCGTCGAGAAGGAGGCGGTCGGCCTTGCGATCGGCGGGCAGGTTCTGCGGGCGCTTGCCGACGACACTGTATGTTTCTGGGGTCGAGCCGGCATCCTTCCACCGGAGATGCAGCCGCAGGCCGAGCTGAAACCACTCTTCACGGTCCGCGACATGGCCGAGGGCACCGCCTACTACACGGTGACCTGGACGCAGCTCGTCGCCGATATCGGCGAGACGCTGTTCCCGACCGCGACCGGCACGGCCAATCCGGAAGCCGGAACCATCGACTACGCCGATCCGGATCATATTGCCGCGATCGCGAAATTCCTGCCGGCGCGAAAGGTCGATGGCGATGCTTGACCGCCAGAAACAGGAAATCCGCCGCCTTCACAAGAAGGCCGCCGCCGCCGACCGGCGGATTGCGGTCATGTCGCTGTCCGGCAAGGTCACCGAAAAAGACCCCTCGAAACGCATGCTGCGCCTGCGCATCGGCAAGACGGCGGATGGTCGCGACATTCTCGGCCCCTGGGCGCGCTGGCAGGAGGCCACGGCAGGTGGCATGCGGATCCATTCGGAGCCGGACATGGACGAGCAGATGACGCTGTTCTCGCAGTCCGGCACGGTCGGCGAGGCGTCGATCGCGCTGCCGGCGACCTATGACAAGGATCACGACGCACCGTCGGACTCGTCCGAGATCGCGGTCTTCGAACGCGGAAACGCCCGCCTGGAAATGGGGCCGGACGGCTTCCGCTTCATCGGGCCGGCCGTGTTCCAGAACACGGTCCTGATCGAATCACGGCTGCAGACCAACCGGGGCATCCATGATCGCGGCGGCGTCTACAGTGAAGTGGGATGCTGGCCTCCGACCTTTGCCTATGTCCCTCCGGTGGGAGGCTGACATGGCCGTGCTGGAAGGCGAGGCCCTTGTCCTGGGAGATGGCGCGGCGGTGTTGTCCATCGTCGGCGGCGTGCTGCGGATCGCCGTCAACGGTCTCGATGGTGTCGAGATCGACGTCGGCGGCCAGCGCGTGCTCGTGGAGGCCGAGCGCGTGCGCCTGGATGGCGGGGGCCGTCTCGAGCTTCATGCCGATGAGGTGCTTCGGCTCGATGCCGGCGGCACCGGCGTCACATTCGCCCCGTCCAGCTGGTCGCTCTACTTCCCCGGCAATGCGGCGGGCTGGATGAAGGCTTCGCCCGAGCACCCGGATCACGGTGGCTCGCCATACGATCTCGCGGCCACCGCGAACCATGACGATCATCTCGAGCACTACTACCAGCGCTTTCCCGAGGAGAGGCCATGAAGACCACCTATGTCGTGACTGAACTTGCAGGACCGCGCGTCGCTGGCCGCGCCTGCACGCCGAACGACACGATCGAGCTGACCGAGGCGGAAGCCCGCCTCGAGCTGATCGCCGGAACGATCCGTGCGCCCGAAACGGACGCGCCCGCGGCCGAGGCCGAGCGCGCCGACTGGAGCGATCCCGTCCTCGATCCGCCCGCCGAGGCCGCCCGTCCCCGAGCCCGAAGGAAATAGGCGTCGATGGCGCAGGCAATCCGATATCGAAGCGGCGTAGACCGGGCCTCGGGGCAGATGCTGACCGGCTCCGCTCATCTTGCCCAGTCCCTCGACACGGTCTGGTCGACCCGGATCGGGGAGCTGGTCATGCTGCTGGATTTCGGGTCGGACCTGCGCGGCCTGCTCGCGGAAGACCTGACGCCCGCCATCGCTCTCGCGATCTTCAACGAGCTCGTCGTGACAGTCGAACGCTGGGAGCCGGAGTACCGCGTCGACGAGCTGCAGTTCGTCAGGATGAGCGAGACCGGAATGCTCGGCCTGCGACATGGGGGCCTCTACTTCCCCGAGGGACGTTTCGGCAACTACGCGATCGCAGTGCCGTTTCGCGCTGCGCCGGCGCGATTTGGCCGGGGAGCCGTGTGATGTCCAGATATTCGGCAATTGCGCTCGACCTGTCCCGCTTCCCGCCGCCGCTGGCCATTCGCGGCCTGTCTTATGAGGCGATCCTCGCCGAGCGCCGACGCGCGCTTGTGGCAGAGTTTGCCGCCCTCGGCCGGGTCTACGATGTCGAGACGATCGAATCCGACTGGGCCGGCATTCTGCAGCGCGTCGGCGGCTACCGCGAACTGCTTGCCTATGCCGCCATCAATGACACGGTGAAGTCGCTTCTGATCGCCTTCGCGACCGGCACGGATCTCGATCATCTCGGCCTGACCTCGTCGCTGCACCTGCCGCAGCCGCACCGCGAGCTGATGCTTCGGCGCGTGATCGTGGCGGCGAGCGGCGCAACGCCGGCTGTGATGGAGAGCGACGACGAGTACCGCCGCCGCCTTCTGCTGGCGCCCGAGGCCTATGCGGCCTCCGGCACCGAGGGCGGCTTCCTGTTCCATGCTCTTTCGGCCGACCCCGGCGTCATCAACGCCGATGTGTGGTCGCCTTCGCTCGGCGTGGTGCAGATCGCCGTCCAGGCGCGCGACGGACTGGCCGCGGCATCGGAGGAGCTGGTCGAGAAGGTGCGCGCGCATATGCACCGCAAGGATGTGAAGCCGCTGACCGACATGGTGTCGGTGCGCTCGGTGTCGACGCACGATTACGCGATCGCCGCCACGGTGTTCATCCGGCCAGGGCCCGATCCGGTCGCCGTCAACGTCGCGGTCGAGGATAGCCTTGCCGCCATGGCGGCGTCGCGGCGCGTGCCGGGGCGCGATGTGCCGGTGTCGGCGGTTGTCGCAGCCGCGACGGTCGGTCCGGTCGATCGCGTCCTGGTCGAGCAGCCGGCGGCGGATGTCGTGATGGAGCCGGGCGAGCTCGCGGTCTGCACGGGGATCACCGTGAACGTGGAGATGCATGATGGGTGATCCTTCCTCCATCCTCCCGCCCAACGCCATGCCCTTCGAGCGCGCGATCGAGCAGGTCTCGGCGGAGCGCTGGGACCGGCTCGACGTCGACATCATCCGCCGCGCCCGCGATCCGTGGACGTGCCCGGAGCATCTGCTTTCGTTCCTCGCCTTCGAGCACTCGGTCGACCTCTGGGACGAGACCTGGCCGAGCGAGAAGAAGCGTTCGGTGATCGCGGCGGCGCGCGGCGATCATCACCTCAAGGGCACCGAGGAAGGCCACCGGCGCTATATCGCCCACGCTGGCGGCGAGCTGGTCGAGACGCTGGTGCCGCCGGGCGGGTTCTTTCTGGCGCCGGACCTGACGAAACAGCAGTGGGACGGATGGATATCGCGCATGCCGCGGCTGCGCATCACGCTTGCGCACGGCACCGGGGAGTGGACGCCGCCAGACGGTTTCTTCCTCGACGCCTGCGCGCTCGATGTCGATGCGCCGGGCATCAATGACGGGCCGGCGCTGCATGGCCGCCGGGCGCTGCTGCGCCGCCATGCCGGCGCGCCGGACGAGCCGCTGCGCGTCGCGCAGGTCTCGACCAGGCGCAGCGTGCGCGAGGCGGTGGACTTCGAGCGGGTGGTTGTGCCCGGCCTTTCGACCTGCGGCTTTGCCCTCGATGTCAGCGGGCTCGACATGGACTTCGTCGACGTCCATGAGGCGCGGCCGCAGGTATTCAGCTACCGGCTCGACAGCACCTATGTCCATGAGGAGAGCGAGCTGTCTCTGACCTCGGTGCCGGTCGGCTTCGATCCTCTCGATGTGCGCTTCCTGCGCGAGAGCGACATCGGAGATGGCAGGGGGCAATTCTTCCTCGGGGTGGACGCGCTGGACGATGGCTTTCTGGGGCGCAACGACGGCGGCGAGCTGCTGGCGGACGTGCTTTACCTTCATGATCCCGATGTCGCCGCTCCGATCGTCGATGCTTTCAGCTTCCTCGATGTCACCCGCCTCGGCTTCCCGGAGAAGACGGCCGAGATGATGATCCTCGCCGAACGGGAACTGCCGGCCGACGCATTCGTGCTCGACCAGTCGTTCCTCGGCCAGTCGGCGATGCTCGACGATGACCTGTCGCATGTCGAGTTCGTCATGGACGCCGTCGTCGCCTCAAAGCGGCTGACCGACAAGCTCGGCGTCACCTTCGAGACCACCGGCCCGATCACGCTCGGCCATGGCCGGCGGCTCGACCAGCCCCTTGCGCTTAACGCGCGCATCCCGAACCACCTTTAGGAGCCCACCATGGAACGCATCGTCAAGGGTCACGTGAACCAGATCTTCACATCGGCGGATGTGAACACTATCGGCGAATCGTCGCGCGCCTCCCTCGATCATGTCGTCAGGGACGCCATCACCGACCAGGCCGGCTATATCCAGTTCCAGGTGGTGGAAAGCGGTCCGGCCGAGGTGACGGTTGCGCCGGGCAGGCTTTACCGCAATGGCGAGGTGTTCGCCCGCGACGACGAGGGCGGGGTGACGATCGACCTGTCGACGCTGCTGCCGGCCGTGACCCGGCGCATCGTGACCATCGTCGTGTGGGGCAACACCATCGACACGGCGACCCAGCCGCGCACCTTCATTCTCGATCCCGTGACGCGCTCCACCGAGGCGCGCGTCGTCTCGACGGAAAGCCGGCGTGTCGCCTATGTCGACCGGGTGGCGGGCGTCGAGAATGTCGATCCCCAGCCGCCGGCGCTCGATGCCAATGTGCTGGGCGTCGCCTATGTCACGCTGACGCCGACCGGCATCGAGTCGATCGAGATGATCGCGGCCAACCGGCTGATCTCGGTCAAGCGCCTCGACACGCGGCTGACGCTGGTGGAAAAGCGCCTCGATCTCGCCGGCAGCCGGATCGACACGCTGGGCACCGATATTGCCGGCCTTGCGCAGCAGCTGCGTGGCCGCGCGCCGATGGGCATGGTGACGAGCCTCGCGGCGGACTTCGCCCGCACCAAGCGGCTTGCCGACCTGCCCGACGACTACATGGCCTGGGCGGCCGACAATTTCCAGCGCGAGGACCTGTCGGACACCGAGCACGGCGATTATGACGCGCTGGTCGAGGAGGGCCTGCACTTCCCGGACGCGGCGCTCGCGCGCTCGGCGCTGGCGCTGACCAACCCGCTCGACGAGCGTATCACCGTCGTCGACAACATGGTGTTCCCGCGCGCCATCGACGTGGTGCGGCTTTCGGTGCGCGGCCGCGACAGCGAGGTTGCGCTCGCCACCCATACCTCGACCATGACGGAATACATCCAGAAGACGCGCACGCGCACCGAGGTGCAAACGCTCGGCCAGTACGAGACGCCGGCCTATTCCGGCGACAGCTGGACGACACGCTACGGCCATCAGGACTATTACGGCCTCGGCGAGCAGATCGTCTTCGTCGAGCGGGTCAATCCGCAGACCAACGATAAGGAGGTCTGGGAGTATAACTGGTCGACCAACATCGTCTACGACCCGGAGCGGTACAACGGCGCGGCTCATCCTTACGGTTACGGCTACGAGCTCGATACCTACTGGCGCCATTACATCGTCAAGACGATCAACGAGCCGTACAGCACCGCCGTCACGCATTCGGAGACGGTGCAGGGCTTTCAGGTCGGGCAGACCTTCCTCAACGCGCAGGAAGGCGCGCTGCGCAAGGTCAACCTGTTCTTCACCCGCAAGGCCGGCTCGGGGGACGTGCATCTGTTCGTCACCGAGATCGACGCCACCGGCAAGCCGAACACCGACGCCGTGCTTGCCAAGGCGACGCTGGCCGCCTCGGCGCTCAATGCCGACCCTGCCGGCGAGACCGAAACCACGTTCGACTTCGGCAACGTGTCGCTCGTCAAGGGACGGCGCTACGGCCTGTGGGCGGTGAGCCAGGGCTCGCACTGGCTGGCGCGGGTGCATGGCGAAAAGTACGCCCAGGGCGCGTTCTTCCAGCGCAACGGCGCGGACTGGATCGGCGCGGCCGGCGACATCGACCTTGCCTTCGAGCTGGTCTTTTCCGGCTACGACCAGACCCGCGTCGAGGTCCAGCTCAACCCGGTCACGCTCGCCGGCGGCATCGGCTATCTCGAGATCAACGCCGACACGGCCGTTCCCGACGGCACCGGCATCATCTTCGAGATGAACCCCGGCACGGGCTGGGTCGCCATGCCGGGCGCGACCGACAATCCCGCCGGCCCGCTCGCGTCGCATCCGGCGCTGGTGCAGCTGCGCGCGGTGCTGATCGGCACCACGGACGCCATGCCCGGCTTCGGCATCGGACCGACGCGCTCCTGCGTCACGGTCAGCCGTGGCGATACGTCCTTCGTCCACATCTCGACGGAGCGCACGCTGCCGGCGGCGGCCGACACGATCGAGGTGGTGCTGCGCGCGGCGCATTGGGACGGGGACGCGCACAGCCTCGCCGTCAAGCTGCTCACCGGCGTCTCGTTCACCACGGTCGAGACGGCCGATGCCGCCACCGACATGCCGGAGCCGCAGACGCCGGCCAGCCTGAAGACGAAGAAGTTCATCTTCAACGTCTCGCCGGCCATCGACAGCTACAAGATCAGGATCGAGGGCGCGTCCTCCGACCAGTGGAAGCTGTTCGAGGTGTTCGAGCGCACTGACGTCGCCTACGCCTCCTGACGTCCGCACCACAGGAAAGGAACCATCATGAGCAGGAAGAACGAGGACATCTTCGCCGGCGTCGAGCTGGACGTGTCCTATCAGGTGAAGCTCAGGCGCCCGGTCAGGATCGGGCGCACATGGCTGCGGCCGGGCGCGAACCCGGTGATGAAGGGCAAGGCCGTCCTCGAGCACAGGGATGACATCAGTGAGCTATCGCCCCACGCTGCGTGAGACGCTGCGCCTTCGCGGCGACACGCTCTTCGACCTTGCGATGGTCGAGCGGCTGCTCGACGCGATCGAGCTGCGGCTGCGGCCGGTCGAGGACAAGAAGGCCTCGCTGGAATCGGTCGAGAAGCTGATCCGCGATGTCGGGTTGCAGCGCATCAACGATGTGCTGACCCCGGCGATCCAGTCGGTGCTGCTCATCCAGGAGCGCGGCTTCCTGATGGCGCGGTCCTCGACGCCGGCGGCGCTGGCGGCCAATGACGTCCATACCTTCGTCATTGCCGATGAGCATGAGCGCGCCACCTTCGTGCCGGGGCCGTATCCGGCGCTGACGCGCGACGGCTCGCCCGACGACACGGCCGTCACCCGCCTGATCGCGTGGGAGCCGACAACGGGCGAGCTGATGGTCGAGATCATCGCGGTGTTCGGCGATCCCGGCCCGCATGACGACTGGGTGATCGTGGCGACCGCCGGCGTCGCCAACGCCATGCAGGCCATGCTCGCGGAAATGCGCGCGCTGGCCGGGCAGGTCGCGGGAGACAGGTTGGCGGTCGCCGACGACAGGACGGCGGCGCAGACCGCGCGCGGCGAGGCGGTAATAGCGCGCAATCAGGCGGCAGGGTTTGCCGAGGCGGCGCATGACAGCGCGGTGGCGGCAGCGTCGTTCGATCCGTCGAGCTACTATCCGAAAACGGAAACCTACTCGAAGGGCGAGGTGGACCTTGCGCTGGGCGAAAAGCTCGAAGCGGACGATCTGACGGCTGCGGCAACCAGCTTCGACAAGACGGGCACCGGCCTGGCCGCCGACGATGTGCAGGCCGCGCTTGTGGAGCTGGATAGCGGGAAAGCAGCCACTGCGGCGCTCGGGTTGCATTTCCGGAACATGGAAGTCTTCACCACCTCCGGAACATTCACGCCGCCCGAAGGCGTAACGCGGGTGTTTGTCCGCCTCATCAATGGTGGCAGCGGGGGGCCATCAAATGCACCGATCGGCTCGGGGGCGGGTGGCACGTATAGCGAGATATACGTCGACGTGCTCGGGCCGGTCATCGTCTCTATCGGCGCAGGTGGCGCAGGAGGCGTCTACCAAGGGGCATCCGCACAGCCTGGAGGCGTGTCTTCATTTGGCAGCGTATCATCTTCGAACGCGGCCGCCGCTGGCGGCGTGCTCTTTAGCGGTACTGCGTTGCGGGGCGCCGCGAACTCGGGCTTTGGCAATGGCAACTACGGCCAAGGGGGCACCGGCGGCGGCTCCGGCAATAACGGCACCGCCGGCACTGCGGGCCTTGTCATCGTGATGTGGTGAGCGACATGAGACATGCAATCATAGAAGCCGGCACCGTCGTCAACATCGTCGTCGCCGATCCCGCCTATGCGGCAGACAAGGGCTGGGTCGAGGCGCCCGAGCCGGTCGGCATCGGCTGGGGATGGGACGGCGAGGACTGGATCGCGCCCGAGGTGGAGCCGGAGCCCATCACCCCCGAACTGGTCGACGCCGAGCGAGACCGGCGCATTGCCGCCGGCTTCACCTTCGGCGGCAAGCTCTACCAGTCCCGGCCCGAGGACCGCGAGAACATCACCGGCGCGGCCATCGCGGCCCTTGCCGCCATCGGGGCGGGCGCAGTGCCCGGTGACTATCGCTGGCATGGGGCGGAAAGCGATTTCGTCTGGATCGCCGCCGACAACAGCCTCACCGCAATGGACGCCCAGACCATGTTCGCATTCGGCCAGGCCGCAATGGCCCACAAGCAGGCGCATATCTTCGCAGCACGCGCCATCAAGGATGCAGTGCCGATACCGCTGGATTATGCGCAGGCGGGATGGTGGCCGGGAGTCTAGGAGACGGTCGTTCCTGCTGACAGCTGTCAGTCGTGCGAAGGAATGCTGCTGCGCGCATTGTGCGCCGGAAACCCGCAAGGCTCAAGAAGAGGATTGAGCGCCCATGTCCGGAACCACTGATTTCGTCGGCGTCCGCGTCTTCTCCGACCTCACGTCGACGATCGCCAAGATCGACACGCGCGACTCGACCACGATCGGCATGGCGCTGCCTGCGCCGGCCGCCGCCAACACCCGCTATCCGATCGGCGAGCTGTCGCGCATTCCGCTCGACGATCCCGAGGCCGTCGCGGAGCTGGGCGAAGGCCTTGCCCGCGACGCGGTCAACCAGATCGCCAGTGAAGGCATCGTCACGGACATCCTGTTCTACCGCGCCCAGCACTCGACCAACGAGAACCCCGCCGAGAAGCTGGAAGAGGAGATCAACGCCATCGCCGGCTCGGCCGGCGCCAAGACCGGCGTGTGGGCGTTCGTCGACGCCTATTCCGAGTTCAAGAAGTATCCGGGCATCATCATCGCGCCGGGTTACACCTCCCAGCGGCTCGACAATGCGGCCAACGCCGTCGCCTCGGCCATGAACGGCGTCTGCACCCGGCTGATCGACTGCATGGCGATCGTCGACACGCCGACCACGAACCGCGAGACCGCCGCTGCCTTTGCCGAGGATTTCGCGACGGCGCTCAACGTCATCGCCATGTATCCGAACGCGGTGGTCAATGTGGGTGACGGCAATGTCACGCGCCCGCTCTCGCCGCACGTCGCCGGAGCGATCGTGCGCCGTGACAAGGAAGCTGGAAACCCCTTCAAGGCCGCCTGGAACCGCCCTTTGAACGGCGTCCTCGGCCCGTCGCAGCGTGTCGGCTACACCGATGGGGACATCAGCTCGGATGCCAACTTCCTCAACCAGAACGGCGTCGGAACCGTGATCGAGGGGCGGCTGTTGTGGGCTCCCTTCACCACGGCCACCGATCCGACCGTGAAGAACTGGCGCTCGATCAAGCGCATCCGCACGCGGCGCGCGATCGAGAAGGCGGTGCTGCGGCCGCTGCGCAAGTACATGGCCGAGGACCTCAACCCGCATACGGCGACGCTGATCTTCCGCTCGCTCGACGAGTATCTCGGCGACCTGGTCGCGCTCGGCGCGCTCATCGACTACGAGGTGCTGTGGGATCCGGCGATGAACCCGGCAACCCTGCTTGAGGCCGGCGCCATGCGTGTTCGCGCGCGCTTTGCCGAGACGCCCGACCTCGTCGATCTCCAGATCTACACCGAGCCGCAGCCGGAAGCCTTCGACGCGCTCGCGGCGGCGATCGCAGCGGCCATCAACTCGCTCGGCAGGCCGAACCTGCGCGTAGCGGCGTAAGGAGACAGGGCGATGGATTCGATCATTCGCGGCGCCAACTGGTACGTCGAGGAGCTGAACTGCCGGCTGCGGCTGGAGACGGTGAAGCTGCCGACCCTGTCGCGCGAGATGGTGCCGCTCGCCATGGGCGGCGGCTTCTTCGCCATCGAGCTTCCCTCGGAAATCCAGCCGCTGACGGCCGAGGCGACGCTCAACGGCTCGCATGCCGACATCCGCTCGCGCTTCGGGCGGGAGCCGGGCGACTGGACCACCTGCTACTACTACGAGAGTCTGCTCAACGTCTTTCCGGCCAGCGGGACGGGCGAG
>JAMLJD010000061.1 GCA_023953775.1 Rhizobiaceae bacterium | reverse complement strand
CCGGGCGGCAAGGTGCGGCCCCTTGTCCCCATGAAATAGCGCGTCATGCCGCCGTCGGAGCCGACGACGCTGATTTCGATGCGCGGCATCACGGCGGGCGCATTGCTTTCATTGACGGCCTCGCCGTCGACGACGAGGAACGCGCGGCCGGTGGTTTCGTCGATCCGCGTCTTCAGATTGGCGATCCTGAGCCCCGAGGGCTCGATGGCTACGACGGGCTCCTGCAGGAACGGCATGCCGCGCACCAGCGCGTGGCCGCCCGAGACCCAGAACGCCGCGACGACGAGCACCATGCCGAAGACCCAGAACAGCGGCCCGCCCCGGGCGCTTGCCGCGCTGTCCTCGCCCGACATGCGCAGCGATTCCATGCCTGCCACGGAGACCGCCTCCGGCGCGGATGTCATGCGCGGCGGCGCGGTGACCGTATCCCGGCTGCCGGACGCCTCCACGGTCTCGAACTCGGCATCGACGACCTCGTCCTGCCGCGGCCCGGCCTGCGGCCGGGACGGGACCCCGCTTCCGGTCATGATTTCGCCGGAAATCGGCCTTGGGTTACGATCTGCCGTCATGCGATTCTCACGCTTCCTTCGCAACCGGTACTGCGAAATGGTTAATGCTTCGACACCGCAGGCCTGCCGGAGCGTGTATCTTAACCGGCGGTTAACCATGCATACCCAATTTCGGCATGCTTCCGCGCGCAGGCGAAATCCCTTGGTAAGGTCAGGTCCCTCACCGTGATCCGTTTCGAAAATGTCGGCCTCAGATACGGCATGGGCCCGGAGATCCTGAAGGACATCTCCTTCCACCTGCCCGAGCGGTCGTTCCAGTTCCTGAGCGGACCGTCCGGCGCCGGAAAGACGTCGCTGCTGCGGCTTCTGTTCATGTCGCTGCGCCCGACGCGCGGCCTGATCACCATCTTCAACAAGGACCGCTCGCGCATCACGCGGCGCGAACTGCCGCTTCTGCGGCGGCGGATCGGGGTGGTGTTCCAGGATTTCCGACTGCTCGACCACATGACCACCTACGAGAACGTCGCGCTGCCGCTGCGCATCCGCGGCCGCGACGAGGCGAGCTATCGCGGCGACGTGATCGAACTGTTGAAATGGGTCGGGCTCGGCGACCGCATGCACGTCCTGCCGCCCGTGTTGTCGGGCGGCGAGAAGCAGCGCGCCGCGATCGCCCGCGCGCTGATCGAGCAGCCGGAGATCCTGCTCGCCGACGAGCCCACCGGCAATGTCGACCCGCCGCTGGCGCGCCGTCTCCTGCGTCTGTTCATCGAGCTCAACCGGCTCGGCACCGCCGTGGTCATCGCCACCCACGATCTCGGCCTCATGGAACAGGTCGACGCGCGGCGCATGATCCTCGCCGGCGGCAGGCTGAACATCTATGACTGAAGGCGGGATCGCGACACCCGCGCAGCGCGCCGCCGCCAAGCCGCACCGCAGGCAGGCGCCGATCGTTCCGCCCCAGAACGTCGCCGGCCGCGCGATGGTCTTCGTCATCGCCATCATGACCTTCCTGTCATGCCTCACGCTCGGCGCGGTGACGCTGGTGCGCGATACGGCGTCGACCTGGCAGAGCCAGATCGCGCGCGAGGCGACGATCCAGATCAAGCCCGCCGACGGCCTCGACATGGAGGCCGCACTCGCCGACGCCGCGCGCGTCGCGGCGCAGTTCTCCGGCGTGACCTCGACATCCATCGTCGACCGCGAGGCCACTGCGCGCCTGCTCGAACCCTGGCTCGGCACCGGCCTCGACATCGACGAGCTTCCGGTGCCGCGCCTCGTCATCGTGACCATCGATCCCGAGAGCCCGCCCGACTTCGCCGCGATGCGGGCCGGGATCGCGGCGGAAGTGCCAGCCGCGACGCTCGACGACCACCGCAACTGGGTCGACCGGCTGGTGACCATGGCGCGGACAACGGTCAGCATCGGCACGGCGGTTCTGGTGCTGATGCTTTCGGCGACGGTCCTCACCGTCGTCTTCGCGACGCGTGGCGCCATGGCAGGCAACGGCCACATCATCGAGGTGCTGCATTTCGTCGGCGCCGAGGCGCGTTTCATCGCGGCGGAGTTCCGCCGCCATTTCCTGTTGACCGGCATGAAGGGCGCGGCGGCCGGCGGAGCCACCGCGGCCATCGCGTTCGCGTTGTTCTCCTGGTGGGCGTCGCGCAACCTGGCGACGCCGGAAGCCGACCAGGCGGCCGCGCTGTTCGGCACCTTCGCGATCGGCACCAGCGGCTATATCGGCGTCGGGCTCGTGGTGCTGGTGGTCGCCGCGCTCACCGCAGTCACCACCCATTTCACCGTCATCGCCTATCTGCGCGAGCTCGACCAGCGCCAGACCGATGCATCGTGAGGCATCCGCGACGTGCCGCCGCAATTGCCGCCAAGTTCCGGCTATCCATCGCCGCATTTCCGCATTATCGGTTGGGAAATGACGGGACGGGACGATCAGGACGCTGAAACCGCGCGCGGGCAGCCATCCGCCGATGGCCGGCGGCAGGGCGCCGTCTTGAGGCTCGTCCGCAGGATCGGCCTCGCCGGGATCCTGACGCTGGCGGTGCTCGGCGGCGGCTTCGCCTGGTTTGCCGGCCAGATCGTCGGCATGTCGACTCCGCCCGACCCGCGCGCCGCGGACGCCATCATCGTGCTGACCGGGGGCCACTCGCGCATCGAGGCGGCGGTCGAATTGCTGCGGGCGGGCAAGGGCAAGCGGCTCCTGATCAGCGGCGTCAACCCGGTCGCCGACATCAACGACCTGCGCCGCGCCACCGGCGGCGACCGCAAGCTGTTCGCCTGCTGCGTGGATATCGACCACGCAGCGCTCGACACCATCGGCAATGCCGAGGAGAGCGCGAAATGGCTCGTCCGCCACGCCTATGACAGCGCGATCCTCGTCACCAACAACTACCACATGCCGCGCAGCATGCTGGAAATGCGCCGCCGCCTCGCCGGTGCCGAGCTCCAGCCCTATCCGGTGGTCAACACGCGGCTGGACGACGGCGAGTGGATCACCAACCCCCAGGCGTTCCGCGTACTCCTGACCGAATACGTCAAATATGTCGCCGCCCTCGCCCGCGGTGTGCTCCAGCCTGGAGAAGACGGGACCCGGCAACTGGCCAGGCAGGCGAACACCTCCTCCAACTAGACGACACTCGGGTTTCGGGTGTGGCGCGGCGGCTACTTTACGCTTCGTTTACCACAACGCGCGAAGCTTTTGGATTATCGAGGGAACCAACGCGCGCCGGATACGTTGAGATGCTGCCGTTCAACAGAACCAGGGGTATCCACGCCATGATCACGCAGATGAACCGGGTGGAAAACGCGGCGCGCATGGCGCTCGGCGACTTCCAGTCCGGCGATGCCGTGGCAGCAGCGAAGCCGGTTTCCGCAGGAGGATTGATCACCATCCTCCTCGTCGTCCTCGGCACGATGGCTGCCGGCATATTTTCGTTTGCGATGACTTGAAAAAGGCGGCATTGACCGCCTTCAAATTGTCGTTCTGGACGACTCAATTGCCTCTCGATCGGCGTCGCCGAACAACAAGCACCAACTGATTTTCCTTTGGAGGACATGACATGAAGAAGATTATCTGCGCCGCCGTTCTCGCTCTCACGGTCGCCGGCTGCACGACGGTCGAACGCGATGCCGCCGTAGGCGGTGTTGCCGGTGCGGCGATCGGCGGTCTTGCGACCGGCCGTGTCGAAGGTGCCGTCATCGGCGGCGTTGTCGGTGCTGCCTCGGGCGTGCTGCTCGGTCAGGCGACCCGCAGCGGCTATTGCGAATATCGCAGCCGTCGCACCGGGCGCATCTACGTCGACCGCTGCCCGGCTGGCCGCTACTGACACTGACATGCGGGGTGGGATTACCCGCCCCGCAGTCGTCCGGCCTGCATAGCTGGCGCATGTCGCGCCGACGATGCCGGGCCGCGGTCCGCCCTACGGAGGCAGCATTATGATCAAATGGATTTTCATTCTTCTGATCGTCGCAGGCGTCGCGGCGTTGCTCGGGTTCCGCGGCGTTGCGGGTGCCGCGATGGGTGTAGCGCGCATTCTGATCGTTATCGTGATCGTCGTTCTGGTACTCGCCCTGCTGTTCGGCGGCGCGATCATAGGCTAGCGCAAGCGCTGCCCACACGAATGCGCAATGCAAAAAGGCCAGCTTCCGGGCTGGCCTTTTTGTTTGTCACGGTCCTTTTCGGCACTCAGCCGGCGTCGAGCTGATCCCGCATGCGCTTTTCCTGCTCGACGAGCTCGGGCGTCATCGCGTCGCCGAAATCCTCGATTTCGTAGAACGGCCGGATCTCGAGGTCGCTCGGGCCGGACATCGGATTGGGGCACTTCTTCGCCCACGCCACGGCCTCGTCCATGTCCTTCACCTTCCAGATCCAGAAGCCGGCAACCAGCTCGCCTGGACGCTCGAAAGGCCCGTCAATCACGGTCCTGGCCGGCCCGTCAAAGGCAATGCGCTTGCCGGCGGAGGACGGGCGAAGACCTTCGCCCGACTCCATGATGCCGGCCTCGACGAGCTCCTCGTTGTAGCGCCCCATGGCCTCGAGCAGCTCGGACGAGGGCATCGTCCCCGCTTCGCTTTCTTCAGTCGCCTTCACAAACACAATCACACGCATCGTATCGTCTCCTGATGACCGGGGCCGGGATCGGCCCGTATGGATTGAAGACGGACCCGGAGTGCGGGTTCCGACAGGCAGGGCGCGTTTTTTCGCCGCCGCAGCTCCCGGTGCCCTTCAGACCGATCGGTCAGGCTGCTTCCTTCATGGCGCCCGGCCCCGGCGTGGCACCGGGTGGGCATTTGCCGAGAATGATCATGCCCAGAACCTCATCCTTGGTGACGTCGGTCGTCCTGGCGGTTCCCACCACCTGGCCATTCTTCATCACGCAGACGCGGTCGGAGAGATCGAACACGTCATGGATGTCGTGGCTGATCAGGAAGATGCCGATGCCGTCCTGCTTGAGCTGCTTGACGAGCTCGCCCACCTGCGCCGTCTCCTGCGGCCCGAGCGCTGCGGTCGGCTCGTCCATGATCAGGATGCGCGCATTGAAGTGGATGGCCCGCGCGATCGCCACCGATTGGCGCTGGCCGCCCGAAAGCCGGATGACGGGGTCCTTGAAGCGCTGGAAGCGCGGATTGAGCCGGCCCATCACCTTGCGGGTTTCCGATTCCATGGCGACGTCGTCGAGCGTTCCCCATCGCGTCCTGAGTTCGCGTCCGAGGAAGAGATTGGCGGCGGCGTCGACATTGTCGGCAAGCGCGAGCGTCTGGTAGATCGTCTCGATGCCGTATTTCTTGGCGTCGCGCGGATTGGCGATGTGCGCTTCCTCGCCGTCCACGAAGATCGTCCCGGCATCGCGCTTGTAGGCGCCGGACAGGATCTTGATGAGCGTCGACTTGCCGGCGCCGTTGTGGCCCAGCAAGGCGACCACTTCTCCCTTGTGGAGATCGACCGACGCATCGTCGACCGCATGGATGCCGCCGAACGAGATCGACACGTTCTTCATCTCGACGAGCGGGGTTGAGGTAGTATCCATCATCTATCGCTCCCGTGTCACTGAATGCGGCTGCGGTACATGGTGTCGAGCCAGACGGCGATGACCAGTGCGAGGCCGACGACGATGTTCTGCAACGGCGTATCGACGCCGAGCAGGACCATGCCGGACTGCAGCGACTGCATCAGCACCGCGCCAAGCATCGCACCGGCGATCGTGCCGACACCACCGGCCAGCGACGTGCCGCCAATGACCGCAGCCGCGATGACGAGAAGCTCGTCAAGCGTGCCCAGCGCATTGGTGGCCGCGTTGAGGCGCGCCGTGGAGATCGCCGCGCTGATCGCCGCCAGCACGCCCATCAGCATGAAGATCTTCATGATGACCCAGCGCGTGTTGATGCCGGCGAGTTCGGCGGCCTCGGGATTGCCGCCGATCGCGAAGACATAGCGGCCGAAGCGCGTGCGGGTTGCGATGAAGGTCATGACGACGCCGACCGCAATCGCGATGAGAACGGGAATGGCGATGCCGTGCGAGATGAACAGCCCGCCTTCGGGAATGGTGATGTTGTTGGCTTCGGCGTAGCGCCGCACGATGCCGATGGGCCATGGATAGGCATTGGCGACCGCGACGGCACCGACGATGAGGCCGCACGCGACGACGCCGAGGAAGGTTTCCGCCCAGACCGGACGCAGCGGGAAGTGGAACTTCTTGCGCTGGGTCCGCGCGCTGTAGAGCCCGACGATCACCGCGAGGCAGCCTATGGCGGCCACGACCCAGCTCCAGGTGGCACCGATGGACCCATCGGGGCCGCCGCCCATCAGGCGGAAGTCGGTGTCCATGGGCGCGACCGTGCGGCCGCTGGTGACCCACCAGGCCGCCCCGCGCCAGACCAGCAAACCGCCAAGCGTGACGATGAAGGCGGGCACCTTGAGGAAGGCGATGACGTAGCCCTGGAATGCGCCGATCGCAACGCCGGCAACGATGCCGACCAGCAGCGCAACGACCCAGATGGCGGGGCTGCCGAAACCGAGCAGGCCTGGCAGGAACTCGGCCTGGGTGACACCCATGACCATGCCGACGAAGCCGAGCACCGATCCGATCGACAGGTCGATGTTGCGTGTGACGATGACCAGCACCATGCCGGTCGCCATGATCGCCACCGAGGCGGACTGCACGGACAGGTTCCACAGGTTGCGCGGCGTCAGGAACAGGCCGCCCGACAGGAAGTGGAACACCACCCAGATGATCAGCAGCGCGCCGACCATGCCCAGCATGCGGGTATCGAGTTCGGTTGCTTTCATGAAGCGGGCTACGCCGCTCAGTTCGGTTGCACGGGCCGTTTCGCCCGGCGCATGCGAGGCCGCTTCGGACATGACTTCCTCCCGACCGGACAGCCCACCAGGGCGGAACCGGATCCCTACCTTAGAGACGCGCCGCGGTTTTCGTCAAACCGCGGCGCGCACCGTCACAATGCTCTGGATCAGTTGCAGGCGGCGACCGAACCGGCCGTCACGCCCTGGCAGACCACGTCCTTGGACACCCAGCCCGCGTCGATGACGAGGTTGAGGTTGTCCTTGGTGATCGGCACCGGCTTCAGGAAGATCGCCGTCATCTCGACGCCGTTCGGGCCACCCGACCACATCTCGGCGCCATCGACATCGGCCATGCCGGTCCCGGATGCCAGGTCGTTGGCGATCTTGGCGGCATTCTTGCCGAGCTCGCGCGCATCCTTCCACACCGACACCGTCTGCGTGCCGAGCGCGATGCGGTTCAGTGCGGCGTGGTCGCCGTCCTGACCGGAGACCGGAACCGTACCGGCGAGACCCTGTGCCTCGAGCGCCGCGACGACGCCGCCGGCCGTGCCGTCGTTGGACGCGACTACGGCATCGATCTCGTTGTTGTTGGTGGTCAGGATCTGCTCCATGTTCTTCTGCGCGTTGGCAGGGAGCCAGCCATCCGTGTAGGCCTCGCCGACATTCTTGATCTTGCCGGAATCCATGGCCTCCTTGAGCACTTCCATCTGGCCGGAGAACAGGAAATCGGCGTTCGGATCCGACGACGAGCCCTTGATGAAGGCATAGTTGCCTTCGGGCTGCGCCTCGTACACCGCGCGGGCCTGCATGCGGCCGACTTCCTTGTTGTCGAAGGTCAGGTAGAAGGCGTTCGGATTCTCGATCAGGCGGTCATAGCCGACGACCGGAATGCCCTCGGCGACGGCCTTCTCGACCGCCGGGCCGATCGCGCCGGCATCCTGCGCGAGAATGATCAGCGCATCGGCGCCCTGCGAGATCAGCGTCTCGACGTCGGTGAGCTGCTTCGAAGCGGACGACTGTGCGTCAGCGGAGATATAGGTGTTTCCGTCGGCCTCGATTTGCGCTTTGATGGCTGCCTCGTCGGTCTTCCAGCGCTCTTCCTGGAAGTTCGACCAGGACACGCCGATCGTCTTGCCCTCGGCAAGCGCGGCGGTCGACAGCGAAAGCGACAACGCGAGACCCGCCAGGATGGCGGTGGCTGCATTCTTCATGATTTCCTCCCATGCGCCACGATGGCGCGACGACTGTACTGCTCGGAAGCTCTTTTTTTCGAGCCTCGAAAAAAATAATGACTCAGCCGTTCGTCTATGTCAATATCCCGCTCGAGAATAAGACCGGACCGGCCATGGGGCTACCCCGGAGGCCACCGGGAGGGGAGGAACGGATCGATATGACGGTCGGAATCCGTCACGACGACCTGCGTCGGCGCAACCGCGCACTGGTCATTTCCGCGGTCAGGCGCTCCGGGCAGCCCTCGCGGACCGATATCGCCGGCTCCAGCGGGCTCAGCCACTCGACGATCTCGGCCATTTCGGCCGACCTGATCGCCGAAGGCGTATTGGTCGAGACCAAATCGGCGGAAATGCCGGCGGCGCGACGTGGTCGGCCGCAGGTCGCCCTGTCGCTCAATCCCGATGCGGCGTCGGTGGTTTCGGTCGTCCTGTCGCTCAACGTCGTTTCTGCCAGCCTGATGGACTATACCGGCCGGGTGGTCGCCGAGCAGCATCTGAGGCTGTCGACGCTGACGTTGCCCCGCGACGAGCTGGTCGAAGCAGTGATATCGGCCACGCGCGGCGTCATCGAACACGCGACGGAGGGCGCACCACCCTCGCGGCTGACGCTGGCCGTTCAGGGCATCACCGATTCCGACGCGACGACGCTGTTGTGGTCGCCGATCACCCCGCACAGCGACATTCCCTTCGGCGACCTGCTCGAGGCCGAGTTCGGGCTCCCCGTCACCGTGCAGAACGACTGCAACATGATCGCCGAAGCGCTGAGATGGCGCGCGCCGGAGCGCTACAAGGACGATTTCTACGCGATCCTTCTGTCGAACGGCATTGGCATGGGGCTGATGCTGCGCGGGCGGCTCTTCACCGGCACGCATTCATCCGGCGGCGAATTCGGCCATATGGTCCACATTCCCGACGGAGCGCTGTGCCGCTGCGGCCGGCGCGGCTGCATCGAGGCCTATGCCGGCAACTACGCGGTGCTGCGCAACGCGCGCGGCGGCGATCCGCTCGACACGCCGATGGCCGATATCGGCGACGAGGAGATGCAGGCGCTGGCCGACGCGGCCCGCGAACGCGACGGGCCGGAGCGCGCGGCCTTTCGCGCCGCCGGCGAGGCGATCGGCTTCGGGCTCGGCAGCCTCTTCGCGCTGTTTGATCCCGCACCGGTGGCGATTGTCGGCCATGGCGCGCTGGCCTTCGACATCGTCGAGCCCGCCATCCACGAGGCAATCGCCCGCACCGCCGGCGGACGCCACGCCGCGGCGATCAGCTTCGACACCCAGCCGAACGAGAAACCGCTGATCCGCGACGGCTCGGCGATGACGGCGCTGCTGCTTCTCGACGAGGACGTGTTCGCCGCCGGCGGCAGCGTCGTGGAAGGCCGCAAGATCGCCTGAAGCCGGGTTCCGGGACATTGTGGCGCGACGTGGCGTCACCGCGCGTCGTAGAAATGCGGGAACGCAGGATGGTGGAGCGGGTTGGCGTGTGTCCTGACCGGTGCGCGGCTTCCTACTGGAGCACGTCGCCCACCGCCCACGGCCTCGGCGGAGCGCCACGCCGGGCGACGTAAAAGCGGTTCGCCTCGACCGGCTGCCAGGGATCGGCAACGCCGTCCGGCCATACCACCCGCATCTCGGCGTCGTCATCCGATCCCAGCCCGACATGCCACCAGCCGGCCTCGCCGCTGGCGTGGCCGCCGCCGACCGTGATCTCGCGGCGCGTCACCGTCTCGCCGCGACGAACCTCGAGCCACGCCCCGACCGCGGCGCGGTTCGGCGAACCGGCCTGGTCGAGCAGGACTTCGATCCAGTTGCCGGCATCGGCGGACGTGTTGCGCCACACCTGCGCCGGCTTCCAGCGATTGACCACCACGAGATCGAGCAGGCCGTCGAGATTGAGATCGACCACCGCTGCGCCGCGGGCGATGGCGACGCTCGCCACCCCTGCCCGGTCGCCGGCTTCCATGAAGGTCCCGTCCACCCGCTGCAGGAGCAGGTTGTTGGGATCCTCCGCCGCGAAGTCGGGCATCTCGGCGACGTTGCCCTTGGCGACGAAGAGATCGGCCAGCCCGTCATTGTTGACGTCCTCGAACTGCGCGTGCCAGGCGGTGCTCGGCTTGACGGTCTCGCCGACATAGGGGCGGTGGGCGGTGACGCCCTTCGCATAGGCGACGTCGCGATAGACGGGCTGCATGCCCTGCGGCCCGCTGTCGGCGACCAGCGTCTGCAGCTTGTTGTCGGCCATGCTGGTGAGGAAATATTCCGGGTAGCCGTCGGCGTCGAGATCGCGGCCGGCAATGCCCATGCCCCATATGCGCAGCGGCTTCCAGCCGTCCTTCTCGGTATAGAGCGACGGCGCCTGACCCGGCTCGACGCGCCAGAGCTGCTCCTGCCCGCCCTTGTAATATTCGCGGTCGTTGGAAACCCGCAGCGACGGCGTCCCCGACCGGTTCCAGTCGGTGAACAGCATCGACAGCGCGCAGTAGCTCGGCGTCAGCGCGGAAGGCGGCGCGAAGCCGCGATTACCCTCGCCCGGACGATGCAGCCAGTTGTCGGTGCACGAGCCCCACGGGAACCCTTCTTCGCGACGATCGATGTAGTTGCCGACGGCGATGGTCGGCCACTTGGCTCCCGCTTCCCAGGTCGCGGCGAGCGCCGTCGACCAGGCATCGCCGCCGTCGAAGCCCCAGGCCTCGTTCGCGCGTTCGAACCGGCACGCGCCGAGCCCGCGCATCATCACATTCTCGCCGACGCGCAGCAGCGCCAGATCGGT
Organism: Rhizobiaceae bacterium; assembly: GCA_023953775.1. Taxonomy (GTDB): domain Bacteria; phylum Pseudomonadota; class Alphaproteobacteria; order Rhizobiales; family Rhizobiaceae; genus JAMLJD01. Next base: position 16,370 of record JAMLJD010000061.1, on the reverse strand, counting down.
GGTGCCGTCACCATCGACGTCGAGCGGATAGGCGCCGGTCACGCCGTCGAGTTCGATGCCGCTCTCCGCCTTCTCGAAGCGCAGCGCGCCGCCCGGCTCCGAGACGTTGCGATAGAACGAGGCCGGAGCCTCACCGCCCGATAGCAGCATGTCGGGCAGGCCGTCGCCGCTGCAGTCGAACGTCGCGACGCCGCCTCCGACCATGAACTCCCAGCCGCCATCATAGCTGCTGTCGACTCCTGAGGCGGTTTCCTCGACAAAGACGGGGACAGTCGGATCTTCAGCGGAAGCGTACAGCGCGCCGGTCGGGCATGCCGTGGCACCGAGCGCGACGAACAGACGAAGCAGCCGGCGCATCGTCATCGCCGCGTCCTCAGCGCGTTGACATGAGCGGCGATGCAGCGGCCCTGATCGAGCCCGCGCTCGATCGCAGCGCGATAGTGGATACCGCCATAGAGCCGCGAGATGCCGGCCTCTTCGGCCGCGTCCCAGAAACTTGCGAAGTCACGCGACGGCAGACCGTCATCCTCATGCGTGGTGTCGGTGAACGCATAATCCTCGCCGAACACGTTCGTCAGGACATCCGCGGCCGCCCCTGACTGCGTGCTGTGGCCGCTCGGATATTCGGGAAATGGCGGCGTGATCAGGATCGCGTCCCAATCCGCATCGATGAGGCGGCGGATATAGGTCACCGGCCGCACCAGATCGAATTTGTACTTCTCGTGCCAGCAGCCGATGAAGGCGTCCGCGAGCACGATACCGAGCCGGGCCAGCGCGTCGACGCGGTCGCCGAGATCGTGGCCGTCCTTGTCGAGCACGTGAAGCGCGATCGACAGCCAGTGTCCGGGCGGGGTCGGCGACAGCATCGGATCGTCGGACCAGAAGCGCGCGATGGCGCGCTGCTCATCGGTCAGCGCATTGAAGGTGTCGTAGACCTCGCGCGCCTCGCGATAGAAATCGGAGCCTTCGTCCTCGCTGTATTCCGGCGGCGGCGGCAGGCCGCAGGTCGCGCCGTCCGGCAGGACGAAGGTGCGGTTTTCGCCCCACTCGGGCAGAAGCGGCTTCTGCTGGATACCGATCAAATTGGTCGGGACCCAGTGCGCTGGACCGGGCGTCAGAACGTGGGACGAAGGAAAGCCAAGATTGTCGACCACCGCGCCGCCATCGTCGCGCGACCAGCCGAGGATCGCCTCCGCGACCGCGTGCCCGTAGGCGGCGCTGCGCTCGGCGACATCCGGCCCAACACCGGCCGAAGCCTCGGCGTCGAGCTTCTTGGCGATGAAGTCCATGGCCTTCAGTCCGGTCGGGCCGGTATTGCCGAACAATTCACGCACCGCCGCCGACATTGCCGCCTGCAGCGCCACCGCGTCGTCATACTCGCGGCCGGCGTCACGCTGCGGCATGGGCGGCATCGCGTTGAGCTGGCCGGACAGGGTAACGAGGCCGGCGTCACCGCTCGCCACGACCTCGAAGGCCGCGATACCGAGATAGGCGAAGGACCGGCTGGCCACGGGTGGCGAATAGGTCGGCGTGTGGCGGACGAGTTCAAGCGTCAGCCGGTACCAGTTCCGTAGGACGGTGCCGGAGCGATCGTCGGACGATCCGGCAAAAGCCGGCGAGACCGCCAGCGCCATCACCAGAACGATGGCCACGCAAACCGGCAACAGCAATGTCTTGTGGATCGACCTCATCTGCTGCGCATCCTCCCAGCCAGCGCAGGCGCAGATAAACATGGCTGGCGGACGACCGGCAAGTGCGCGGCAGGTCAAACGCTGCCGGTCACGCCTCCTTGATCGCGTAGCCGGCGCCGCGGATCGTACGGATCACGTCCGGCATGCGGCCATTGTTGACCGCCTTGCGCAGCCGCCCGACATGGACGTCGACCGTGCGCTCGTCGATATAGATCGTCTCGCCCCAGACATTGTCGAGAAGCTGAGACCGCGAGAACACGCGGCCTGGATGCTGCATCATGAATTCGAGCAGCCGGAATTCGGTCGGCCCGAGGCGGATCTCGCTCTTGCGGCGATAGACCCGGTGCGACTCCCGGTCGAGCACGATGTCGCCGACCTTGAGCACGCTCGAAAGCACCTCGGGCTTGGCCCGGCGCAGAAGCGCGCGCACCCGCGCGATGAACTCGGGCGTCGAGAACGGCTTGACGAGATAGTCGTCGGCACCGGTCGAAAGGCCGCGCACCCGGTCGCTCTCCTCGCCGCGCGCGGTGAGCATGATGATCGGCAGCCGCTCGGTCTCGGGACGCATGCGCAGGCGCCGGCACAATTCGATGCCGGAGATTGCCGGCACCATCCAGTCGAGCACCAGCAGGTCGGGCACGTTCTCCTGCAGGCGCAGTTCGGCCTCGTCGCCGCGATTGACGATCTCGACCTGGTAGCCTTCGGCCTCGAGATTGTAGCGGAGCAGCACGCATAGCGGCTCCTCGTCCTCGACGACCATGATCTTGGGGGCGATCATTCTGTGCCGTACCCTGGTCCGTTCACGCCGCCGGCGCGGACATCTGCGTCTCGTCCAGCTTGGGGCGGTCGATCGGCAGCTGCGCGCCGGTGAGCGTATAATACGCGTTTTCGGCGATGTTGGTGACGTGATCGCCGATGCGCTCGAGATTCTTGGCGCAGAAAAGCAGATGCGTGCAGGTGGTGATGTTGCGCGGGTCTTCCATCATGTAGGTGAGCAGCTCGCGGAACACCGACGTGTACTGGATGTCGATCTCTTCGTCGCGGGCGCGCAGCCTCTTGAGCGCCTCGGGATCATCCGCCACGAAGTGCTCGATGACGCCCTCGATCTGCTCTTCCACCATCCCGGCCATCGCGTTGATCGAATGGGAGAGCGGACGCGGCGTAGAGTTCTGTCCCACCGAACCGACACGCTTGGCGATGTTCTTGGCGAGATCGCCGATGCGCTCCAGGTCGGAGGCCATGCGAATGGCGCCGATGACGGCGCGCAGGTCCTGAGCCATGGGCTGGCGTTTGGCGATCAGCGTCACCGACTTTTCGTCGAGATCGCGCTGCTTGGCATCCATGACCGCGTCGTCGGAAATCACGCGCTGCGCCAACGCGTTGTCCCCGTTGAGCAGCGCGCCGGTCGAAGCCTGCAGCATCGACCGCGCCAAATCGCTCATGTCGCGGATCAAACGGTCGATCTGTTCGAGATCGTCGTCGAAGGAGGTGACGGTATGTTCGCCCATCTCGGTATCCTCGTCGTCCTGGTCCTGCTCAGCCGAACCGGCCGGTGATGTAGTCCTGGGTCCGCTTGTCGCTCGGGCTGGTGAAGATCTGGTCGGTCGGCCCCTCCTCGACCAGGTAGCCGAGATGGAAGAACGCGGTGCGCTGCGACACGCGCGCCGCCTGCTGCATCGAGTGCGTCACGATGACGATCGTGTAGTTCTCGCGCAGCTCGTCGATGAGCTCCTCGACCTTCGCGGTCGCGATCGGGTCGAGCGCCGAGCACGGTTCGTCCATCAGGATGACCTCGGGCGACACGGCGACCGCGCGGGCGATGCACAGGCGCTGCTGCTGGCCGCCGGAAAGTCCGGTCCCCGGCTCGCTCAGGCGATCCTTCACCTCGTCCCAGATGGCCGCCTTCCTGAGGCTCGATTCCACGATGGCGTCGAGCTCCGCCTTGTTCTTCGTAAGGCCGTGGATGCGCGGGCCGTAGGCGACGTTCTCGTAGATCGACTTCGGAAACGGGTTGGGCTTCTGGAACACCATGCCGACGCGGGCCCTGAGCTCCACGACGTCGATCTTCGGATCGTAGATGTCCTGGTCGTCCAGCGTCAGCTTTCCGCCGACCCGGCAGATGTCGATCGTGTCGTTCATGCGGTTGAGGCAGCGCAGGAAAGTCGACTTGCCGCAGCCCGAGGGGCCGATCAGCGCCATGACCTGGCGGTCGGGAACATCGAGATTGACGTCGAACAGCGCCTGCTTGTCGCCATAGTGGACGGTCACGTCGACGCCGCGCATCTTGATGTCGCGTTCGTTCTTCATGCCGTCAAGCTTCTGTTCGACGGCCGCTTCGGTCAACATGTTCATTTCCTTCCACTCCGTTACCAGCGCCGCTCGACCCGGCGGCGCAGAAAGATGGCGGCGATGTTCATCACGGCCAGGAACATCAAGAGGATGATGATCGCCCCCGACGTCCGTTCGACAAAGGCACGTTCGGCCTCGTTGGCCCACATATAGATCTGCACCGGCAGCGCCGTCGCGGGATCGAACGGCGTCGTGGGATAGTCGGCGACGAACGCGACCATGCCGATCAGGAGAAGCGGCGCGGTTTCGCCGAGCGCCTGCGCCAGCCCGATGATCGTTCCTGTCAGGATACCCGGAGCCGCGAGCGGCAGCACGTGGTGAAACACCATCTGCGTCTTCGACGCACCGAGGCCCAGCGCGGCCGAGCGGATCGAAGGCGGCACGGCGCGCAGCGCTGCGCGCGTCGCGATGATGATCGTCGGCAGGGTCATCAGGGTGAGCACGAGGCCGCCGACGATCGAGGCCGAGCGCGGCAGGTCGGCGAAATTGATGAACACCGCGAGGCCGAGCAGGCCGAACACGATCGATGGCACCGCGGCCAGATTGTTGATGTTGACCTCGATCAGGTCGGTCAGGCGGTTCTTGGCGGCGAACTCCTCAAGATAGATCGAGGCGGCGACGCCGATCGGCAGCGCCAGCAGCAGGACGATGCCCATCATGTAGAAGGAGCCGACGATGGCGACGCCCATGCCCGCCGTCTCGGGGCGGCTCGAAGCGCCGAAGCTGAACAGGCCGGTGTTGAAATGCTGCGCGATCGACCCGTCTTCCTCCATCTGCCGCATCCAGGCGACCTGCTGGTCGGAGACCTTGCGCCGCGATTCCTCGACCGACAGGTCGACCTGGCCCTTGAGGGCGGAATCGATGTCCGCGCCGGCCAGCACCCAGACGTCGCGCGTCGTGCCGATGATCGTACGGTTGCCCATGACGAGGTCGCGAAGCTGCGTGCGCACGCCATTCGAGATCATGCCGGCCGCCTCGCGGGCCAGCTTCTTGTCGGTCGGGTCGACGCCGAGCTTCTTCACGATCGCCGCCGCGGCGAGCTTCGGATAGTTGGCGGTCAGGAGCACGTTCGGGTCATCGTTGCGCACGCCCTTCGGGTCGATCACGCTCTCGTCGAACTCGATCTCGAGCTGGATCGCCGTCTGCCAGAAGGCGGTATAGCCCTTCGAGAACACGGACCACATCAGCGCGGCGAGAAAGAAGATGCCGATCGCGATCGCGACGACGCCGTAGAGACGGAAGCGCCGTTCCGCTGCGTTGCGCCTGCGGATACCGATATCGCGGGTGCCGGCGAGCGCACGGCCACCGGTGTGCAGCGTCGTGTCGGTCATTCGTACTGCTCCCGGTACTTGCGCACGATGTAGAGGGCAAAGACGTTCATGCCGAGCGTCAGCACGAACAGCGTCATGCCCAGCGCGAAGGCGACCAGCGTCTGCGGCGAGGTGAACTCGAGATCGCCGGTGAGCTGGTTGACGATCTTGACGGTGATCGTCGTCATCGCCTCGAACGGATTTGCGGTCAGGTTGGCGGCGACGCCGGCGGCCAGCACCACGATCATCGTCTCGCCGATGGCGCGCGAGGCCGTCAAGAGCAGCGCGCCGACGATGCCGGGAAGGGCCGCGGGAAGAATGACGCGCTTGATCGTCTCCGACCGCGTCGCGCCGAGCCCCAGGGACCCGTCGCGCATCGCGCCGGGAACCGCGGTGATGATGTCGTCGGACAACGACGAGACGAAGGGGATCAGCATGATGCCCATCACCAGCCCGGCGGTGAGCACGCTCTGCGCCTGGATGAAGGGTGCGCCGCCGGCCATCGCGGCGCTGATGTCGCGCAGGAACGGCCCGACCGTGACCAGCGCGAAGAAGCCGTAGACGATGGTGGGGATGCCGGCCAGCACCTCAAGCAGCGGCTTGACCACCGAGCGGACACGCGGCGTGGCGTATTCGGCCATGTAGATCGCAGCCATCAGGCCCACGGGTACGGCGAACAGCATCGCCACGAATGCGATGTAGGCCGTGCCGGCAAGCAGCGGGATCAGGCCGAACTGGCCTTCGGCGCCACCGGACCCGGCGGCGGCGAAACGCGGATCCCAGACCGTGCCGAAGAAGAACTCGGTCATCGACACGGACTGGAAGAAATGGACCGTCTCGAACAGCATCGAGAACACGATGCCGACCGTCGTCATGATCGCGATCGTCGACGCCGCCATCAGCCCCCACAGGATCACGCGCTCGACATTGTTGCGCGCGCGGGACCGCAGCTGGATGCTGTTCAAGCCCAGAAGCGCACCGCCAAGCGAGATCGCCAGCGCCAGTACGCCGCCAATGAGCCGTGCCCCGTCCTGCAAGGCGTTGTACTCGATCGCCAGCGGGATCATGTAGTCCTGCGTCTCGGAGGCCAGCGCGACGCCGCGCTCGGCCAGGATCGGGCGAAGTTCCTCGAAAGTGCGCGGAAGGGTTTCGTATGCGGGATCGCCTTCGATCCGCCGCAGCCCGTTGGCAAGGTTGGTGACCATGCCGTAGGCGAGCGCCCGGCTGGCGATCGCGCTGTCCTCGGTCTGCTCGGGCAGCTTCGAGCGGATCTCGCTCTCGATATAGGCGGCACTGCCGAGCGACCAGGCGGCCATGAACAGCATCGCCGGGACGACGGCGAGGATAAGCACCCACCAGCCGTGATAATGCGCCCGCGAATGGGGCTTCTCGGCACTGTCCGCCTGCTGGGTCCTGGCGCGCCTGCGGCCGAGGATGAAACCGACCGCCCCGATCAGGAGGACGATGGTGATGATGAGGTTCGCCGTCACCCTGGCCCCTCCAGAACCGCCCGGCACTACGCAAGGCAAGAAACGATCAAACAATGGCCCGCAGGCGGCGGGTCGCCGCCTGCGGGTTCGGCCTTGCGGCCTGATTACATGGTCTTGCCGCCCGAGAAGGCGTCGCGCTGCGCGTCGCGCTCGGCGTCCGGCGCCGGCACGAGGCCGTATTCGGCGAGCGGACCGTCGGGGCCGACCATCTGGTCGTCGAGGAAGAACTCGACATATTCCTTGAGGCCCGGAACGACGCCGATATGCGCCTTCTTGACGTAGAACTGCAGCGGACGCGACACCGGATACTCGCCCGCCGAGATCGTCTCGACCGACGGCGTGACGTCGTTGACGGTCGCGACCTTCAGCTTGTCGGCATTGTTCTCGTAGAACGACAGGCCGAACACGCCGACGCCGGTCTTGTTGGAGTCGATGCGGGCCAGCGTCTCGGTGTAGTCGCCGTCGATATCGACCGCGCCGCCGTCCTTGCGGACCTGCTTGCAGGCCGATTCGGCGGCCTTCTCGTCCATGCCTTCTGCGGTCGCAGCCTCGACACCGCCGAGCTCCTTGCAGCCGGCGACCAGCAGCTTCTCCTCGAACACCTCACGGGTGCCGTGCTTCTCGCCCGGGATATAGGCGACGATGTCCCAGTCCGGCAGCGACGAATTCACGTCGCTCCACTTCTTGTTGGGATTGTCGACCAGCTTGCCGTCGACAGCGACCTTGGCGGCGAGCGCCTTGTAGACGTCGGCCGGGGTCAGCGCCCAATCCGGGCCTGCGATGTCGGTCGCGAACACGATGCCGTCATAGCCGAACTGGACTTCCTGGATTTCCTTGACGCCGTTTTCGGCGCAGGCCTTGACCTCGGACTCCTTGATCTTGCGCGATGCATTGGCGATGTCGATGGTGCCTTCGCCGACGCCCTTGCAGAATTCCTTCAGGCCGGCCGAGGAGCCGCCGGACTCGACCACCGGCGTCTTGAAGTTGGGGAAGGTCTCGCCGAAATTCTCGGCAACGATCTTCGCGTAGGGAAGAACCGTCGAGGAACCGGCGATCTGGATCTGGTCGCGCGCGGCGGAGACGCCGGCCGAAGCGGTCAGGGCGAGCGCTGCCGCCGAAACCGTGAGAAGAAACTTGTTCATTGGAGCAAACTCCCGTTCAGGATCGATGTCGACGCCTGATGGCGACGGGAGAGGCCATATCGGGCCTGTGTAACAGTTCGATGACAGTTATGTGTCGCCCCGGCTACGCCTGCTGTGGGCCGCGGCGAACGGGGTCGGAACCGCTTGGGACGGCGCACGATTGCACTCGGGGAATCAGCGGCTTGGCGCGCCGGGACAGGTAAGCCGGCAAACCATGGCGGCTCAGCCGCGTGGTGACGATTTTTGGAAGAAAAGGCCGGACGGGAGAGCAATGCCAGATCGGCAATGTCCGCAATGGCTGGGCACAAGGCCCCGACCGGTCCCGTTGGGGCTCATTCGGACCGGTCACTGGCCAGCGGCTGCTCATCCCGCCCGGAAAGGGTCAAGAACCGCAACCCCTCACCCGCAGGTTGTACCAAACCGGAACGATCTCATATGGTGCGATCGCACCATATGGCTGCCTACCCGACGTCGCGCTCGGCGGCCGCTTCGCCTCCCAGCCACCGCGCCACCTTGCCGGTAAGCGCTTTCGGGCTGATCGGCTTGGACAGATAGTCGTCCATTCCGGCGTCGATGCAGCGCTCACGGTCGCCCTTGAGCGCGTGAGCGGTGACGCCGACGATCGGCACCCTGCCTGCGCCCTGTGCTTCGTCCGCCCGGATCGCGCCGGTCGCCTCGAGCCCGTTCATCTCCGGCATCGAGACATCCATCAGGATCATGCGCGGGTTCTTCGACCGGAATGCCTCGACCGCGAGGCGGCCATTGCCGACGATCTCGAAGCTGTACGGCGTCTCGCCGAGGATCTGCGAGAAGACGAGCTGGTTCACCTCATTGTCCTCGGCGACCAGAATATCGACGCCGTGCGATCCGTCGTCGGGCCGCGGCGCTGGCAGGGATGGCGACGGTAACGGCGAAGGATCGGCGACGGCACGTGGCGCGGCCTCGACCGCTGGAGCCCTCACCTTCGGAGCTTCCTCATCGCGCATCGCGGGTGCGCAACCCGCACCGGCGTGCCGATGCTTCTGCACCGCAGCGACGATGGTCTCCAGCAGATGCGACGAGCGGGCTGGCTTGACAAGCTGGGCATCGAGGCTCAGATCGCGCGCGGTGACACCGGACAGCGACTGGTCGACGGAGGTCAGCAAAACGACCGGCGTCGTCGCGATCGACGGCGTCTGGCGCATGATCTTCGTCATCTCGAGGCCGGTCATGCCCGGCATCTGGTAATCGAGCACGACGCAATCCACGGCGATGCCGAACCGCGCCGCTGCCTCTAGGACGCCGAGGCCTTCCGGGCCGCTCTCGGCCGCGCAGGAATCGAAGCCCCACGACGCCATCTGTTCCGACAGGATAGACCTGTTCACGGCATTGTCGTCGACGACCAGCACCCGCGCGCCGGTTACATCTACCGGCGTGATCTGCTCGCGCTCGAGTTCGTCGGCGACGGGCAGGGACACGGTGAACCAGAATGTCGACCCCTTCCCTTCCTCGCTTTCGACGCCGATTTCTCCGCCCATCAGGTCGACCAGCCGCGAGGTGATCGCGAGACCCAGCCCGGTGCCTTCGTGCCGGCGGGTCGACGATGCGTCGACCTGGCTGAACTTCTCGAACACCAGCTTCAGCTTGTCGGCCGGAATCCCGATGCCGGTGTCGGTCACGCTGAACCGCAGCATGTCGTCCCCGTCCCAGGTCACGTTCACCAGCACGTGGCCGGCATCGGTGAACTTCACTGCGTTGCCGAGCAGATTGGTGATAATCTGGCGAATGCGACCGACGTCGCCAACAAAACTCCTGGGAAGGCCTGGTTCGACCCGGACGATCAGTTCGAGGTCCTTCTCCTTGGCGCGCGTCGACACGAGGGTAGCGACGTCCTCGATCGCCTCCGTGAGATTGAACGGCGCCGGGTCGAGTACGAGCTGGCCGGCGTCGATCTTCGAGAAGTCGAGGATGTCGTTGATGATCGTCAGCAGCGCGTTGCCGGACTTCACGATGATGTCGGTGAACGTCTTCTGCTTGGAATCGAGCGACGTCTTGGCCAGAAGCTCCGCCATGCCCAGAACACCGTTCATGGGCGTGCGGATCTCGTGGCTCATATTGGCGAGGAACTCGGACTTCGCCCGGTCGGCGAGCACCGCCTGTTCCCGGGCGATCTGCAGATCCCTCTCCCGCTGTTTCAGTTCGGTCACGTCCGTGGTCGACCCGATCAGATACAGCGTCCCGTCGGAGGCGTACATCACGCCCTTGCGCGCGATCTGATAGCGGGGCGTGCCTTCCGCATCGCTCAGCGTCTCCTCGATCACCTGCGTCTCGCCGGTCTCGAGCAGCCGCCGGTCGGCCTTCATGAACTCGCGGCCCTCCGGACCGAATATCTCCTCATCGGTGTGGCCGATCGCCTCCTCATGTGTATGGCCGGTCAGATCACACCAGTTCTTGTTAACGTAGATCAGCTGCAATTCGGGGTTCTTCGCGTAGATCGACACCGGAACATTGTCGATCAGGCTGCGGTAGATCTCGTTCTCGCGCATCGTCTCGCGCAAAGCGGCTTCCCGCTGCTTCAGTTCGCTGATGTCGACACGAACGCCGACATAGGTTCCGTCGGGCATCCGCGTGTCGAATGCCTGGAACCAGCGCCCGTCCGGGTTCTTGCGCTCATAGGCGAAATGGCTTTGCCGGTAGCGGTCGAGATAACCCGCTATCCAGCCTTCGCGATCCGTGTCGTAGATACTGTCAAGTTCGCGGTCGCCGCTCTCGCGGAAATAGCCGACATCGTGAGCCGTCTCGATCGCCTCGCGCAGCGGCCTTCCGGGCCGCATCGCGTCGACCATTTTTGGCAGGGCATCGTGGATCTTGCGGTTCGCGAGCACGAACCGGTCACGGTTGTCGTAGATGATGACGCCGGCAGGCAGGGATTCCAGCACATTGACCAGATACTGTCGTGCCTCTTCCGCCTCACGCTCCCGCTGCTTCATCTCAGTGACGTCGAACAGCGTGCAGGCAACGTAGCGTTTGCCGCTATCGGTCTCGACGAGATTCTTGCGAACGATCCGCGCGCCGGCCCCTCTGCCCTCGTCGACATCCTCTTCGACCTTGTAGGGTTCGCCAGTTCTCAGAACCTCGCTTTCGCTTTCCTCGAAGTAGGTGGCCTCGGCCTGCGATACGAACGCGCTCGCCGTCTTGCCAATCATCTGCGACGGCTCGACCCCAAACGTGCCGGCAAACGCCTTGTTGGCCAGCACGAACCTCAGCGATGCATCCTTGACGAACATCGCGTTCGGCACGCTGTCGACGACAGCTTCGGCCAGCCGGGCCTTTTCCAGAGCGTCGGCGAGATCGCTTTCGCGATCCTTCAGTTCGGAGATGTCGTAATAGGTGATCAGGCGCTTGCCGCCCGATAGAACCCGGACGGCATAGACCATGGTACGACCATCGGCGCGACGGAACTCGCGCGGCTCGACATCACCGGCCTGGATTTCCGCAAGCCGGCCGGAAATGTAGTCGTCCCACTCCTCGTCGGAGACGTCGTAGATTCCATTGTGCCGGTTGATCTCCATGAGGTGCCTGAAATGGCTTCCCGGCGGCACGTCCTCGCGGGACACTTTCCAGATGTCGTAGAACGCCTTGTTGACGATTTCCGCTTCGAGGCGCGCATTGAGAACGACCACGCCCATGCGCATGGCCTCGATGGTCCGCTTCATGTCGGACAGGATGTGCTCGGCCTCTGCCTGAGCGGCGGCAAGCTGGTTCTGGCGCAACTTGTGCTCGGTGATGTCCGTCCTGATACCGACCCGGTCGCCGTCCTTCGTCAGCTGATCCCGCCGCATCATCCAGCGGCCGTCATGGGTCTGGAACACGATCTCCTGGTCGAGTTCCTCGGCACGTTTCGCCGAATGTTCCCTAACCCATTCCTCTTCGCGCCCGACGGCGTCTTCGACGACGCCGGATTGTGCGAATTCGAGAAACATCTCGCTGAAGCTGCGGCCTACCCGCAGATTGGGCAGGAAATCGAACTGCCGCCGAAAAGCGTCGTTGCATGCGACGAGCCGGTCGTCTTCGTCCCACAGCACGAACCCGTCATTGAGCGCGTTGATTGCCGACTGGAGCCGGTCCTGCGCGGCCTCGGCGGCCCGTTTGGCCTGGATCAGTCCGGCCTCCTTGGCCTTGAGTTCGGTGATGTCCGTCCGGATGCCCAGCACACCGCCGTCCTCGGTAGGACGATCGCGATGCATGATGATGCGACCGTCCCCCAGAGTGACCGTCGATTCGGTTTCCATGCGAGCTTCACGGCTGCCGATAGCAGCGTCGCGCCATTCCTGCCGCGGTGTTTCACCGATGTCGAAGACTCCGCGGTCGATGGCCGCGTCCAGTAGTTCGGTGAAGCTGGCGCCGGGCCGGATAAGGTCCTCCATGCCCGGATACATATCGACCATGGCCCGATTGTAGAGGACCAGCCGCCCGTCGGGACCGTAATAGCAGAATGCGTCTTCCATCGTGTCGAGCGCAGCCCGCAACGTCGTCGCATGGTCCTTGCCCGACAGCGCGTCGTCGGCCAGCCGGACGTGACTTTCCTTCACTGAGAGGTCACGCCGCGCTTCGCGAAGCGTATCCAGCACTGCAAGCGTCCGCGTCACGTTGCGGGCGATACCCCGATAGCCGGTGAAGGTCCCGTCCGCATCAAACAACGGCGCGCCGCTGACCGACACCCAGCGATAGTCGTCATTGCCCTCGGAAACCTCGTACACGAAATCGCGAAAAGGACGCCGGTCGCGCAAAGCCTCCAGGTGGGCAGTCGCGTTCTCGCTGCCTTCGGCGACGGCCTTGACGAATTCCATCCGGGACCGGCCGATGAACGGGTGTGGATCGATGCCGGTCGTCCGCTGGTAGCTGTCTGAAAACCACCGGTAATTGTGATCTTCGTCGGTTTCCCAGAACCAGTCCGCGCCGAGCTCTGCCAGTTCGGCAAGCGCGCCGGCGGCAAATTCCCGCCCATGGCACGACACGCGCGCGGCCGAGGCCTGCTTGCGCCCGTCCGAGCTCCCGTCACCGTCATTTCCCCGCCCGCTCGATACAGCCACAGGCCGAACCTCCCTCCGAGGGTCCTCGAAGCGCCAGTGTCGCCGTGAAGCATTAACGTTTGGCTAAGCCTAATGTAACGCTAAGGAATCCTGCCAACAGGAAGAGACGGGACATCGGAAAACCGGCTCGGTCTGCATTTCGGATGAAGTTTGGAAAGCTGGCACTCCCAAGGGGAATCGAACCCCTGTTTCCGCCGTGAGAGGGCGGCGTCCTGGACCGCTAGACGATGGGAGCAACGTCAGGTGCGCGGATATAGTCTGGAAACGGACGCGATGCAACAGCCCCGCATTCAATCGCCGGCGGTTTCGACGATCGTGTAGTCGCCGACGATGCGTCCGGCCACGATGTCGAACACCAGGATCGATCGGCCGCCGCCGGAAAGGTCGAGTTGCAGCGAAAGGCGCGTGCCCGAAAGCGACTGCGATACGATGCGCGCACCCGCCGGCAGAGTGATCGTGCCGGTCGCCGCCACTCCGCCGGGCAGCTCGGAAACCTCGCCCGGCGTCTCCGGTGCGGTCGACACGGATTTGTAGACAAGCGCCAGCACCACCGCCATAACGGCGGCGAACAGGATGCCGAGATTGATGCCCATGAAGCGGACCATCTTGCGCCGGACGCGTTCGGCCGCCGGGTCGAGCGGTTTTTCGTCCTTGTCGTCCTGTTCGTTGGCCATGCGGGGTCCGGTATCCGATCGATGAGCGCCCCTGATAGCGAAGCCCCGCGGACAAGGAAAGCCTTCACCGTGGCCGACGATGCCGCGGGGTCGAGGCTCGACCAGTGGCTTTCCGCGATGCTGGCGCCGGATGTCTCCCGCAACCGCGTGCAGGCCCTGATCCGCGATCAGGCCGTCAGCCTCGGCGGCAGGCCGGTCGGAGAACCGAAGCGAAAGGTCGCAGCCGGCGAGGAATGGACGGTCTCCTTCCCCGACGCCGCCCCGGCCGAGCCGCAGGGCGAGGCCATGGCGCTGGATATCCTTTACGAAGACGATGCGCTGATCGTCATCGACAAGCCCGCCGGCCTGGTCGTCCATCCCGGCCCCGGCAACTGGACGGGCACGCTGGTCAATGCGCTGATCCACCATTGCGGCGACACGCTGTCGGGGATCGGTGGTGTCAGGCGGCCCGGCATCGTCCACCGTCTCGACAAGGATACCAGCGGCGTAATGGTCGTCGCCAAGACCGACCGGGCGCATCGCATTCTCTCGGAAGCCTTCGCCGACCACGGCCGCAGCGGCGACCTCCAACGCGCCTATGGCGCGCTGGTCTGGGGCGTGCCCCCGCGCATGACCGGCAGGATCGACGCGCCACTGGGCAGGGCCACGCACAACCGCACGCAACGCGCGGTGGTCGGCGAGGCGCGTGACGACGCCCGGCACGCCGTGACGAACTACACGGTGATGGAGCGTTACGCGATGAAGCAGGACGGAACCGCCGCCGCCTCACTGGTCGAGTGCCATCTCGAAACCGGCCGGACGCACCAGATCCGGGTTCACATGGCGCATATCGGCCATCCGCTGGTCGGCGATCAGGAATATGGCCGCGCCTTCATGACCAAGGCGAACCGCTTGCCTGAACCGTTGCGCAGCACGGTGCGCGGCTTCGGCCGACAGGCGCTTCACGCCCGCCTGCTTGCGTTCCGGCATCCCGAAACCGGCCAATTGTGCCGGTTCGAGGCTCCTTTTCCCGCCGACATGCGGGAACTTCTGGCAGGGTTCGCCGGTTTGGAAGGATGAGGCATGGCACGGCTGTCACTTCATCGTGAAGAATGAAGGGCGGCATGAGAGGCGGTTTGTCCGTGCAATCGCCATGTTTGTTCCTATATAGCGATATAGGCGCGGTGCGTCTTACGCCGGCCGCGCGCCAGGCTTGCCTTGTTCAGGAGGCCTGTTCTCATACGAGGGAGGGTGCTTCATGGCCCAGACTTTACCCAGTATCGCATCCGGAGAAGGCGGCCTGACCCGCTATCTGGAAGAGATACGCCGATTTCCGATGCTCCAGCCGCAGGAAGAGTACATGCTCGCCAAGCGGTACAACGAGCATGAAGACACGAACGCCGCCCACAAGCTGGTGACAAGCCATCTGCGGCTGGTCGCCAAGATCGCTATGGGCTATCGCGGCTACGGCCTTCCGATCGGAGAGGTGATCTCCGAAGGCAATGTCGGCCTGATGCAGGCGGTCAAGAAATTCGAGCCGGAGCGCGGCTTCCGGCTGGCCACCTATGCCATGTGGTGGATCAAGGCCTCGATCCAGGAATACATCCTGCGCTCGTGGAGCCTTGTGAAGATGGGAACCACCGCCAACCAGAAGCGGCTGTTCTTCAACCTGCGCAAGGTCAAGAGCAAGATCCAGGCGCTCGACGACGGCGACCTCAATCCCGAGCAGGTGAGCGAGATCGCCACCCGGCTCAACGTCTCCGAGGAGGAGGTGGTTTCGATGAACCGCCGCCTGTCCGGCGACGCGTCCCTCAACGCGCCGATCCGCGCGACCGAGGGCGAGTCCGGCGAATGGCAGGACTGGCTCGTCGACGATCACGAGTCCCAGGAGGACATGCTCGTCGAACAGGACGAGCTCGAGAACCGCCGCGCCATGCTCGGCGAGGCGATGGACGTCCTCAACGATCGCGAACGCCGCATCTTCGAGGCGCGGCGGCTGTCCGAGGACCCGATGACGCTTGAGGAACTGTCCTCCGAGTTCGGCATCAGCCGCGAGCGCGTTCGCCAGATCGAGGTGCGCGCGTTCGAGAAGCTGCAGAAGGCGATGAAGAAACAAGCCGCCGCGCGCGGCCTGCTGGCCGAAGCCGAGGCCTGAAACGCTGAAGCACGGACCGCTGGCGTCCCCGTCGGCGGTCCATAGGCCGTGCTTCAGTAGGCGGGCGTGGCGGGACGCCGGGCGCGCCACGCCTCCGGCGCTTGCTCGGGCGCCGCCTCTTCCGCCGGCTGCATGCCCCAGAACGCATAGACGCAGGCCGCGAAAAACAGCAGCGTATGCATCGAGAACGGGCCGATGATCGCATCGGTGAATGCGCGCGCGACCATCAGCGCGAAAATCAGGAAGAAGAACGAGGTCTCCACCCGCGGCCGCAGCAGCAATTGCTTCAGCCCGGCGAAGCCCACCAGCAGCAGCATGACGACGAAGGCGGCGAGGCCGACCATCCCCGTATCGACGGCGACAATGCGGAAGGCGTGGTGGAAATGAAACTGGCGTCCGTCCTCGACCCCCATCAACCGCTTGAGGCCGATGGTTTCCGAGGAATCCCCCATCCAGATCGCCTGGTAGCCGTAGCCCAGGAGCGGCCGCTCGGCGATCAGCGCATCGG
>JAMLJD010000060.1 GCA_023953775.1 Rhizobiaceae bacterium | reverse complement strand
CCGTGAAGCGCCACCAGCGCGTATCGTCCGAGGCCACCTTGTTCAGCGTCTCTGCAGAGCTGATCTCCACGCCATTGACCTCGCGCACGATGTCGCGCGGCTGGAAGCCGATGCCGGCGGCAGGCGAATTCCCGTCGACATCGACGATCGCCACCCCCTTGGTATTGCCGGGAAGGCGTAGCCGCTGGGCCAGCGATGGCGACAGATCGGCAACCCTGGCGCCCGCGAAGGGGCTGCGACCGCCGATCACGATCTCCGACCCCGGCGCATTCGCCGGCATCTTCTCAAGCGCGACGACAAGCGTCTGCTCGCTGCCCTTGCGCAGGATCCTGAACTCGGCCTCGTCACCGATCGCCAGCGTCGCGAGCCGGTAGCCCAGCGCGTCGGGATGCTGGATCGCCGCTCCGTTGAGGGCCAGCACCACGTCGCCCGGCCTGAGGCCGGCGCGCTCGGCCGGCCCGGCCTTGCTCACCTCGGTCACCAGAGCGCCCGATGGACGGTCCATGCCGAGCGCCTCGGCGGCCTGCGGCGACACGCTTTCGAACCAGGCGCCGACGAACGGCCGCTCGAAATGATCCTTGCCGTCCCGTGCCGACTGGACGACGGCGCGCGCCATGTTGGCGGGGATGGCGAAGCCGATGCCGATCGAACCGCCGCTCTGACTGTAGATGGCGGTGTTGATGCCGACCACCTCGCCGCGCATGTTGATCAGCGCGCCGCCCGAATTGCCGGGATTGATGGCCGCGTCGGTCTGGATGAAGAAGCCGAAATCGGAGATGCCGACATGGGTGCGCGCCAGCGCCGACACGATGCCGCTCGTCGTGGTCTGGCCGACGCCGAAGGGATTGCCGATGGCCAGAACGAGATCGCCGACCTCGAGCGCGTCGGAATCACCGAAGCGGATCACCGGGAACGTGCCGTCCGACTTGATCTTGAGCACGGCGAGATCCAGCGACTCGTCCTTGAGCAGGATCGTGCTCTCGAACTCGCGCCCGTCCGACGTCGCGATCTTCACCTCGTCGGCGTCGCGAATGACGTGGTAGTTGGTGACGACCAGCCCCGACGGATCGACGATGACGCCCGAACCCAGTGACGACTGCACCCGCGGCGGCATCTGGCGACCGAAAAACTGTTCGAAGAAGGGATCGCCCATGAAGGGTGAGCGCGCCTTGACCTGCTGCGAGGCGTAGACATTGACGACGGCCGGCGCCGTCTCGCGCACCAGCGGCGCGAAGGAGAGTTCCATCTCCTCGCGCCCGAAAGGCACGCGCTTGTCGGCCGCGCCATCCGTCTCCCCGGCCACGGAACCGCGCAGCAGTTCGCCCAGAACCGTGCTCAACCCGCCGCCGTTTTCGGCTTTCGCCGGACCGCCCGTGACGCCCGCCAGCGCAATGAAGACCAGGAGTGCGAGCGCCGCCGAAACCTTGCCAGACCGCATGACGAATCCCCTTTCGAAATCGACGCTATTCTGGCTCCGATTGTGCTGATTGAAAGGCCGCAAACGCCGAATTCCCGGCCCTTACGCATTTACCGTCTTTCCAGATGCCGCTTGTATTGTCGCGGCGCAGGCATATCAGTCTGGACAGGTCAAACCGTCTGGATTTACGGACATGAGCACGTTGGTTCCCGCCGCTGCGGGTGGTGTTCTGGATGCCCTCCCCGAGTCGACCCCCGACAGGACGAAAGCAGCGTCGCGCGAACGCGTCGACTATATCGGTCATTTCCGCGCCGTGGCGATCATCCTGATCGTTTCCGGCCACGCCTTCGACCTGGCATGGACCCGCGCGGCGAACGAACATGCTCTGGATTCCATCCCGCTGCTCGAATTCGTGTCGGCCCTCATAAACGGCGGAACGTTCTTTTTTGTCTTCATTTCGGGATTTCTCTACCGCTACGTCTTCTACGAACGCGTCTCCTTCGGGGCCTTTATGCGCAAGAAGGCGCTCTACGTGGGGTCGCCCTACCTCCTGCTCGGCACCACGCTGGCACTGTCCCAGATGGTCGTGAACGGATTCCACGTCACGATCGAGAAGCATGGTGCATTTCTGGGCGAAAACCCGTTTGTCGATCTCCTTGTGCAACTCGGCACAGGCCAGATGATGACGGCCTACTGGTACATCCCGTTCATCTTCATCATCTTTCTCGCCTCGCCATTGTTCGACCGCTTCATCCGCATGCGGCTCGGCACGCAACTGGCAATCTTCGGCGTGGCGCTTGCCGTAGGCTTCTGGGTTCACCGACCCTATGAGAGCCTGAATCCGTTTCACTCAGTCGCCTATTTCGCCAGCGCCTATCTGTTCGGGATCATCGTCTGTGAGCACCGCAAGCGGTTCGTGCCTCTGTTGAAGTCGATCGCATCGCTACTCGTTCTCTCGGCGGCGATCGTTTGCCTGGCGCTCTACCAGGACCTGGTTCTCCACAATTCCAACCTCCTGGAGCGCCTTGCCGGCGATGGCTTCATGCCGAAGGCGTTCGACTGGATGATCGTCCAGAAATATCTCGGCATCCTGTTCATTGTCGGCTTCCTCGCCCGATTCGGCTCATATGCGAACCGACCGCTGCAGTTCGTGGCCGACCGCAGCTTCGGCATGTATTTCACGCACGGCATCGTGCTCACCGCCTTCTCTCATGCGCCGAGCTGGATCTCGCCGCATGTCGGGACATCCTTGGCCGACTTCATCGTTTATGCCGCGGCCACCGTGTTGACGAGCCTGCTTGTCGTCGTCGTCGTGAAGGCGGCGACCGGGCACCACAGCCGCTATATCATCGGGTCTTGAACAGCAGCGGCTCCCGCAGCCGCCACCGGGCAAAGAAAAAGGGCCCTCGAAGGGCCCTTTCCTGTATCGTGTTGCCTGACCGGCTACCGCTCCGCGATCACGCGGCTTCGGCCTCGGTTTCCGTTTCCTCGGCTTCCGTGCGGGCGCGGTCCGCAGCGCCCTTGGCCGCGACATCGCGGTCGACGAACTCGATCACCGCCATGGCGGCGTTGTCGCCATGCCGGAACCCGGCCTTCATGATCCGCAGATAGCCGCCATTGCGCGACGCATAGCGCGGCGCGATCGTGTCGAACAGACGCTTGGCCAGCGCGTCGCTGCCGATCGCGGCAATCACCTGGCGACGTGCATGCAGATCGCCGCGTTTTCCGAGCGTGACCAGCTTCTCGACGATCGGACGCAGTTCCTTGGCCTTCGGCAGCGTGGTCGTGATCTGCTCGTGCTCGATCAGCGAAGCGGCCATGTTCGAAAACAGCGCCTTGCGATGGCTGGCAGTACGGCCCAGCTTACGGCCTGACTTACCGTGACGCATGAGCTTTCTCCTTCAATCCCTTGTTCCTGGGCCGTTCGGGCCTCAGTACTGATCTTCGTAACGCTTGGCGAGATCCTCGATGTTCTCCGGCGGCCAGTCCGGCACTTCCATGCCGAGATGCAGCCCCATGGAGGCGAGGACTTCCTTGATCTCGTTGAGCGACTTGCGGCCGAAATTCGGCGTGCGGAGCATTTCCGCCTCGGTCTTCTGGATCAGGTCGCCGATATAGACGATGTTGTCGTTCTTCAGGCAGTTGGCCGAGCGGACCGAAAGCTCCAGCTCGTCCACCTTCTTGAGCAGCGCCGGGTTGAAGGCGAGCTCGGTGACCTGCTCCGACGGCTGTTCCTTCTGCGGCTCCTCGAAATTGACGAAGAGTGCAAGCTGGTCCTGCAGGATGCGCGCCGCGAAGGCGACCGCATCCTCGCCGGTGACCGAACCGTCGGTTTCGAGCGTCAGCGTCAACTTGTCGTAGTCGAGCACCTGACCCTCGCGGGTGTTCTCGACCTTGTAGGACACCTTCTTGACCGGCGAATAGAGGCTGTCGACCGGGATAAGTCCGATCGGCGCATCCTCGGCGCGGTTGCGCTCGGCCGGCACATAGCCCTTGCCGGTGTCGACGGTGAACTCCATGCGGATCTCGGCGCCCTCGTCGAGGGTGCAGATCACGTGGTCGGGATTGAGGATCTCGACGTCGCCGACCGTCTGGATGTCGCCAGCCGTGACCGAACCCGGGCCCTGCTTGCGAACGACCATACGCTTGGGACCGTCGCCGTCCATCTTGATGGCGATTTCCTTGATGTTCAGAACGATATCCGTGACGTCCTCGCGAACGCCCGGGATCGAGGAGAACTCATGCAGCACGCCGTCGATCTGAACCGCCGTAACGGCGGCGC
This sequence comes from Rhizobiaceae bacterium, assembly GCA_023953775.1. GTDB lineage: Bacteria > Pseudomonadota > Alphaproteobacteria > Rhizobiales > Rhizobiaceae > JAMLJD01. The sequence goes on along the minus strand of JAMLJD010000060.1, from coordinate 24,010 downwards.
CGCGCAGCGAAGACAACAGAACGCGGCGCAGCGCGTTGCCGAGCGTCAGGCCGAAGCCGCGCTCGAGCGGCTCGGCGACGAGGCTCGTGACGGTCTTGTTCTTGGAAGAGAACTCGATCTTGTTGGGCTTGATCAGTTCCTGCCAGTTTTTCTGGATCATGCGGTTTGTCCTTCCGTTCCCCGCCACCATCCAATCGTGGCGGGCAATATGGAAACCGTAGAGGAGCGCCGGCGCGCGGCGCTCATGCGGTGGTGATGGGCCTAGACGCGGCGCTTCTTGCGCGGGCGGCAGCCATTGTGCGGGATCGGCGTCACGTCGCGGATCGAGGTGATCGTGAAGCCCGCCGACTGCAGCGCGCGCAGTGCCGACTCGCGGCCGGAGCCGGGTCCGCAGACCTCGACCTCAAGGGTGCGCATGCCATGTTCCTGGGCCTTGCGGGCACAGTCTTCGGCGGCCACCTGGGCGGCGAACGGCGTCGACTTGCGCGAGCCCTTGAAGCCCTGCGCGCCGGCCGACGACCAAGCAATCGCATTGCCCTGCGCGTCGGTGATGGTGATCATGGTGTTGTTGAACGTCGAGTTCACATGCGCGACGCCCGACGAGATGTTCTTGCGTTCGCGACGGCGAACGCGGGTGGCTTCCTTGGCCATTTCAGTCCTTTCAACGATCTCTACGCCGCCGTAATTCCAGCGGCTACACCTGCGGCTTCCGGCAACCGGCCGGCGACGATCGGAACCCCGACCGCCTGCCGCCAGCGACCCGTCGCCGATTTACTTCTTCTTGCCTGCGATGGCCTTGGCCGGACCCTTGCGGGTGCGGGCATTGGTATGTGTGCGCTGACCGCGAACCGGAAGCGACCGGCGGTGACGCAGGCCGCGATAGCAGCCAAGGTCCATCAGGCGCTTGATGTTCATCGAGGTCTCGCGGCGCAGGTCGCCCTCGACCTGGTAGTCGCGGTCGATCGTCTCGCGGATGTGCAGAATCTCGGCGTCGGTCAACTGGTTGACGCGACGGTCGGCGGGGATGTTCGCCTTCTCGATGATCTCCTGCGCGAACTTCGCGCCGATTCCATGAATGTACTGCAGCGCGATCACGACGCGCTTGTTGGTCGGTATGTTGACACCGGCTATACGAGCCATCTTCTTCTCCATGTGGGCCGGAATTCCGGCGCTTTGGTTGACCCGCGTCCGGTGGAGGCCGGCCCTTGCGGGGTTCTTCTTGCGACAGCGTTCATGCGCCAACTGAGGACGAACGACGCTCGATGTTCAGGAAGACGCGCCGCTTTAGTCCAAAGCGGCCCGCGCGTCAACCTTTGCCTTGCCTGTTCAAGGTGACGATGCGCCGCCTAGAAGTCCGCGAGCACCTTTTCGATCAGGACGGTCACGTCGTCGATCGAGGCCATGCCGTCGACACCCTTCAGGAGGCCCTTGGCATAGTAGTATCCGATCAGCGGCGCGGTCTTCTTGTAGTACTCGCGCAGCCGCTCGTCGAAGACCTCCGGATTGTCGTCCTTGCGGACCGGCTGTCCGGCGGCACGTGCCTCGTCGGCGCGCTTGACGATGCGCCCGACCAGTGCCTTGTCGTCGACCACCAGCTCGATGACGACGTCCAGTGCGACGCCCCGTTCCGCCAGCATGGCCTCGACCGCGTCGGCCTGCGCCAGCGTGCGCGGATAGCCGTCGAGGATGAACCCCTTGGCACAGTCCGGCTGGTCGATGCGCTCCGCGACAATTGCGTTGACGATCGCGTCGGAAACGAGTTCGCCGGCGTCCATAACGGCCTTGGCGCGCTTGCCGACTTCAGTGCCCGCGCTGACGGCCGCGCGCAGCATGTCACCGGTCGAGAGCTGCGGAATGCCATGCCGCTCGACCAGCCGTTGCGCCTGCGTCCCCTTCCCAGCGCCCGGAGGTCCGAGCAGTATCAGTCTCATCGTCCCCTCTTGCCCCCCCGCAGCTTCGATTTCTTGATCAGCCCCTCATACTGGTGCGCGATCAGGTGTCCCTGCACCTGCGCAACCGTATCGAGCGTCACGCTCACAACGATCAGCAACGACGTGCCGCCGAGATAGAAAGGCACGCCCGTCGCGGAAATCAGAAACTCCGGTATCAGGCAGACCACGACGAGGTATATGGCCCCAACCACCGTGATGCGAGTCAGCACATAGTCGATGTATTCCGCCGTCCGTTCGCCCGGGCGATAGCCCGGAATGAAGCCGGAATGCTTCTTGAGCTGGTCCGCGGTGTCCTTGGGATTGAACACGATGGCCGTGTAGAAGAATGCGAAGAACACGATCATCGAGGCATAGAACAGCATATAGAGCGGCTGTCCGTGACCGAGCGCGGCGAGCACCGCGGAGGCCCAACTCGGCAGCGTCGTGGTGTCCGAGAAGCCTGCGACGGTGGCGGGAAGGAGAAGCAGCGACGACGCGAAGATCGGCGGAATGACGCCGGCGGTATTAAGCTTCAGCGGCAGGTGCGACGTGTCGCCCTGGAACATGCGGTTGCCGACCTGTCGCTTCGGATACTGGATCAGCAGCCGCCGCTGCGCGCGCTCGAAGAACACGATCAAGGCGATGACCGCGATCGCAAGCACGATGATCGCCAGGATGATGCCCGTCGACAGCGCACCGGTACGTCCCAGTTCGAGCGTGCCGGCGATGGCCGAAGGCAGGCCGGCGACGATGCCCGAGAAGATGATCAGCGAAATGCCGTTGCCGATGCCGCGCGCTGTGATCTGCTCGCCCAGCCACATCAGGAACATGGTGCCGCCGACCAGCGTCACGACTGCGGAGATACGGAAGAACCAGCCCGGATCCGCGACGATATTGGCGCCACCCTCCAGACCGACCGAGATGCCGTACGCCTGCACGGTCGCCAGAAGCACGGTGCCGTAGCGCGTGTACTGGTTGATGACCTTGCGGCCCTGCTCGCCTTCCTTCTTGAGCTGCTCGAGCGTCGGCACGACCGCCGTCATGAGCTGCATGATGATGGAGGCGGAAATGTAGGGCATGATGCCCAGCGCGAAGATGGCCATGCGCTGCACGGCGCCGCCGGCGAACATGTTGAACATGCCCAGGACGCCACCGGACTGCTGCTGGAAGGCCTGCGCGAACGCCTCGGGGTTGATGCCCGGCATCGGGATATAGGTGCCGAGCCGATACACCAGCAGCGCACCCAGCGTGAACCAGATGCGCTTCTTCAGGTCTTCCGCCTTGGCGAAGGCGGCAAAGTTGAGATTTGAAGCGAGTTGTTCGGCAGCCGATGCCATGGAAGCTTCTCCGAGGGAAATCCGTCCGGCCGTTGTTCAAATGACTGGCCAGGCCGGTTTCTGTTCGCGACCGTGTCCGGTGCGTTGGGGGAAGCCCCGAGATAAGACCGGATGCGAAAATATGCAAGGCGGCGGCTTGTCGCCGCCGCCCGCCAAAGGCCCTTACTCGGCGGCTGCCCTCTCCGGCAGCTTTACCGATCCCCCGGCCTTTTCGACCTTCTCGATGGCCGTCTTGGATGCACCGGCGATGTCGAAGGAAACCTTCGACTTGATCTCGCCGTCGCCCAGCAGGCGCACACCGTCCTTGGCGCGGCGCAGCACGCCCGCCTTGACCAGCGCCTCGGCGGTCACCGTTTCCTTCGCATCGAGCTTCTTGGCATCGATCGCGGCCTGGACGCGGGCGACCGAGACGGTCGCGAAGTCCTTGCCGAAGATGTTCTTGAAGCCGCGCTTCGGCAGGCGGCGATAGAGCGGCATCTGGCCACCCTCGAAGCCGTTGAGCGCGACGCCCGAGCGCGAGCTCTGGCCCTTCACGCCGCGGCCGCCGGTCTTGCCGAGGCCCGAGCCGATGCCGCGCCCGACGCGCTTGCGCGATTTGGTCGCGCCGTCCTTGTCACGCAGATCGTTGAGTTTCATGAGAATTCTCCCGCGCCGGTCAGGCCTCGTCCACGATGCGGACGAGATGTTGGACTTTCGCGATCATTCCACGCACGGAGGGCGTATCCTCCAGGGTGCGCTGGCGATGCATCTTGTTGAGGCCCAGCCCGATCAGCGTCGCGCGCTGCTCGCCCGGACGGCGAAGCGGGCTGCCGATCTGCTCGACCGTGATTGTCTTGTTCTTGGCCATGGTCGTCGTTTCCCTTGATCAGCCGGACCGGCGACTATTCTTCGGCCGCAACGGTCGCGCCACGGCGCGACTGGAGCGTCGAGTACTTGATGCCGCGCTGGGCGGCGACATCCTTCGGATGCATCTGCCGCTTCAGGGCGTCGAACGTCGCGCGAACCATGTTGTACGGGTTCGAGGAGCCGAGCGACTTCGCGACGACGTCATGCATGCCAAGCGTCTCGAAGACGGCGCGCATCGGGCCGCCGGCGATGATGCCGGTACCGGGCTTGGCGGCGCGCAGCAGCACGCGTCCCGCGCCGTGACGGCCCTCGACGTCGTGATGCAGCGTACGGCCCGAGCGCAGCGGCACGAACACCATGTCGCGCTTGGCGGATTCGGTTGCCTTGCGGATCGCTTCCGGCACTTCGCGCGCCTTGCCGTGGCCGAAGCCGACGCGACCCTTCTGGTCACCGACGACGACGAGAGCGGCGAAGCCGAAGCGACGGCCACCCTTCACCACCTTCGCGACGCGGTTGATGTGGACCAGCTTGTCCACCATGCCGTCGTCACGCTCTTCACGATCGCGGCCGCGGCCGCCATCCCTACGTTCCTGTGCCATGATCCTGTCCTTGTTCTTTTCCGGAAAGCACGGATTGACCCTATGCCCCGCCCGTCACGGGCGGCGGCGACGAAACTAGAAGCTGAGACCGCCCTCGCGCGCAGCATCGGCAAGCGCCTTGACGCGGCCGTGATAGATGTACGGCCCGCGATCGAAGATCACTTCCTTGACACCCGCCTTGGAGGCGCGCTCGGCAAGCAGCTTGCCGACGGCCGCCGCGGCCGCGACGTCCGCTCCGGTCTTGATCCCCGACTTGACGTCCTTGTCGAGCGTCGAGGCGGCGGCCAGCGTGTGGCCCTTCGCGTCGTCGATCACCTGCGCATAGATGTTCTTCGACGAGCGATACACGGACAGACGCGGACGGTCGCCCGCGACCTTCTTCAACTGACGGCGCACGCGAGCTGCGCGGCGCTGGATGGATTCCTTGGAAGCCATTGTATTCGTTCCTTGCCTTCTGAAACGGGTGCGGCCATGTGCGGTAAGGTGGTCCTTCCCGCGACCGCGCTACCCGCGGCGTTACTTCTTCTTGCCTTCCTTGCGGACGATCTTCTCGCCCGCATAGCGCACGCCCTTGCCCTTGTAGGGCTCCGGCGGACGGTATTCGCGGATTTCCGCCGCGACCTGGCCGACGACCTGCTTGTCGATGCCGTTGATCACGATCTCGGTCGGCTTCGGCACGGAAATCGTCACGCCTTCCGGCGTCTGGTACACCACGTCGTGGCTGAAGCCCAGCGAGAGCTGCAGGTTCTTGCCCTGCATCGCGGCGCGATAGCCGACGCCGGTGATCTCGAGCCGCCGCTCGAAGCCGTTCGAAACGCCTTCGACGATATTGGTGATCTGGGTCCGCGACATGCCCCACTTGGAGCGCGCGTCCTTGGACTGGTCGCGCGGGTCGACGGAGATGCTTCCGTCTTCCAGCTTCACCAGCACCTCGTCGTTGACGACGAACTTCAGCTCGCCCTTCGGGCCCTTCGCGGTGACGGTCTGTCCGTCGACCGTGGCCGTCACGCCCTGGGGCACCGCTACGGGTTTCTTGCCAATACGAGACATTGTCCTGTCCTCGTCTTCTTTTCTGGGTCAGCCTGCGAGATCAGAAGATCTGGCAGAGCACTTCTCCGCCGACATTCTGCTCACGCGCTTCATGGTCGGCCATCACGCCCTTCGGGGTCGAGAGGATCGAGATGCCGAGGCCGTTGGCGACGTTCGGGATCGACTTCACCGACACGTAGACGCGGCGGCCGGGTTTGGAGACCCGCACGATCTCGCGGATCACCGGAGCGCCTTCCGCGTATTTCAGTTCGATCTCGATTTCGGACTTGCCGTTGTCGTAGTCGATCTGGCTGTAGTCGCGGATATAGCCTTCCGACTTCAGCACGTCGAGAACGCGCGCGCGCAGCCGCGAAGCCGGCGTCGAAACCTTGTCCTTCTTGCGCCCGACCGCATTGCGGATACGGGTCAGCATATCGCCGAGAGGATCGCTGAGTGACATTGTCCTGAACTCCTTACCAGCTCGACTTGACCAGGCCGGGAACCAGGCCGATCGAGCCCAGTTCGCGCAGCGCCACGCGCGACATCTTCAGCTTGCGATAATACGCCCGCGGACGTCCCGTGACCTCGCACCGGTTGCGGATGCGGTTCTTCGCCGAGTTGCGCGGAAGCGCGGCCAGCTTGAGCTGCGCGCGGAAACGGTCCTCGATCGGCAGCTTCTGGTCCATGATGATCGCCTTGAGGGCGGCACGCCGTGCAGCGTACTGGTCCACCATCTTGCGGCGCTTCTTGTTCTTCTCGACTGCGCTGGTTTTCGCCATTGCAAAAGTTTCCTTGTTCTCGCTTGCCGTTACTGCCGGAACGGGAAGTTGAAGGCCTTCAGAAGGGCCCTCGCCTCGTCGTCCGTCTTGGCGGTCGTGCAGACGATGATGTCCATTCCCCAGATCTGGTCGACCTTGTCGTAGTTGATCTCGGGGAACACGATGTGCTCCTTGATGCCCATGGCGAAGTTGCCACGCCCGTCGAAGCTCTTCGGGTTGAGGCCGCGGAAGTCGCGGACGCGCGGCAGCGCGATCGTCACCAGACGATCCATGAACTCGTACATCCGGTCCTTGCGCAGCGTCACCTTGGCGCCAATCGGCATGTTCTCGCGAACCTTGAAGCCGGCGATAGAGTTGCGCGCCTTGGTGACGACGGCCTTCTGGCCGGCGATCAGCGCCAGGTCCTCGGCGGCGATCGACGGCTTCTTGGAATCCGCCGTGGATTCGCCGACGCCCATGTTGATCACGATCTTGTCGAGACGCGGAACCTGCATCTCGTTGTCGTATTTGAACTGCTCAACCAGCGCCTTGCGGATGGTCTCGTTGTAGACCTTCTTCAGGCGCGGTTCGTACTTCGCCTCAGCCATCGATCAATTCTCCCGAGCGCTTCGCGACGCGAACCTTCTTGCCGTCCTTCTGGATCTGGAAGCCGACGCGCGTGGCCGACTTGTTGTCCTTGGGATCGACCATGGCGATGTTCGACAGGTGGATCGGCGCCTCCTTGGTGATGATGCCGCCTTCCTGGGTCTGGCTCTGCTTCTGGTGGCGCCTTACGAGGTTGACGCCGCGCACCAGCGCCTTGTCGTCCTTCGGCATCACCCGGAGCACCTCGCCCGTGCGGCCCTTGTCCTTGCCTGCGATGACGACGACCTTGTCGCCCTTGCGGATCTTCTGCATTGGTCTCGTCTCCTCAGAGCACTTCTGGCGCCAGCGAGATGATCTTCATGTGGCTCTTGGCGCGCAGTTCGCGCGGCACGGGGCCGAAGATGCGGGTGCCGATGGGCTCTTTCTTGTTGTCGACCAGAACGGCCGCGTTCTTGTCGAACCGGATCACGCTGCCGTCGGCGCGGCGGATGTCCTTGGCGGTGCGCACGACAACCGCCTTCATCACGTCGCCCTTCTTCACGCGGCCGCGCGGAATGGCTTCCTTGATCGAGACGACGATGATGTCGCCCACGGAAGCATATTTCCGCTTCGAGCCGCCCAGCACCTTGATGCACATGACACGACGGGCGCCGGAATTGTCCGCGACGTCGAGGTTTGTTTGCATCTGAATCATGACTGGCCGCCTTCTTTCATGCCGGCTTGCAAATCGCTTCGCGCCGGCCTTGCCTGTTGTTCGTTATTGCGCCTGCGCCTCGGTCACGACGACCCAGCACTTGTCCTTCGAAATCGGCTTCGATTCCTGGATCAGCACGATGTCGCCCACCTTGCAGGCATTGCTCTCGTCATGCGCCTTGTACTTCTTGGTCATGCGCACGGTCTTCTTCATCACCGGGTGCGTGAAACGGCGCTCGACGCGGACCACAACGGTCTTGTCGTTCTTGTCGCTCACGACAGTGCCCTGGAGGATGCGCTTTGGCATGGTTGTTGTCCTTACGCCTTCTTGCCGGCCGACTTCTCGGCCCCGATCGTCTTGATGCGCGCGATGTCCCTGCGGACCTGCTTGACGCGCGCGGTCTTCTCGAGCTGACCAGAAGCCCGCTGGAAGCGCAGATTGAACTGCTCCTTCTTCAGCTTCGCCAGTTCGTCGTTGAGCTGGTCGACGGTCATTGCCCGTGCGTCTACGGCTTTCATCGAACGTGCCCTCTTACTCTGCGATGCGCTGTACGAAGCGCGTCTTGATCGGCAGCTTGGCGGCGCCGAGGCGCAGCGCTTCGCGTGCGATGTCCTCCGACACGCCGTCGATCTCGAACATCACGCGGCCCGGCTTGACCCGGCACGCCCAGAAATCGACGGAGCCCTTGCCCTTGCCCATGCGGACTTCGGTCGGCTTCGAGGTCACCGGAACGTCCGGGAAAATGCGGATCCAGACGCGCCCCTGGCGCTTCATCTGACGCGTGATCGCCCGGCGAGCCGCCTCGATCTGGCGCGCGGTCACCCGCTCCGGCTCCACGGCCTTGAGGCCGAAGGCTCCGAAATTGAGGTCGGTTCCGCCCTTCGCAAGACCGTGGATGCGGCCCTTGAACTGCTTGCGGAATTTCGTGCGCTTTGGCTGCAGCATCTCTTTCTACTCCAAATCCTCTCGGCCGCCGGCTCAGGCGTTTTCGCGACGGCGCGAGCCGGTGTGTGCATGGTCACCCTCGACGGCCTTGCGTTCGGAAGCCATCGGGTCGTGCTCGAGGATCTCGCCCTTGAACACCCACACCTTGACGCCGCAGATGCCGTAGGCGGTCTGCGCTTCGGCCGTGCCGTAGTCGACGTCGGCGCGCAGCGTGTGCAGCGGAACGCGGCCCTCGCGGTACCATTCCATGCGCGCGATCTCGGCGCCGCCGAGACGACCGGAGCAGTTGATGCGGATGCCCTCGGCGCCGAGACGCATCGCCGACTGCACGGCGCGCTTCATGGCGCGACGGAAGGCCACGCGGCGCTCGAGCTGCTGGGCGATCGACTGGGCGACCAGCGTCGCGTCGATCTCGGGCTTGCGCACCTCGACGATGTTGAGGTGGGTCTCGGCCTTGGTCATCTCGGTCAGCTTGCGGCGCAGCTTCTCGATGTCCGCGCCCTTCTTGCCGATGATCAGGCCGGGACGGGCGGAATGGATCGTGACGCGGCACTTCTTGTGCGGACGCTCGATCACGATCTTCGAGATCGCAGCCTGCTTCAGCTCCTTCTCGAGATACTTGCGGATCTTCAGGTCCTCGTGCAGCAGCTTGCCGTACTCGCCGGTGTTCGCGAACCACCGCGAATCCCAGGTACGGTTGATGCCGAGGCGAAGTCCGATCGGATTGACTTTCTGGCCCATCAGGCGGCCTCCACTTTCTCTTCAACTTCGCGCACGACGATCGTCAGGTTCGAGAACGGCTTCTCGATCCGGCTCGCACGGCCGCGGCCACGCGCATGGAAGCGCTTCATCACGATCGCCTTGCCGACATAGGCCTCCGCGACGACCAGGGCGTCGACATCGAGGTCATGATTGTTCTCGGCGTTGGCGATGGCCGATTCCAGCGTCTTCTTCACGGTTCCGGCAATGCGCTTGCGCGAGAACTCGAGATCGGCGAGCGCGGTCGCGACCTTCTTGCCGCGGATGAGCGCGGCGACCAGGTTCAGCTTCTGCGGGCTGACACGGATCGTGCGCAGCACGGCGCGCGCTTCGTTGTCGGCAAGCCGGCGCGGAGCTTTGGCCTTGCTCATCTCTATTTCCTCTTTGCCTTCTTGTCCGCGCCGTGGCCGTAATAGGTACGGGTGGGAGCGAACTCACCGAACTTGTGGCCAACCATGTCCTCGGTGACGGAGACCGGGATATGCTTCTGGCCGTTGTAGACACCGAAGGTGAGGCCGACGAACTGCGGCAGGATGGTGGAGCGGCGGCTCCACATCTTGATCACCTCGTTGCGGCCACCCTCGCGAACCTTGTCGGCCTTCTTGAGAAGGAAACCGTCGACAAAGGGGCCTTTCCATACTGAACGGGTCACAGCGCCTTACCTTTCCTTAGCTCTTGCGCTGATGGCGCGAGCGCATGATGAACTTGTCGGTCGCCTTGTTGGACCGCGTCTTCTTGCCCTTGGTCGGCTTGCCCCACGGGGTCACCGGGTGACGTCCGCCCGAGGTACGGCCCTCACCACCGCCATGCGGGTGGTCGACCGGGTTCATGGCGACGCCGCGATTGTGCGGGCGCTTGCCGAGCCAGCGGCTGCGGCCGGCCTTGCCGAGGCTGATATTGCCGTGATCGGCGTTCGAAACCGCGCCGACCGTGGCAAAGCACGAGCCGTGAACGAGGCGCTGCTCGCCCGAGTTGAGGCGCAGGATCGCCATGCCCTGGTCACGGCCGACGAGCTGGGCGTAGGTGCCGGCGGAGCGGGCGATCTGGCCGCCCTTGCCCGGCTTCAGCTCGACATTGTGGACGATCGTGCCGACCGGCATCGCCGACAGCGGCATCGCGTTGCCCGGCTTGACGTCGATCGCCTTCTCGCCCGACACGACGTGATCGCCGGCCGACAGGCGCTGCGGCGCGAGGATATAGGAGAGCTCTCCGTCCTCGTAGCGGATCAGCGCGATGAAGGCGGTGCGGTTCGGATCGTATTCGATCCGCTCGACCGTGCCCTGCACGTCGAACTTGCGCCGCTTGAAGTCGATCACGCGATAGGTCCGCTTGTGGCCGCCACCCTGGAAGCGCGCCGTGACACGGCCCGTATTGTTGCGGCCGCCCTTCGAGCTCAGCCCCTCGGTCAGGCCCTTGACGGGCTTGCCCTTGTAGAGGCCGGAGCGGTCGACGATCACCAGCTGGCGCTGGCCCGGCGTTACCGGATTGTATTTCTTGAGTGCCATTATCCTGTCCTCACGGCCTCTCAAAGACCAGTGGCGATGTCGATCGACTGGCCCTCGGCCAGCGTCACAACCGCCTTCTTCACGTCGCTCTTCTGGCCGATCGTGCCGCGGAAGCGCTTCACCTTGCCCTTGCGGACGAGGGTGTTCACGCCGACGACCTTGACGCCGAACAGCGCTTCGATCGCAGCCTTGATCTCCGGCTTCGACGCCTTGCGGGCGACATTGAAGACGACCTGGTTGTTGTCGGAAGCCATGGTCGACTTCTCGGTGATGACCGGGCTGACGATCACGTCGTAGTGGCGAAGGTCAGTCATTTGAACCGCTCCTCCAGAGCTTCGAGCGCGGCCTTCGACAGAACGAGCGTGCCGCGGCGCAGAATGTCGTAGACGTTGATGCCCTGGATCGGCAGCACGTCGATGTTCGGGATGTTCGCCGCGGCGCGCTTGAAGTTCACGTCGATCTCGGCGCCGCCGATCATCAGCGCGTTGGTCAGGCCGAGCTTCTCGAAGCTGGCGACCAGCGCCTTCGTCTTGGCGTCCTTTACCGCCAGATCGTCGATGACGATCAGGCTTTCCGACTTCACCTTCGCCGACAGCGCGTGCTTCAGGCCGAGAGCGCGGACCTTCTTGGGAAGGTCGTGCTCATGGCTGCGGACCACCGGCCCGTGCGCCTTGCCGCCGCCGCGGAACTGCGGTGCGCGCGCCGACGAGTGGCGTGCGCGGCCCGTGCCCTTCTGCCGGTACATCTTTGCACCGGTGCGGGCGATCTCGGCGCGACCCTTGGTCTTGTGCGTGCCCTGCTGCTTCTTGGCGAGCTGCCAGCGCACAACGCGCTGCAGGATGTCCTCGCGCGGATCGAGGCCGAAGATCTCGTCGGAAAGCGAAATCTTGCCGGCGTCCTTGCCCGCGAGCGTCGTGATCTTGAGGTCCATCATTCCGCCCCTTCATTGGCCGGCGCTTCCGCGGCGGCCGGCGCATCGTTCGTCTTGGCGGCACGGATCGCGGCCGGCTTCGGCGCGCTGTCCGGCAGCGCCACCTTGACCGCGTCGCGGACCGTGATCCACGAGCCCTTGGAACCGGGCACCGCGCCGCGGATCAGGATCAGGCCGCGATCCATGTCGGTCGACACGACCTCCAGGTTCTGCGTGGTCACGCGGGTCGAACCCATGTGGCCGGCCATCTTCTTGCCCTTGAACACCTTGCCGGGATCCTGGCGCTGGCCGGTCGAGCCGTGCGTGCGGTGCGACACCGAGTTACCGTGGGTCGCGCGGCCGCCACCGAAATTGTGGCGCTTCATGACGCCCTGGAAGCCCTTGCCGATCGAGGTTCCGGTCACGTCGACCTTCTGGCCGGGCACGAAATGCTCGACCGTGATCTCCGCGCCGACGTCCAGAAGGTTCTCCGGGCTCACGCGGAACTCGGCGACCTTAGCCTTCGGCTCGACGGACGCTGCGGCGAAATGGCCGCGCAGGCCCTTGGACGTGTTCTTGACCTTGGCGAGCCCCACGCCGAGCTGAACGGCGGTGTAGCCGTTCTTCTCCGCGGTGCGCTGGGCCACCACCTGGCAGTTCTCCATGCGCAGAACAGTGACGGGAACGTGCTCGCCGGCATCATTGTAGATGCGGGTCATTCCCAGCTTCTGTGCGATTACACCTGAACGCATCGGTTCAATTCCTTTTCAGAGTTCCCTGAAGGCTTCGGGAGCCTTCACGCCTCTTTGTTCCCGTCCGCCCTTAGAGCTTGATCTCGACGTCGACGCCGGCCGCAAGGTCGAGCTTCATCAGAGCGTCGACGGTCTGCGGCGTCGGATCGACGATATCCAGGAGGCGCTTGTGCGTGCGCATCTCGAACTGCTCGCGGCTCTTCTTGTCGATGTGCGGCGAGCGGTTGACCGTGAACTTCTCGATCCGCGTCGGCAGCGGAATGGGGCCGCGAACGTTGGCCCCGGTGCGTTTCGCAGTCGACACGATTTCGCGCGTCGAGGCGTCGAGCACGCGGTGGTCGAACGCTTTGAGGCGGATGCGGATATTTTGTCCGTTCATGCGTCAATTCCTTGTTCTGCCGGGGTGCGGGGGTTTCCCGCACCCGCGCCAGAGCTGTTGATTGTTATTCCGTGATCGAAGCGACGATGCCGGCGCCGACGGTGCGGCCGCCTTCGCGGATGGCGAAGCGCAGCTTCTCCTCCATGGCGATCGGCACGATCAGCTCCACATCGACCGTGATGTTGTCGCCCGGCATCACCATCTCGGTGCCCTCGGGAAGGCTCACCACGCCCGTCACGTCCGTCGTGCGGAAGTAGAACTGCGGACGGTAGTTGGTGAAGAACGGCGTGTGGCGACCGCCCTCCTCCTTCGTCAGGATGTAGGCCTCCGCCTTGAACTTGCGGTGCGGCTTCACCGAGCCCGGCTTGCACAGAACCTGCCCGCGCTCCACACCCTCGCGGTCCACGCCGCGCAGAAGCGCGCCGATATTGTCGCCCGCCTGGCCCTGGTCCAACAGCTTGCGGAACATCTCGACGCCCGTCACCGTCGTCTTCGAGGTGTCGCGGATGCCGACGATCTCGACCTCCTCGCCAACCTTCACGATGCCGCGCTCGACGCGGCCCGTCACGACCGTGCCGCGGCCCGAGATCGAGAACACGTCCTCGATCGGCATCAGGAACGGCTGGTCGATCGGACGCTCCGGCGTCGGAATGTAGGCGTCGACCTCGGCCATCAGCGCGCGGACCGCGTCCTCGCCGATCTCCTTGTTGGAATCCTCGAGCGCCGCAAGCGCCGAACCCTTGATGATCGGAATGTCGTCGCCCGGGAACTCGTAGGACGACAGAAGCTCGCGAACCTCGAGCTCGACCAGCTCCAGAAGCTCCGCGTCGTCGACCTGGTCGACCTTGTTCAAAAACACGACGATCGCCGGAACGCCCACCTGGCGGGCCAGAAGGATGTGCTCGCGCGTCTGCGGCATCGGGCCGTCGGCCGCCGAGACGACCAGGATCGCGCCGTCCATCTGCGCGGCACCCGTGATCATGTTCTTCACATAGTCCGCGTGGCCCGGGCAGTCGACATGCGCGTAGTGGCGGTTCTCCGTCTCGTACTCGACATGCGCCGTCGAGATCGTGATGCCGCGCGCCTTCTCCTCAGGTGCGGCGTCGATCTGGTCATACGCCTTGAACTCGCCGAAATACTTCGTGATCGCAGCCGTCAGCGACGTCTTGCCATGGTCAACGTGACCAATCGTGCCAATGTTCACATGCGGCTTGTTGCGCTCGAATTTACCCTTGGCCATGTGACTTCTCCATTTCGTTGCGCCTCGACGGGCGGCTTAGTCGTACCTGAACGCGGCCTGCCGGACTTACGCGTACTTCTTCTGGATTTCCTGCGCGACCGCGGTCGGCACCGGCTCGTAATGGTCGAACTGCATCGTGTACTGGGCACGGCCCTGCGACATCGAACGCAGCGTATCGACGTACTTGAACATGTTGGCGAGCGGCACCATCGCGTTGATCACGGTGGCGTTGCCGCGCATCTCCTGGTTCTGAATCTGCCCGCGGCGGCCGTTGAGATCGCCGATGACCGAGCCGACATACTCTTCCGGCGTCACCACCTCGACCTTCATGATCGGCTCGAGGAGCTGCGCACCGGCCTTCTGGGCACCCTCGCGGAATGCCGCACGCGACGCGATTTCGAACGCCAGCACCGAGGAGTCGACGTCGTGGTAGGCACCGTCGATCAGCGTCGCCTTGACGCGGAGCATCGGGAAGCCGGCGAGCGGACCCGACGACAGAACGCTCTCGATGCCCTTCTGGACGCCCGGAATGTATTCCTTCGGTACCGAACCGCCGACGATCTTGGACTCGAACTTGAACTCTTCGCTCTCCTCGTTCGGCTCGAAGATGATCTTGACGCGAGCGAACTGGCCCGAGCCGCCGGACTGCTTCTTGTGCGTGTAGTCGATCTCGGCAGCACGCGTGATGGTCTCGCGGTAGGCCACCTGCGGCGCGCCGACATTGGCCTCGACCTTGAACTCGCGCTTCATGCGGTCGACGATGATGTCGAGGTGAAGCTCGCCCATGCCGGCGATGATGGTCTGGCCGGATTCCTCGTCGGTCTTGACGCGGAAGGACGGATCCTCGGCGGCGAGGCGGTTGAGCGCGAGGCCCATCTTCTCCTGGTCGCCCTTGGTCTTCGGCTCGATCGCGATCTGGATGACCGGATCGGGGAACTCCATGCGCTCCAGGATGACCGGCTTCAGCGGGTCGCACAGCGTGTCGCCCGTGGTGGTCTCCTTGAGGCCGGCCAGCGCGACGATGTCGCCCGCGAAGGCTTCCTCGATGTCCGAACGCGAGTTCGAGTGCATCTGCAGCATGCGGCCGATGCGCTCGCGCTTGTCCTTGACCGTGTTGGCCAGCGAAACGCCCTTGTTGAGCACGCCCGAATAGATGCGGCAGAAGGTGAGCGAGCCGACGAACGGGTCGTTCATGATCTTGAAGGCCAGCATCGAGAGCGGCTCGTCGTCCGACGACTTGCGGCTCATCTCCGCCTCGGTCTTCGGATCGATGCCCTTGATGGCCGGAACGTCGATCGGGCTCGGCAGGAAGTCGACGACGGCGTCGAGCAGCGGCTGCACGCCCTTGTTCTTGAAGGCCGAGCCGCAGAACATCGGGAAGAACTTCACCGCGATCGTGCCCTTGCGGATCAGCTTGCGCAGCTCGTCGTTCGACGGCATCTCGCCCTCGAGATACTTCTCGAGCGCGGTCTCGTCCATCTCGACGGCCGCCTCGATCATCTTCTCGCGATATTCCTCGGCCTTCGCCTGAAGGTCGGCCGGGATCTCGACGATGTCCCATTCGGCGCCGAGATTCTCGGACTTCCAAACCAGCGCCTTCATCTCGATCAGATCGACGACGCCGGCGAAGTCGTTCTCGGCCCCGATCGGCAGCTGCATGACGACGGCCTGCGCGCCGAGGCGCGACTGGACCATCTCGGCCGAGCGGTAGAAGTCCGCGCCGATCTTGTCCATCTTGTTGCAGAAGATCATGCGCGGAACGCGATACTTGTCGGCCTGGCGCCAGACGGTCTCGGTCTGCGGCTCCACGCCGGCATTGGCGTCGAGCAGCGCGATCGCGCCGTCGAGCACGCGCAGCGAGCGCTCGACCTCGATGGTGAAGTCGACGTGTCCGGGCGTGTCGATGATGTTGAAGCGGCGCTTCTTGCCGTCACGGCCCTGCCAGAACGTGGTGGTCGCGGCCGACGTGATCGTGATGCCGCGCTCCTGCTCCTGCTCCATCCAGTCCATGGTCGCGGCGCCGTCGTGGACTTCGCCGATCTTGTGCGACTTGCCGGTGTAGAACAGGACCCGCTCGGTGGTCGTGGTCTTGCCGGCGTCGATATGCGCCATGATGCCGAAATTTCGGTAGTCTTCGATCTTGTATTCGCGGGCCATGATCGTTGCCTTCTTGTCCTTCGGGCGCCGTTACCAGCGATAGTGCGAGAACGCGCGGTTGGCCTCGGCCATCTTGTGCGTGTCTTCGCGCTTCTTGACGGCGGTGCCGCGGTTGTTGGCGGCGTCCATCAGCTCACCCGACAGCCGGTCGACCATCGTGGTCTCGTTGCGGTTGCGCGCGGCGGTGATCAGCCAGCGGATCGCAAGCGCCTGGCGGCGCTCCGGACGGACGTCGATCGGAACCTGGTAGGTGGCGCCGCCGACGCGGCGGGACTTCACCTCGATGTGCGGCGCGACATTGTCGAGCGCCTGGTGGAACACGGTGACCGGTTCCTGCTTGGTCTTTTCCTGGACCTGGTCGAGAGCGCCATAGACGATCGACTCCGCGACGGACTTCTTGCCGTGCATCATGATGGCGTTCATGAACTTGGTCACGACCAGATCGCCGAACTTGGGATCCGGGTTGATTTCGCGCTTTTCAGCTCTGTGGCGTCGGGACATGTCTCTCGTCTCTCAACATCAAGGCCCGGCGCAAACGAAAAGCGCCGAAGCCGGAAAACCCTACTTCGGACGCTTGGCACCGTATTTCGAACGGCGCTGCTTGCGGTTTTTGACACCCTGCGTGTCGAGCACGCCGCGGATGATGTGATAGCGCACGCCGGGAAGGTCCTTCACGCGACCGCCGCGGATCATCACCACGGAGTGCTCCTGAAGGTTGTGGCCCTCGCCCGGAATGTAGCCGATCACCTCGAAGCCGTTGGTCAGGCGAATCTTCGCGACCTTACGCAGCGCCGAGTTCGGCTTTTTCGGCGTGGTGGTGTAGACGCGCGTGCACACGCCCCGCTTCTGCGGGTTCGCCTGCATGGCCGGCACCTTGTTGCGCTTCACCGGCGCAATGCGCGGCTTGCGGATCAGCTGGTTGACGGTAGGCATTAACCTTCCTCTTTCCTCAAATTCCGTGTCACAAGCCCGTCGGGCGCTTCACGCTGCATTCCCATGCGCGAATTCGGGCAAAACACCGCCTCTTCGCGGTCCTGCCCGAACAAAAAGCAGAGGAAGCGGAACCCGCCTCATGCACGCCGGAAATGTCAGTCGCTCGTAAAACGAACCCTGTTTGAAGCGAACTCCGGCGCGCGACGCGCCGAAAAGCAAAGCTTCACATCGGCTCAGACGACGCGGCTTCTATCCCCAAGCCCGCATCGCGTCAACCCCAAACCGCGCAATTCCGCCACGCGCACAGCATGTCGGCCGACCGGCGAAATATTGTGTCGCTGCAGCGCACAATCAATGCCGAAAGTGGCCGTGCGCGACAATTCCCGCTTCCGCTCGCCCGGCCTTTTCGTCAAAGTCCGGCCGCACGGGCGGCGTGACGGGGAATCGGAAGGGAATCATACGATGAACGACAACGATCAACGCGCGGTCACCATCATCACCGGGCGCGTCTGGCGCGAAAAGGGCGAGGACAGCGAGGGCGTCCACGTCCTGCTCGTTGCACCGGACGACGACACCGCGGTCCGCACCACGCTCGAGGCGCTTGCCCGCGAGGGCTATGCAGAGGCGGAGCTCGACCAGATCGGGGAAATGGAAGGCGCGCCAGACGACGAACCGCACCTGTCGGCTTGGCAGGGCGCGCTCGAAGGCGAGATCGCCATCGTCACCTTCAACGAAGAGTTCTGATACCGGCGGTCGGCACGGAACCGCCCCGGCACGGCGGACGTTCCCGTTCAACATCACGGATGACGAATGGAGACGCCCGTGCCTACGCCCCAGGAACTCGAAGACAAATTCTGGAAAGAACTCGAATCCGACATGACGATGATGCTCGGCCTTGCCGGCAAGGACGAGGGTCATACGCGCCCGATGACGGCGCAGTTCGATGGCGGCCAAGGACCCATCTGGTTCTTCAGCTCGACCGAATCCGATCTCGTGCAGCAGGTCGGGCAGAGCGGCGGCCGTGCCGTGGCCACCTTCACCTCGAAGGATCATGGACTGTTCGCGGCCGTCCACGGCCAGCTGTCGCTGGACAACGACCGTGCGACCATCGACCGGCTGTGGAACAGCTTCGTGGCCGCATGGTTCGAGGGTGGCAAGGACGACCCGAAGCTCGCCCTGCTGCGGCTTGACCCCGACCGCGGCGAAATCTGGGAAAACGGATCGAGCATCATGGCCGGTATCAAGATGCTGTTCGGCATCGATCCGAAGGAAGACTACAAAGACCAGGTCGCCAAGGTGAACCTCGCCTGAGCCGAAGGCCGCATCACCGCCGAACGGATTTCAGCAAGGAAAAACCCGCCGGATCGCTCCGGCGGGTTTTGTTCGTCTGGCCACGGCCGCCGCGCTACTCGGCCGGCGTTTCCTCGGCCATGTTCTGCAGCATCGGAGCGGCCTCGTCCGCGCCGGACGCCTTGCGGCGCTCGTCGATGATGAGGTCGTCGCGCGACGTCGCGATGCGCCGGATCTGGCTCATCATGCCGCCGGTGCCGGCCGGGATGAGACGGCCCACGATGACGTTCTCCTTGAGGCCCTGCAGCGTGTCGGTCTTGCCGGCAACCGCCGCCTCTGTGAGCACGCGGGTCGTCTCCTGGAACGACGCAGCCGAGATGAAGGACGGCGTCTGCAGCGAGGCCTTGGTGATGCCGAGCAGCACCGGCTGGCCTTCGGCCGGCTTCTTGCCGTCCTCGACCAGGCGCTCGTTGACCTCGTCCAGTTCGATCACGTCGACGTGGTCGCCCGGAATGTAGGTCGAATCGCCCTGCGCGGTGATCTCGACCTTCTGCAGCATCTGGCGAACGATCACCTCGATGTGCTTGTCGTTGATCAACACGCCCTGCAGCCGGTAGACCTCCTGGATCTCGTTGACGAGGTAGGACGCAAGCGCCTCCACGCCCTTGATCGCCAGGATGTCGTGCGGCGCCGGGTTGCCGTCGAGGATGTAGTCGCCCTTCTCGATGGTGTCGCCGTCCTGGAGATGGAACGGCTTGCCCTTCGGGATCAGGTACTCGACCGGCTCGACCGACTCGTCATGCGGTTCGATGATGATGCGACGCTTGTTCTTGTAGTCGCGTCCGAAGCGGATCGTGCCGTCGATCTCGGCGATGATGGCGTGATCCTTCGGACGACGTGCCTCGAACAGTTCGGCCACACGCGGCAGACCGCCGGTGATGTCCTTGGTCTTGGCGCTTTCCATCGGGATACGGGCCACCACGTCGCCAGGCTTGACGCTGGCGCTGGGCTCGACCGACAGGATCGCCTCGACCGACAGCAGGAAGCGGGCATCGCCACCCTTTGCCAGCTTCTGCACCTTGCCGCTCGCGTCCTGCACCGTGATTGCCGGCTTGAGGTCGGAACCGCGCGGCGTGGACCGCCAGTCGATAACCTCGCGCTTGGTGATGCCGGTGGACTCGTCGGTCGTCTCCTGCACGGAGAGGCCGTCGACCAGATCCTCGAACGCCACCTTGCCCTCGACTTCGGTGAGGATCGGGCGGGTGTAGGGATCCCACTCGGCGATGCGCTGTCCACGCTTCACCTTGTCGCCTTCGTCGACATAGAGCCGCGAACCGTAGGTGACCCGGTGCGTCGCACGCTCCTTGCCCGCCTCGTCGACGATCAGGATCGCCATGTTGCGGCCCATGACGACCAGATGGCCGTCGGAGTTGCGCACGACGTTGCGGTTGCGCACCTTGACCGTGCCCTCATACGAGGCTTCCAGGAACGACTGGTCGACGACCTGCGCCGTGCCGCCCATGTGGAAGGTACGCATGGTGAGCTGGGTGCCCGGCTCGCCGATCGACTGCGCCGCGATGACGCCGACGGCCTCGCCGATATTGACCGGCGTGCCGCGCGCGAGGTCGCGTCCGTAGCAGACCGCGCACACGCCGGTCTTGACCTCGCAGGTCAGCGCCGAGCGGATGCGGATCGTCTGGATGTTGGCCTTCTCGATCAGGTCGACGTCGCGTTCGTCGATCATCGTCCCGGCCTTGACGATCACGTCGCCAGTGGTCGGATGGGCGATGTCGTCGAGCGCGGTGCGGCCCAGAACGCGCTGGCCGAGCGATGCGACCACCTGGCCGGCATCGACGATCGGCTGCATGGTCAGGCCCTTGTCGGTGCCGCAGTCGGGCGACGTCACGATGCAGTCCTGCGCCACGTCGACCAGGCGACGCGTCAGGTAGCCCGAGTTCGCCGTCTTCAGCGCCGTATCCGCCAGGCCCTTGCGGGCGCCGTGGGTGGAGTTGAAGTACTCCAGAACGGTCAGGCCTTCCTTGAAGTTCGAGATGATCGGCGTCTCGATGATCTCGCCCGACGGCTTGGCCATGAGGCCGCGCATGCCGGCAAGCTGGCGCATCTGGGTCGGCGAACCGCGCGCGCCCGAATGCGACATCATGTAGATCGAGTTCATCTGCTTCTGGCGGCCGTCATCGTTGAACTCGACCGCCTTGATGCGCGCCATCATCTCGTCGGCGACCTTTTCCGAGCACTTGGCCCAGGCGTCGACGACCTTGTTGTACTTCTCGCCCTGGGTGATC
This sequence comes from Rhizobiaceae bacterium, assembly GCA_023953775.1. Taxonomy (GTDB): domain Bacteria; phylum Pseudomonadota; class Alphaproteobacteria; order Rhizobiales; family Rhizobiaceae; genus JAMLJD01. The sequence goes on along the minus strand of JAMLJD010000060.1, from coordinate 3,037 downwards.
AGGCCGTCATTGTACTGCTGCTCGTATTCCTTCGCGAGCGCCTCGGTGTCGGCGACGAGCTTGGTCTTGGCGTCGGGGATCAGCATGTCGTCCTTGCCGAACGAGATGCCGGCCCGGCACGCATGGCCGAAACCGAGCGCCATGATGCGGTCGCAGAAGATCACGGTCTCCTTCTGGCCGCAGTGGCGGTAAACCGTGTCGATCATCCGGGAGATGTTCTTCTTGGTCAGCTCCTGATTGCAGATGTCGAAGGGAACGTTGTGGTTCTTCGGCAGCAGTTCGCCGACGATCATGCGGCCGGGCGTCGTCTCGTAGATTGCCGAGACCTGCTCGCCCTTCTCGTTGACGGTCTTGAACCGGCCCTTGATCTTGGCATGCAGCGTCACGACACCGGTTTCGAGCGCATGGTGCAGTTCGCCCATGTCGGCGAACGCCATCCCCTCGCCCGGCTCGTTCTGGTTCATGATCGACAGGTAGTAGAGACCCAGCACCATGTCCTGCGACGGCACGATGATCGGTGCGCCGGAGGCCGGGTGCAGGATGTTGTTGGTCGACATCATGAGAACGCGCGCTTCGAGCTGCGCTTCCAGCGACAGCGGCACGTGCACCGCCATCTGGTCGCCGTCGAAGTCGGCGTTGAAGGCGGTACAGACCAGCGGGTGAAGCTGGATCGCCTTGCCCTCGATCAGCACCGGCTCGAACGCCTGGATGCCGAGGCGGTGGAGCGTCGGCGCGCGGTTGAGCAGCACCGGATGCTCGCGGATCACCTCGTCGAGGATGTCCCAGACTTCCGGCTTTTCCTTCTCGACCAGCTTCTTCGCCTGCTTGACGGTCGAGGAGTATCCCTTGGCGTCGAGGCGGGCGTAGATGAACGGCTTGAACAGCTCGAGCGCCATCTTCTTCGGCAGGCCGCACTGGTGCAGCTTGAGCTCCGGACCGGTCACGATGACCGAGCGGCCCGAATAGTCGACGCGCTTGCCGAGCAGGTTCTGGCGGAACCGGCCCTGCTTGCCCTTCAGCATGTCGGACAGCGACTTCAGCGGGCGCTTGTTGGCACCCGTGATGACGCGGCCGCGGCGGCCATTGTCGAACAGCGCATCGACCGCTTCCTGAAGCATGCGCTTCTCGTTGCGGATGATGATGCCCGGCGCCTTCAGCTCGATCAGCCGCTTCAGACGGTTGTTGCGGTTGATGACGCGGCGATAGAGATCGTTCAGGTCCGAGGTGGCAAAGCGGCCGCCGTCCAGCGGCACCAGCGGACGCAGGTCCGGCGGGATCACCGGGACGATCTTCATGATCATCCACTCGGGCCGGTTGCCAGATTCCATGAAGTTCTCGACCACTTTCAGGCGCTTCAGCAGCTTTTTCTGCTTCAGCTCCGACGTCGTCGAGGCGAGCTCGGAGCGCAGGTCGCCCGCGATCTTCTCGAGGTCCATGTCGGCCAGCAGGTGGTGGATCGCCTCGGCGCCGATCATAGCCGAGAACGAATCCTCGCCGAACTCGTCGACCGCGATCATGTACTCTTCCTCGGACAGAAGCTGGTTCTGCTTCAGCGAGGTCAGGCCCGGCTCGGTGACGATGTAGTTCTCGAAATACAGAACCCGCTCGATGTCCTTGAGGGTCATGTCGAGCAGCGTACCGATGCGCGACGGCAGCGACTTCAGGAACCAGATATGCGCGACTGGCGCGGCGAGCTCGATGTGGCCCATGCGCTCGCGGCGGACCCGCGACAGCGTCACCTCGACGCCGCACTTCTCACAGATGACGCCCTTGTACTTCATGCGCTTGTACTTGCCGCACAGGCATTCGTAGTCCTTGATCGGACCGAAAATGCGCGCGCAGAACAGGCCGTCGCGCTCCGGCTTGAAGGTACGGTAGTTGATCGTCTCCGGCTTCTTGATCTCGCCGAACGACCAGGACAGAATCTTCTCAGGCGACGCGAGCGATATCCTGATGGAATCGAACGTCTGCGCCGGGACCTGAGGGTTGAAAAGATTCATGACCTCTTGGTTCATGCCGTTCTCCTGTTCGGGACGCGCCTCGTCCCTCTTTCGAATTTGCGGGCCCTGCGACCCTGGACGTGATCCGCTTGCGGGCCTCGACCCGTGCGAGCATCACGCGAACCCTGCTGCACTTCAGGTCCGGCGACCCATCCAATCGGCCGCTGGAAAACTCGCGGCACCGCGGGGTAAAAGGCCCCGCGATGCCATTGCGACAATTACTCCGCCGCGTCCGGCAGACGCGCCGGCTGCTCGTCGATCTTGGTGTTCTCCAGCTCGACGTTGAGACCCAGCGAACGCATTTCCTTGACCAGCACGTTGAAGCTTTCCGGAATGCCCGCTTCGAACGTGTCGTCGCCGCGCACGATCGCCTCGTAGACCTTGGTACGGCCGGCCACGTCGTCCGACTTCACCGTCAGCATCTCCTGCAGCGTGTAGGCCGCGCCGTAGGCTTCGAGCGCCCAGACCTCCATCTCGCCGAAGCGCTGGCCACCGAACTGCGCCTTGCCGCCCAGCGGCTGCTGGGTGACGAGCGAGTACGGGCCGATCGAACGCGCGTGGATCTTGTCGTCCACCAGATGGTGCAGCTTGAGCATGTAGATGTAGCCCATCGTCACCTTGCGGTCGAACGGCTCGCCGGTACGTCCGTCATAGAGCTGCGACTGGCCGGACGAATGCAGCCCCGCCTGTTCCAGCATCTCGTTGATGTCGGCCTCGTGCGCACCGTCGAACACCGGCGTGGCGATCGACACGCCGCGCTTCATCTGCTCGCCGAGCCTGACGATCGACTCGTCGTCATACTCGCGAACCGGCTCGTTACGGTCGTTGGCCGGGATGATCGACTCGATCGTCTTGCGCAGCGGCTTGATGTCGCCGCCCTGCTTGTAGGCGTCGATCAGCTCGCCGATCTGCCGGCCCATGCCCGAACAGGCCCAGCCGAGATGCGTCTCGAGGATCTGGCCGACATTCATGCGGCTTGGCACACCCAGCGGGTTGAGCACGATGTCCGCATGCGTGCCGTCCTCGAGGAACGGCAT
>JAMLJD010000006.1 GCA_023953775.1 Rhizobiaceae bacterium | reverse complement strand
CGACCTCCGCCTCGTAGTTCAGCGCCGACGCCGTACCGCCGAGCTTTTCGAGCCATGACCGGCGCTGTGCGTCGTCGGCGAAAAATCCGTGAATGTAGGTTCCTGCCACGCGCCCGGACGCTGACACCGCGCCGTCATCACGGTCGTCGTCCAGACGGACAAGCGGGCGCACCGTGTCGGGTCCCGTGGTCTCGCCGACATGCATCTCGTAGCCGGCCAGGCCGGTCCCGTCGGCGGTGCGGCCCGTGACCGAGCGCAGCGACTTTGCCTCGGTCAGAACCGTCGTCACGTCGAGCTGGCAGAGGCCGTCGACGGAGGCGGGCGGGCCTTCGATCCCCGACGGATCCTCGATGCGCCGGCCGAGCATCTGATAGCCGCCGCACAGGCCGAGCACATGCCCGCCGCGCCGGACATGGGCGGCGATGTCGATGTCGAAGCCGGCTTTCCTCAGCGCCGCAAGGTCGGCGATGGTCGATTTCGAGCCGGGCAGGAGCACCAGCGCGGTGTCCGCAGCCAGCGCCGACCCCGGGCGTAGCCGTATCAGCTCGATATCGGGTTCGGCGTCGAGCGGGTCGAGATCGTCGAAATTGGCGATATGCGGCAGGATCGGCACGGCGACCTTGACGCGGCCGCCGCTGGCGCGCGCCGTGTCCTTTGCGGTAAGCGCAAGCGCGTCCTCGGCCGGCAGCCTGCGCGCATCCTCGAAATGCGGAACGAGGCCGAACGGCCGCCAGCCGGTGTGGCGGGCGATCGTCTCCATGCCGTCGGCAAACAGCGACGGGTCGCCGCGAAACCGGTTGACGATGAAGCCGCGGATCAGGTCTGCGTCTTGTGGATCGACAACCTGTTTCGTGCCGACGAGGCTGGCGATGACGCCGCCGCGGTCGATGTCGCCAATCAGCACGACGGGTGCATTCGCCGCGCGGGCGAAGCCCATATTGGCGATGTCGTTGGTGCGCAGATTGACTTCGGAGGCGCTGCCCGCGCCCTCGACCAGCACCATGTCGGCCCTCGCGCGCAGGCGGTCGAAACTCTCCAGCACCTTCGGCATCAGCCCGGCCTTGATCGACTGGTAGGCCCTCGCATCGGCCGCCCGGAAGATGCGGCCCTGAACGACGATCTGCGCTCCGACCTCGCTCTGAGGCTTCAAGAGCACCGGGTTCATGTCAACGCTCGGCTCCGCCCGGGCCGCGCGGGCCTGCAGCGCCTGCGCACGGCCGATCTCGCCATTCTCGACCGTCACGGCGGCATTGTTCGACATGTTCTGCGGCTTGAAGGGCAGGACGCTGATGCCGCGATTGGCGAGCGCACGGCACAGCCCGGCGACGATCAGCGACTTGCCGACGTCGGACCCGGTTCCCTGAAACATCAGCGTGCGCGCGGTCATCGTGACGTTCTAGAACTCGATGCCCTGCTGCGCTTTCACCCCGGCGGCGAAATGATGCTTCACCAGCGTCATTTCCGTTACAAGATCGGCGGCTTCGAGAAGTGCCGCCTTGGCGTTGCGGCCGGTGACGACGACGTGGAGGTCCGGCCGTCGCGCCGACAGCGCTGCGACGACGGCATCGACGTCCAGATAATCGTAGCGGAGCGCAATGTTCAACTCGTCGAGGATCACCAGCCCGAAAGACGGGTCGGTCATCAGCTCGAGCGCCTTCTGCCAGGCGCGCCCGGCCGCCGCGATGTCGCGCGCCTTGTCCTGTGTTTCCCAGGTGAAGCCTTCGCCCATGGCATGCCAGGATACCAGCTCGCCGAAGCGCGCCAGCGCGTCCTTCTCGCCCGTGTGCCATGCGCCTTTCACGAACTGGACGACGCCGACGCGGCGGCCATAGCCGAGCATGCGCAGGGCAAGCCCGAACGCCGCCGTCGACTTGCCCTTGCCGGGTCCCGTATTGACGATCAGAAGCCCTTTTTCGATCGTCTTTTCCTTCAGCTTGGCGTCCTGATGCGCCTTGCGGTTTTCCATTTTCGCCTTGTGGCGATCGGCGTCCTTCGTTTCGCTCATCTCATTTCACCTTCATCGGCAGGCCGGCCACCATGAAGATCACCGAGGAGGCCCGCTCGGCGACCATCTGGTTGAGGCGCCCGGCCGCGTCGCGAAACCGGCGGCCCAGGGGATTGTCCGGCACGATGCCGAGCCCGACCTCGTTGGAAACCACGAACCAGGGGCCGCGCGGCTTGGCCAGCACGTCGGCCAACTGGCGCGATTCCTGGTCCACGTCGCGTTCGGCGAGCATGACGTTGGTCAGCCACAGCGTCAGGCAGTCGATCAATACTGACTGGCGATCGGGAACGCCGTTCAGCGCGGATACGAGCTCGAACGGCGCGTCGATCGTCTGCCAGTCGGCGCTGCGTCGCGCCCGGTGTTCGTCTATCCGCGCGCGCATCTCGTCGTCAAAGGCCTGCGCCGTCGCGATGTAGGCATGCGGCGCGGCGCATTGCCCGACGAGCGTTTCGGCGTGGCGGCTCTTGCCCGAGCGCGCCCCGCCGATGACGAGCGTCAGGCCATGGCCCTCAGGCAAGGCTCTGCTGCGGTGCTCCCAGCGCTGTCGAGAAGCGCTGGCGGAACACCGCCACCGCGGCCCCGAGAACCAGCCAGAAGACGAGGTTCGTCAACGTCGCCGCGACGACGAAGCGGTGGTGCAGATCGGCCGGCACCGCGGTCTCGTGGCTTGCCGGCTGCGGCGCGCCGACGATATGCGGCGCCACGATCAGCGCGACGCCGAGGATCGCCAGCCAGGGCGCGGTGCGAAACGCTATCAGCGCGAGCCCAACGGCCGTGGCTGCCACCGTCGCTATCCACCATGCCTGCCGCGGCAGGAGGTCGGCCGCCGGCATGCCCGGAAGTTCCGGCGGCAGACCGAGGCCCGGCGCCAGGGTGAATACCGCGAAGCCTGCAAAGCCCCAGACGAGACCGGCCCGCCACGTCGCGATGCCGCCGGCGATCTCGGAAACGGCGACGAGCAGCAGCGCGAAACCGACCCCCGTCACGATGTTGGCGAGCGCGGTGAAGAGCGTGCGCTCGGCGCCGTCGGCGGGCATCCAGGCGTCCGCGTCGTGCTCGTGGGCACCGCCCGCGGCGTCATGGTCGTGCTCGTGATTCTCGGCGGCGGCAGCGTGGTCGTGACCGCCGCCCGCGTTTTCATAGGTTTCCGCCTGCAGGATCAGCGGAACGGTGAAGAAGGTCTGCAGCCCGGTCATCACGAGCCCGGCCACGAGCCCGGCCAGCGCGGCCAGGAAGATCGCGTTGCGAAAAACAGTCATGTCTGGAACCCCTGTTCAGTGGCAGGGAAATGCCATCGAATGCCGGTAGTCGTGGCCGGCATTATGGACGACGTCCATCTGCGCGAAGCCGACGAAGCCGACGATGAACAGGCCGAAAAGCCCAGCCAGCGACAAGGGCAGCACGTTGGCGCGCGAGATCGAAGCGCTGGCGACAGTCGAAGAAGCAGTCATGTCCAATTCCCTTCCGCCCTCCACCCGAGGGCACTGGTTTCACTCGCACCGCCGGCAGGTTTCCTGGCTCGCGGGTCGCTGCGATCACCGACCTTCCCAGGGCTATCGCCCCAGTGGTCCATCCGGTGTCGCTCGCCGCCTACAGTTGCGGGGGCAGCCGAGGTTCGGACGTCATGTCCTTCCTCGTTCCCTCTCACGTCCCCTTGCGGGGAACCGATGGTCGCCAGAGACTATGCGAAATGATGCCGATGCGAAAGCGGGGAATTTGGCGCGTTGACAGAAATCCGCCGCGGGACGTAAATGCGCTCGACGGTCCTTCATCCGCAACGATGGAGGCTAAGAGGGAATATGGTGCGCCCTTCGGGGCAATTCCGTAGCTGTCCCCGCAACTGTAGTCGGCTAGCCAGCGCCACACGCCACTGAAACGAAAGCTTCGGGAAGGCGGCGCGGGCATCGATCCGAAAGCCAGGAGACCTGCCGTCGATCTGTAGTCCTGACCGCCCGGCGGGTGTCCCGGGCAAGGAGCGTTGACTTGACGAACCTTCGTTTCCGCGAATTTCGTTGTTCCGGCGCGTGGCGTCCGGAGCGCCCGTGCGTGCCTTTGCCGGGCTTCACCGCCGAAAATCTCTCCCATCCAGCCAGGCGCGGAGCCCCTGCCAGGGCGAGCTTCCTGCGCGCACAAACAGGATCAGCCGCATGAGCCAGACTTTCGATCGTGTTCCCTGCACCGTGGTGACCGGCTTTCTCGGCGCGGGCAAGACGACGCTGATCCGCAACCTGCTCGAAGGAGCGGGCGACAAGCGCCTGGCGATCATCGTCAACGAATTCGGCGACGTCGGCATCGACGGCGAGATCCTGCGCAATTGCGGCGTCGAGAACTGCACCGACGACGATATCGTCGAACTGGCGAATGGCTGCATCTGCTGCACCGTCGCTGACGATTTCGTCCCGGCGCTCGACAAGATCCTCGCCCGCGAGCCACGGGTCGACCATATCCTCATCGAGACCTCCGGCCTCGCTCTACCGAAGCCGCTGGTGCAGGCGTTCCAGTGGCCGGGCGTGAAGAACCGGGTGACGGTGGATGGCGTGGTGGCGGTCGTCGACGGCCCTGCGCTGGCAGCCGGCGAGGTAACATCCGACAAGGATGCGCTGCTGCGCCAGCGCGAGGCCGACGAATCGATCGACCATGACGATCCGGTCGAGGAAGTGTTCGAGGACCAGGTGGCCTGCGCCGACCTCGTCGTCCTGTCCAAGAGCGACCTGCTCGACGACGCGGCGCGCGACCGCGCCAGCGCGGCGGTAGGCCGGCATCTGCCGCGCGCGGTGAAGATCGTGCCGAGCTCCAACGGCCACATCGACGCCGGCGTCGTGCTCGGCATGGGGCTTGCCGTCGAGGACGACATCGAGAACCGCAAGACCCATCATGACGACGAGCTCGACCACGAGCACGACGATTTCGACAGCTTCGTCATCGATCTTCCGGCGATTTCCGATCCCGAGGAACTTTCGCGGCGCGTCTCGAAGGCCGCCGAGGCGGCGAACGTCCTGCGTCTCAAGGGCTTCGCACATGTCGAAGGCAAGCCGATGCGGCTTCTGGTGCAGGCGGTCGGGCCGCGGGTGACCCATCACTACGACCGGCCATGGAACCCCGGCGAGGAGAAGGCCACGCGTCTGGTCGTGATCGGCCTCAAGGGCCTCGACCGCGCGGCCGTCGAGACGATCCTGGCCGCGTGAACCCATGCACATTCTGCCGACCACGACCGCGTCGCTCGAAAGCCTGATCGAGCCCGTCGATCTGGCGCAGGAGCCAGCGGACATGGTCGCACTGTCCTTCTCCGACAGCGATCTTGGCGGGCTGGCGGCGGCGTGGAGGGCATTCGGCGATCGCGCGCCGTCGCTACGGCTTGCAGCGCTGCGCGACTTGAGGCATCCGATGTCCGTCGATCTGTGGATCGACAAGACCGCGTCCCACGCCCGCATCATCCTGGTGCGGCTGCTCGGCGGCTATGACTGGTGGTCCTATGGCTGCGACCAGCTTGCCGCGCTGGCACGCCGCGAGGGGATCGCGCTCGTGCTCCTGCCGGGCGAATGCAGCGAGCGTGACACGCGCCTTGCCGATCTCTCGACGGTCGGTGGCGACAACTACGATGCGCTGCTCGCCTGCTTCCGCGACGGCGGCCCGAACAATATGGCGGCGGCGATCGGCCGGCTCGCGCGGCTTGCCGGTGCCGATGCGGCGGTCGTGCCGGACGCCAAGCCGGTGGCGCGGGCCGGCTACTACGCGCCGGGCGCCGGCATTGTCCGGCTGGATCATTTCGCGGGCGGCGACCACCCGGTCGTGCCGCTCATCTTCTACCGCTCGATGCTGCTTGCCAGCGACACCGCGCCGATCGACGGGCTCGCGGCGGAGCTTGCACGGCGCGGCATCCGCGCGCTGCCGGTCTTCGTGACGAGCCTGCGCGACGCCGCCGCGCGCGCGGCCATCGCCGAAGCGGTCGAGCGCTTAACGCCGACCGTGCTGGTGTCGACGACCGCGTTCGCGGCGGCCGCGGAGCCGGGCGAAGCCTCGGTCTTCGACGATCTCGGCCTGCCGGTGTTCCAGGTCGCGGTCGCCACCACCCGCCGCGAGGCCTGGGCCGAAGGCCAGCGCGGGCTCGCCCCCGCCGATCTCGCAATGCATGTCGTGCTGCCCGAGCTCGACGGGCGCATCATGGCCGGCGCGGTCTCGTTCAAGGACATGCTGGAGGCCGATCCGCTGCTCGGAACGCGGCTGCAGGTCAACCGGCCCGAACCCGACCGCGTCGAGCAGGTCGCCGCGCGTGTCGAAGCCTTCCTGGCATTGCAGGCGACGCCGCGCGCGGAGCGCCGGCTGACCGTGATCGTGCCCGACTATCCGGCCGCAACCGGCCGGGCCGGCTATGCGGTCGGGCTCGATGTGCCGCAGAGCGTCATCGAGATGCTGAAGGACCTTTCGGCGCAAGGCTATCGCGTCGAGCATATTCCGGCCGACGCGCAGGAGCTCATGCGGATCATCGGCAGAGAGCGGCCGGCGCTTTCCCTGGATGACTATCGCGACCATGCGCAGGACGTTCCGGGTACCGCGCTCGACGCCGTAACGGCCGCCTGGGGCGAGCCGTCGGAGGATGCGCCGGACGGCTCGTTCCGCTGGCGCCATGCGCAGTTCGGCAACGTCACCGTCGCCTTCGCGCCGGATCGCGGCCGTTCCGAAGACCGCCGCGTCGACTATCACGATCCGGCCCTGCCGCCGCGCCATGCGCTGGTCGCCTTCGGCCTGTGGATGCGCCGCACGCGCGGCTGCCACGCCATCGTCCATGTCGGCGCGCACGGGACGCTCGAATGGCTGCCGGGCAAGACCGTCGCCTTGTCCAGCGGCTGCTTCCCCGAGATCGTCACCGGCCCATTGCCGGTGATCTATCCCTTCATCGTCTCCAATCCGGGCGAGGCCGCGCAGGCCAAGCGCCGCATCGCCGCCGTCACGCTCGGCCATCTGACGCCTCCGCTCGCCGGCGCCGGCCTGACCGACGCGCAGCGCGAGTTGGAGCGGCTGGTCGACGAATATGCGCAGGCCGACGGGCTCGACCGGCGCCGCCGCGACCGGCTTGCCGGGCTCATCGTCGAGACCGCCCGGCGCACCGGCCTCGCGGAGGAAGCGGGCGTCGGCCTCGACACGCCGGACGAGGCGCTGGTCAAGATCGACGCCTGGCTGTGCGACCTAAAAGATTTCGCCGTCAAGGACGGTCTGCACGTCTACGGGCGCACGGCCCCGGACGAGGCCGACGCGGCGCGCGCGGCCTGCGCGGCCGCCGAGCGTGACGCGCTGATCGCCGCGCTCGACGGCAGGCACATCCGCCCCGGGCCGGCCGGCGCGCCGTCGCGCGGCCGCACCGACGTTTTGCCCACCGGCCGCAACATCTTTTCCTCCGACCCGCGCACCATGCCGACGCCGACCGCCTGCGCGCTGGGCGAGAAGGCCGCCTCGGAGGTGGTGCGCTGCTATCTGCAGGAGCATGGCGAGTACCCGCGCAACGTCGTCACCGACCTATGGGGCAGCGCCAGCCTCAGGACCGGCGGCGAGGAGATCGCGCAGGGGCTGGCGCTGATGGGCTGCCGGCCGCAATGGGATCACGCGACCGGCCGCGTCACCGGGATCGAAGTCCTGCCGCTCGCCCGTCTGGGCCGCCCGCGCATCGACGTGAGCTGGCGCATCTCCGGCCTGTTCCGCGACATGTTCCCGACCCAGATCGCGCTGATCGACGCCGCCGTCGCGGCGATCTCGGAGCGCGACGAGGACGACGCGGAAAACCCGCTCGCCGCCCTTCGCCGGCGCGACGGGACACGGCCGCGCCGCGTCTTCGGCTCGGCGCCCGGCACCTACGGTTCCGGCATCGAGGACAGGCTTTCGAGCGGAAACTGGGAGCGGCGCGAGGATCTCGGCAGGGCCTATCTGGAGGGCGGGTCCTTCGCCTTCGGCGGCATCGCGGGCGAGGGCGCGCGCAGCGATGCCTTTGCCGAGCGCGTCGCGGAAGCCGACATGCTGGTCCATGCCAGCGACGATCCGGGCCGCGACATTCTCGAGGGTTCCGCCGACGTCGCCTTCGTCGGAGGGTTCGCGGCGGCCGTCGCGGCGCTGGGCGGCAAGGCCGACCTGATCATGCTCGACACGACGGTGCCGGAGCGCCCCCGGGCGCGCTCGCTTGTCGCCGCGGTCACGCGCACGGTGCGGGCGCGGGCGCTCAACCGTCGCTTCATCGAAGGCCAGATGCGGCATGGGCCGCGCGGCGCGTCGGAATTCGCCGAGACGGTCGACCGTCTCGTCGGCTTCGCCGAGACCACCGGCGCGATCCCCGAAGTGCTGATCGAGGACGTCCACGACGCCTATCTGTGCGATCCGGCGGTGCGGGCCTTCCTGCTCGACCAGAACCCGGCGGCGGCGCGCGCCATCGCCGAGCGTTTCGCGTCGGCGCGCCGGCGCGGGCTGTGGCATCCGCGCCGCAATTCGCTCGACGACGATCTGGCGGCGTTGATCGCCGAGGCGCGCGGGCTGGAGGAAGCGGCATGAGGCCGTCGCTCGCCCGTGGCGCGTGTCCGTCGCTGTCCGCGCCGATGGCGACCGGCGACGGGCTTCTGGCACGGCTCAACCCGCGTCACGGCCGCCTGACCGCGGCGCAGCTCGCCGGCGTCGCGCGGGCCGCTGGCCGGCACGGCAACGGCCTGCTCGAGGTCACGCTGCGCGGCAGCCTGCAGATCAGGGGACTGTCGGAGCGTTCGGCCCCGTTCTTTGCTGGTGATGTCGCGGCGCTCGAGATCGCCGCCGACGAGGGCCCCGAGATCCGCGTCAGCGCGTTGGCGGGCCTTGCCGCCGATGACATTGCCGATCCGCGTCCGCTCGCCGATACGATCCGTGCGCATCTGAACGAAGGCGATCTGCTGTCGCGGCTGGCGCCGAAGACCTCGATCCTCGTCGATGGCGGCGGGCGGCTGGGGCTCGCCGATCTGAACGCCGACGTTCGTCTCGTGGCGGTGCGCGACGGGCAAGGCAGCGCATGGCTTGTCCATGCTGGCGGCGTCGAGGCCGAAGCCTCCCTGCTTGGCGCTGGCGATGAAAGCGGGGCGGCAAGTGCGGCGCTCGCGCTTCTCGCCGAACTCGCCGCGCGGGGCCGGCAGGCAAGGGGCAGGGATTTTGCCGGCGAGGCGCTGACGCGCCTTTCGGCTGGGCTGAGGCCCGCCGCGCCGAGGCCTCATGTCAATTCACCGTTGCCCGTCGGCCGGTTCGAGCTTGCGGACGAGAGCTCGGCAATCGGCGTTTCGCTGCCCTTCGGCCAGGTCGAGGCAAGCCTTCTCGAAACGCTCGCCGGCGCGGTCGATACTGCGACGTCGATCCATCTCACGCCGGGGCGCGGGCTTCTGGTCGCAGGTCTGGCGCCGGGCGCGGCGGATCGCATCGAGGCGTTTGCGCGCCAGCTCGGTTTCGTCACGGACCCGGCCGACCCGCGCTTGAGGGTCGTTTCCTGCGCCGGTGCGCCGGCCTGCCGCTCAAGCCATCTCGACACCAAGGCGATCGCCCGCGCCATCGCGGCCGATGCCGGGCTTCGGGGCTCGCCCGCGCTGTTCCATGTTTCCGGCTGCGCCAAGCAATGCGCGCGGCCGCAAGGCCCGTCGCTGTCGGTCGTCGGGCGCGATGACGGCTTTGACATTGTGTTGGAGGGCGAACCAGTGGCGGACGAAGTGCACGGCCGGTTGCGCGATGTCGCGCAGCGTCACACCGCCAAGAGGAGCGTTCCGGCGTGAGCGACACTGACTACATTCGCGACGGTAATGCGATCTACGAAAAATCCTTCGCCATCATCCGGGCAGAGGCGGACCTGTCGCGGTTCACGTCAGACGAGGCCGACGTCGCCGTGCGCATGATCCATGCGTGCGGCATGGTCGAGGCGGCGAAACAGTTCGCGTTCTCGCCCGGTTTCGTCGCCGCCGCGCGGCAGGCATTGCGCGACGGCGCGCCGATCCTCTGCGACGCCGAAATGGTCGCGCACGGCGTGACCCGCGCGCGGCTGCCGGCCGGAAACGAGGTAATCTGCACGCTGCGCGACCCGCGCACCGTCGGTCTCGCAGCGGAGATCGGCAATACCCGCTCCGCTGCCGCGCTGGAGTTGTGGCGCGACCGGATGGACGGCGCGCTGGTCGCCATCGGTAACGCGCCGACGGCGCTCTTTTACCTTCTCGACATGATCGCCGCCGGCGCGCCGAAACCCGCGGCGATCATCGGCATGCCGGTCGGTTTCGTTGGCGCTGCCGAATCCAAGGACGCACTGGCCGGCGGCGATCACGGCGTGCCGTGGGCCGTCGTGCGCGGCAGGCTGGGCGGCTCGGCGATGACGGCGGCGGCCGTCAACGCGCTGGCGAGGGCCGGGCTTTGACCGGGCGGCTGATCGGCGTGGGAACGGGCCCCGGCGACCCCGAGCTGATGACGCTCAAGGCCGTGCGCGCGCTCGCCGAGGCCGATGTCGTCGCCCACTTCGCCAAGAAGGGAAACAACGGCAATGCCCGCAGGATCGTGGCGGAGCATATGCGTTCCGATGTGATCGAACTGCCGCTGTTCTATCCCGTGACCACGGAAATCGCGCGCAGCGACGAGGCCTACGGCACATCGATCAACGGCTTCTACGAAGAGGCCGCGCGCGATGTCGCCGCCCATCTCGACGCCGGTCGCACCGTCGCCGTGCTCAGCGAGGGCGATCCGCTGTTCTACGGCTCCTACATGCACCTGCATGTCCGCCTCTCGGAGCGCTATCCGACCGCGGTGATCCCCGGCGTCACCGCCATGTCGGGCTGCTGGTCGGCCGTCGGCGTGCCGATCACCCAGGGCGACGACATCCTGTCGGTGCTGCCGGGAACGCTCGACGAGGACAAGCTGGCCGAACGTATCGGTTCGTCGGACGCCTGCGTCATCATGAAGGTCGGGCGAAACCTGCCGAGGATCAGGCGGGCGCTGGAGGCGGCCGGCAGGCTCGATCGCGCGATCTATGTCGAGCGCGGAACGATGGACAACATGAAGACGTCGCGGCTGGCAGACAAGCCCGACGACGACGCGCCCTATTTCTCCATCGTGCTGCTGCCCGGATGGAGCGGCAGGCGATGACCGGCAGGCTTTCCGTCGTCGGCATCGGGCCGGGCAATCCCGACCAGACCACGCCGCAGGCGCGCGAGACGATCGCCGCCGCGACCGACCTTTTCGGCTACGGGCCCTATCTCGACCGGCTGGTGCTCGCGCCGGGCCAGACGCGCCATGCCTCCGACAATCGCGAAGAGCTTTCGCGCGCCGGCGCCGCCCTGACCGCCGCGGCGGAAGGGCGCCGGGTGGCTGTCGTGTCGGGCGGCGACGCCGGCGTCTTCGCGATGGCGGCGGCGGTATGCGAGGCGATCGAGCACGGGCCGGCCGAATGGCGCGCGGTCGACCTCGACATGGTCCCGGGTGTCACCGCCATGCTGGCGGTCGCCGCGCGGGTCGGCGCGCCGCTCGGCCATGATTTCTGCGCCATCTCCCTGTCGGACAATCTCAAGCCGTGGGAGGTGATCGAAAACCGGTTGCAGGCCGTTGCGCGCGCCGGCTTCGTCATCGCGCTCTACAATCCGATCAGCCGCGCGCGGCCGTGGCAGTTGGGCAAGGCCTTCGAAATCCTTCGCGCCGAACTCCCGCCGGAGACGCCGGTGATCTTCGGCCGTGCGGCTGGCCGGCCGGACGAGCGGATCGCCATAACGCCGATCGCCGAGGCCGATCCGGCGCTGGCCGACATGGCGACCTGCGTCATCATCGGTTCGCCCGAAACGCGTCTGGTTGCGCGCGAGGGCCGGTCGCCGCTGGTCTATTCGCCGCGTTCGACAGGCAGGCCGAGCGCATGAGCGATCTGCGCCATCGCCTCGTCGACGGTCTCGGCGGCGCCGGGAACCGGGTCCACCGGCCGGTCGATCATGATGACCGGAAGGCCGCGCTCGCGGGCGACGGCGATCTTGGCATAGGTCGCCTCGCCGCCACTGTTCTTGGATATGACGGTGTCGATCAAGTGCGCGTCGAACAGCCTGCGCTCCTCCTCGATGCCGAACGGTCCGCGATCGCGGACGAAAGTCGCGTCGTGGGGCGCTGCCTCCGGCTCGACCGGATCGACGCTGCGGACGAGATAGGCGTGCTGCGGAAAGCCGCGGAACGGCGCAAGCTCCTGCCGCCCGATCGCCAGGAACACCGAGCGCGGCACCGGACCGATCCGTGCGGCGGCGTCCTCGACGCTGGCGACATGGATCCACCTGTCTTCCTCGGCGGGGTGCCATCGCGGCCGCTCGAGGGTCACCAGCGGGATAGCAGCCATGCTCGCGGCGATCTGCGCATTGGCGCTGATGCGCGCGGCGTAAGGGTGTGTCGCGTCGACCAGCAGGTCGATGCCCTCGCTGCGCAGGAAGGCGGCGAGGCCGTCCGGCCCTCCGAAGCCGCCGCTGCGAACGCTGCCAGCCTGCGGCAGGGGCTTTGCCGTCCGGCCGGCCAGCGACAGCGTCACGGCGATGCCGCCGCGCGCCGACAGGCGTTCGCCGAGCGCGCGCGCTTCCGTCGTACCGCCCAGGATCAGCACATGTGGGTTGGTCATGGCGCCATCTAGGAAAGAGAGCGTGGTCGGCGCAACGCCAAAATGGCTATCCATCGTCGGCATCGGCGAGGATGGGCTCGCCGGTCTCGGCGCCGGTGCGCGCCGCGCGATCACCGAGGCCGAGTTCGTCTTCGGCGGCGCGCGGCATCTCGACCTCGCGGCCGATGCGATCGACGGCGAGGCGAAGCCGTGGCCGTCGCCCTTCGATGCGACGTTGGCAGACCTCGTCGCGCTCAGAGGACGCAGTGTCTGCGTACTCGCCTCCGGCGACCCGTTCTGGAACGGCGTCGGTGCAACGATCGCGCGCCACATCGATGCCGACGAATATAGCGTGTTTCCAGGCCCGTCGGCCTTCTCGCTGGCGGCGGCCCGGCTCGGCTGGGCATTGCAGGATGTCGAGAGTGTTTCGCTGCATGGGCGTGCGACAGCGTTTGTCAGGCCGCTTTTGCAGCACGGCGCCGGTATTCTGGCGCTGACGTCGGACGGCGCCGCGCCGGCCGAAATCGCTGGGCTGCTGTGCAGTCTCGGCTTTGCCGGGTCGCGCGTCCACGTGCTCGAATGTCTCGGCGGACCTTCGGAGCGCATCGTGTCGGCTCGCGCCGACGAGCTCGCGCAAGCGCGGTTCGCCGATCTCAACGTCGTTGCGATCGAGGTGAGCGCGGGGTCCGATGCGCGGACCATTCCGCTTGCCGGAGCTCTGGACGACAGCCTGTTCGAGCATGACGGCCAGATCACCAAGCAGGAGGTGCGGGCGGTCACGCTCGCGGCGCTTACGCCGTGTCGCGGCGAACTCCTCTGGGACGTCGGCGCCGGCTCGGGCTCGATCGCGATTTCATGGATGCTGGCGCATCGCTCGATGCGCGCCGTCGCGATCGAGAAGAACGCCGACCGGGCCGGCCGCATCCGCCGCAATGCCGATGTGCTCGGTGTTCCGGGACTGGTGCTTGTCGAAGGGTCGGTACCGGGCGCACTCGGCGGTCTCCCGACACCCGATGCCGTTTTCATCGGCGGCGGCGGGTCCGGCGATGGTGTAACCGAGGCGGCGATGGAGGCGCTTCGTCCCGGCGGGCTGCTGGTCGCCAATGCGGTGACGCTCGAGATGGAGGCGCATCTGCTGGCGCTCCATGCCCGCCATGGCGGCACGCTGAAGCGGATCGCGCTGTCGCGGGCCGAACCGGTGGGTACGATGACGGGGTGGCGGCCGGCGATGCCGGTGACGCAATGGAGATGGGTGAAATCGACGTGATCGCGGGAATCGGATGCAGGACGGGTGTTGCGGCGTCGGACGTCGTCGCCGCCGTCGACGATGCGCTCGCCGCGCACGCGCTCGACCGATCGCGCTTGCGCTCGCTCGCTGTGGTCCCTCTCAAGAGCCCCGAACGTGCGATCCGGGACGCCGCGATGGCGCTGGGCGTAGCGGTCGACCTGCCGTCGACCGATGCGCTCGACCAAGCCGACCGGCGCACCGTCACGCGCTCCGGCATTTCGCGCGAGGCTTCCGGGTATGGATCGGCGTCCGAGGCCGCCGCGCTGGCCGCGGCGGGGCCCGGCGGCAGGCTGCTCGGGCCGCGCTTCGTCTCCGGCGGCGTCACCTGCGCTCTCGCGGTCGCGGAGGAGACGCGATGACGGTCCATTTCATCGGTGCCGGCCCGGGTGCGGCCGACCTCATCACCGTGCGCGGCCGCGGCCTGATCGCGCGCTGCCCGGTCTGCCTCTATGCCGGGTCGATCGTGCCGGCGGAGCTGCTGTCCTGGTGCCCCGAGGGCGCGCGCAAGGTCGACACCGCGCCGATGTCGCTCGACGAAATCGAGGCGGAGTATGCGCTGGCCCACCGCACGGGGCAGGACGTGGCGCGGCTCCATTCCGGCGACCTGTCGATCTGGAGTGCTGTCGCCGAGCAGATGCGCCGCCTCGACGCGCTCGGCATCCCCTACACGCTGACGCCCGGCGTGCCGGCATTCGCCGCCGCGGCCGCCGCCCTCGGGCGCGAATTGACCATACCGGAGGTGGCGCAGAGCCTCGTGCTGACGCGCGTTTCGGGCCGGGCATCGAAAATGCCCGAAACCGAAAACCTCGCCGCGTTCGGCCGCACCGGCGCGACGCTCGCCATCCATCTGGCGATCCACGCGGTCGACCGGATCGTTGCCGAGTTGACGCCGCTCTACGGCGCGGACTGTCCCGTCGCGGTCGTGGCGCGGGCGACCTGGCCGAACGAGCGCGTCGTGCGGGCGACGCTCGGCACGCTGGAAAGGACGCTTGCCGACGATCCGATCGACCGCACGGCGATCGTCTTCGTCGGTCGCGGGCTCGGCGCGGAGGAGTTCCGCGAGAGTTCGCTCTACGATCCCGCCTATCAGCGCCGCTTCCGCGGCCGGGAGATGTGATGCGGCTCTCCGATGCCATCGACCGGCTGCCCTATTCCGGGCTCGAATTCGAGCCGGGGCATGTCTGGCTCGCCGGCGCGGGGCCGGGCGGCATCGGCTGCGTTACGCTCGACGTCGTGCACGCGCTGTCGCGCGCCGACGCTGTGGTCTACGACGCGCTGGTCGATCCGAGCCTGCTCAGGGCGGCGCCCGATGCGTCGCTGCATTTCGTCGGCAAGCGCGGCGGCGCGCCGTCCTTCGCGCAGTCCCACATCAATGCGCTTCTGATCGAGCTGGCTAAATCCGGCCAGCGCGTGCTGCGGCTCAAGGGGGGCGACCCGAACATGTTCGGGCGCGGCGGCGAAGAGGCGCTTGAGCTGAGCCTCGCAGGCGTGCCGTTCCGCTTCCTGCCCGGCGTCACCTCGGCGCTGGGGGCGCTGGCGGACGTCAACATGCCGGCGACGATGCGCGGCATCAACAAGGCGATCATCTTCGCCACCGGGCATTCGGCCGGCGAGAACGACGATCTCGACTGGGCAGCACTCGCCGCGACCGGACAGCCGATCGTCATCTACATGGGCATGAGCAACCTCGAGGTGATCGCCGAGGCGCTCGTCGCCGGCGGCCTGCCGGCCGTTACGCCGGCCGCGGTGATCATGTCCGCGACGACGCCGGAAGAGCGGATCGTGACAGCCGGCATCGCGGATCTTCCGCGCCGCGCCAGGGAGCACGGCATGGGCTCGCCGGCGCTGATCGTCGTCGGCGACATCGTGCGCATGCGGGCCGAGTTCATGCGGCCCTCGCGTTCGGGACAGACGGCATGAACGCGCGCGGGCTCATCGTTGGGGCGGCCCGATCGGGCTCCGGCAAGACGTCGGTGGCGATCGGGCTGATGCGCTCCCTGCGCCGCCGCGGCGTCGCGGTCACCGGCGCGAAGTCGGGACCCGACTATATCGACCCGGGCTTTCACGCAGCCGCGACCGGCCGGCCAGGCGTCAATCTTGACAGCTGGGCGATGCCCGCCGGGCTGCTCGACCACCTCGTCGAAACCCAGGCGCGCGGCACCGACGCCGTCATCGTCGAGAGCGCCATGGGCCTGTTCGACGGTGTGCGCACGAAGGCCGAACGCACAGGCTCCGCAGCCGATCTGGCGCGGCGCTACGGCCTGCCGGTGCTTCTCGTGCTCGACATTTCCGGCCAGTCGCAGACCGCCGCCGCCATCGCGCACGGCTTCTCGACTTTCGATCCCGACGTGCGGATCGCTGGCGTCGTGCTCAACCAGGTCGCCAGCGAGCGGCACGAATTGCAGTCGCGCAGCGCGATCGAGGAACGCGGCATTCCGGTCTTCGGCGCCATCCGGCGCAACGCCGACATGGCGATGCCCGAACGCCATCTCGGCCTCGTCCAGGCGCGCGAGCACGGCGCGCTCGAGGCTTTCATCGATCGCCTCGCCGACGTGATGGAGGCGTCGCTCGACATCGATGCGATCCTCGGCGCGGCGTCTGAGATAACGTCGCGGGGCGGGCCGGCCGAGGGAGCGATCGATCCGCCGACCCAGCGCATCGCCATTGCCGACGATGCCGCCTTCGCGTTCCTCTATCCGCATGTCGCACGCCACTGGCGCGAGAGCGGCGCGGAGCTTCTGCCGTTCTCGCCGCTGGCCGACGAGCCCCCGGACCCGTCCGCCGAACTGTGCTGGCTGCCGGGCGGGTATCCCGAACTGCATGCGGGCAGGCTGGCAGCGGCGGACCGCTTCAAGGCCGGCGTGTCGGCATTCGCGGCGTCGAAACCGGTTCACGGTGAGTGCGGCGGCTACATGGTGCTCGGCGCGGCAATAGAGGATGCGGAGGGCGTCACCCACGCGATGACTGGTCTTCTCGGTCACGTCACCAGCTTCGCAAAACGCAGGATCAATCTCGGCTACCGGCAGGCAACGCTGCTCGACGACTGCGTCATCGGCCGGACGGGCGATGCGATACGGGGCCATGAGTTCCACTATTCACGCGTCATCGAGCCGGGCAATGACGCGCCGCTGGCCACGCTGCGGGATGCGACCGGGCGTGATCTGGGCGCCTCGGGCAGCCGCCGTGGCACCGTCACCGGCTGCTATTTCCATGCCATCGCGCGCGGTTGAAGCGATGGATCCGGCCCGTTTCTCCCATCGCGGTGCGATAGACGGCTTTCTGGTCGCTGCCGGGTTCTTCACCCGGTTGCCGTTTCCCTATCCGTCTCAGGCTCCGCGTCTCGCCGAAGCCATCTGGGCCGCGCCGCTGGCCGGCGTGGTCGTCGGCCTTGCCTGCGGCGTCGCCGGCGGTCTTGCGATGGCGTTCGGTCTGCCGCCGCATCTCGCTGCGGTCGTCGCGCTTGCCGCCGGAATACTGGTCACGGGCGCGCTGCACGAGGACGGGGCAGCCGATCTGGCCGACGGGTTCGGCGGCGGGCGGACGCGTGAGGCGAAGCTCGAAATCATGCGCGACAGCCGCATCGGCAGCTACGGTGCGCTGGCGCTGATCGTCTCGGCGCTGGCGCGATGGGCGGCCTATGCGGCGATCCTCGGCGCTGCTTCGAGCATCGTTGCGTTGTGGATCGCGGTCGCCGTCCATGCCGGGTCGCGCGCCGTCATTCCCGCCTTCATGGCGCGTGTTCCTTCGGCGCGAAGCGACGGCTTGTCGGCTGGAGCCGGGGCGGTTGCAGACCGGACCGTGTTTGTCGCGCTGGCGATCGGCGCGATTGTCGCCTTGCCGCTGGGTTTCGGTTTTCTCGCAGCCGCCGTCCTCGTCGTGGCGGTCGTCACGTCGGGCGTCGCCGTGCTCTGCCGCCGCCAGATCGGCGGGCAGACCGGCGACGTGCTCGGCGCGCTGCAGCAATTGTGCGAAACCGGCCTGCTCTTCGTGGCGGCCGCAATCCTGATCTAGCGGAGTTTTCATGACCGGCCACCCATCGATCGACGCCATCCGGGCAACCTGCTCCAGTTTCCCCGAAGGCGTGAAGGATGCCGAAGCCGCGGCGCTGGAACGTCAGTCCATGCTTACCAAGCCGCCCGGCAGCCTCGGCAGGCTGGAGCGTATCGCCGCTTTCCTCGCCGGCTGGCAGGGCAGGGCGGTCCCGAAGCTCGACAAGGTAGCGGTGCTGGTGTTCGCGGGTTCGCATGGCGTCACCGCGCAGGGTGTGTCCGCGTTTCCGGCCGAAGTGACCGCGCAGATGGTCGCCAATTTCTCCGCCGGCGGCGCCGCGATCAACCAGCTTGCTCGGCAGGCGGGAGCGACGCTCGACGTGGTCGAACTCGATGTCGACCGGCCGACGGGCGATTTCACGCAAGGACCGGCGATGAGCGAGGACGATTTCGCCGCTGCCGTCGCCAAAGGCAGGGCAGCGGTCAAGCCGGATGTCGACCTGATCTGCGTCGGCGAGATGGGGATCGGCAACACGACGGCGGCGGCCGCGCTTTCGGCCGCGCTTTTCGGCGGCTCGGGGTCGGAATGGGTCGGGCGCGGCACGGGCGTCGACGATGCCGGGCTGGCGCGCAAGGCAGCGGCGGTGGACGCCGCGCTCGCCCGCCACGGCAACGCGCTCCGCGACCCGCTCGAAGCCGCGCGTCTGGTCGGCGGTCGTGAACTGGCGGCGATCCTTGCCGCCGTGCTCGAGGCGCGCCTGCGCTCGATCCCCGTCCTTCTCGACGGCTTCGTCGCGACGGCGGCCGCTGCGCCGCTGGCGCGGCTCGTCGATGGCGGCCTCGCGCATGCGCTTGCCGGCCACGTCTCGGCCGAGGCGCAGCACCGGCGCCTGCTCGGTCTGCTCGGCCTCGAGCCGATCCTCGACCTCGGCATGCGGCTCGGCGAGGCATCCGGCGCGTGCCTCGCAGTCAACATCCTGCGCGGCGCGCTTGCCTGCCACGCGGGCATGGCGACCTTCGCCGAAGCCGGCGTTTCGGACGGCTGAGGAGAGGGCGGTTGATCACCATCCGGGTCATTGGCATCGGCGCCGGCAATCCCGACCACATGACTATGCAGGCGATCGGGGCGCTGAACCGGTGCGACGTCGTGCTGGTTCCGCGCAAGGGCGACGAGAAGGCCGACCTCGCCGAGCTGCGGCGCGAGATCTGCCGCCGCTTCCTGACAAGCCCCACAAGCCGGATCGTGGAATTCGACCTTCCGAAGCGCGATGCCGGCTCGAAAGAGTATCTCGACACGGTCGACGACTGGCACGATGCGATCGCCGAGGCCTATCGCGATCTTCTCGCGGCCGAACTCGGCGGCGAGGGGTCGGCGGGCCTGCTGGTGTGGGGCGATCCCTCGCTCTACGACAGCACGCTGAGGATTCTCGAGCGGCTGCGGACCACGCACGGGATGGCGTTCGCGACGGAAATCGTGCCGGGCATCACCGCGATCCAGGCGCTCTGTGCCAGCCACGCGATACCGCTGAATGCGATCGGCGCGCCGGTCCTCGTCACCACCGGCCGGCGGCTTCGGGAGGGTCTCGGCGAGGATGTCGATACCGTCGTCGTGATGCTCGACGGCGAGAATTCGTTCACGACGCTGCCGCCGCGGGAATTCGAGATCTTCTGGGGCGCCTATCTCGGGCTGGAGTCCGAAATCCTCGTCTCGGGTCCGCTTGCCGACGTTTCGGAACGGATCATCGAAACCCGCCGCGGGGAACGTGCGCGGCACGGCTGGATCATGGACACCTATCTGCTGCGGCGAAAGCGCTAGCCCGCCTTCTCGAGCGAGGCTGGCTGGTGCTGATCCACACCCAGCCCCTGCCGAACCGAATAATCCAGACCGGCAATGATGCCACGCAGTTCCGCCAGGCCGCGCAGCCGCCCGATCGCCGGGTAGCCCGGTTGGGCCTTGCGGCCGAGATCGTCGAGGATGTCCTGTCCGTGGTCGGGGCGGAACGGGATGCTGCAATCGGCGCGCCCGGCCTGTCTGCGCCGCGCCTCCTCTCGAAGGACCGCCGCCACGACGGCCGCCATATCGGTGTCCCCGCCGAGATGCTCGGCCTCGTGGAAGCTGCCGCGCGTCGCAGCCGTCTCCCGCTTGACGTTGCGCAAGTGAATGAAGTGCAGCCGGTCGGCGAGCGCCTCCACGATCGCCGGCAGGTCGTTATCCGGCCGTGCGCCCAGCGAACCGGTGCATATCGTTGCGCCGTTGGCAGGCGACGCCACCGCATCGAGCATCGACCGGTAGTCTTCAAGCGTCGACATGATCCGCGGCAGGCCGAGCAGCGGGAAGGGCGGGTCGTCGGGATGGCAGCACAGCCGCAGGCCGAGCCTTTCCGCCGTCGGGACGACCTCCGACAGGAAGTCGACGAAATGCCTGCGCAGCCGGTCGGCGTCGATGCCGTCATAGGTGCCGAGCAGCGTGCGCAGGCTGTCGAGCGTCAGCGTTTCGGTGGAGCCGGGCAGGCCGCAGACAATGTTGTCGGCGAGTTCCCCGCGGCGGTCGTCGGTCATCGACGCGAAGCGCGACCCGGCCTCGGAAACGATCTCGGGAGCGAAGTCGTCCGCTGCCCCCGGCCTGGCCAGGATGTGGATGTCGAACGCTGCGAAGTCGACATGGTCGTAGCGCATGCAGGTGCCGCCATGGGCGACGCGATGGCGCAGGTCGGTGCGGGTCCAGTCGAGAACCGGCATGAAGTTGTAGCAGACGACCTCGATGCCGGCCGCGGCAAGGTTCTCCAGGCTTGCCCGGTAATTGGCGTAGTGCTCGCGATAGGCACCTGTCCGGG
This sequence comes from Rhizobiaceae bacterium, assembly GCA_023953775.1. Classification (GTDB taxonomy): domain Bacteria; phylum Pseudomonadota; class Alphaproteobacteria; order Rhizobiales; family Rhizobiaceae; genus JAMLJD01. The sequence continues at coordinate 78,339 of JAMLJD010000006.1, read as the reverse complement.
TCTTGACCGCCTCGGAGACCGGAAGGCTCTCGACGACTTCCCAGCGCAGTCCCGATGGAGCGCCTGCCGAGGTGTGGCCGATTTCGCGCTGGCGCTGCGCAATTTCGTCAGGGGTCCAGACATCGCCGGTCGCGACATGGTGAAGGGCGCTCACGACGCCTTCCACGCCGGCCTGCAGCATCCATTCGACCGGCACGAGATCCTTCGGTCCGAACCAGCGCCAAGTGGCTCTCATGCACTGCCTTTCCCGGCACTGGCGCCGATCCTCGATGCCCCGTTCTGCGCCTTGATGGCAAGCCGCGTGACCTGGAGCGCGTGGCCGTCCGGCATAGCCGATTCTCCGCGGCTGCGAACGTCGTCGAGAAAACGCGCGAAGTAGGTCAGTTGCTCGCCGCTGGCGTCTATGTGGCGCGTGCCGTCCCGGTCCGACAGGAACAGGTGGTCGCCGCCCTTGCGCCCGGCAAGGTCGGTGTATTTGCGCAACTCGATGAAGCCTTCGGTGCCGAGCAGGAACAACCTGCCGTCGCCCCAGGTGTCGAGCCCGTCCGGCGTGAACCAGTCGACGCGGATGAAGCCGGAGGCGCGATCGCCGCGCAGCAGGATCTCGCCGTAGTCCTCGAAGGCGGGAACATCGGCAAGCGCGTGGTTGGCGGTCGCGCTGGAGACAATCTCGACATCCTTCGCGCCGGTGAAGAACAGGAACTGGTCGATCTGGTGCGAGGCGATGTCGGTGAGGATGCCGCCATAAGTCTCCGGCTCGAAGAACCAGCCCGGCCGGATCGCAAGGTTGAGCCGGTGAGGGCCGAGGCCGACGGTCTCGACAACGCGTCCGATCGCGCCCTCGGCCACGAGGCGGGCCGCCGCCTCGCACGCCCGCACGACGAAGCGTTCGGAAAAGCAGATCGAGAAGATCCGGCCGGTCGCGCGGGCAGTAGCCTCGATCTCGTCGACTTGGTCGAGCGTGATCGCGCCGGGCTTGTCGACCATCACGTCCTTGCCCGCGCGCATCGCCCGGATCGCTATTTCCGGCCGGTCCTTCGGGATCGCGGCCGAGCAGACGATGTTGATCGTCGGGTCGTCGAACATCCGGTCGCGGTCGACGGGCTTCAGGTCCGGGAAGCGCTCGCGGAAGCCTTCGAGCACGCGCGGATCGCTGGTGAGCGGACAATAGCCCGCGCATTCGGCGCCTGCGGCGATCAGTTCGCCGACGAGGTGGTAGATGTGGCGATGGTCGAGCCCGATCGCGGCGAAGCGCAGCATTTCCGTCATGCCCCGGCCACTCCGGAGACCCGGACCGGCCTTCCCGTGGCGCCGGTCTCGATCAGTGCGTCGATGAGGCGGTGGACGCGCAGTGCCTCCTCGCCGGTGACGCGCGGCTCGCGCCCCGTCTCCAACGCGTCGATGAAATCGGCCATGACGCTGCGGTGGTAGTCGTGCGGGAAGGCCATCGGATCGGCGCCCGTGCCGCCGGTGCTGTCGTCGGGGGCGATGTGTTCGCGTCGCCCGTCCTGATACTGCACCAGAAGTTCGGTGCCGGCCAGCCCCGCCGTGCCGCGCTCGCAGGCGATCTCGATGCGCTCGAGGAAGCCCGGATAGGCGGCGGTGGTGGCATCGATCGTGCCGTGCGCCCCGTTCTCGAAGCGCGCCGCGGCGCAGACCATGTCCTCGGTCTCCATGCGATGGACCGGCGTGGTGGTCGCATAGCCCGTCACTTCCTCGATCGGGCCGGCGAGGCTCAGCATCAGGTCGAGCGTGTGGATGCCCTGCGAGATCAGCACGCCGCCGCCGTCGCGCGCGAAGGTGCCGCGTCCCGGTTCGTCGTAATAGCTTTGCGGCCGCCACAGCCGGATGATCGTCGAACAGCCGACGATGGCGCCGAGCTCGCCGGAGCGCAGGATCTCGGCGAGCCGCATGCCCGCCGGGCGGAAGCGATGCTGGAGCACGATGCCGAGAGTGACGCCCGCGTCGCGGCAGGTCCTCACGAGCTGCTCGGCCTTCTCGGTCGAGGTCTCGATCGGCTTTTCGAGCAGCACGTGCTTGCCGGCCGCGGCGCATCGGCTGGCGATGTCGAGATGGGTGTTCGCCGGCGTGAAGATCGCCACGGCGTCGACCGACGCGTCGTCGAGGATTGTGTCGAGGCTGTCGCAGAGCGGAAAGTCGAACCGCGCGCCGAACGCCTCGCGCCGCGGCGCGCTCGGGCTGAAGGCGTAGGCGACCTCGACCTTGTCGGCGAGGTCGACGAGGCCTTTGGCGTGCGGCGTGACCGCCATGCCCAGTCCGATGATGGCAATGCGTTTGGTCATCTGGCTTTCCGTCTCGTCTTTGTCAGGGTCCGAACCACCGCAGGGGTCCGAGGCTCAACGCCGGCACGAAGGTGATCAGCATCAGCACGATCAGCAGTGCGCCGATGAAGGGCAGGATGGAGCGGAACACGGCCGTCACGTCGGCCTTGCCGACCCGCGCGGTGATGAAGACCAGCATGCCCATCGGCGGCGTCAGCGCGCCGATCACCAGGTTGAACACCAGAACGATGCCGAACTGGATCGGGTCGTAGCCGGCGGCGATCACCAGCGGCACCAGGATCGGCACCAGGATCACCAGCGCGGCGATCATCTCCATGAACAGGCCGACGACGATCAGGAACAGGTTGATCAGGAGCAAAAGCACCACCGGATTGGAGCTCAGCGCGCCCATCGAGGCGGCGATCTTCTGCGGCACCTGCTCGGCCGCCAGTACCCATGCGAAGGGCGCGGCGGCGGCAATGATGATGGCGACGGCGACGGTGTCGAAGGTCGCCTCGCGCACGGCGTCGGCGAAGTTCTCCGTGGTCAGCTTGCGGTAGACGAGCGCGCCGCACAGGATCGCGAAGATGAAGGCCATCGCGCCGGCCTCTGTCGCGGTGAATACGCCGAACCGCACGCCGCCGACGATGACCACGGGCAGGAGCAGCGCGGGGATTGCGCTTGCGAAGGCCGAGAGCCGCTCGCGCGCGGTGGCGCGCTGGATGTCCGCGCCGTAGCCGCGCCGGCGCGAGATCACGTAGACCACGGTCGCCAGCGCGGTGGCGGCGAGCAGACCGGGGATGACGGTCGCGACAAACAGCGCGCCGACGGAGACCGATGCCAGCGCGGCATAGATGATCAGGCCGAGGCTCGGCGGGATCAGGTTTGCGAGCGTCGACGAGGCGCTGGTGAGCGCGCAGGAGAATTCGCGGGCATAGCCGCGCTTTTCCATCTCGGGGACCAGCAGCTTGGCGATCGCCGAGGCGTCAGCCGACGACGAGCCCGAGACGCCGGCCATCATCGTGTTGGTGACGACGTTGGCCTGGCCCAGCCCGCCGCGCAGGTGGCCGACGAGATGGGTGGCGAGGTCGACCAGCTTCACCGTGATGCCGCCGACATTCATCACCGCGGCGGCGAGGATGAAAAACGGGATCGCGAGCAGCGTGAAGGAGTTGAGCGACGACGCGAGGTTCTGCGTGACGATGATCAGCATCATGTCGCCGAGCGGCGCGAAGGCCGCGAAGGCGCCGAGCACCAGCGCGAAGGCGATCGGCACCTCGAGGAAGATCAGCGCCAGCCCGACGACCATCAGCACGATGGCGCTGCCGCTTTCGCCGTAGAGCGAGCCGGCGCCGTAGCGCAGCCCGAGATAGACGGCTGCGCCGATGAGGATGGTCAGCGGCCCGTGCCAGAAGGGGCCGGCGCCCGGCCGCAGAAGGTAGAGAAGATTGAGGATCCCGCCGACTGGAACGGCGAGGAACAGATAGCGGATCGGCCATTGCATCGCCGGTGACACCGCCATGGTCCGCATCATGTAGTCGTAGCCGTGGACGACGAGGATGACGCTCGCCGCCGCGATGACGACGCGGACGAACAGCGCGTGCAGCCGCTCGATGCGCGCCGGCAGCAGGCGCGACAGGATGTCGATCGCGATGTGCCCCTTGCGGCCGACCAGCACCGCCATGCCGATGAAGACGCCCCAGGAGAACGCCCAGATCGACACCTCCTCGGGCCAGGCGAGGGCGGCGTCGAGGACGTAGCGGCAGAAAACCTGCAGGCTGGCGATGCCGGCGGCGACCAGCATCAGCAGCCCGCACAGCGTCTCCAGCCCCTTGTCGGCGAGCGAAAGAGCCCTGGCCGCCGCGCCCGCGGGCGCGGCGTCTGCATGATCGAATGCCACCTTCGAAAGCTCCCGTGGCTATTGCCCGCCGGTCAGGCCAGCGCGCGGATCTTGTCGATCATAGCCTGCGTTTCAGGGCTCTTCGATCCGAATTCGGCAAACAGCGGTTCGGTGAGCTTGGCCCATTCGGCGCGCTGCTCGTCGCTGATCTTGTGGACCGTCACGCCGATCTTCTCGAGATCGGCCAGTGCCTGGTCGGCATTGGCGCGGTTGACCTTACGCTGTTCGGCGAAGGCCTCCTTGGCGGATGTCCGCACCAGCTCCTGGAGATCGGCGGGCAGCGAGTCGAGCCAGGCCGCGTTGACGCGCACGGCCTTGGGAAGGAACCAGTGATAGGTCAGCGTCAGGTTCTTGGCCTGCTCGTGCCACTTGAAGCCGAGGATCGAGAAGAAGTCCGAATCCAGCCCGTCGATGATGCCGGTCGACAGCGCCGAATACTGCTCGGTATAGGGCAGCGGGGTCGGGTTGGCGCCGAGCTTGGACCAGAAATCGACCCAGATGCGCAGTTCGGGCACGCGGATCTTGAGGCCCTTCAGCGTCTCCAGGTCGGTGACCGGGCGCTTCGACAGTATGTGGCGGAAGCCGGTCTCGCCATAGGCGACAAATTCCACGCCGGTCTTCTCACGCGCGATCTTCGAGCACTCCTCGCCCAGCGGCCCCTGCAGGACGCGGTCGACATGTGCCTCGTCCTTGTAGATGAAGCCCGGCGCGCCGCCGAACGCGGCGATTTCCGGTGCGATGGCCTCCTCGCTGTCGGGGCCCGCCGTCGTCACCTGAATGGTGCCGATACGGCTCGATTCCAGCAGTTCACCGAGCTTGCCGAGCTGGCCGGCCGGGAAATGCTGGGCGTCGATGCGCCCGCCGCTCTTCTCGTTGAGCGTCTTCGCCCAGGCTTCGAACGCGTTGGTGACCGGCGATCCGATCGCTTCGGTGTGCGCGATCCGGCACTGGAACGTTTCCTGTGCGAAAGCGACGCGTGCAAGCGCCGGCATCGCCAGCGCGGCGGCGCCCGCCTTGACGAACTGACGGCGATTGAGGCCGAATTTGCCAAATGCTCCGGAATTCATCTGCAACCTCCCATATTGGTCCTTGGTCGACCATCCCTGCTTGCGGTATGGCACCATACCGGTATGATACAAACTTGAGAAAGGATGACAAGGCCCCATGACCAGCAGCTTCGCGCTTCGCCTGAAGGACCCGATCGCGCCGCAGCTCGTGGCGGCGCTGCGCCAGGGGATCGCCGAGCTGCGGATCAAGCCCGGCGAAGCCTTGTCGGAAAAGGATGTCGCCACGCGCTACGGCGTTTCCCGGCAGCCGGTGCGTGAGGCCTTCATCAAGCTTTCGGAGGCCGGGCTCGTGGAGATAAGGCCGAGCCGCGGCACCTATGTCCTCAAGATTTCGGTCCGTGAGGTCGCCAATGCGCGGCTGGTGCGCGAGGCAATCGAGGGCGACATCGCCCGCAATGCCGGGCGTCTCGCCACGGCCGCACAGATCGAGAGGTTGCGATCGTCGATCGTCGCGCAGAAGGAGGCGGAAGCGGCCGGCGACTATTGGCGCTTCAACCAGCATGACGAGGCGTTCCACCGCGCCATCGCCGACATCGTGCAGTGCGACTATGCCTGGAAAGTCGTCGAGGCGGCGCGGATACAGACGGATCGCGTCCGCTATCTCAGCCTGTCGAGCGCATCGCCCATGCCTCTGCTGATTGCGCAGCACGAGGCCATCCTCGACCGGCTCGAAGCGCGCGACGCCGATGGTGCCGAAGCCGCGATGCGGCGTCATCTGCGCGAGATTCTGATCGCGCTGCCGCAGATCGCCGGCGCTAATCCCGGGATCTTCGAGGATACCGAACTGCCTGCCCACACGATTGGGCTGGTTCCGCATGACTGACGCCGGGGCCGTCACGGAAAATGAGGATGCGGGGTTCCGGTTCGAGGACGAGGAAATCGCGCTGCCGCGCGGCGCCTGGGCGAAGACGCACCGGCGGCGGCTCCTTCGAAACGGCCGCACCGTCCTTGCGCTGACGCAGGGAGATTTCCGCTCCTACCTCTATCCGCTGACGACGCCGGCGGGTTTCGCTGTGACCTCGGAGCGGCCCGCGGATCATCCGCACCATGCATCGCTGTGGGTCGGCTCCGACCATGTACACGCCATGGTGCCGGCGGCCGCCGATACGATCGAGGAGTACACCTACAATTTCTACGTCGAGGAGGTGTTCCAGGGCCGTGCGCCGGGACGCATCCTCCAGACCGGCTGCGACGGCAGTGCGATTGGCGAGACCTTCCTGATGCGCCAGCAGCTCGAATGGCGCGGACCCGTCGAGTGGGCGGCGCCTGAGGGTCGGCTGATCCTTTCGGAAGAGCGGGAGACGCGGGTTTCGGATGCCGGTGGCTGCTTCCGCATCGACGTGATCTCGACGCTTTCGGCCGGCCAGTGGCCGGTGCGGCTGGGGCCGACCCGGCATGCCTATTTTAACGCGCGCGTCGCTGACAGCTTGATCGTCGCCAATGGCGGGACAGTCCGCGACGATGGCGGCCGTCGCGGCGGCGCCGCGATCACCGGGGAGGGCGCGCGCTGGATCGACTTCACCGGCCCTGTCGGCGGCGGCAACGTTGCGGGCATCTCGGTGATCCCGCATCCGATCGAGGGACGTCGCCCGTTCTGGTTCGTCGCCGATTGGGGTGTGATCACGGTCGGGCCGTTCCGGTCGCTTGGCATGGAACTCGACGCCGGCGCGACATGCCGGCTCGGCTGTACCTTTCTCGTTCATGATTGCGAGGCGGACGACGCCATGATTGCCCGTATCGTCGAAGATTTGGGAGGCGAGGGATGAAGATCGCGCGATACGAGACCAAGGGCTGGTCGGGATGGGGCGTTCAGGAAGGCGGCGTTCTGCACCGCCTGGCGCATTCGCCGTTCGAGGGGATAGAGCGGAGCGGCGCGAGCGACGATCTCGAGAACTGCCGCCTGCTTGCGCCGGTCGGGCCTTCGCCCCGCATCTTCGGCGTCGGCCTCAACTATGTCGCGCATATTGCGGAGTCGGGCGCCGCGACGCCGAAGATCCCGCTCCTGTTCATGAAGCCCTCGAATGCGGTCGCCGGACCCGGTGACCCGATCGTCTATCCGCGCGAGGGCAGCAACGTCCATTTCGAGGCCGAACTCGCCGCGGTCATCGGCAAGGGCGGACGCCGGATACCCGCCGACCGGGCATTGTCGCACGTGCTCGGATATGCCTGCGCCAACGACGTCAGCGAGCGTGTCATCCAGAAGAGCGAGATGGACCAGGGCGCGCTGCTCGTCGGCAAGGGCTACGATACGTTCTGCCCGCTCGGGCCGGTCATCGCGACGGATGTCGATCCCGCCGACATCCGTATCGGCGCCCGCGTCAACGGCGAGCAGCGCCAGGAGAGTTCGACGTCGGATCTGCTTTTCTCGGTCGCCGAACTCGTTGCCTATCTCAGCACCGCGATCACGCTCATGCCCGGCGACGTCATCATCACCGGCACGCCCTCCGGCGTCGGTCCCGTCGTTCCGGGGGACCATGTCGAGATATTCGCTGATGGCATCGGCGTGCTGGCAAACAAGGTGGTGTCGGAAGCTTGAGATCGCGCCGCCTTGGCGGGTTTCCGAACGTATCCTTCATGCATAACGCAGTTCTGGAATGTGCTGTGTAGCCGCGCCCTGAGCCCCGGAACATATGCTTTCAATCATTTCGGGCCTTCCCTAATTATATTCCTGTAAATATAACGATTCCCGCGGTTCGATCTCGGCCGCTGTGCAGGGATTTGTCGCCATGCGTTTCGAGTATCACCGACTTGCGTGCCGGTTTGCGATCGCCGTGGCGGCGGTTCTGATCGCCGGTAGGGCCGCACAGGCGGGCCAGATCAGTATCGCGGTCGCGGCGAATTTCACCGAGGCCGCGAAGCAGATCGGCGACGCGTTCGAGGCGGAAACCGGGCATGATGCGGTGCTGAGCTTCGGCTCGACGGGCCAGCTTTACACGCAGATCAGCCAGGGAGCGCCGTTCGAGGTGTTTCTGGCCGCCGACGCGCTGCGTCCGGCCAGGGCGGTCTCGGAGGGCTACGGCGTCGACGGGACGGCGTTCACCTATGCGGTCGGCCGGATCGTCCTGTGGAGCGCCGACGCCGATCTCGTGAATGGCGGCGAAACTCTTACGGGTGGCGGGTTCGACAAGATCGCCATCGCCAATCCAGAAACCGCGCCCTATGGCACGGCGGCGGTCGAGGCGATGAAGGCGCTCGGCGTGTTCGACGCGCTCGCGGCGAAGATCGTCCGGGGCAACAACATCGCCCAGACTTTCCAGTTCGTGCAGACGGGAAATGCCGAGCTCGGCTTCGTCGCCCTGTCGCAGATCGCGGCAGACGACGATGGCTCGCGGTGGGTGGTGCCTTCCGAGCTTTACGCGCCAATACGCCAGGATGCGGTCCTGCTGAAAGCCGGTACAGGCAACGAGGCAGCCTCCGATTTCCTCGATTTCCTCAAGGGCGACACGGCGACGGCCATCATCGAAAAGTACGGCTACGGCGTGGAATCAGCTAAATAGCCACCGTGGCTGGTCTTTCTCCCGAAATCTGGACCGCGGTCCGGCTGACGATCGAACTTGCGGCGCTCACGACGGCGATCCTGCTCGTCGTCGGCACGCCGCTGGCGTGGTGGCTCGCCCGCTCGCAGGCGGCGTGGAAGGAGGCGGTGGCGGCTGTGGTGGCGCTGCCGCTCGTCCTGCCGCCGACCGTTCTCGGTTTCTACCTGCTGGTGGCGCTCGGCCCCGACGGGCCCGGCGGCGCGCTGGCCGGACTGTGGGGCGCGCGCACGCTGGCCTTCACCTTCGGGGGGCTGGTGGTCGGATCGGTGGTCTACTCGCTTCCCTTCGTCGTGCAGCCGATCCGCAACGCCTTCGAGGCGGTGGGCGACAGGCCGCTGGAGGTCGCCGCGACGCTGCGCGCCTCGCCGGCGCGGGCCTTCTGGACCGTGGCGGTGCCGCTGGCGCGCCCCGGCTTCCTCACCGGCGCGGTCCTCGGCTTCGCCCATACGGTGGGCGAGTTCGGCGTGGTGCTGATGATCGGCGGCAATATTCCCGGCGAGACCAAGGTGCTGTCGGTTGCAATCTACGATTTCGTCGAGACGCTGCGCTGGCGCGAGGCCAACATCCTCGCCGGCGGCATGGTGGTGTTCGCCTTTGCGGTCATCCTCGCGATGATGCTGATCGAGAAGCGCATGCGCAGGACCGGCGAATGAGCGCGGAGGACACGATCGAGATCGCCTATGCCGGCCGGCTGGGCGGCTTCGCGCTCGATGCGGCCTTCGTCGCGCCGTCGCGCGGCGTCACCGCGATATTCGGCCCGTCGGGCTGCGGCAAGACGACGGTGCTGCGCTGCACGGCCGGACTTGCTCGTCTCGACGGCACATGCCGCGTCATGGGCGAGACCTGGCAGGACGAACGGGTGTTCCGCCCGCCGCACACGCGTCCGATCGGCTATGTCTTCCAGGAGGCGAGCCTGTTTCCGCACCTGTCGGTGCTGCGCAACCTGCTCTACGCCACGCGCGGCCGCAAGCCCGGCGCGTCGGCGTCGGTCGGCTTCGACGAGACGGTCGAGCTGCTCGGCCTGTCGAGGCTGCTCGGCCGCGCGCCGCAGAATCTGTCGGGCGGCGAGCGCCAGCGCGTGGCGATCGGCAGGGCGCTCATGTCGCAGCCGCGCCTGCTTCTGATGGACGAGCCCATCTCCGCCCTCGATCGCGCGACGCGCGACGAGGTGCTGCCGTTTCTCGAACGCCTGCACGAGACGCTCGCGATACCGGTCTTCTACGTCACCCACGACATCGCCGAGGTCGAGCGGCTCGCCGACCATCTCGTGCTGATGGATGCGGGCAGGGTGAGCGCCAGCGGCCCGCTGACCGACCTGCTCGGCGATGCGAGCCTGCCGATCGCGCTCGGCCGCGATGCCGCGGTGGTTCTGGAGGCGACCGTCGCCGGCCATGATGAGGCCTACGGGCTGATGAGCCTCGACGTCGCGGGCGGGCGCTTCGTCGTGCCCGGGGTCGGGCGCCACGAGCCGGGCGCCGTCCTGAGGCTGCGCATCGGTGCCGGCGACGTCAGCCTCGCGCTCGACCGGCCGCGGGCGACGTCGATCCTCAACGTCCTGCCGGCGCGCATCGAGACCGCGCGGTCGGTCGGCGATCACGGCATGCTGGTCGTGCTCAGGCTCGGCGAGGACGGGACCGGCGACAGGCTCCTTGCGCGTCTCACCCGGCGCTCGTGGGACATGCTGGCGTTGCGGGACGGCCTCGCCGTCCACGTCCAGGTCAAGAGCGCTGCGCTGGCGCGCTAGGTCGGGGGACTACGTTGCGGGCGGGCGGGCAGGTGTTATAACGGTTTGACCATAACGCTGCGTTCCGGACCCCGTTCATGCCGTCTCTGAGCCTTCGCATCAATCTCGATCCCGCCGGACGCATCGGCCCGGGCAAGATCGAGCTGCTCGAGCAGATCGCCGCCTTCGGCTCTATCTCGGCTGGCGCGCGGCAGATGAAGATGTCCTACAAGCACGCCTGGGATCTGGTCGAGGACATGAACCGGCTGTTCGGCAAGCCGGTCGTGTCGGCGCAGACCGGCGGCAAGCGCGGCGGCGGGGCGCAGCTCACGCCGGTGGGGCTGGCGGTCGTCAGCCGCTTCCGAGCCATCGAGCGGGCGGCGAGTGCTGCGGCAGAGCAGCACATCTCGGCACTACAGGCCGACATCGAGGCCGCCTGAGGACCTTCGGTCCCCGCGCTCGGCTCCCACCTCATCTTCCCGACAAGGAAACGACAGACGATGAAGACAGTATCGACCGCGAAGGCCCATGGCGGCGTCCAGGGCGTCTATTCGCACGCCTCGCAGGCCTGCGACTGCGAGATGACCTTCGCGGTCTTCGTGCCGCCGCAGGCGGCCGCGTCGCCCGTTCCGGTGCTGTGGTACCTGTCGGGGCTGACCTGCACCCACGCCAACGTCATGGACAAGGGCGAGTACCGGCGGCTCGCCGCCGAGCTCGGCCTGATCGTGGTCTGCCCGGACACCAGCCCGCGCGGCGAGACGGTTCCCGACGAGAAGGACAATTGGCAGTTCGGCTCCGGCGCCGGCTTCTATCTCGACGCCACGCAGGCCCCCTTCGACCGCAACTACCGGATGTACACCTATCTGACGGAGGAACTGCCGGCGCTGATCGCTTCGGAGTTCCCGGCCGACATGACGCGCCAGGGCATCACCGGCCATTCGATGGGCGGGCACGGCGCGCTGACCATCGCGCTGAGGAACCCGGAGCGCTTCGCAAGCTGCTCCGCCTTCGCGCCGATCGTCCGGCCGAGCACGGCCGGCTGGTCGCGCCCGGCGCTGGAGAAATATCTCGGCGGCGACGAGGCCGCCTGGCGAGCCTGCGACGCGACGCTCCTGATCGAGGACGGCGCCCGGTTTTCCGGTTTCCTCGTCGACCAGGGCACGGCCGACGGTTTCCTCGAGGAAGGCCTGCGGCCGTGGCTGTTCGAGGAGGCCTGCGCCACGGCCGGCATCCCGCTGACCCTGCGCATGCAGGAGGGCTACGACCACTCCTACAATTTCATCTCGACCTTCATGGACGACCATCTGCGCTGGCACGCCGCGCGGCTCGGATAATACCGGGCCTCAGATGTGCAGCGCGTGGCCGAGCGCCTTCAGCGCCGCCTCCTGGAAGCCCTCGCTCTGGGTCGGGTGGGCGTGGATCGTGCCGGCGATGTCCTCCAGCCGCGCGCCCATCTCGATGGCGAGCGAGAAGGCGGCCGACAGCTCCGATACGCCCGCGCCGACCGCCTGGATGCCGAGCACCAGATGATTGTCGGCGCGCGCCACGACGCGCACGAACCCGTCTTCCGACTGCAGCGTCATCGCGCGCCCGTTGGCCGAGAACGGGAACTGGCCGATCTTCACCTCGCGCCCGCCCTTGCGCGCCTCCTCGGGCGACAGGCCGGCACTGACGATTTCGGGATCGGTGAAGCAGACGGCCGGGATTGAGCGCTTGTCCCAGCTCCGGCGGTGCCCGGCGACGAGTTCGGCCACCATCTCGCCCTGCGCCATCGCGCGGTGGGCGAGCATCGGCTCGCCGGTCACGTCGCCGATGGCGTAGATGCCGCGCATTGAGGTTCGACACTGGTCGTCGATGCGGATGAAACGGCCGTCCATGTCCAGGTCGATCTCGTCCAGCCCCCAGCCTTCCGTCGCGGGCCTGCGGCCGACCGTCACCAGCACCTTGTCGGCCTCGATGCGCTTTTCCTCGCCGTCGGCAGTCTCGACGACCAGCGCATCGCCCGATTTGGCAAGGCCCTTGGCCTTGGCGTCCGTCATCACCGCGATGCCCAGCGCTTCCAGCCGCTTCGCGACGGGACGGGTCAGCTCGGCGTCGTAGAGCGGCAGGATGCGCGGCAGCGCCTCCACCACCGTCACCCTGGCGCCCAGCTTGGCGAAGGCGGTGCCGAGTTCGAGGCCGATATAGCCGCCGCCGACCACGGCAAGGGTTTCGGGCACCGATTTGAGCGCCAGCGCGTCGGTCGAGGAAATCACCGGCCCGCCGAAGGGAAGCGAGGGCAGCTCGACCGGCGCCGAGCCGGTGGCGATCACGATCTCCTCGGCCCTGATCACCTGGTCGCCTGTCTCGGTGGCGACGACCACCGTCTTGCCGTCGCGAAAGCGCGCATGCCCCTCGACCGATTTGACGCGCGCCTTCTTGAGCAGGCCCGCGACGCCGGTGTTGAGGCGGCCGACGATGCGGTCCTTCCACGCGATCGTCTTCTTGAGGTCGATCTGTGGCGAGGCGAGCGAAATACCGAGCGGGTCGGTGCCGGACTGATAGCCCGATAGCCGGTGGAACTCGTCGGCGGCGTGGATCAGCGCCTTCGAGGGAATGCAGCCGACATTGAGGCAGGTGCCGCCCGGTTTGGCGGCCTCCACGATCACCGTGTCGATGCCGAGCTGGCCGGCGCGGATCGCGCAGACATAGCCGCCGGGCCCGGCGCCGATCACCAGCAGCTTGCAGGAGATGTCCTTCATCTCACGTCTCCACGAACAACAGCGCCGGCGTCTCCAGCAGCGCCTTCAGCCGCTGCACGAAGACGGCCGCGTCCCAGCCGTCGACCACGCGATGGTCGAAGCTCGAGGACAGGTTCATCATCTTGCGCGGCACGAAGCGGTCGCCGTCCCACACCGGACGCATCATCATCTTGTTGACGCCGACGATCGCCACCTCGGGGTGGTTGATCACCGGAGTGGTGACCACGCCGCCCATCGCGCCGAGCGAGGTGATCGTGATGGTCGAGCCGGTCAGTTCCTCGCGCGTCGCCGAGCCGTCGCGCGCGGCGTCCGCGAGGCGCGCGGCTTCCGCGGCGCAGTCGAAAAGGTCGCGCGCTTCGGCGTGGCGCACCACGGGAACCATCAGGCCGCCCGGGGTCTGCGCCGCGATGCCGATATGCACGGCCGCGTGACGGTGGATGATGCCGGCATCGTCGTCGAAGGTGGCGTTCAGGCCCGGCTGCTCGCCGACCGCCTTGACCATGGCGCGCATCAGGAAGGGCAGCAGCGTCAGTTTAGGACGCTCAGTGCGCTTTTCGCCATTGAGCTTGGCGCGCAGGTCCTCCAGCGCGGTGACGTCGACCTCCTCGACATAGGTGATGTGCGGGATGCGCGACTTCGCCAGCGCCATCTTCTCGGCGATGCGGCGGCGCAGGCCCACGACCTTGATGTCCTCGACCCCATCCTTTCGCGCAAGGCCCGAGGCGGCGGCCGCCTGCGGTCCGCGCGCGATGAAGGCGTCGAGATCGTCATGGCCTATCCTGCCGGCGGGCCCGGTGCCGTGCACCTGCCGCAGGTCGACGCCGGCGTCGCGCGCCCGCTGCCGGACGGCGGGCGAAGCCAGCGGTTTCTCGCCTGCGGCGCGCGGCGCGCCGGTCGCGATGCTCGTCTTTCCCGCGTTCACGGATTTCGTGCCGTCGCTGCCGCCTGCGTCCTCGTTTCGGGCGGACTGGCCGGAGCGTTCCTTGCCGGCTTCTTCCTTTTTCTGCTCCTTGCCGCCGGGCGATACCGATGCCTCGGTCTCCGCCTTCTTGGCCGGTGCGTCGCCCACAGGTCGGACTTCCGCGGCGGCGGGGGTCGGCTCATCGTTGCTTGCGTCGGATGGACCATCGTCGGAAGCGCCGGATTTGCTGCCGGTCTCGATCTTCACGATCGGAGAGCCGACGGCGACCGTCTCGCCGATCTCGGCCCCCAGCCACTTCACCTCGCCTTCCACGGGCGAGGGGATTTCCACCGTCGCCTTGTCGGTCATGACAGCGGCCAGGACGTCGTCCTCGCGGACGACATCGCCGACCTTGACGGTCCATTCCACGAGTTCCGCTTCGGCGACGCCTTCGCCGACATCGGGCAGCTTGATGACATGTTCGGCCATCGTCACGCCTCCATCGCTGCGCGCAGCGCGTCGCCGACGCGTTTGGGTCCGGGGAAGTAGTCCCATTCCTGGGCGTGGGGATACGGCGTGTCCCAGCCCGTCACGCGGGCGATCGGCGCTTCGAGGTGGTAGAAGCAGTTCTCCTGGACCAGTGCCGCGAGTTCCGCCCCGAAGCCGGATGTCAGCGTTGCCTCGTGCACGACGACGCAGCGGCCGGTCTTCTTCACCGACGCCACGATCGCGTCGAGGTCGAGCGGCAGCAGTGTCCGCAGGTCCAGCACCTCTGCGTCGATGCCGGTTTCCTCGGCAGCCGCCTGGGCGACATAGACCATGGTCCCATAGGCGAGGACGGTCACGTCGGCGCCCTCCCGCCGCACTTCGGCCTTGCCGAGCGGAACCGTGTAGTGCCCGTCCGGCACCTCGGAGAACTCGTGCTTCGACCAGGGCGTGACGGGGCGGTCGTGATGGCCGTCGAAGGGGCCGTTATAGAGCCGCTTCGGCTCCAGAAAGATCACCGGGTCAGGGTCCTCGATCGCGGCGATCAGCAGTCCCTTCGCATCGCGCGGATTGGAGGGGACGACGACCTTGAGGCCGGAGACGTGCGTGAACAGCGCCTCGGGGCTCTGGCTGTGGGTCTGGCCGCCGAAGATGCCGCCGCCGGTCGGCATGCGGATGACGATCGGGCAGGTGAACTGGCCGTTCGAGCGGTAGCGGATGCGCGCCGCTTCTGACACGATCTGGTCGTAGGCCGGGTAGACGTAGTCGGCGAACTGGACCTCGACGCATGGCCGCAATCCGTAGGCCGCCATGCCGATCGCGGAGCCGACGATCCCGAGTTCGGAGATCGGCGCGTCGAAGCAGCGCGACTTGCCGTATTTCTGCTGCAGGCCGGCGGTGCAGCGGAAGACGCCGCCGAAATAGCCGACATCCTCGCCGAATACGACGACGGTCTCGTCGCGGCCCATGGAGACGTCCATCGCCGAACGGATCGCCTCGATCATCGTCATGCGCGGCATGTCAGACCCCCGCCTTCTGGCGCTGGCGGCGCAGATGCGGCGGCATCTCGGCATAGACGCCCTCGAACATGTCGCGCACCGACGGCTTGCCGCCCGAATGCAGCGTGCCGTGCTTTTCGGCTTCCTTCTGCGCGGCGACGACGGAGTCCATGATCTCGGCCTCCATCTGCTTGTGGCGCTCGTCGGCCCACAAGCCGCGCTTGATCAGGTGGTTCTTGAGGCGGATCACCGGGTCACCGAGCGGCCAGGCATCCGATTCCGTCTTGGGCCGGTAGGCGGAGGGGTCGTCCGAGGTCGAATGGGCGCCGACCCTGTAGGTGACGTATTCGATCAGCGTCGGGCCAAGCCCGCGCCGTGCGCGCTCGACCGCCCATTTCGCGACCGCGTGGACAGCGAGATAGTCGTTGCCGTCGACACGCAGTGCCGGGATGCCGAAGCCGTGTCCACGGGCCGCGAAGGTGCCCGATCCGCCTCTGGCGATGCCCTGGAAGGTCGAGATCGCCCACTGGTTGTTGACGATGTTGAGGACGACCGGCGCGCGGTAGGTCGAGGCGAAGACGAGTGCTGCGTGGAAGTCGCTTTCGGCGGTCGACCCGTCGCCGATCCAGCCGGCCGCGATGCGGGTGTCGTTGCGGATCGCCGAGGCCATAGCCCAGCCGACGGCCTGGATGAACTGCGTGCCGAGATTGCCGGAAATCGAGAAGAAGCCATGCTCCTTCGACGAATACATGATCGGCAACTGGCGGCCCTTCAGCGGGTCTGCCTCGTTGGAGTAGATCTGGTTCATCATCTCGACCATCGGGTAGCCGCCGGCAATCAGGAGGCCGGCCTGCCGGTAGGTCGGGAAGTTCATGTCGCCAGGCTCCATCGCCCGGCGGAATGCGCAGGACACGGCTTCCTCGCCCATGTGCTGCATATAGAAGGAGGTCTTGCCCTGCCGCTGCGCGGTCTGCATGCGCGCGTCGAATGCGCGCAGCGTCATCATGTGCCGCAGCCCCGCCTTCAACTCGTCGTCGGTGAGCGTTCCCGCCCAGGGCCCGACGGCCTCGCCGTCGCGGTTGAGGACGCGGATGATCGAGTAGGCGAGGTCGCGGATGTCGCGGGGATCGACGTCGACGGGCGGGCGCTCGACGGAGCCGGCCTTGGGAATGACGACCTTGGAGAAGTCGGGCGTGTCTCCCGGCCGAACTTCCGGCTCCGGAACGTGCAGCGTCAGTGGCGAATGATCGGACACGCCAGTCCTCCCGACCGTTGTGATTGACGTATTGTGTGCCGCGCCCAGGCGCTGCAACAAGCCGTACACGAATTTTTATTTCGGCACTTCCGCGCAATAATATTTCGTGATGGGTGCGCCGACCTTTGCGCAACACGGATTCCGGGCATCTCACGAAATTTCTGGAATCCTATTCCAATTTGGAATCGAGTGCTGTATTCTACTCGTGACGTCTGGGAGGATGCACGTGACAGTAGCCGCGATAGACCGGTGCCTGACCATATTGGAGGCCTTGGCTGGAGAGCGGGAGCCGGTCGAGCTTACCGATCTCTCGCAGCGCGTGGACGTTCCCGCGAGCGCTGTCCACCGGACGCTTTCGACGCTCGTAGAGCGCGGTTGGGTCGTTCAGCACAGTGGCACGCAGCGCTATGCGCTGTCGCTCAGGATGAGCACGCTTGCCTTTCGCAATCTCGACGTGCGCGCTGTTCCCGATGTGGTCCAGTCCGTGCTCGACAAGCTGGCGCGCGAAACGCGGGAATATTGCCGGCTGGCCATCGTCGAGGGCGAGGACCTCGTCTGGGTCGCGCGGGCTCAGGGCGCGGTGACCGGCCTGCGCTACGACCCCGAGATGGGTCAGGAAATCGTCCTGCACGCGACCGCCAACGGCAAGGCCTGGCTGGCGACGCTGCCCGAAAGCGAAGCGCTTCGCATCGTCTGCGCGCGTGGTTTCGAGGCGCGGCGGCCGCTCGGTCCCCACAGCGCGACCAATGTCGACGAGTTGCGCGAGCGCCTCGCAGAGACGCGGGCGCACGGCTTCGCGACATCGATGGAGGAAGCCGAGGCCGGCACATCGGCCGTCGCCGTGCCTTTCTACAGCGGCACCGAGCCGGGTGCGCCGGTGGCCGGCACGATGAGCGTCGCCGGTCCGTCGATCCGCATCAGGCCTGAACGCTATGCGGAAATCGCCGACGCCTTGAAGCGCGCCGCTCATGACGTTGCCGAGATCTGGTCGCTCCGCAGCCGCCAGCGCGGCTACAAGCCGGCGATGGCCGCCGCCCTCCAGGGCGAGACCGTCGAGGCGTAGGGGGCGTCATGAAGCCCATCTCGACGGTGCAGAGGATAGCCGAGCCGGCGCTGTGGTTCGCCGGGCTGCTGCTCGTCTGGGAAGTCGTGGTGCGGTCGTTCGACGTGCCGTCCTTCATCCTGCCCGCGCCGTCGCAGTTCCTGTCGCGCATCGCCGAGGACTATCAGCGGCTCGGCTATCATGCGGTCCTGACGACCAGGCTGATCCTCTACGGCTTCATCGCCGGTGCGATACCCGGCGTCATCCTCGGCTATCTGATCGCGCGCATCCGGCTTGCCGAGCAGATCCTCTATCCGCTCGTCGTCTTCATCCAGGGGTTGCCCAAGATCACGCTGGCGCCGCTGATGCTGGTCTGGTTCGGCTTCGCCGACTTCCCGAAGATCCTGCTGACCGCGCTGATCACCTTCTTTCCGATCCTCGTCGACAGCGTGACCGGCTTCAAGTCGATCGATCCGCGGCAATACTATCTCAGCCGTTCGGTCGGCGCGTCGTGGTGGCAGACCTTCCGGCTGTTCGAGCTGCCGTCGGCGGCGCCGAGCATCTTTTCCGGCTTCAAGATCACCATCGTCATCGCGGTGACCGTGGTCATCGTGGTCGAGTGGCTGAACTCGCAGAACGGGCTCGGCTACCTCGTCCTGAGGGCGATGGACGACGCCGATACGTCGCTGCTCTTCGCCGTCCTCGTCATCGGTTCGATGATCGGCGTCATCCTCAGCTGGGGGATGGCGCTGGCGGAACAAATGCTCCTGCCGTGGCGGCGGGGCAGGTGATCCGAAAAGCAGCGCGAAGTGCTCGATTCTTCGTGAAAAACCAGGGCTCAGTACGTCGAAAACGAACAAGACCAAGGAGGAAATGATGAAAACGATGATCAGGAACGCCGCTTTTGGCGCAATTTTCGCGGCCGTCGCGGCCGCGTCCGGCGGTGCATTTGCCGCCGACAAGATCCAGATGCAGATGAACTGGACCGCCGATACCGCCCATCTCGGATTCGCGATGGCGCAGGTCAAGGGCATCTACGCCGACCACGATCTCGAGGTCGAGCTGGTCGAGGGTCGCGGGTCGGCGGTCGCCGCACAGCTCGTCGCGACGGGCCAGACCGAACTCGGCTATGCCGATACCGGTGCGATCCTCAACGTCGCCTCGCAGGGTGCGCCGATCAGGATCATCTCGACGATCTGGAAGTCCGGCCAGTTCGGTATCCAGTACCTCGCCAAGTCCGGCATCAAGGAGCCCAAGGACCTGATCGGCAAGAAGCTCGCGGTCTCGCCCGGCTCGGCGATGCTGCCGCTGATCCCGGTCTTCCTGCGGGCGAACGGCATCGAGGAATCGCAGGTCGAGATCGTATCGGCTGCCGAGAGCGCCTTCATCGGGCTGTTGACCTCGGGCCAGGTGGACGCGGTCTCGCAGACGCCGGAAAACATCGTCGTTCCGCTCGAAGCGCAGGGCATCGAGGCCGGCAACATGTATTTCTACAACAACGGCGTGCCGATCGCGAGCCTGGCGCTGGTCGCCCGAGAGGACAAGCTGGCGGCCAATGCCGACGTCTACAAGCGCTTCGTCGAGGCAACGGCGCTCGGCTGGCAGGAAGCGATGAAGGATCCCGAAGGGTCGGTGAAGGCGCTTCTGGAAGTGTTCCCCGAGACCGGCCATTCGCCTGAGAATCTCCTCAAGTCGTCGAAATACAGCTTCGCCTCGGTCTGCCCGGCGGGCTCGGGCGACACGATCGGCGTGACCAGCGCGGAGACCTGGGCGGCGATGTACGACGTCATGACCACGGCCATGAACCTGCCTTCGACGAAGCCGGTCACCGACTATTACAGCCTCGACTACGTGCCGGCCGAGCCGGTGACGTGCCCCTGATCGACAGGCGATCCGACAGGGCCGGACGCGGCAATCCGCGTTCGGCCTGCAATGAAACAAACGCGGTGAAGCAAGCATGGCGATGACAGGCAGCGCAGATGCAGTGGAGCAGTCGGGCATGACGGACCGGCTGCGCGCGGCATTCGGCGGCTCGTTCGTCTCGTCGGTCGCGATTGGCGCCGCTGCGATCCTCGTGCTGCTGGGCGTCTGGGAGGTGCTGCTGCGCTTCTTCGAGGTGCCCATCTGGCTGGTCCCCAAGCCTTCGGACTTTCTCGCCCGGCTCTACACCGACCGGGTGCTGATTGCCGGCCATGCGCTTTGGACCTCGCTGACCATCGTCGAGGGCTTCGTGCTCGGCGTCGTGATCGCGGTTCCGCTGGCGCTGGCAATCATCTCGGTCGGCACGCTGGAGCGCGGCTTCTATCCGGTCATCGTGTTTCTCAACATCATGCCGAAGACCGTCATCGGTCCGATCCTGATCGTCTGGTTCGGCATCGGCCCGCTGGTCGCCGCGCTGATCGTGTTCCTGATGTGCTTCTTTCCGATCCTGGTCGACAGCATGTCGGGCTTCCGGCTTGTCGACAGGCGGTTGTTCTACATCTCGCGATCGATGGGCGCCGACCCGTGGCAGACATTCTGGAAGGTGCGGCTGCCGGCGGCGATGCCGCACATCTTCTCGGGCATGAAGATCGGCGTGGTGAAGGCGGTCGAAGGCGTCATCATCGCCGAGTTCATCGCCTCCAACAAAGGGCTCGGCTTCATGATCATGCGCGCATCCGGCTTCATGGACATGACGCTGATGTTCTCCGGGCTGGTGGCCGCGGCCATCGTCGCCCTGATCTTCAACGGCACGATGAGCATGCTGGGCCAGTGGCTGATGCCCTGGGCGACAAGACATTGAGGTTTTCGACATGACACCGGCTGGAACGGCGATACAACAGGATGGCGGGCTGCCGCGGGTCGAGGAGGGGGCGCGTTCGATTGGCGCCTCAATCCGCGCCAAGGGCCTCACCAAGGTGTTCGGCAGCGGGCCGAATGCGTTCCACGCGCTCGGTCCGATCGATCTCGACATCAAGCCGGGCGAGTTCGTCAGCATCATCGGCCCGTCTGGTTGCGGCAAGAGCACGACGATGCTGCTCGTCACCGGGCTCGAACCGATGAGCGCCGGTACGGTCGAGATCGACGGCAACCGGCTGACATCGCCGATCTCGGAGATCGGCATCGTGTTCCAGGATCATCTGCTGCTCGACTTCCGCACGGCGATCAAGAACGTCATGCTGCAGCAGGAAATCCGCGGATTGGACAAGAGCGCATTGCGGACACAGGCTGACGAGCTGTTCGGGCGCCTGGGTCTGAAAGGGGCCGAAAACCGCTATCCCTGGCAGCTCTCCGGCGGCATGCGCCAGCGCGTGTCGATCGCCCGGGCGCTGGTCCACAACCCCTCGATGCTTCTGATGGACGAGCCTTTCGGAGCGCTTGACGCGATCACCCGCACCCAGATCCGCCACGATCTCGAGATGCTGTGGCTCGAGACGCGCAAGACCGTGCTGTTCATCACCCATTCGATCGAGGAGGCGGTCGGCCTGTCCGACCGGGTACTGGTGATGTCGAAGAGCCCGGGCACGATCGTCGAGGAGATCGTCATCGATCTGCCACGGCCGCGGCCGGCGCATCTCGGCGAGTATCCCGAGTTCTCGAAATATGCCGAGCGGATCTACTCGATCTTCGAGAAGCTCGGCGTCTACAAGTTCTGAGATATGCCGGGCGCATGACAGATCATCCGAAGGGATTGCCGGAAATCGTCATCAACCATGCGACCGTCCGCGAGCGGTGGGGCATGGCCGACTTCATCGCGGGATGCGCGGCGCGGGGCCTCGCGCGCGCCTCCGTATGGGGCGACGAGATCGACAGGATCGGCACGGCCAGCGCCCTTACGCTGATGGACGACAACGGCATCGCCGCTTTCGGCTTCAACCGGGCAGGGCCGCTCCTGACCGGCGGCGACCGCGCGAGCCGGCTCGATGCGGCACGCCGCGCGGTCGACCAGGCGGCCGAATTCGGCGCCGACCACATCCTGGTCTTTTCCGGAGGTCTCGCGCCGGGCTCGCGCGACATCGACGGTGCGCGCTCCGAGATGGAAGAACTGACGGCTGCCCTTCTCGACCACGCGCGGCCAACAGGGGTGAAGCTTGCGCTGGAGCCGCTGCATCCGATGCTCGCCGGCGACCGTGCCGTCATCACCAGCCTGTCGCACGCCAACGATATCTGCGACCGGCTTGGCGGCGGCATCGGGATCGTCGTCGACGTCTATCATGTCTGGTGGGACGAGCGGCTCGCCGCGGAGATCGTCCGGACCGGCAAGGCCGGCCGCATCCTGGGGTTCCACGTCAATGACTGGCTGGTTCCGACCACGCATATCCTGCGGGATCGCGGCATGATGGGCGACGGCGTGATCGATCTGGCCGGCATATGGCGGCAGGTGAAGGCGGCCGGCTATGACGGCCCGATCGAGGTCGAGATCTTCTCGGACAGGTGGTGGGCCGAGGATCCGGATGCGGTGATCGATCTGTCTCTCGCGCGCTGCCGGGAGATATTCGCCGACGCGGTGGTCGCGTCATGAGGGAACAGGTTCCCAACCTCGCCGGGACGTCGCGCATCTATGCGGTGTTCGGCGATCCGGTCGAGCAGGTCCAGACGCCGACGCTGATCAATCCGCTCTTCGCGCGGCACGGCGAGGACATCTACGCCGTGCCGTTCCACGTCACCTTCAGGACATTCGACACGACATGGAGCGTCTTCGCGGCGATGTCGAACGTCGCCGGCATAGGCGTGACGGTGCCGCACAAGGTCGCCGGCGCGCGGCTGTGCACGACGCTGACGCAGGCCGCCGCGGAAGTCGGCGCGGTGAATTCGATCCAGCGCCGCGCCGACGGAACGATGCACGGGGCGCTGTTCGACGGGCTCGGCTTCGTGCGCGGTCTCGGCGCACACCGCAAGCGGCTCAAGGATGCCGCGGTGTTGCTGGTCGGCGCCGGCGGGGCCGGCCGGGCGATCGCCCATGCGCTGATCGAGGAAGGCATAGACCGGCTCTCGGTGCTCGACGTGAATACGGCGGCCCGGCGCATGACGATGGACATGGTCAACCTCATCGCGGGACGGCAACTGGCACGCCCCGGAACGCGCCTCGACGGTCACAGCGTGCTGATCAACGCGTCGCCTGTGGGGCTGAAGGCGTCGCAGCCGTTTCCCGTCGATCTTTCAGCACTGCGGCCTGAAATCCTGGTCGCCGACATCGCGGCGCTGTCGCGCGAAACCGAGCTGCTTGCGCAGGCCCGTGCGCTGGGCTGCGCCACGAGCGACGGCAAGGACATGCTCAAGGCCCAGATCGCGCTGATCGCGGGCTTCGCGGCCGGGCTTCCGGCCGGAACGCCGATCGGAGGCTGATTACCGCGGGATCACAAGGGGATCATCCGCCACCCCAGAGTTCGGCAAGATGCTCGGCAATCATGCCGACCTGCCCGTGGATCATATGAATGCCGGAGTGGACCGTCGCACCGCGATCGCGCGCCGCCACGAGCAGGGCCGTGATTTCCGGCTTGGCGACGACTTCCGTCACCAGCATCGTGTCGTCTATGGCAGCGGGATCGAGCGGCAGGGGGTCGCCGGACGAGAGGCCGAGTGACGTGGCGTTGACGACGATCTGGCCTCGGGCCGGGACGGCATCGCCGGCCGCAGCCACCGTCCGGCCGAAGGCCCGGTTGAGCGTTTCGGCCAGTTCCTCGGCCTTGGCGCGGGTACGGTTGGCGATGGTCAGGGAGGCGATGCCCTGCTCCACGAGCGCAAAGGCAATGGCGACGGCCGCGCCGCCGGCACCGACCATGAGGCAGTGGCGGCCCTGCACGTCGTGACCGCGGTCGCGAAGCCCGCGCACGAAGCCCTTGCCGTCGAACTGATAGCCGCGAAGGCTGCCGTCGGCTTCGCGGCGCACGAGGTTGACCGCGCCGACGCGCTCGGCGAGCGGGTCGAGGCTGTCGCAAAGCTTCAGCGCGGCCTGCTTGTGGGGCAGCGTGACACCGAATCCGATCAGGCTGCGGATCGCCTTGAAGCCCTGCCATGCGGCGCCGAGCTCGGCCGCCCTGACGTGGACCGGGACGCAGACGATGTTTGCGCCCATCCCGGCGAAGAGCGGATTGATCGCGGTCGGCGTCATGATCTGCGCGATCGGGTCGCCGATCACGCCCATGATCCTGGTGGTGCCGTCGATGCCGGCGGCTACCATGACAGATCCTCGCGCGGCAGCCAGACGATGCTGCCATCCTCGATACCGACGAGAAGCCCCAGCGCGCCGGTGCCGGTCCAGTCGACCGCCTCGGGTGAGGCGACATGCATGCCCATGGCGATGGTTTCGCCTCGGAAGCTGAAGGCCTTCGGCAGGGCGAAGACGGGCTCTGCGTTGGAGCCGACATTCTCGAGCAGGAAAATGCCGGCCTGCCCGGTGGTGTTTCTCGGCGCCCCGGACGGGCCCGGCGGTACCGAGGCGCGCGCGTGAGTGCCGACGATCAGGTCGAGGCGTCCATCGCCGGTCCAGTCGCACACGCACAGCTTGGCGCGGCCGCGGCCGCCGCCGACATCCATGGTGAATCGGATGGCCTGGCCGTCTTCCCAGCGTGGATGGCGCTTGTCGCCGAGCTCCGTATCGGAGAGCCGCCGGAAATCGGAGAGAACACCATCCTCGTCGAGGCAGAGATAGTGAAGCCGGCCGTCGCCCATCCAGTCGACGACGGCGGGACGGACGCGCCAGACCGTCCTGAGCGGCTTGCCCCCGAAGGTAAGGTGCCGGGCCGCCTCGAAGCGCGGCGGATTGGCCCCGCCGGCGTTCCTGAAAAAGGAATGGTAGCCAGTGACGTCACTGACCAGCAGGTCGGGCTTTCCGTCGCCATCCC
Source organism: Rhizobiaceae bacterium (assembly GCA_023953775.1). GTDB lineage: Bacteria > Pseudomonadota > Alphaproteobacteria > Rhizobiales > Rhizobiaceae > JAMLJD01. Next base: position 53,584 of record JAMLJD010000006.1, on the reverse strand, counting down.
AGTCGGCGATCGTCGGGCAGGAATAGCCGAACATCTTCTCCGACGGGCCCTGGATCGATCCCGTCAGGCCGGCAGCGATGCGGACCGGTTCCCCGCCTGCCGCGATCATGATCTCCCGCCCGAGCGCCGGGGCGTCGCGGGGGCCGCGGTTCTCGTAGAACAGGAGTTCGCCGGTGCTGTTGCCGACGACGAGGTCGGGCAGGCCGTTGCCGGTGAAGTCGAACGCGGCGGGGCAGGGCAGCACACCGGCATGGACGAGCGGTTCGGTCGTCTCGACGCGGCCGACCTTCTCGAAGGCGGGCCTGCCGTCGGGTCCGGGGCCGACATTGCGCAGGAACGTGACGTAGCCGTCCTCTGCGCCGACGAGAATGTCGAGGCGGTCGTCGCCATCCCAGTCGACCGCGCAGGGCAAGTGGATGCACTGGTCGAGCAGCAGCGGCTCGCCGTCGGTGCCGGCGACGAGCACCTGTTGTTCGAAGGCCATCGGGCCGGTCTGCCGGGCGCAATGGAGGATGTTCCAGAATTCGCCGCAGATGACGGACCGGGTGCCGTCGCCGTCGAAGTCGCCGAAGGCGGGCGCGAGCTGGCCGTAGACCTCGAATGGGGTTTCACCGGCGATGACCGGCTTGCCGCGCTCGAGGACCGGAGCGGCAAGCGTTCCGGTGTTCCTGAAGACGTAGAGGAAGCCGCGCAGCGGCCCGCCGAGCCAGCGGCCGGCGGCGTCGTAGGCGCGGTAACCCTCGTCGTTCCACTCGAGGCCGTTCGGCCAGTAGTCCTCCCAGGAGTCGCTGCCGACGATCAGTTCCGGCACCCCGTCGCCGTCAATGTCGTGAAAGCGCGCCATGTGGAAATATTCGTTGCCCTTGACCCAGTCGGCATCGAGGTCGAGCGCGACGGGCTCGCCGAAACGCGGGTCGCCGGGTGCGCCCACATTGGGAAAGACGTAGATCTGCCTGCGCATGCGGGAGGCCGAGACGAGATGGAACAGATCGCCGTCGCGCACCGCGGTGACGTAGCCGCGGACGCCCTCGACGATCTCCTCGCGGCCCAGCACCGGCGTGCCGTCGCTGTTGGTGCCGATCTGGCGGCGCAGAAACACCTGGCCGTCGTAACAGGGGTCCCAGCTCGACAGCAGCAGGTCGCGGCCGCCATCGCCGTCCCAGTCGACGACCTCGACGCAGGTGATGATACGGCCGGCGACCGCGGCGGAGGCGACATCGCGGTGATAGGAAACCGCCTGTCCGGCGTAGCTCGGCCCGGTCCAGACCGTGGCGTCGTCCTCCCAGCGTTTTACGCTCAAATCGTCGTCTCCTCCGTTTTTGGAATCCTATTCCAATTCGAAGAACTATCATATAGCGTCGCGAATGGAAGCAACACGCGGGCACATCATGCAGAAATCCATCGGCGGGATCGTTCCCGTCATGCTTACGCCGTTCACCGACGCCGACCGGATCGACGAACGGGGGCTTCACCGGCTTGTCGAGTGGTATCTCGGCAATGGCGCCGATACGCTGTTCGCGGTCTGCCAGTCGAGCGAGATGCAGCGGCTGACGCTCGCGGAGCGCGTGTTGCTCGCGCGGCGGACGTTGGAGTTTGTCGGCGGGCGCGTTCCTGTCATCGCCTCGGGGCACGTCTCGGAGCGGCTCGAAGAGCAGGTGAGGGAACTGCAGGCGATGGCGGATACGGGCGTCGACGCGCTCGTGCTGGTGACCAACCGACTCGACCCGTCGGATGCCGGCTTCGAGGCCTTCCGCGCGTCGCTGGAGACGATCATCGCGGCGCTGCCGCCCGAGCTTCCGCTCGGGCTCTACGAGTGTCCGGCGCCCTACCGGCGGCTGCTCAGCGACGACGAGATGAAGCTGTGCATCGATACCGGCCGCTTCGCTGTGCTGAAGGATGTGAGCTGCGACCTCGCTACGGTGAAGCGCCGCGCGGCGATGACGGCGGGGACGCCATTCGCGATCGTCAACGCCAATGCGGCGATCGCCTTCGAGGCGATGCGCGGCGGCTCGCGCGGCTTCGGCGGCGTGTTCACCAATTTCCATCCCGATCTCTATGCGTGGCTCTACCGGCACCGCGACGAAGACACCCGGCTGGTCCGCGACCTGACCGTGTTCCTGGCGCTGTCGGCGATGGCCGAAGGGATGGGATATCCGAAGCTTGCAAAGCTTCATCACCAGCGCCTCGGCACCTTCGAGAGCGCGCATTCGCGGGTTGTCGACTACAATCCGTTCGACAGGCACTGGGCCTCGGACGTGCTGCTCGACCACATCCACCGCAGCACTGAACGCTTCCGCGACCTGATCGCGGCGACATAAGGGGTCTTCCTCCAGAGCTGACCTTGCCGGCGGCGCAGGCCCGGCACCGCTGATTGACATCGCCTTCTTTCAATATTAGAACGGGTGTTCCAAATGAAATATTCGTTCGGGAGGGAGAGAATGTCGACAGTCACGAAATGCCTCGGCGCCGCCCTGGCGCTGCTGACGGGCGCCGTCGCGGCGGCGGCCGAGCCGGTTGTGCTGAAGTGGGCCGGGCCCGCGCCGGCCAACGATTCGCAGGTTCTGGCCATCGAACTCATGGGCGAGTATCTGGAAAAGGCGGCACCCGGCGAATTCACCATCGAGGTCTATCCCGCCGGAACGCTGGTGAAGCAGGCCGGCGTGCTGCCGTCGCTGCAGACCGGGGCGATCGAGCTCGCCTATGTCAACGCATTCGACGTCGGCTCGCAACTTCCCGAATATGGCGCTCTGACGGCCAGCTACTCGGTGCGCGACGCGCTGCATATGTGCTCGGTGCTGAACGGCGAGATCGGCGCGGAGTTCGGCAAGGCGCTGGAGGAGAAGGTCGGGCTGGTGCCGCTGGGCGCGACGCTGTTCGGCATCCGCCACGTCAGCCTTCGCGAACCGAAGGAAGTCAAGACGCCCGAGGACCTGGCCGGCATGAAGCTGCGCGAGCCGGCTTCGGAAGCCTGGCAGATGCAGGGCCGGTCGCTCGGCGCGAATCCGACGCCGATGGCGCTGGGCGAGCTGTTCCTCGGCCTCCAGACCGGCGCGGTCGACGCCCACAGCCTGCCGATCCCGTCGAGCTACGGGCTGAAGCTCCACGAGGTGACCAAGCAGGTCGTGCTGACGGGTCACTATGTGAACCATCTGATCCTGGTGATCGGCAAGCCGGTCTGGGACAAGCTGGACGACCGTCAGAAGGCGCTGCTGCGCGAGGCGGCCGATGTCGCGCGGATCTACAACGACCGCAAGAAGGTGCGCGACGAGACCGAACTGCGCGCCGTCTTCGAGAAGGCCGCGGTGACATTCACCGAGCCGGACCGCGAGGCGTTCCGCAAGCATGCCGAGGCCGTCTATGCCGAGTCCGACTTCTCCAAGGCCTGGCAGGAAGGCCTCGCCGAAAGGCTGGCCGCGGCACCGTCCGACAATCCGGCCTGTTTCCATCTCATGCCGTGAATGCGAAAGCTGGAGCCCCGGGATCGTTCCGGGGCTTCTCTTCATGATGGCGCAGACGCGAACATGACTCTCCTTCGCCGATTTTCCGAGACGGTTTCCATCTTCTTCTTTCTCGTCACCTTCCTGGCCGTCTTCGGCCAGGTGATCTTCCGCTACGTCCTGAACATGCCTGTGGGATGGGCCGTCGAGGTGGCGGTGAATGCCTTCCTGCTCGGATCGTGGTGGACGATCTGCTGGAACGTCGCGCTGCGCGACCACGTCACCTTCGATGTGGTCTACGCGCTGCTGCCGACGAAGGTTCAGGCGGCCTGCCGGATTCTGGGAGGCATCTTCGCCGGCTCTATGCTGCTCGCCGCGCTGCCCGGCTCGATCAAATATGTCGAGGTCATGAACCGGATCACGTCGGGCGTGCTCAAGGTGCCGCTGTCGTGGATCTACGGTATCTTCGTCCTGTTCCTCGTGGTGCTGGCGCTGCGATTCCTGCTCGACGCCGGCCGTGCGGCGCTGAGCGTTGCAAGCGGAGCAGGACGGGCATGAGCACCGAGTTCCTGCTAATGCTGGGCATGGTCGTGACTGCGGCGATCATTGGCGTGCCGATCGGCATCGCGCTGATCGCCGGCTCGGTCGCCTATCTGTGGATGCGCGGCCTGCCGCTCACCATGGTCACCGATGCGATCATGCAGGGCTTCTCGTCCAACTTCGTCTTCCTGGCGATCCCGCTCTTCATCTTCGCAGCCCGCGTCATGAACGCGGGCACGATCACCGACCGAATGCTGAACTTCGCGATGGGCGCTGTCGGCCACACGCGCGGCGGGCTCGCGCAGGTCAATGTGCTGACGAGCCTCATCTTCTCCGGCATGAGCGGCAGCGCCACCGCCGACGCGGCTGGCGTCGGCAGCGTTCTGGTGCGGATGATGCGCGAGAAGGACCGCTATCCCGCCGGCTTTGCCGGGGCGATCACCGCCGCGTCGTCGGTGATCGGACCGATCTTCCCGCCATCGATCCCGATGATCTTCTACGCGATCTCGGCCAATGCCTCGGTGGGTGGGCTGTTCCTGGGCGGCGTTGTGCCGGCGTTGCTGATCGCGCTCGCGCTGATGGCGATGAACTACTGGCTGGCCGTGCGCCGCGGCTTCCCGACCGAGAAGCGGGTGCCGCCGAGGGAACTGCTGGGACTGTTCCGGGCGGCCATACTGCCGCTGCTGACGCCGGTGATCCTGCTCGGCCGGGATCTACACGGGTGCGATGACGCCGACCGAGGCGGCGGCCGCGGCTGCAACGGTGATCTCGGTGCTCGTCTACCGGACGATGGGGTTTGCCGGGTTCCGCGACGTGCTGGTCGAAAGCGCACAGAAATCGGCGGTTGTCGTCCTGATCATCGCCGGCGCGTTTCTGTTCTCGAGCGTCATTGCGATCGAGCGGCTGCCCAACGCGCTCGCCGCATGGGTCGATTCCTGGGACATGGCGCCGCTCGCCTTCTTCCTGCTGATCAACGTGGTGTTCCTGGTGCTGGGGATGCTGCTGCCGGCGGCGACGATCCTGCTGGTGATCGTGCCCGTCGTCGTGCCCGCCGCGCTGGCGCTCGGAATTGATCCGATTCACTTCGGCGTGGTAATCGTCATCAACACGATGATCGGCCTGATCACCCCGCCCTACGGCGTGCTGATATTCGTCGTCTCGGCGGTGAACCGGATCGACGCGTGGGCGATCATCAGGGAGATCGTCCCGTTCATCGCGGTGCTCGTCGCGAGCCTGTTGCTGCTGGTTCTGGTGCCGGATCTCGTGATGTTCCTCCCGCATCAATTCGGATACTAGGAACTGTCGGCTGCGGCCGGCGGCCCACAGGAAACGGAGTGCATCACGGTTGTCCCAGATAGAACGCTGCCTCGACATTCTGGAATCGCTCCATGCCACCCCGGCCGGGTTCTCGCTCAGCTATCTGAGCGAAAAGCTCGGCATGCCGAAAAGCGCGGTGCACCGGCTGCTGGCGGCACTGAAGGATCGGGGCTTCGTCGAGCAGGTCGAGGAGAGCGGCATCTACCAGGCGACGCTCAAGCTTTCGCTGATCGGCGCGAAGTTCTTTTCGGCGACGGATCTGCGCGGCTTTCTGGAGCCGGTGGTGGGTTCGCTGAGCGAGAAGATGCGCGAGCTGACGCGGATGTCGCTGCTGGTCGGCGACGAGCTGACCTGGGTGCTGTCCAGCCAGGGCGGCGACCACATTCTGCGCTATGACGGGCATTCGGGCCGCAAGGTGGTGCCGCACATCACGGCGACGGGCCGCGTGTGGCTTGCCTCGATGAGCGACGAGGATGCGCCGTCGCGACGGCGATAGCCGCCGGCCTCGGCAAGCCGGAGCTCAGCCGGGCATGGGGCGTCGGCACTCGGCGGCGCCGGGACCTGGCGATTGCAAGCAGAGGCGTTCTCGTGGAGAGCGGTCGGAGTGTCGTCGGCCGTATGCGATCACCGACCGAAGCCAGCCGGACCGGTTCCTCGGCACGATCTCGGTCGCCGGCCCGAGCGTGCGCATGACCCGCGCGCGGATGGAAGAGATGGTTCCCGATATTCGCGAAACCGCCGCCCAGCTCTCGACCGTCCTTTTCCGTTACCGTGTCTTTCGCGGCAGCCTGACGGAAGCCGATCTGGACATTCCCGACGGTGGCGCCCGCCACGCCAACGGCCGCAAGTCGGGACTGCACGTCTAGAGCATTCTGCGGCGGGAGGTGGACTCACCTCGCGTAGCAATGATGCTTGAAAATAAACCAGTTAGACCGTTTCTCCGGAAACCGGCCCCTGGTCGGCAACATGGTCCAGGGTCCTGCCTCCAGGCTCTCGACCCGTCTACCGCCAGCGCTCCGTCCACTCGCGTGTCTCGTAACCGCTCTGCAGGCGCCAGGTGGTGAGCCTGTCGTGCATGTCGCTCGGCAGTCCGCATGGTCGGCCGAGTGCCAGAGATTGGTCTCGAACGGATCGCTTTCGAGGTCGAAGAGCTGGCCGGCCGAGCCGTCGAGGAAATGGACGTATTTCCATCGCCGCGTGCGCACCATGGACACGAAGTCCGAGAACCGGAAGACGACGTCGCGGCCCTGCTCGCAATAGACCGCGTCACGCTCCTCATAGGCCTCGCCGCGCAGGGCAGGGGCGAAGGAACGCGCCTCCCATGAGGCCGGCGCGTCGACGCCGGCGAGATCGAACAGGGTTGCCGCGATGTCCATATGCTGGATGAGGGGGTTGATTGCGCCCGTCCGGCCGAAGCCCTTCTTCGACCACATGATGAGCGGAAGCCGGATGACCTGCTCGTACATCGTCCATTTCTGGCTGTGGCCGTGATCGCCGAGCATGTCGCCATGGTCGGAGGTGAAGACGACGATGGTGTCGTCGAGCACGCCTGCCGCCTCGAGGGCATCCAGGATCCTGCCGACTTCGCGGTCGATCATCGTGACGTTGGCGAGATAGTAGGCCCGCTGCCGATGCCGTTCTTCCCCGGTCGAGTCGACCTTGTGGCGCACCGCATCGTGGTCGCCTTCGACATGCTTGCGCACGAGCTGCTGGAAGGGGATCGGCTGGCTCTCGATGTCGCCGGCTGCCACGGGACGAATCCCGAGATCGCGATCGAGGTAGGGTTCGGCCTCTTCGGCCGGAGGATCGTAGGGCGGGTGAGGCCCCGGGAAGCCCACCTGAAGGAAGAACGGCTTGCCGGACGCCTTGCGCTCGATCCAGTCGATCGCCAGCCCGCCGACGAAGGTGTCGGCGTGGAGTTCCTTCGGGAGCGGCCATTCGAACGCGCCGAGCCGGTCGGCGTAGTCGTTGAGCAGGCTGTAGCTCGGCAGGCCGGGCTTCACGAAATTGGCCTTCGCGATCGCCTTGTCCCATTCGTCGACGAAGTCGCGGCCGCGCTTGGCCATCGAGCGATCCTTGTTCTCGACGATCATGCGGGTGTGGAAGCCGGCCGGCGCATCCATAGGCTGGGTGTGCATCTTGCCCATGTTGACGCATTCGTAGCCGGCCTCGGCGAGGTTCTCGATCCAGCTGTGCCGCCACGTCGACGCGTTGTCGACCACGCCCGTGGTGTGCGGATAGTAGCCGGTGAACAGGCTCGCGCGGGCCGGCACGCAGGATGCGGCGGCGGCGAAGCAGGACGTCAGATAGACGCCTTCGCGCGCCATGCGGTCGAGATTCGGCGTATCGACATGGGGAAACCCGAGCGCACTGATGGTGTCGTAGCGCTGCTGGTCGGTGATGATGAAGACGATATTCGGCCTGCTGGGCATCGGGTTCCCGGTCAATGTGTGAACATTATTCTAAATAGAACGATTGTTCTAAATTCGCAAGGCAAGGGATGCGGAGCTGGCATACGCGCTGAGCGGTCCCGAAATGCCTTTCTGTTTGCGCTTGCACAAAGATGAACTCGCAGACCGCTGCCAGGACAGGCGGGTCAAGGCCGGCGGCAACCACAAGGAGGATGTGGCCGTCGTAGCGCCGGCCGCGAAGAAGGACAAGCAGATGGTGGACATTCCTCCCGCCGGGCCGGCGGTCGACCGCGCGGTACTTCGCGTGCGGCGCAAGGCCGGCGATACCCGACGCGACGGCCGCGGCCGCATCGCCTCGATGCCGCCGATACTCCAGTACGGGTTCAGGCCGTTCTTCTTCCTGGCGGCACTGCATGCCGGGCTGGCGGTCCCGCTGTGGCTTGGTATCTACGTGTCGGGCGATATTCCGCCGGGGCCGTTTTCCGGCCTTCAGTGGCATGCTCACGAAATGCTGTTCGGCTATCTCGCGGCCGTCCTGACGGGGTTCATCCTGACAGCCGTTCCGAACTGGACGGGCCGCCTGCCGCTCAGCGGCCTGCCCCTGCTGGCCCTCGTCGTGCTGTGGCTGGCGGGCCGCGCGGCCTGCGCCTTCATTGCCGATCCGCTCGTCGCGGCGACGATCGACCTCCTCTTTCCGGCCGCGCTTGCCTTCGCGGTGTGGCGGGAAGTGGTGGCGGGGCGCAACTGGCGCAACATGCCCGTTGCCGGCATGGTGTCCCTGTTCGGCCTCGCCAACGCCCTTCACCATGCCGAGGCCATGGACCTCGCCGCGGAGATTGGCGCTGCGGGTCGCGCTGGCGGTCGCGGCGGCGATGATCGCCCTGATCGGCGGGCGCATCGTCCCGAGCTTCACGCGCAACTGGCTGGTGAGGCAGGGCGACATGCGTCTTCCCGCGCGCTTCGGCCTGGTCGACAGGCTTGCGCTCGGCGCGACCGCGCTGGCGGCCGCCCTGTGGATTGCGGCTCCCGACGCCGCGATATCGGGCGCGGTGCTGGTTGCGGCGGGCGTGCTTATCTTCGCGCGGCTGAGCCGGTGGCGGGGCCATCGGACCGTCGGCGAACCGATCCTCGCCATTCTCCATCTCGGCTACGGGTGGCTTGCGCTGGCGCTCGTGATGCTCGGCCTGTCGGCCCTGATCGATGCGGTGCCGGCAAGCGCGGCCGTGCATGCGCTGACCGCCGGCGCGGTCGGCACGACCAGCACAGGTACCGGCCGGGAGATCGTTGCGGACAGGGCCACCGTGGCGATCTATGTCGCCGTCACCCTGGGCGCGGCGCTGCGGGTCCTGTCGCCGTTCCTGGCCGACTGGCAGATGTCGGCCCTGATGCTGGGCGCCGCCGCCTGGAGCGGCGCGTTCCTGCTGTTTGCGGCACGCTACGCGCCGGTGCTGTTCGGCGCGCGCCGCTGACCCGGCCGGCCACCCGTTCGGCGACAAAGCGACCGAACCCGCCTCACGCCAGGCGTGTTGGCGCGGATGCAAAGTGGCGATAGAGGGCGAACCGATGCCGGCATGGGAGAAACCGGGCAGGGATGCCGCCGCTCGATCGCTCGATCATCGCGCAAGCGCCGGCCTTCGCAGGCCTGCCCGGCGAGGAACTCGACCGGATCCTGGCGGTCGCGCATTCCTTCCATTGCCGGAAGGACGCGGAGATATTCTCCCAGGGGCGGGAGGCGGAGGCGTTCTACCTGCTTCTGTCAGGGCATGTCCGGGTCGTGCGGACCTCGCCGGAGGGCCATCAGGTGATCGCCAGATACATCAATGAGGGCGAGCTGTTCGGCATCGCGGTGGCGATCGGCAGGGCGACCTATCCCGCATCGGCGGTCGCGGCGGTCGACTGCGTGGTGCTGTCCTGGCCGAACCGCGCCTGGCAGGACTTTCTCCAGCGCTATCCGGCCTTCGGCGCGGCCGCCTACCGCACGGTCGGTGACCGCCTGCAGGAACGCAGGCGCGCGTCATGGCGCTGTCGACCCAGCAGGTCGAGCAGCGGGTCGCCCATTCCATGCTGCGGCTGGCGCGGCAGGCCGGGCGGAAGACGGACGCGGGAATCGAGATCGACTTTCCGATAAGCCGGCAGGACATCGCCGACATGACGGGGACGACGCTGCATACGGTCAGCAGGCTGTTGAGTGCCTGGGAGAATGACGGGGTGGTGCGCAGCGGCCGCCGGAAGGTCACGGTGACCGACCCGCACCGGCTGATGCTGATCGCCGAGAACCGGCGCTAGGCGCACATGCGATATCGCCGCGTGGAGCGATGACCGGGGCAAAATGTGGGAGAAATGGTGCGCCTGGGAGGTGATGAATCGAACCAGATTCTAGCCGAATTGGCGGACTGGGAAACTCTTCTGAAAGACACGTCCATGGCGCGGCCGCCGAAGCCGCCGGCACCTTAGAGGTGCGCCATGGAGAGAGAGATTGTCGCGGCTTGCGCTGGCCCGCGCAAGCCGAGCAAAGTTCCCTTTGCGCCAGACTGACCGACGAGGAAAAGGATCTGCTGAGCGACCGGGCGGAAGTTGCGCTCGAAGTGTATATCCGCGGAATGATCCTTGCGTCAGACGAACAGGCGCCGGCCGCGGCATCGCAAACCACGAACGCCGGTCAAGGATGTAGGCTCTTGCGCGAGTTCTTTCGGCGCTCGGGCAATCGCGCATCGCCAACAATCTGAACCAGCCATAAGACCGTGAACATCGGCTACCGATCTCGCCGGAGACGGAACAGGATATTGGCGAGGCGTGCCGTAAGAGCCATGCGCAATGCCTTGATAGTTGCGCTTGGCTTGAAGACCGAGGATCGGCAATGATCCTCGACGGTAGCATGCGGCGGCACCCGCGATCTTGCCATTCATCTCATGAAGTCGGAGAACGAACATATCGAGCTGCACGAGATACGCGGCTTTGCCGGCGACACGATCATGGCGGCACTACGGGAGGCCGAGGCAGTCAGTCGCGGTACAAAGTGCCGGAAGCATCTCTACGCGCTGTCGCTCAGCCCGCCGGAGACGGCGGAAGTGCCTGTCGGGACATTCGAAAGCGCGATCGACCGGATCGAGGAGAAGCTCGGCCTGGTCGGTCATCCGCGTGTGGTCGTCTTCCATGAGAAGAATGGTCGCCGGCATGCTCATTGTGTCTGGTCACGCATTGACGGGAACACGATGACGGCGGTGCGCATGTCGCATGACAGGTACAAGCTCGCCAACATCTCCCGTCAGCTCTATCTCGAGCATGGCTGGAAGATGCCAGAAGGCCTGATCGACCGGGACTTGCGCAATCCGCTCAACTTCGACCGCAAGGAGTGGTTCCAGGCAAAGCGCGCGGGCAAGGATCCCCGACACATCAAGAACGCACTCCAGCAATGCTGGGCGGCATCGGATTCCGGCAAGGCGTTCCGCTCGGCACTCGAACAACGTGGCTATTGGCTCGCGCAGGGTGACAAGCGCGTGGTGGCCATCGATATCAATGGCGAGATCTATGCAGTGGCGCGCTGGATCGGCGTGAAGACCAGGGATGTGGTCGCACGAACGGGCGATATCGAGGCGCTACCGAATGTCGACAAAGTAAAGGAACATATCTCCAGCCTGGTGCATGACAAGCTGGCGAGCTTCATCCGCAGCGCCAGCGACGAGTTCGCTCAAGCCGCGCAGCTTCTCGAAAGCCGGCGCATCGCGATGGTGGAACGGCATCGCAAGGCGCGCCGGGAGCTGGAGCTCGCACAACGGCCAAGAGCGAATGACGAAGCCCGGCGACGTGCCGAGCGGTTCCGCAAGGGTCTCCTCGGCCTGTGGGATCGCGTGACCGGAAAACACACCGAATTGCGAAGGCAGAACGAAGCAGAAGCCGCTAACTGCGCGGAGAGAGATGCCACTGAAAAGCAGGCGCTGATCCAACGTCAATTGGAGGAGCGGCAGCGGCTGCAGGAAGACTTCAGGCAGGAGCGGCAGGCGGCGACCAGGGTGATGACCAGGATCCATCGTGAGATGGCATGTACAGGCCGGCAGGCTGAAGCAGGAGAACGGATGGCCAAAGGACAAGAGAATCGAAGGCGGCAGCGCCGACGCACGCAAGGCTTGCGATTTGAGGTTTGAGCGTCCCTCGTTGGTCAACCGGAGCTCGAATCAAACAGTTCAACACTCATCGACCGCTTTGCGTAATCATCCCATCCGCCGTCCAGCGCCATCGGAAAGAATCCCGAAAGCGGACCTATTTCTCAATCAAGTCACTGAGCCAGCGTTGGGGCTCGGTAACGGTGATAGTGTGGAGTTACTGCGTGAGCGAGCTTGGACCGACACTTGAAGATCTGTACGCTGAAATAGGCAGGACCCTCGTTGTATGGGGCTGGCTTGAAGGTGAAATGATCGATGCCGGAATAAACTGGCGCCATGCGTCGTCCGATGCTGCGGCAGACCCTTTGAAAACGTTTTTGCACGACCTTGTCGAACCCCGAGGTGTACGCAATGCCGTTGCGCATGGGCTCGCATCTGCTCATTGCAATCCATGGATGCCAGACGTTGAGCCCTACGTCACCTGCAGGACCCGCGATGCCGGGACAAGGAAAATTACCTTGAGTGACCTGCGTCGAACACAATCTCAGCTCCAGCGCCTTAGAAATACGTTGAGAGATTTCGAACTGTAGACCCCCGCCAAGTCTCGCGGGTGACATTTAGGCTTGCAGGGCTCGCCAATAGTAGCCGTCGGCCGAGCGCCTCCGTGGGCGAGTCCCGGAAGTTGCGTCCGAAATGGGACTTCGATCCCCCCGCCGACGCTCAATGCGGCCTTCCAACCATGACTGCCGAAGCCTCACCTCTCCTTGACCGAAAGTCGCCAGACCATTGTCACGGAGAGCGGCATTGCCGCGACGCAATACAATCCAGCGCAGGCCCCTAGTGGGCGAAGATACGCAACCTCGCGTTCGCCCGACCGCACGCCGGTGCGTTCGATGAAGGGAATGTCGGATATGAGCCGCGCGGTCTTGGTGTGAACCTGCTCGACAACGCGCCCGGCGGCATTCGGGTTATGTTCGGCGATGTAGTCGCCGATGGCGGTCAGTTCGAAGATAATGCCGGGTCCAGGCAATGCGCAGGGTCCGCCTGCTTTCAGGCCGGTCTATAGTGGCAACAGATCGGCCGCAGTCGTCTCTCAGCAGAGATGCTGCCGCAGGCCTACACCACCTCAAACCGATCGTTCTGCGAGAATGGATCAATTTCCACCGATAGCTTGTGGACAAGCGGAACAGGGATCCTGCGGCGGCCCTCGGTCTGCATTTCAATCAGGCCGAATGCTTCCAGCTTACCCAAGGTGCGCAGCAGGTTCGGCTCGGCTCGCTTGCTCAGGCGCGCAAGGTCGGCGACCGACTGCGGCCGCTCGTCGCGGATCAGGCGCAACAGCATCCTGTTCTCGGGCGTGAGAAGGCGCAACAACACGTCGGCAGACTCGAAACTCCTCCGCGCCGCGTCCGCCCGTGCGGGCTTCTCGCCTCGCGCAACGGCCTTCATTTCGTTCCGCAAATCCTTGTGACTCTGAATCTTGTATTCGGTCATGATGTTTTCCTTTCCTCGGTCGCCACGACGACCAGTTCAATTCCTCGTTCCGTCAGGACCCGCTCAATCTCGTCGAAGAAGTCGTCGATCAACTGCTCGGCACTGACGAAAGTGTACGGCCTTCCCGGATCGTCCACCGTTCTGTGCCAGTGGTCGGCTGCCTCCGAACGCTGGCGGTAGCGTGAGCCCAGCGGGGCAACCGAATGGGCGTTATCGAAACCGATCAGCCGGGCTCCTTCCGACCCATGCAGCGTGAACGAGTAGCGCAGCCCGTGAGGCCTTGCCGGCGTCGGATCGACCCGCTTGATCTCGAACTTCACGAAGTACCCGTCCGGGTAATGGTGAATGCGGCCATCAAAGGCCAGTAGGAACTCCAACGTATGCTCGGGTACTTCCTTATTCATCTCCTATCATCACAAGATATGATAAAAGAGTCAAGGAAATTCAAGCAGGCGCTAATAGACGCCGGAGGCCGCTCGGTCATCTAAATGCTCGGCATGTCGAGTTTCGCGGTGATGCCCGTGACGGTGGGCTGTTGATCCGGGTCGGAATCGCTCTCCGGTACCGGTTTCTCATGGTCAAGGCGGCGTTGGACGGTTTCCGGCGCATTACGGGCAAGAATTTCCTCCAGTTCCGCGAGGCGCTCCTGCGTAATGCCGTCTTCGCCGGCTTCTGCACGAGCCTCGTCGGTGAGGTTCTGGAACTCGATCAGTTCCTCACGCTCCTTGACCAGATCACCCTTGGCCTCGAACGGGTTCTGATACTCGTCCCAGTGCGGCCGCCACTCTTCGATGAGTTCGGGGTCGAAGTCCTTAACCTCAACGCCATTTTCATCGAACACGCGGGTTCCGTCCTCCGTCTTGAACACGCGGCGGCCGTCGGGAAGCACATAGGCTTTGGCAAGGAGTGCATCGAGCTCCGCCTGGACTTCCGCGAGCCGTTGTTCGTTCTCCATCAGAGCATCGATGGTCGCGGTATCATAGGCGTCCAGCTTGACGGTGAAGGCCGCAATCTGCTCGTCGGTGGCGATGACGAAGCCGAAGGCGAAGTCCATGAACGCATCCTGACCTTCGGTCCGGTCGCGTTCGCGCACTCTTTCCTTCTCTTCACGTTCATTGTTCCGGTGCACTGCACGCCGATCCTCTTCGCGCCGCCAGCGGGCATGGCGTGCGAACTCATGGCGAAACGAATGAACCGGCATGTTCTCCATCAGCGACCGCATTCTTTCTCCATCATCGCGGCAATCACCGCGCCTGGCGTGTAGTCGGGAAACCGTTTGAAGACCGCCAGGATCTCCTGTGGTCTGCTCTTGGCGTCGTAGAACCATCGGTAAATGCACTTCATGCCGTTGGTCGTTTTCCCTTCTTCAGCGTAGCGCGCATAGGCAAGCCCCTCGACGATGCCCGCCATGAATGGATAGCGATCCCGCTCGTCCATTTCCGTGGCGACGATACCAGCGGTGAAATCCGTCGCGCTGGCAGATACCGGCGACAGCAAAAGCGGCATGGCAACCGCTCCGACACCTGCAAATATTCCCAAACCCGATCGCATCGTAACCGACCGGTTTCGCGCATATTTGAAGCGGCGCCTCCCGATTTGGTAAAATATTCGGGAAGGCTTGGATTTCCGGGATGTTGAGGTTTCGGAAGGGTCAGCAACAGCCGCCCGGAAGGGGCGGCACGAAAGGGGTCATAATTGTGGCCTCGCATTGATCCGCCAACCCATTGATTCGAAAGGAAACATGAAACGCATCGCATACATCCGCGTGTCCACGGCCGAACAGCGGCCAGATCGCCAGATTTGCGGTCTGGAGGACATGTCGGATGAACTCCATGTCGAGGTGCTCTCGGCCACGGCACGGCATCGGCCGGTCTTCGAGCATGTTCTTGCTCGTCTGGC
Source organism: Rhizobiaceae bacterium (assembly GCA_023953775.1). Classification (GTDB taxonomy): domain Bacteria; phylum Pseudomonadota; class Alphaproteobacteria; order Rhizobiales; family Rhizobiaceae; genus JAMLJD01. Next base: position 38,386 of record JAMLJD010000006.1, on the reverse strand, counting down.
GCCTGGCGACACGCTGGTCGTGTGGTCGCTCGATCGGGCGTTTCGAACCGCGCGCGATGCGCTGAATGCATTCCATGCGCTCCAGTCCCGCGACATTCAGATACACATCGCCGATCTCGGACTGGACACGACCACGCCGCACGGCAAGCTGGTCATTACCGTCATGTGCGGGGTTGCGGAGTTCGAGCGGGATTATCTCATCCAGCGTACCAAGGAAGGCATTGCAGCGGCGCGTGCACGCGGCACCCGCATCGGCAGGCCGCCGAAGATGAATGCACGCCAAGTCACCGAGGCGAGGCGCCGGATCACCATCGACAACGAAGCGCGCAAGGATGTCGCGGCCGATTATGGCGTCGTGCCCTGGACGCTCGCGCGGGCGATCAGGCGCGCGTCCGAGCCGATTGTGACGTGAGAAGACCGGCGCGTCGCCGCGCCGGTCTGATGATTTGTGCGACGATCAATACTCGTCTGCGAGCATGATGGTCAGCACACGTTCAGTTATTGATTTTAAATTCTATAAACTGCCCTTTGTCGACGCAGGCGGGATGGGTCGGCGACAATATTTCGTCCTCAATCTCTTTAGAAATAACAAAATTTGATCCCGTCAAATTTATCTCTCCGTCTAGCCTAAACGTCCTCAAATTAACGTTACCGGGATTAATATGGCTCAAAGCTCCTAAATACGTTTCAACAACATCATCTGTTTTTGGCCAATAGTCTTGCAAGTATACATCCGCGTCAATAGCAACCTCAACGCTTATGACTATCTGAGCGCTTTTTTTGTCGTCGCCATAGTAGTAAGTTCTCTTTGTGTAAGGAGGAGTTTCTCCTTCAATTTTATCTTCGAGGGTCCTCAGATGTGAAAGATAGACTGGTGACTTAGGGATCTTCAGGCTGGGTTTTGCTATGATTGGGATTTTCCACCCGCTGAATGATGTCCCGGGCAAAACAAATCCGAAGTCTGTGGCATATGTATCGGGTATTTTAATGTCGACTATCCCACCATATAACGGTTGGTTCTTCAATCGAAAGCCTTCCAAAAATCCGTCATATCCAACAGACGTCGTATACGTGACATTGGTTGGCGTGCTGGCGGCAACCGGAGAGCAATTAGTCAACGTAAAAGACTCGAAATTATTGTACTTGGTTATTGATTCGGGATAGATGGTCTTAATATCTGATGTGTGGTCTACACGGATATTTTTCAGTATTTTTGTACGTTCGCAGGTTAGTATTGAGCAATATTTAGAACAACTAGGATCTTGGCACTGAAATGTCTCAAGGGAAGCTGGCCCATAATTATAATTTTTTGTCAGTAATCCAAGTAAGTCGGGGTCAGAGGGGCTAACGCCTTGAGCATGTGTTGAACACATCACTAGGGCAAAAGCAGCGGGGATGTAGCGCCGACGAGCAATCATTGGGCATACTCCGTGCACGGGTCGATCTAGATATTAACTTGGCTTATTTCGTCGAATGGTGAAACCCTGAACTTAACAAGAGCTCGTTCAGCTCGGCGATGGACAGGCGGGGGCTCATTGCAAGCCTCCCTTGTCGTCGACGTCGATGGGCAGGATGAACAGGACGCCTTTGCGCTGGGTGAGCTCGACAGGGATTGGGTCGAGGGTGAGAATGCCGCCCTGCTTGCCGTTCTTGCGCGGCCATGCCGCGCCGATCTCCTTCGGCTTCATGACGATGTCCTTGCCGGTCTCGGCAGAACTTCAAGCGCCCGGAGACTAATACCTTCGGCAGGATCGTCCGAATCCGGTAGAATAGGTGTCATTGACACGACGCAAGAGGAACTGTCACGGCGAGATCTACCTCCACCAGATTCGCCGTCTCGTCACTGCTCAACTTCAGATCAACGAGAACAGCCCGCCAACAAGCGGCGCACGTTCTATGGTAGCCCCCTGGTAGACCGTTGTCAGGACCTCAGTTGATCCACACAGCATGAGCAAATAAGTTGCCCCGGCCGAAGGCGCGTATCGTTTCACGCCACGCTTTGGTATCCAGGATCTCGCCGGTCTCCAGATAGGGCAGAACGCCGGGACCGGTAATGGTCAACACCAGGCCGAACCGCGTCGGCTCGTCGAAAAGCCGGCGCATATTCACACCGTAGTCGGGAAACCGAATGTGGCGGTAGCGCTTCGCCCGCAGGAATCTGCTCCACGACACCCATCACCTCGTGCCAGTTCTCTACCGTCTCGTCGGTGATGATCAGGCTCGTCAGCGGATGACGCCCCCGCTGATGTGGGCCGGGAAGCCATTCGCCGTCGTTGTCTGTCTCTGCCTCGATCGCCTGAGCGGTTTGACATCCGTGAAATATCACCTCCTGTTATCGTGAGGGTGGGCAATCGGCAAGTGCGGCTTAAGACGGAGGTGCGATTGCGCCGTCGGCTGGACGAGTATCGTGGCTTTTATGCGTTAAACACGATAATCTAGGTCGTGTGGACAAACCTGATCCACTGTCTGATCGTAGCGATCTGAACGAAGCCGAGAAAGCTTGAAGCCAGCTTGTCGTATCGGGTGGCGATGCGGCGTGAGTGCTTGAGGCGGTTGAAGAAGCGCTCGATGCGGTTTCGCATCGCGTATTTTGCGTTGTCGACCGGGCGCTGAACTCTGCGATTCGACTTGGTCGGGATCATCGGGTCAGCGCCGCGTTGCTCGAGATCGTCGCGGATGGCGTCGCTGTCGTAGCCCTTGTCGGCCAGCATTGCGGCCGGATCTGGAGCCTCCTCCCGCATCAGATCCCCGTAGGCGGCCATATCCGAAGCTTGGCCGGGCGTCAGGCAGAAACCGATGGCGAGGCCCTGCGCATCCGTTCTGGTATGAAGTTTGGTCGTGAGCTCACCGCGCGACCGGCCAATAGCATTTCTGTGAATCCCCTTTTCCGCCGGCAGCGTGCTGGTGAGCCCTCACGATCGTGCTGTCGATCATCTGCATGGTTGTGTCCGCAGCCTCGCTTTCGGCAAGGGCTGTCAGCATCAAGTCCCAGACGCCGCCCTCGGTCTACCGACGATACTGGCAGTGGACCGAATTCCAGTTGCCGAACTCGTCCGGCATATCACGCCACGGCGAACCCGTCCGCGTGATCCAGAAGATGCCGTTCAGCACCTTGCGGTGATCCTGCGGCCGCCGGCCGCCATGCGAACGGTTTTCAACCAGGAAAGGCGCGAAGAATGCCCATTCCAAGTCGCTTATCAGTCCTCGAATCAAGGCTGCCCTCCCCAAAGAGCAGCGTCGAATCACGCGTCAGATGAAATGGGAATCCTGTTTGTCCACACCGCCTAGTTTTATCGGAACTGCCGCATAATCGGTGTTTGGGAGTAAAAATGACCGAACTCGCACATACACCAAAACAGATTGGTAATCTGATCCGCCGCGCCCGAAAAAAGCGAGGTCTTAGCCAAACCTAACTCGGCGAAATATCCGCCCTGAGACAGGAAACAGTATCACTCATTGAAGGCGGCAACCCGGCTACAAAGCTGGAAACGATCTTGACGGTGCTGGCGGCGCTCGATCTGGAATTCCTCATATCCCCGCGTTCCAAGGGGACTCCTAGCGACATCGAGGATATTTTTGATGGCGCGACGCCGTCAACACGCGCCGCAGTGTACTCTGCTCAACAATCGCCTTGTCTGATATCTGAACAAGGCAGCGAGCGGTTCCATTTCGTTTCAGTACGACGAGAGCGCTGTCATGGGAGAATGCGCTTCCCGTTTCCTTGTCCCTGCCACTGCGCGAGGATGCCTACCGGGGTGAACCGGTTGTCGAAGTCTTCGATAATCTGCTTCCGAACTCCGACGCTTTGCGAAAGTGCGTCGCGCAGCGGGTAGGGGCCGCAGGCTTCGATGCTTACAGACTGCTCGCTGCCATTGGCCATGACCGTGTCGGCGCATTGCAGTTCATAGCCGACGGCGCTGCTGCTGATGAACATGGTCATCGGATCAATCAGCTGATAACCGGTGGGTATCACGTGGTGCGGCGGTTGCGGTGCGGACCAAAGGCCAGGATGCCCTGACAGCTTCATTCCATCGCAGCGAGCATGTCGTCAATTTCGCTGATCCGCTGCTGGAAATAGGCGTCATACTGACTGTACCCTGACTCCTGATAGACTTCCCACGCTGCCGCGATTGCGTCGCGTCCCTCCTCGGCTGCCGCCCTGCGGGCCGATCTCCGTCCGATCTCCGTGAGAGTGTTGCCAAGATGGACCTGTGTTCTTGCCCAGCCAAGCGGCACGCGCTCACGGGTGTATTCCTCAAGCGTCGCACGATAGGCAGTGACTGCCTCCTTCAGCCTTGCCGCTCCGCTTTCCCGATCGCCAATTTCCGCGAGTGCTCTCCCAAGATTAAATCGTGTCTGTGCCCAATGGAGCGGCACGCGCTCGCGGGTGAGCTCCATAAGTGCTGCGCGATAGGCCTCGACGGCCTCCTCAAGCCTTGCCGTACCATGTTCCCGCTCACCGAGCCGCCAGAGCGCAATACCGAGATTGTTCTGCGTGTGCGCCCAGTCGAGCGGGACGCGCTCGCGGATGCGTTCCTCGAGCGCGGCACGATAGGCGTCGACAGCCTCCTGCAGCTTTGCCGTGCCGCTCTCGCGCTCGCCAATCGTTCCAAGCGCATTGCCGAGATTGTTCTGCGTCGCCGCCCAGTCGAGCGGGACGCGTTCGCGGGTGATTTCCAAGAGGGCGGCTCGATAGGCGTCAATAGCCTCCTCCAGCCTCACCCTATCACTGTTTCGTAGCCCCAGCGTCGCAAGTACGACCCCGAGGTTGTTCTGCGTATGCCCCCAGCGGAGCGGTACGCGCTCGCGAGTGAACTCAAGAAGGGCTGCTCGATAGGCGACAACGGCTTCCTCCAAGTGAGTCGTGTCGCGTTCGCGTTCGCCGAGGCGCCGTAGCGCATTTCCGAGATTGTTCTGCGTTGCGGCCTGACCTTCGCGGTCGCCGAGTTCTTCTGCAATGCGCAAGGCCCACCTGCCGGCCTCGATCGCGCGCGTAAGCGCGGCATTGTCGCCCTTGTAGTTGCCATGGTCGGTAAGGGCCAGAACCTCGGCATTCTTGTAGCGCCAGGCAAGTTGCGCATCGCGCCGCTCGACACGAGTGAAGGCTTCGGCATAGTCGGCCGCCGCCGCGAGATGGTTGAAGGCGAGTGCCTTCGTCTCCGCGCTTCGGGCAAACACGGCAGCCCCCTCGATGTAGCGCTGGTCGATCGCAGCCTGCTGCATCTCCAGCGTCGGCTCGATCTCGCGGAAGCGCGCCTTGGCCCGCTCGCGAAGAGTATTGGCGGTGGTAAGAAGACCTTCTTGCTCGGCCCCGTCCGCCAACGCCGTCAGCCGCGCGATCTCCGGATCGGGATTGTCGACTACCTCGCGCTCGGCCAGAACCTTCGCGAAACGCTCGGCCTCGGCGCGCAGAACCTCCTCCAGCTTCGCCGGATCGTCCGGCACCTCGCTGCCCAGTGCGCGGAGCATGCCGTAGACGGCATCCAGAGACACGCCGCCCCGCTCGGCTACGCGCTCCACCTGCCGCCGCTCAATATCTGGCAGGGCGGCGATGGTGACGAGGAGTTGCCGCCGCTCGGCAAGCAGATCGCCTTCCTCGCCCGCAAGCGGCGCCGGTACCCCCCCGAAATAAAGCAGTTGTCGCAGGCTCTCGTTGATCCAGGGGACCTGCCGACCCGAGGTCTTCAGATAGACCTCCTGGGCGATCATGCGCATCACCGTGCCGAACTCCTCTCCAGCCATTGCGTCGAGATGGCGAAGAACGGCCGCCGCATAGTAGCTGTTGCCGCCCGGCGCGCCGTCGAGGGCAGCCTTGCCGGGTGCCGCGGCGAATGCGATCACCGTGCCGTAATCCTGTGCGTTATGCTTGGTCTGCACTGCCGAGGGGACGGCGCCCCGCGTCTCGCCGAGGCCCGCCGGTCCCACCGGAACGGGGACGGACGAGGCGTCGCGCCGCGCCACTGAGCCCGGCGGAAACGGGCTGTCGCGTCAGGCATCGAGCATGACGATCGAGACGGGCACGGTGGCCTGAATCCGTTCAAGGAAGGCGGAGATCGGCACCAGCGCCTCACCGGCCACCTCCGGTGCGGCAAGGTCGGCATCTATTGGGACCAGGAAGTTCTCGCCATCGGCCTCGATGCCGTGTCCGGCATAGTAGACCACGGCCACATCGGCGCCTTCGGCATCGTCCACGAAATTGTCGAGGTCGCGCGCAAGGCGGCGAGCATCGCGGTCCGTCACCAGCGTTGTCTGGAAGCCGAGACGGTCGAACAACTCTTTCATTGCAAGGGCGTCATTGACAGGGTTCGGCAAGTCCGCGTGGTCGCCGACATAGTCGGCATTGCCTACCACAAGTGCTATTCCCTCAAGAGGCCGGGCTTCCCGGGCCACCGACCCGCCGGCCGGTAGAACCACGATCGACATCACGACAAGCACGAGCAGCAGCCTCAGCCGTAGAACTTTCCTAGCCCGCCCCTGTCTCATGCATCCGGATCCCGACACAGCCATGATGCGAGCTTAGCGAGACCCATGGCGACATCAAGGCGGAATGACCCACGGCCGCTGCGCCGGCAGCAACCGGGCTTATGGAGAGTTCAGGGCAAGAGTCATCTCGCCGCAGCCAAAGGCCTGGCGCTGATCGAGCACGGCTGGCGCGTGATGTTCATCGCAGAACGACACAGGTCGAACGCCTGGGGTGGCATTCCGCCCTCAGCCTGAGCCGACGCTCTGGAACGCTGCCGGCAAGATTGGTGGCATGCGGCCAAGTATCTCCATCTGTCCTGCTCGGATGCGCTGCCCGGGGCGATGGATGCTCGGCCGGATCGAGTGTGGCGGAGGCCGACAATTTCCCTCGTGTGATTGCGCTTGCCAATGAAGAGGCGCCGGGGTTGTTCGGGCTTGACTTGCATTGCCCCGGTTTCGCTCTCGAGAAATCCATCTACGCGCTGCGGCGCGATCATAAGAAGGGCCTTATCCAGACAAACCGGTGGGAAGGACTTTAGTGCCGTGGGCACTATGTCGTCGTCAATCACAAGGTTGGCTGCTAGCCATGCGGCAGGTCCGAATGTTGCCAAGTCTGATTGGCCGTTCTCCGGACCTGCGACCTTGACGCATCCGGCTTAACGGCAATATCTCTTTGCCGGTGATCGCGTCGATTATGGCAACCGATCGTGGCGGTTGCAACTTGGGGACATAGCCTTCCTTAGCTGGTCGAACAGAGTTCTTGTTTCTTGTCTTCAGATAAGTCGCGTGACGCAGCTACGTCTGTCTCGAAAGCAAATCTGCTCAGCGGCCGTCTACAGGTCGGTGAATGGCCATGATCACCTCGTAGCGTCGGTGGTGGTACGTCTGAAGACTATCGACAGCACAGCAAGATGCATTCGAGTGTGGTATGTTGAGCGTAGCTAACCGTGCTTGCTGGGAAACATGTCGGGATGGGAGACCTGCTTCAGTTCCGTCGTACTGATAAGCGCCGGTTTCGGCGGCGAAGACCGAAGCCTAGCCGCAGGTTGCAGACCTTCTTGCTGCCGCTTACGCTGCTGATTTTGGCAACATCTATCTACCTAAGTGTGGTAAATTGGCACAGGCATCTCGGGCTATTCGACACAGCACCTCAGATCGGTGCTGAGTCGTCCGGCACAACACTGATGGGGCGTGCTTCGGTCATTGACGGAGACACCATTCAAATCCACGGCGAACGTATCCGGTTCAACGGCGTCGATGCTCCGGAGTCGGCCCAACTCTGCCGTGATGGCGCGGGAAAATCATACCGATGCGGCGCGAAGTCGGCGGCCGCCTTGGGCGACTTGCTGAGTATGTCGTCTCCTACCCGGTGCGAGTTTGTCGAACGTGACCGGTACGGCCGCTTCGTTGGAAACTGCTTCCGTGCTGACGGGGCCAGCGTCCAAGAGCTACTGGTTCGCAGCGGCTGGGCGATGGATTGGCCTCGGCATAGCAACGGTGCCTACGCGTCATTCCAGGCCGCGGCCAAAGCGGAACGCATTGGAATTTGGGCCGGAGAAATCCAGCCGCCATGGGAATGGAGAGCCGCCAGTGGCGTAGCGCAGGACGCGCCCGCTCAGATCGCGCCTCTCATGAATGCCCCGCAGGAAGCAGGAGGCTGCAACATCAAGGGCAATGTCAGCTCGAGCGGGGAGCGGATTTATCATCTACCCGGTCAAGAGCACTACGGTCGGACGAGGATATCGACGAGCAGAGGCGAGAGATGGTTCTGCTCGGAGGCCGAAGCCCGCTCCGCCGGATGGCGGCCCGCCCGACGCTAACTTACGAGTTGCCGAGGTCAAGCCGCCGTGGTCGCCGGCTGCGGCATCAACATCGTGCGCATTGAGCCGACTTGCCTATCCGCCTTGAGTGATAATCAGCCGATCAGAGGTGTCTTATAGGCTGCTGCATGGACCGCAACCATTTGGCGGTATCGACAAGCCCGGCCTGGGCAAGGCGCTTCACGACGTCATCCAGATCATCGCTCATGCGAATAAGCAGTGAGACAAGGCGGCTGCATGACTCGACCTGTTCCTTGCTCAGACAGTCTGTCGCGATAAAGCACATGGACTGATCTCATGTGCACTACGCCTGCCGAGATCCAGCCGTCGACGATGACCTTCGCGCGCTCAAGCCCGGAATGCCGTTCTTCCGCTGTGCTGATTCTGTGCGGCACGGGACTCGGCCAGCGGCCCGAGCCACCCGCTGTCGGCGTGGGTCAGGGGGCAACCTCAACATCAGAACGCTTGCAGTCATGGCGATCAGGTCTTAAAAGTGGCTACAAAGATACCACTTTGCGTGATTGCATATGATTGCTACCGGCCCGGAAGCCGCCCGTCCTCAGCCCGAGCAGCCGCTGGCTGATCCCCTGGTGGACCGCGCGTTCATCGGCGCACTCGTACGAGACTTCTATACGCGCGTACGTGCCGACAGTCGTCTCGGTCCGATTTTTGCGTCGGAGATCAAAGGCGACTGGGAACCGCACCTGGAAAAGATGACCGATTTCTGGTGCTCGGTGGTCCTCAAGAACGGCGCCTACAGCGGCCGTCCCGTGCCTGCCCACGTCAAGCTCAGCCAGGTTCGAGACGAGGATTTCGATATCTGGCTGGCCCATTTCAGGCAGGCCGCAGCCGAACGATGCACTCCAGAAATCGCCGGAATATTCGTCGACCGCGCGGAGAGAATTGCGCGCAGCTTACGGCTTGCGATGTTTTTCCGGCTGGAGCGGCCGGGAACGGGTGCACCAGGATGACCGGGTCGCAAAAGGGCTCGCATCGACGGTGCGTACGAGATATCGATCGGGGCAGGACAGCGCCCCCGCAATCCTGCGCATTCGCATTGTCAGCGCCTATTCGCCTAGTTTCGGCAGCCCACTGCCCAACTGACGAGGAGCCGCCCGCATGCGCCTGACACTTCAGACGGATTACGCTCTTAGAATGCTGATGTATCTGGCGATCCATCGCGGCAAGTCGTGCCGGGTCACGGATGTCGCGGCCGACTACGGTATCTCGCGCAATCACCTTTTGAAAGTCGCGCTCAAGCTGGGGCGGCTTGGCTATCTTGCGACCGCCCGCGGGCGGGCTGGAGGCATAGCGCTGGCGCGGCCGCCGGAGGACATCAATTTGGGTGATGTCATGCGGCAGATGGAGGACGGTTTCGATCTCACCGAATGCATGCGTCCCGGCGGCGGCTGTGCCATCACGCCCTCTTGCAGGCTCAAAAGTGTCGTCGGCCGGGCGCTCGACGCGTTCCATGAGGTCTTCGACGGCGTGAACCTGGCCGATATTGTGAGCAACCGGAAAGAGCTCCTCGAAGTGCTTGAGCTGAACCGAATGCAAGGGGAAGCCCCTGCATCTGCTCTAGGAGGAGGATGAATGCTGGCGAACCTGACCTCCTTAGAACGGCAGTACGCCTTGATGCTTGCGGGCGCGGTCGCACTGGCTGGTCTCGCCATGGCGGTCGTGGGCCGATCCGACGTTCTCGGCGTGCATGGCGTGATCGTCATGGTGTTCGGCGGCGGCCTTGCCTGGTTGGTCATGGCTTCCTTTTACGGCCCGGAGCCGACGGATGATCGGACCGCTGCCTACTATGACGATCCGATCAAGGTCGGAATCGTGCTGTCGATGGCCTGGGCGGTGTTCGGAATGTTCATGGGCGTTTGGGTGGCGGCCCTTCTCGCATGGCCGGATCTCGCCTTCGACGCGGCATGGTCCACCTTTGGGCGGCTTCGCCCGACCCACACGACCGGAGTGATTTTCGGTTTTGGCGGCAACGCTCTGATCGCGACTTCCTTTCACGTTGTCCAGCGGACATCGCGCGCGCGCCTCGCTGGCCAGCTCAGTCCCTGGTTCGTGCTGCTGGGCTTCAACCTGTTCTGTTTACTGGCCGTTTCAGGATATCTGCTGGGCGTGACACAGTCGAAGGAGTACGCCGAAGCAGAATGGTATGCCGACCTGTGGCTCGTGATTGTCTGGGTGACTTACTTCGTCCTCTACATCGCGACGATCGCCCGGCGGAAGGAGCCGCATATCTATGTGGCAAACTGGTATTTCATGGCCTTCATCCTGGTCGTCGCGATCCTGCACATCGTGAACAACCTCGCCGTCCCGATCTCTTGGGGACAGGCCAAGAGTTACACGATCTGGCCAGGGGTTCAGGACGCAATGGTCCAGTGGTGGTACGGGCATAACGCCGTGGCCTTCTTCCTGACGGCGGGCTTTCTCGGCATGCTCTACTACTACCTGCCCGTGCGGGCGAAGCGTCCGATCTTTTCCTATCGGCTGTCGATCCTGAGCTTCTGGGGCATCACCTTCTTTTACATGTGGGCGGGCTCGCATCATCTGCACTACACCGCCCTGCCGCATTGGGTGCAGACGCTTGGCATGACCTTCTCGGTCATGCTGCTGGTGCCGTCCTGGGCCTCCGCAGGCAACGCCTTGCTGACCCTCAACGGCGCCTGGCACCGGGTACGGGATGACGCGACGCTGCGTTTCATGATGGCGGCGGCCGTGTTCTACGGGCTTTCGACCTTCGAGGGGTCGTTCATGGCGATCCGGCCCGTGAACGCTTTGAGCCACTACACGGACTGGACCGTCGGCCACGTCCACGCGGGCGCTCTTGGTTGGGTGGCGCTCATCACCTTCGGCTCGCTCTACACGCTGGTCCCGAGCCTCTGGAAACGCGAGCGCATGTACTCCGCGACCTTGGTCGAAGTCCACTTCTGGCTCGCGATCGCCGGGACAGTGATCTACGTCTTCGCGATGTGGAACTCGGGCATAATCCAGGGGCTGATGTGGAGGACGTACACGCAGGAAGGCGCGCTTGCCTATTCCTTCGTGGACAGTCTGGTCGCCATGTATCCCTACTACATCGCCCGTGCCTTCGGCGGCCTCCTGTTCCTGATCGGCGCAATCGTCGGCTGCTACAACATCTGGATGACGGTGAGGGCGGCTCCGCTCGCTGCCCTGCGTTCCGATGCGCCTGTCCAGCCCGCAGCCGTGCCGGGAGAATGACCGATGTCTGAGCTCTTCCATCGCAAGCTCGAACGTTCGGCCATCGGCTTCGTCATCGCCATTATCGCGGCGGCCAGCGTTGGTGGCATCGTCGAAATCGCGCCCCTGTTCACCATCGACGAGACTGTCGAGGAAGCGCCCGACATGCGGCTTTACACGCCGCTCGAACTGGCCGGACGCAACATCTATGTCCGCGAGGGCTGCTACGCCTGCCATAGCCAGATGATCAGGACGCTGCGCGACGAGGTCGAGCGCTACGGCCCCTATTCGCTGGCGGTCGAGTCCCGATACGACCGGCCGATGCTTTGGGGTTCGAAACGGACCGGGCCGGACCTTGCCCGCGTGGGCGGCAAGTACTCCGATTTCTGGCATGTCGCGCATCTCAACAATCCGCGCGATGTCGTGCCCGAATCCAACATGCCCGCCTATCGCTGGCTGGCGCGCACACCACTGAGGATGGACGACCTGCCAAGACATCTCGCGGCGCAGCGGGCGCTGGGCGTGCCCTACACAGAGGAGATGGTCGAAAACGCCGCGCGCGATGCTTACGGCCAGGCGACGCCCGACACCGACTTCGCATCCGGCGTGACCGAGCGCTATGGCGAGGATACCACCATTAGCGCCTTCGATGGCGTCACGACGCAAGTCACCGAGATGGATGCTCTCGTCGCCTATCTGCAGGTGCTGGGACGGCTGACCGATGCCGCCTATCAGAACACCGCTGCTACCGAACAGCCACCGGAACCGGAAGACTGAGAAGGCAGATATGGACTTCAGTCACGAAACATTGGTCGCCTTCTCCAAGAGCTGGGGCTTGTTCTACATGATGGCCTTCTTCCTCTGCGTCTGCGTTTACGCCTTCTTGCCGAGGAATAGGAAGCGGTTCGACCGGGCCAAGCACAGCATCCTCGAACGGGACGACACGCCATGGCGGACGTAGAACGCGACCCCGTCACCGGGCGCGACACGACGGGCCACGAATGGAACGGCATCAAGGAACTGGATACGCCGATCCCGCGCGGGGTGCTGATGTTCCTGATCGTCACCCACGTCTGGGCGATCTTCTGGTGGTTTATGGTGCCTGCCTGGCCGCTTGGCGTGACCTATACGAAGGGGCTTCTGGGTATAGACCAGCAGACGACGGTCGAAGCCCGGGTCATCGACGGCCAGCAGCAGCGCTCTGGCTGGACGACACGGCTGGAGAACGAGCCCTATGACACGATCCTCGCCGACGAGGCGTTGATGCGGACCGTGCGCGACACAGGGCGGCAGCTGTTCGGTGACAACTGCGCTGCGTGCCACGGCCGCGACGGCAGGGGCCGCGCCAACTACCCCGACCTCACAGACGATGACTGGTTGTGGGGCGGCGGTCCCGAACTCATCGAGCAGACGATGCGTGTCGGCATCAACACCGCGCATCCCGAGAGCCGGGTCTCTCAGATGCCGGCCTTCGGCCGTGACGAGATGCTCGATCGCGAACAGGTTCGCAGCGTTGCCGCCTATGTGTACTCCCTGACACATCCTGACTATTCGACACCAGAGAACCTTGACCGCATCAATGCGGGCCGTGAGGTGTTCGTGACGACTTGCGCTGCATGCCACGGCGAGAACGCGCAAGGAGATAAGGAGATCGGCGCGCCGAATCTCAGCGATCCGTACTGGGTCTATGGCGGCGATCTCGACACCATCATCGCTTCCGTGCATGGCGGCCGTCAGGGGCACATGCCGACGTGGGACGAGCGCCTGACGACTGCGGAAATGCGGACGCTGGCTGTTTATGTCCACGACCTTGGGACGGAGCAACCATGACAGGACGCGCGCGTGTTCCCGGTGGATGGCTGACCTGGATCCTGGTCCCGGCAATCTTGCTCATCTTCGCCGGGGCAAACGCGCATCTCGTCTACGTCGCGTTCCAGTCGCAGCCCGAATGCGTCGAACATCTGAAGTCCGCCGACGGCGAGGGCGGCTACCGCGCCGCAAAGTCGGCCTGCTGAGGGAGAAAACCATGGGCGAAGCCGACGAGGGATACTGGTTGCTCAGCGAAACGTCTGGGATCGGCGAGACCCGTGACCCGGCCCTTCAGCGCAATCTGCCGATGCTCGAAGGACGACGCTGGCTTGCTGCCGGGTGGCAAGATTTTTGGAACGGACCATCATCGAGCCTGGCATACGGCGTCGGTGTGTTCCTGTTATCGTTCGCTTTCGTCTGGACCCTCGTCGGATTCGGCCGCGACTACATCCTGTTTCCGGCGCTGGCCGGATTCTTGATTGTCGCGCCCTTTCTTGCCATCGGACTGTACGAGAAGAGCCGGGCGATTGGGGAAGGCAGGTCGATCACGCTCGGATCGATGGTGCGCGTCAGGCCAAGGGCGGGCGCGCAGGTGTTCTTCACCGGGCTCCTGCTCAGCCTGTTGATGCTCCTGTGGACGCGCGCCGCAGTCCTGCTCTGGTCGCTGTTCTTCGGGGTGACCGCCTTTCCGGGCCTCGGTCATGTCGTCGGCATTCTGCTTGGCACAGCTTCCGGCTGGGCGATGCTTGTGATCGGTACGGCCATCGGCGGCTTGTTCGCCGCCTTCGCCTTCTCGGTCAGCGTCTTCGCGGTACCTATGTTGCTCGACCGCCGTATCGATGCGCTGACCGCCATGGCGACGAGCATGAAGCTGGTCTGGAACAACCTGCCGACGATGATCGGGTGGGGCGCCATGGTGCTGGTGCTATTCGCTGTCTGCGTGGCGACGGGACTGGTTGGCATGATCCTCATCTTCCCGCTGCTCGGCCACGCCACATGGCACGCCTATAAGGCGATGGCGCGCCCGGAGGAATGAACGGTGAGTTGTTGCGCGTCTCAGTCGCGTCAGGAAGCGAATTGGTTGGTCTTCTCGCGCTCCCGCCGCCGGCAAGGAGCAGACAGGTGAAGAGCTTGGATGGCCTATTCGAAAGGGTGCTATGTTTGCTGTTGGCGAGCTGCGACTGCCAGACCTGGGAGCACCGCCGTCAGCTCGGCTCGTCGATGGCATGGAGCGAATGATGCAGGACCATTCCGACAGGAGGTTTGATTGGGTTGCAGCGCTGGCCTTCGGTTCCGGCGTATTGGTGATAATTGCGAGCACAATTGCGATGATAGTAGCACTTGTTGCAATTGTTCCAACCATCGTTTGAGAAATGTGGTTTTGTGTAATAATCGACCAAATTGACGCACGCGGTCGATGAGGTAGATATACCGAGATCTGACGAAGATTGAATTCAATAGCCACTCATTCGTCGTGGCGAACGAGTTAATCAAATCACATGCATCGAGTTCGAGTACTATTTGCGTTCATTCTTGCAACCGTGGTCGGCGGAACCGTCTTCCCGTTGTTTATGGGATTAAGCCATGGCACGACATGGGATAAGGCGACGTTGGAGATGTTGCCTTCAGTTTGGATCGTAATGGCGGGGGCGGTCGTGACGCCGATGTGGGGACTGTACGCCCTGACGGTCGAAACACGCTGGAGACGTCATTTCGCCCTCGCTGGTTGGGTGCCCGTCACCTTGATCGTTGTGTTCGTCTTGGGGCTGCGTTGGCGGGGACCATTCGACAAAGCATTGGAAATGATCGTGACGGTCTCGTTGACAATATTTGTGATTCACTTGATCCTCTGGTTGGTTGCGGGAGTGCCACCAAGGCGCGGGCCGCAACGGTAGCAATCAACTCTCTGTTGTTGGTTGCGGTCGCTGGGTGCTCGCCTAGGTCAAGGCCAACCCAGACAGGCAACAGCGTTCACGACCAGTTGCCTCAAGCGATGTCCCCCCAACCACCGCGCCGCCTCACTGGCCTTTGACGCGGCGGTGAACACGGCCTTCTTGTCCTGTTTGAGGATCTTGAGCCAGGAGGCGATGTAGCAGGCGTGATCGGTGCGGGGTTCGGGCGTGATACCGAGATCGCCACAGAGGAAGGCGGCGCCGAGTTCGGCGATGAGCTCTTCCATGGCGTAGCTCTCGGAGCCGAAGCGGCCGCTGAGGTTGCGGTCGAGACGGTGCTTTGCACCCGACCAGTGAACCAGCTCGTGGCAGAGCGTCGAGTAGAAGCCTTCTGCAGGTGTGGTGGTGTCGGTGCCGGTGAAGCGGCGGCGTTCCGGCATGCGGATCATGTCGGCTGAGGGGATGTAGCAGGCGCGGTCGCCACCCTCCTCGATCGTCGCGCCGGTTGTCCTGACGAAGGCCTCGGCACGGTCGATCGGATCGAAGGCCGGTTCTTCGGGGATGGATTGGTCTGTCTCGAGCTCGAAGCCGTCGACCTGCGCGGCGTTGAAGACGAAGCTTGCCCGCGCCATCAGCCGTTCGGCCGTCTCGCTCTCGCCGGTCTCCTCATTGACCTGCTCATAGTCGAGGGTCTTGTAGAACACGACCAGCGAGGACTTCTCGCCCTTGCGGACCTGGCAGCCGCGCTCCTGCCACTGGCGGTAGGTGCCCCACAGATGGGAGGGATAGTCGCAGGCCTGTGCCGCCACCCAGAGCGAGACGATGTTGACGCCATTATAGGGTTTGGCCGAAGCGATGTTGACGGGACGCTTCATCGAGCCGCCCTTGTTCCTGATCCAGGGAAGCTGGAACTCGCCTGCGCTCTCCAGGGCTTCGACGATGCGGTTGGTGATCTCCTGATGGACATCGAACTTCTGTTTCGTGATGCGGGCCATGATGGTTCTCCTTTCGCCTGACACGAGGACCGCGACGATCGCGGCCTGACGGCGTCGGAGGCAGGAGAGGGCCTTGCACCCCGAGCATGAAGGCGAGCGGGCGGGCGAGCGCAAGAGACAGCGAATGCCCATTTGCAAGGCCGATGCCCCTGCCAGGACAGCCATGAGACAGGCCGCCACCGGCGCGGAGCAAACCAAGCGTGCGAAAGGAGGAGAATGCCTGCAGAGCAGCTGGCACCCGCGGAGATCAGCCGGTCACGGCATCGTTGAACCGATACCAGGAGTGTGATATTGGTATCAGCAGGGAGGCGCGGATGAGCAAGAACACGTCGATCGCGCTGGGCGAGCATTTCCAGCCAGTTCATCGCCGCCCAGGTGGCACACGTACTTACGGCAATGCCAGCGAGGTGGTGCGTGCGGGATTGCGGCTGCTCGAGGAACAGGAGTCAGGCTGAAGGCGCTGCGCGAAGGCTCTGGCCGAGGGCGAGGACAGCGGAATGCGGCGGAACCCTTCGACGGCAAGGCCATCGCCGACGCATGCATGGGCGGCATGCCGACAGGCCGTAGCGAATTCCGGCTCAGGCCGAAGGCGTGCCGATCTCGGGGATCTGGCTGTACACCCGCCGAGCACTGGTCGCCCGACCAGGCCGACATCTACCACAACCGCATCGTCGACATTCTGACCGGTCTTGCCTCAGGCAGGATACAAGGCCGCTCCGCCGAGCATGTCCGCGAGCTATCTCAAGCACCGGCGGGATCGCGTCATCTGCTACTTGGTGAGCTACGGCATCGAGATCGATGCGCATCCTCCACACATGGATATCGAGCAGCATCTAGCGCTATCAGAGCGTGTGGAATAGCCAACGCCAGTTCTTCGCCGGAGACGATCCCAGACTTCGTGCAAATGTCGCGAACGAAGGCCAAGCACCATTCGGCGATCGGCAGGAGACGTTTCGGCAAGTCGCATACGCTGGTGCAAATGAGCACCGCGCTCAGGCGCTCGTCTTTCTGGCAGCGCGCTTCGCTGGCTTCGTTTCGCTCTTCTTGCGGCCAAGACCCATCGACTTCGCCAGTTCCGACCGGGCCGCCGCATAGCTCGGCGCGACCATCGGGTAGCTCGCCGGCAGATTCCACTTCTCGCGGTACTCGTCCGGGGTGAGGCCGTAATGCACGCCCAGATGGCGCTTCAGCGACTTGTACTTCTTTCCGTCCTCCAGGCACACGATGTAGTCATTGTGCACCGACTTCTTGATCGGCACGGCCGGCGTCTGTGGTGCCGCTTCGGTCTCTTGCTCCCCGGATACCAACCCGGTCAAGGACCGATGGATATCGCCGATCAGGTTCGGAAGATCACCCGCAGGCACCGGGTTGTTCGCAACATAGGCGGAGACAATATCGGCCGTCAGCGAGGTAAGCTGTTCGCCGTCGATCAGGTCGGGCATGAAAATATCCTGTCATGGTTGGGAGGAGTTCTTGGTCGGGGTTCCGATAATCCAGCCGACGTTTGAACGCAAGACGGGGAAATACTGTCGACGGCTCATGATTGAAACGGGGCAAAGCCGCCGTTTCTGCTGTTTCGCTCCATGTCCGGTTTGGGGCCGTATGCGGTCGGTCCGGTTACGGCAGAGTTTGGCGATTATCCGCCACTGGGCTTTCGACGTCATTTCGGTCGATTACGGCAAGAAAGGCCGCACTAAAAGGTCATTGTCGAGTATGTCTCTTGAGACCTCTTACTCATCTTCGCTCGACGCAGGGTCGGCCGACACTAATGTCAAGCGCCAACGGGTAAGCCCGGGCATACCGGACTGGCAGCTCAGTTGGGCTTCTCACCTCGTCAAATGAGTACTTTTGTATCTACACGTAATTGCCGCCGTTCACTCGACAGCTGCCAGACGCTGCAACGAGAACGCAATAAGCCTCGGTCAATCGGCTTGGCCTGCAAGCACCGGCGGCATGTGAAGATAACGGGCGGCCTTGCGCTTTGCCGCGATATCGCTCCACACGGCCTCGACCTGCGCTTCGGTGAGACCGATGGCGGCGCCGACCGCGGTGGCGGGAACGCCGTTGTCGAGGGCGTAGAGGCAGGCGTCCATCTTGGCGTAGGGTAGCGCGAAATAGAACTCTTCCTGCGTCTGCGGCAGCGAGTAGGTGTCGGTGGTCGGCGGGCGCTTACGTATTTCTTCGGGCACGCCGAGATGCGCGGCCAGTTCGTAGACCTGCGACTTGTAGAGATGGGCGATCGGCTTGATGTCGGCGGCGCCGTCGCCGTTCTTGACGAAGAAACCCTGGTCGTATTCCAGCCGGTTGGGCGTGCCGATCACAGCGAAATTCAGCCGGTCGGCATGGTAATATTCGAGCTGCTTGCGCGTGCGCTGCTTCATGTTGGTGGCGGCGACGATGCCGAGATGGGCGTCGGCCGGCAGGCGCAGCTTGCGCATGGCGCCATCGGGGGCGCGCACCACCAGCGACGAGATGTTGTAACCGCCCGCCGTCAGCGCATTGTCGAAGACGATCTTGCTCGACCAGCCCGCGCCATAGTCCGGCATGACCTGGCGGATGGCGTCGTCGCGGCGGCGATAACAACCCATCGCATCCAGCGCCGGGCCGATATCCTCGACCGCATGTTCGATGCCGAAAGCCTGTGCCACGGCCTCGCCGAGACGGCTGCTTTCCGGGTCGGAATCATGTTCCGGCATCAACAGACCGAAGACGCGTTCAGGGCCGACGGCGCGCACGGCCAGGGCGGCGCAGACGGCGGAATCGATGCCGCCGGAAATGCCGATGACGAAACCGCGCTTGCGCAGGTCACCGCGCAGGATGTCGCGCATGCGCGCGGCGATGCGGGCGGTCTCGACCTCAGCATCGATGGAAAGGGCCGCAAGGGTGAAAGCCGAAGCCTGTGCGCTCGTCGCGTTCATGGCGTAGCACCTCCGCCCGATGCAAGGCGGCGGCTGAGCTTGCCGCTGACCGTCTTCGGCAGTGCCTGGCAGAATTCCACCTGCCGCGGCACCATGAAATCGTTCAGTATCCCGGCGCAGTGACGCAGGACATCCTCGGCGGTCAGCGTATCGGCCGACGTGACGATCATCGCCTTGAGTGTCTCGCCCAGTACCGGGTCCGGCATGCCGACGACCAGCGCCTCGACCACGCCCTCCAGATCGTAGAGCGCGGATTCCACCTCGCGCGGGGCCACCTTGAAGCCGCCCGTCTTGATGATGTCGTCGCGGCGCGAGACGAAGGTGACATAGCCGTTGGCGTCGGCGAAGAACAGGTCGCCGGTATGGAGGCGCCGGGCCCCTGTCAGCGGATCGGGACGCAGGGCTTGCGCCGTCGCATCGGCGTTGTTCCAGTAGCCGCGCATGACGTGCGACCCCGAGACGACCAGCTCCCCGACGGTGCCGGGCGCAACCTCGATGCCGGCCTCGTCGACGACCTGGATGGCGGTTCCGGGAATGGCGATGCCGGCGGAGGCCGGATGCAGGTCGATGTCGCCCGGCGGCAGCCACGTCGCGCGCACGCATTCGGTCTGGCCGTACATGGAGTAGAGCTGCACGTCGGGAAGCAGCGCACGCAGCCCGCGGATATGGGCGACCGGCAGGGGGGCGGCCGCGCTGGTGATGTAACGCAGGCCGGCAAACAGCGCCGGATCCAGTTCTTCCATGCGCAGCAGCAAGGCGATCATGGAAGGCACCATCGGAAAACCGGTGACGCGCTCTTCGCGCATGCGCTCCAGCACGGCGGCCGGATAGGCGAAGGATTTCTCCAGCACCAGCGTGGCGCCGACGCGCACGCCGGTGAGCAATTGCGTCAATCCGTATCCGAAGGAGAGCGGCAGCACGTTGAGGATGACATCGTTCTCGCCATTGCCGAGATAGGAGACGATGGAGGCGGTCGCGGCATCGATATTGTCGTGCCCCATCATCACGCCCTTCGGGTCGCCCGTCGAGCCGGAAGTGTAGATGATGGTGGCGAGATCGCTATCGCAGAGGGCCGGGCCGGCGGAGAACGGCCCAGCCTCCAGGCATTGCGCGAAATCGGCAGCCCCGGGCAGCGCCGGATGCGGTCGGGTCAGGACCGTTGCCGGGCGCGCTTGCGGGCTGGCGGCAAGCGCATCCGCAACTGTTACGGCACCCCTGGCGTCGGCGACGATGGCCGCCGGCGAGCAATCCGCGATGATGAAGGCGAGGCGCTTTGTTCTTGTGGACGGGTTGACCGGGCAGGCTACGGCACCCGCCTTCCACACAGCATAGAAGGCGACCGCGGTCTGCAAGCCATTGCCGGCGAACACCACGACACGATCGCCCCTGCCGACGCCATTTTCGATAAACCATGCGGCAAGGCCATCGGAGGCGTTGGAGAGTTCCGCGTAGCTTATCCGCCGCGCGCCGTCGACGATGGCGGTCTTGCCGGCATGGTGCCGGCAGCTTTCGCGGAGATGGCTTTCAATACGCATCGCCGCGCTTTCAGGCCGCCTTCTTGCGTTCGATGAAGGCGGCGATCCGGTCGATGGAATCGAGGTTGGCCGGCACGATGTCGGCATCGGCGACCGTCAGCCCGAAGGCCTCTTCGAGAAAGCCGACCAGTTCGAGGATGCCGGTGGAATCGACCATGTCGCTTTCAATCAACGAAAGATCGCCGGGCAAAGGCTGACTGTCGTCACCGAACAGGAAGTTCTCGACAATGAAATCGCGGATTCTTGTTTGCACTACATCAGACATATTGTCTGGTTCTCACCCTGTTTTCGTTCGGCGCGGCTGGCCTGCGGCAAAGGTCCGGTGCCACAGCTGCGTCGAGAGAACGCCCATGAAGGCCGTATTGTCCTTGAAGCTGGTTGCCCTTCCGTTAAGCGCCTTGCATTTCAGCTTCTCCACCATCTTGCAGTTGAACAAGCCCGCCTCGACCAGCGCGCTGTCGGAAAGCGCCGCGTCCACCACGGGCCTGGCGGCGGGAACTGAGAATGTCTGGCTGTCAGGCGCACGATAGGGTTGCTTGGGGCGGTCGACGACCGCATCCGGCACCAGGCCGCGTGCCGCCTGTTTCAGGATAAATTTCTCTTTCAGACCGCGCAGTTTGAGGCCCGGATGAAGTCCGGCGGCGAAAGCGACGACGCGGTGATCGAGAAACGGAAACCGGCCCTCCACGCCATGCGCCATCATCACCCTGTCGCCCTGGCTGGAGAGGATGTAGCCGGGCAGCAGGAAGCGGGTTTCGAGATATTGCGCCTGGTTGAGCGGATGCCAGCGGCCGAAATCCGCAGGCAGTTGCGCGGCGAGGTCGGCCGCCGCGTCATAGGTGCCGAGCGTGTCTTTCAGCGCTGGGGAATAGAAGAGCTTCGCCGCCGTGGTGGAGCGGAAGCGCGGACGGTGCGAGAACAGCGGATCGGTGAGCTCATCCGCGCCGGCAGAGAAGAAACGGGCGAGATAGTCGGCGCTCTGGCGCTGCAATTGCGGCAGATAGGGATAGAGTCGCTGGAACAACAGGGGCCGGCGCACCGAACCCGGCTGGCGGGCGCAAAAGCGCCGCACGGCGGCTTCGCGGAAGATGTCGTAACCGGCGAAAACCTCGTCGGCTCCCTCGCCGGTCAGCGCCACCTTCATGCCGTTGCCGCGAACGAGCCCGGCCAGCCTGTAGAGCGGCGCAGGCGCGGTGCGCAGGACGGGGCATTCGGCATGCGCAACGATGGCGGGGAAATCGGCGGCGATTTCCTCCTCCCCGCAGAATACGCGATGGTTCGCGACGCCGAGCCTTTCCGCCACCTCAGCCTGCCAGCGGCTTTCGTCGTGCTCGGCGGAGCGGAAACCGACCGAGAAGGTCTCGAGGCACCCCGGCGCCAGCCGCGCGGCAAGGGCGGTGACGAGCGAGGAATCGAGCCCGCCCGAAAGATAGGCGCCGACCGGCACGTCGGCGCGCAGTCGGATACGCGTGGCGTCTTCCAGCAACGCGCCGAGTTCACCCACCGGGTCCACCGGGGTCTCGAACTCGCCATCGCGGGGAAATTCCAACCGCCACCACGGGCGCACCATGCGCTCGTGCCCCTGCGCGATCATCATGTGTCCGGGCGGCAGTTCGCTGACGCCCTTGAACGCCGTGCGCGGGGCAATCGGCGCCCAAAGCGTGAAGACCTGATCAAGCGCGACAGGATCGAGGTTTGCCGCGAAGCCCGGCACCTGCATCAGCGCCTTGACCTCGGAGGCGAAGAACAGCGTGCCGCCGATATCCGTGTAATAGAGCGGACGCACGCCCATGCGGTCGCGCGCCAGCCACAGGCTCTGGCGCCGCGCATCCCACAGCGCGAAGGCGAAATCCCCGTTGAGTTCATCGAGGCAGGCCGTACCCATCTCGTCATAGAGATGAAGGATCACCTCCGTGTCGCTGCCGGTCGCAAAGCGCCGCCCGCGCGCCTGCAGGCGCTCGCGCAGCTCGACATAATTGAAGATCTCGCCATTATACGAGATGACCAGATCGCCACTTGCATCGGCCATGGGCTGCTGGCCGTCGGCGAGGCCGACGACGGAAAGCCGCGCATGGGCAAGCCCGATGCCGGGCGCCGCATGCGTGCCCTTTTCGTCCGGTCCGCGATGGCCGAGCGTGGCGGCCATGCGTTGCAGCAACGCCGGCGCCGCATTGGGCGAAACAGTAGAGCCGAGAAAGCCTGCTATGCCGCACATCGCGCTCGCCCGCCCGTCAATCGAAGCGGTCGCCGATGAGCCGCGTCCAGCTCTCGCCCGACAGGCCGTTGAGAAAGGCGCGGCCCTGCGTGGCGGCATCCGCCAGTTCCGGCCTGGAGGAATGGAACACGGTGGACGAGGCATGCAGGAAGGCGAACTTGCGGTCGAGCATGGCGTCGAGCAGCGCCGGCTGGGTGCGGCCGCGAATGGCGGCAAGACCGCGCGCATGGGTATCGGCGAGCAGGCGTTCCAGCACCAGCCCTTCCATGCCGGGCGCGGCCATGACCTGCATCACCCGGCCGATGCCGCCGCTGTCGCCATAATAGACGAAGAGGCCGGCAAGCTTGCCACCACGGGTGTGCAGGATGCGCTGGACGCGCGCGCCATGCTTGGCCTTGACGCGGGCATGAGCGAGCATGCGCGCAAGCTGTTCGTTGCTCCAGCGCGGATGCAGGGGATGATGCACCACCAGTTCCCGGATGGCGGCGGCAAGCTCATCCTCGTCCGGCACGGTCTCGGCGAGCGCATCCGCCTTGCCGGGACACGGCCGGTAGCCCGCCCAGGACAGGCGGTTTGCGCCGGCACCCGCCGCGCGGTCGGCCAGCCGGGCCAGCGGCGTAAATGCCCCCAGGAGGCCGAAGCGGTTGGCGGCCATGCGCGTGACAAAGGCGGCCGGGCGGATGACCCGCAGATATTCCAAACTGTAGGAGGCCAATACATGAGCGCCCATGCGGCGCCACATCGCCGTCGAAAGGTCGTTGGACGTCTCGCTGAAGGACAGGTCCTGCGGGCCGGACAGAACGGCTTTCAGCAGACGCGCGCCGGCGAAGGGTTCGGCCTCGTGATCGTCGACCATCCAGGTGGTGCAGATGGCGGCGCGCAGGTGCTCGCGGCCCAGTTCCATGGCCTCGGGGAGAACCCCGATGAAGCCGTTCAGCCGGCCGTCTTCCGCCACGTGAACGCGGGAAACGATATCCCCGTCATGTCCGAGAGGTCCACAGAAAAGATCGCCGAGATAGGCCGCGAGCGCCGCGCCGCCATCGGCCGAGGATTCATGGCGCAGGATGCGCAGGAACATCTCCGCCACCGCCGGGGCGTCGTCATGTTCGAATGGCCTTACCTGTGACACATGCCTGGTCCCGTCATGCCAGAGCCGGTCGGTACGCTGCATCCAGCGCACAAACCGGCAACTGCAACTGCATAGGGCAACACGGTAAAGTTTCGCTTAGCTGGCTGCAGGAGCGGCAATATGCCGCTTGAGACTGGAGCGAGCCATGTCCCATCCCAAATCGCTTTTTTTGATAAGATACCTCCGATGACTGCTTTCTGCTGATTTTGATGAAAAAGGCTTTGTTTCAGTCGCCGCTAGAATGCGAACGAATGGTGTCCCACTCGGTTTTCATGCTGTTTGCGGAATGAGTTTTGCAAGTTTGCGGAGATTTTGGGCAGTTGCGGCGAGGTGGAACTCGTCTCTGGCCCCATTTGGTCCTCGAAGTCGTAGTCGGTCGAGCTTGAGAATGCGTTTGAGATGCGCGAATAGCATCTCGACCTTCTTTCGCCGCCGCTGTGTATCGACGTAAGCATCGGTCGTGGCGATCTCGCGGGCCAGATCACGCGCACCTTCATAGACATGCCGGGCAATTTTTCGGGCTGGCTGGTTGGGCGTGCATTGAGGCTTGAGAGCGCAAGCTGAACAGTCGCCCTTGCGGGCATAGTAGCGGATGAAGCCATCCTTGCTGATCCCGGATCGCGGTTTGGTCATCTTGCGCCAATACTTCTTCAGCCGATTACCGCCGGGACAGGCATATTCGTCTGCTTCACGGTTGAAGACGAAAGCGGTGTTTGGGAACGACCCGTCCAGGCGCTTCGACTTATCGAAGACAGGAATGTGCGGCAGGATACCTTCCTCTTCCAGAAGCCAGTTGAGGTTCTCAGCCGACCCGTAAGCCTGATCGGCAGCGAGTATCTCCGGGTAGAGGCCAAACCTGTCTCGCGTTCTCTGGATCATCGTGCGCGTTGCGCCGACTTCCGCCTGCCGGATGGCCCGACTGGCCTCGACATCCACAATAATCGCATTGTCGGTGTCGATAAGATAATTGTCTGCGTAAGCAAAGAACGCCGGACCTTTGAGTGCACCCGTCCATTGCGAGGCCGGATCGCTGTGCGAGGTGAACTTCGGTTTGACTTCGCTGGCGGCACCAAAGGCAGCTTCGTCCAGCACGTCCAGATACTCTTTGACCGCCCGTGGAACAGCCTCCGGATCGAGTGCCGTCGGGTCCCATTCTTCCTTCGGTGTCGAGTTCTGCTTGTTGGCATCGGCCCGTATGATGCTGGCATCAGCGGCAAACACATCGCCGCCAACCAACCCCTCCTCAATGCAGCGGGCAACGACGCTCTCAAACAGCTGCCGGAATAAATCGCTCTCACGGAAACGTCCGTGCCGGTTCTTCGAAAACGTCGATTGATCCGGAACAACGTCACCCAGGTCCAACCGGCAGAACCATCGATAGGCCAGGTTCAGATGGACTTCCTCGCATAACCGCCGTTCCGACCGGATACCCATAATGTATCCAATCAGAAGCATCCTGATCATCAGTTCAGGATCGACCGATGGTCGGCCAATATCGCTGTAGAAGGGGCGAAGGTGTGTCCGGATGTCCGACAGATCAATGAACCGGTCTATTGATCGAAGCAGGTGATCCGCCGGGACATGATCTTCGAGATTGAACTCGTAAAACAACGCCGCCTGACATTCCTTGCGCGATCCCATCATCGACTTCAGTCTCCCAAATCACTTGAGAAACTGAATCAGCGCAACGTGCCCTCAATAAGGCGCCTTTTTCATCAAAATCTGCTCCTCTAGGATCTTCGCCATTAGCAGCGAATGGCAGCTATTGGGATGAGCGCTACCGATCACGAACGACCGCCTTGGCGGCGCGAAGCGGCGCGGCAGCAATCCGAACATGGCAGCACTTGAATAGAGTACGGCCCCGCCGAAACGGAGCCGCACAAGGTCAGATTTCGGTGTGCTCTGCCAACTCAAGGGCATCCTCGATGTCTACGCCTAGGTATCGGACCGTGTTCTCGATCTTACTATGACCAAGCAGAATCTGGATTGCACGGAGATTGCCGGTCGCCTTGTAGATCATCGCCGCCTTGGTCCGACGCAGCGAATGGGTGCCATAATCTTCCCGCCGTAAACCAATTGCGGTCACCCATTCATCGACCAGTCTTGCATATTGCCGGGTGCTCAGGTGGCCGGCGGGATCGACGCGGCTGGGGAAAGCGTAGTCGTCAATCGTTCCACCCCTTCGCTCCAGCCAGGCGAGCAAACTCGCTCTCACGTCAGCCGTGACTTCGAACTGAACCGGGCGACCAGTTTTCTGCTGGAC
This sequence comes from Rhizobiaceae bacterium, assembly GCA_023953775.1. Taxonomy (GTDB): domain Bacteria; phylum Pseudomonadota; class Alphaproteobacteria; order Rhizobiales; family Rhizobiaceae; genus JAMLJD01. Next base: position 12,138 of record JAMLJD010000006.1, on the reverse strand, counting down.
CACCATGGCACGGGTCCGGATCGACTGTCCCGAAACCAGCGTGCCGATCTTGATCATGACGAGATCGCAGCCCCGAAGCTTGCTGTCGATGGCGAGATCAAACAAAGCGCGATCACGCATTCGCCCCTCGCGATCGAGAAAGAAGCGGATCGCCCAGATTTGGCGCTGCTTCAGGGGTTTCTTGACGCCGACTTTTCGTCCGGCGTTCCATGCAGGCCTGCCGAGCGCGGCAGGATCGTACTGTGCTATACCCATATCCATACTCCTTCGGCCACCATTGGCCGCCTGGAGGATAAGCGAGCGTGGTGGGCTAACGGGGCCGTGAGGAAAATGTCTGGTTTCGGGTGCTGATTGGGCTCGCTGCCGAGGATCTGAAGGGCCGGGAGCAACTGACACTGCGGAGAAGCCATACCGGCCAAACCATCGAACGCCCTTATGCACGACGGATGCGTTCCAATTGAGGCCCAACGCGACCACATCCATATGGGATGTTGCCGATGCTAGGATCATGTCACCGCCAGGCTCAGGGATGCCCTCATCCGCCAGCTGCCGACTTGGCCTCCCGGAACGATACAAGGCGGTGCTGTGTCTCGTCCCATAACGTCAGGCGCAGGCAACTGAGACTCTCCAGGAGGGTGATGCGGCTGACATTACGCAATTCGGGGTGATCACGCAGGACTTCCGGGAGCCTGTAGAATGGAATGCGGCTGGTAAGGTGGTGCACGTGATGGATGCCGATATTGGCAGTGAACCAACGCAGCAGCCATGGCAGATCGAGATGGGAACTGCCGCGCAGCGCGGCCTCGTGCCAGTTCCAATCGTCTTTGGCATCCCATGATGTCTCTTCGAACTGATGTTGCACGAAGAAAAGCCATATCCCGATCGACGCAGCGATAAGCGCCACCGGCAGGTAAACGATGAGGTACGCCTCAAGCCCCACAAACCAGGTGACGCCTGCTGCCAGCAGGATAATCATTGCGTTGGTTCCCATGGTGCTGAGCCATGGCTGCCAGCCCTGCCGCATGAATCCGATCGGCAACCGGTGTTGCAGGAAGAATACGTAAGCAAGGCCCGAGGCCGAACATGACCAAGGGCTGACGATAGAGGCGATAGCGGAGCTTTGCCCAGCCAGGGCTTGCCTCATACTCCTGGACTGTAAGCGTCGTGATATCACCTTGTCCGCGACGTTCGAGGTTCCCGGAGCCGGCATGGTGCATCGCGTGGGAGCGGTTCCAGACGGCATAGGGCGTCAATGTGATGACGCCGATGGCGCGACCAACCCAGTCATTCAGGCGCCTTTGACGGAAGAACGATCCGTGGCCGCAATCGTGCTGAATCATGAAGAGCCTTAGGAGAAATCCAGCGGCAGGAACGGCCAGCACCAGCGTCAGCCAGATACCGATTTCGAGGCTCGCCTCCATGAGAACCCACAGTGCCATCAAGGGCAACGCGGTGATGGCCAGTTCTATCGCCGCCCGAGCATTGCTTGGCCGCCTGTAGCTCGCCAGCAGTGCAGCCCAATCCCGGGCCGGCCGGGCCGCGACAACGGCGCAGGCGCTGGTTTTGCCATGTTCGGTCACTTGGTCACACTACCCTGTTTGCGCGCCGCTTCCCGGGTCGCGCGTTATGCGAATCCACCATGTCAGTCAGATTGGCCCTATCCTGAGGCTGAAAGGTCCGTATCGCTTAGTCGCGTTGCGTTTTCCGGTTCGGTGTTGAAACACAAAATCGCTCCCGTTCCCGGGCATCATCCCGATGAGCAACATCGTTAGTGCGGACGTTTCTTGGGAGAGACCATGCGTGTATCATCGTTTTCCTCATCGCTGTCGTCGCGGTTGAGGGTGACGGTGCAGCAAACGAGGCGGTTCCACTCCGGACCGCGTTCTATAATGAGGTGCAGCTCCGATATCTCCTCGAAATAGTGTTCTACGATCTGCGTCTCGCCGTCACCGCGATACTCGATGACGGCCTTCCAGCGTTTGTCGGTATGCAGCGTGAAGATATTGCTCATCTGCGCCATCCCCTATGCGCTGCTCAAAACGTGATGCTGGTCAGGACCACATAGACCACCGTGCCCGCTATGGTGAGGATCATGAGAAAAAAGAGCCAGAACACCGGGTCCCCACTCAAGCGGGCAAGATACTTCATGCGGATGTATCCTTGCGCGCCATGCGTTTGGCCAAAGCAGATTTCGTTCGCCGCGATCTCGATGCCTTGACGGGCCGCTCCTTTGTGGAAACCGGCGCTGCGGCTTCCCGCGCTTCGTTCTCCAGGCGCGCCCGGCGCAGTTTCTCCGTCTTGGCATCGCGGCGCGCAGCCTCGGCATCGATAATGGCGCGCGCGGTGCGATCGGTGATCTCCGCCCTGGTTTCCGCCTTCGACCTGGCGGGCCGGGACAGATCACGCTCTGCAGCAATGCTGGTCATGGTCGTATCCTTCACTCCGTCAGAAAGCAAAAAGGCCGGGCGCAAGCCCGACCTCTCCTCATCGTCTCTACGATTGGTGCCAGTACATCCGTGGTCACCCATCGGAGACAATTTCTACGCGGCTTGCAGGTTTTCAGCCGCGTTCTTGCCGGACTTCGGATCGCGCACGAGCTCGTAGCTGAGCTTCTGCCCCTCGACGATGGTGCCCATGCCGGCCCGCTCGACGGCGGAGATGTGGACGAAGGCGTCCTGGTCGCCGTCATCGGGCGTGATGAAGCCGAAGCCTTTGGTGGTATTGAAGAACTTCACGGTTCCAGTTGTCATGACGATATCCTTTCAATCGGTCATAGAAGATGGCGGCCCCGCATGGTGCGTGGCAACCGGTTGAGATCGATTTGAGAGAGGAAGATCGCTATGGCGCAAACGGCGCCGGAACAAAGTTCAACAAGCAAGATCGATAGACGTTATATAGGCCTCAACGGTGTCCGAAACAAGGTCCCGGGCAAATGAGGCGGCACGATGCCCGTTTCGCTGCCCTGGCCGGATCAGCGCGCGCCGGGGCGCGGCTTGCGTTTCGGGCCGGGCAGCAATCCCTCGCGCTGGGCCAGTTTTCGGGCGGCCTTGCGGTTGCGGCGAACCGCTTCGCCCTTCTCGCGGGCGCGCTTCTCGGACGGCTTCTCGTAGGCGCGGCGAGCCTTCATCTCGCGGAACACGCCCTCGCGCTGCAGCTTCTTCTTCAGCACGCGCAGCGCCTGGTCGATGTTGTTGTCTCGTACGAGTACCTGCATTGTGTCTCCTTTGTTCGTGTGGCCGCGGACGGCCGGTTAGGGCACTTTGCCCGGTAAAGTCACGCCAACCTGAGACCGACGGCAAAAGCACGGCCATAGTGATCGGTCTCCACGTCGAATTCGAGCATCTGTCCGCTCGTCAGGCCGCCGAGCCCGGCACGATCCAGCGCCTTGAAATCGACGATCAGGTCCTTGCCGCCGCCGTTTGGCGTAATCACACCCAAGCCCTTGCGCCCGTCATAGGATTTTACCGTTCCGGTACACATCGAATAGCCTCGCAATATGCCGGCGTGCCGTGCGCAGCGCCGGGATGGAAAAGCTCGAAAATCTGGAAATCGACGGGCGCCCGCGTACGACAGGGCGCTAGAGAATGCCGAAACGGCCAAAAAGACGATGGTCCGAACATAGGGTTCCCCGCCGCAATGCACAAGGCAGAACGGGATTTGTGCCACTTCGCGGCCAGGGCCGGGGACCGGCCTTGCGACCGGCAACCGCCCCTGTGACGAGTTCTGATACAAATGTCGTTACTTTGTCCGGTGGCAGAGGCTGGTTCGCGAACCGCCGAGATGGGGGCGCGAAGGAGCCGTTGAGAATACCCGCAGTAAATGTCAGCTTCGAGGGCGCGAAACGGTCGTCCGACGGCAACACTGCGATCGGCGGCTACGAGCCCTTCCACGGCATTGCTAGGGAGTATGAGCACACGTACTCTTGCGAGTGGTTTTCATTGATTTCGAGGTTTTCGATGACGCTAAAGATATACGGGAACATGCGTTCAAGCGCTTTTCGTGTCGTGTGGGCAGCGGAGGAATTGGGACTTAGCTACGAGCTCCATGAAATCGAAGTTGAAGATTGTGCCTCAGACAAGGAACTCGCAGTGCTCAACCCAAACCGGAAGATTCCAGTCATCGAAGACGGTGATGTCGTTCTTTGGGAATCGATGGCGATTAATCTGTATCTTGCTAGGAAGAGCGGTGGCGAACTAGCGCCAAAGGACGAGATAGAAGATGCTCAGATGCAAATGTGGAGCTTCTGGGTGAGCAATGAGTGCGTTTCGGACTGTATGACGGTCCTCGCTCATTCTGTTCTGATACCTGAAGACGAACGATCTACTGAAGCCCTTGAAGCCGCATTGCGCCGTCTGGGCCGTCCTCTGGAAGTGCTGAACGAACACCTCGTGACCACAGGGTTTGTCATCAACGCGCGGTTCACAATAGCTGACCTGAACATCGCGTCTGTGTTCGGATGGTTGGTCGCGGCCAGTATCGATTTGGCCGCTTACCCAAGTATTCTGGCCTGGTTCAAGCGCTGCAGTGATCGTTCAGCAGCAAAGAAGTGCTCTGCAATGGCAGCGGGGGTATGAGAATTCTTCACGGCAGAGTGCAATACAACTGGACTTCAATCGTGATAGCTTCGTCCGCTTGGCAGACCTCGGCCCATGCCGCAGCGAACGGCCACTTTGAGGCCCCTTGCTACGGAGGTGAACGACTGACTTGGAGGCGCGTTCCAGCCTGGCCGCACTCGGCAAATCCGGGGCCGCAAGCGGACTGGCAGATCCCCGGACTCGAACTGACGATGCCGGTCGCACAACGCGCCTAGGGTATCCTGTCACAGCAGCGCAACCAGGTTGTCCATGAGAGAGCAAGCGGCGCGGCAGACATGGACGCTACCGCTCCACGCACGTACCTTCGTTCTGAATCTGAGGCAGGAAAGGCAGCACGCTGGTGACGAGAGGGGGATCGCCACCAACGGCTTGGGAGGAGCATCCGCAGGGGATGCCGGTTTCCGGAAGCGGGGTGTGAAAAGGGGCGGTTTTCGCGAGCCCCGCGTCCGGAAGCAGTCGACACGGATGTTGCGAACGGGTCAGATCGCATCGCGCATCAAAGGCCGTTCACATCCTCCACTGTCCGGTGCTCCATGTCCGGCCATTCGGCCTCGGCCTTCGCGATTATGCCGGCCTTGTCCTTCTTGTAGGCCTCGAAGACATCGGCGTTGAGGAAGAGATAAAGCTTGCCGTCGACGACGTCCGCGAAGCGCGGACTGGCGTCCAGTTTCAGGCCCTTGGCGACGCCGAAGGCGCAGAAGCCGCCATATTGCGGAACGAAGGCTTCCGGATCGGCCGAGAACTGCTTCATCGTCTCCTCCGAGGAGAAGTAGTAGGCGACATTGTCATGCACGACGGTGAATTTGGCGTGACCGGCGGATACGTTCAGACCGGTGAACAGCGCGACGGTGTCGTTGCCGCGCAGCGCGACGCCCTGGCCGTCAACGGTGGTGCCGGTCGAGGTGTTGTATTCATCAGCGGCGAAGGCGGGCGAAGCGCCGGAGATCGTGCCGATGACACTGGCGATCGCAATGATGGTGTTCAGCTTCTTCATGTCAGTCTTCCTTTCGAGATTGCGCCACGCAGGCGCCTTGGGGTGAGGCCACCGGCCACGTGCCGACGGCGTGATCCGCCGGACCGGCGGAAACGGGTGGTGTCCGAGCGGCCCTAGAAGCCGAATTCGCCCAGACCCGGATGCCCTTCCGGTCTCGGTCCGAGCGGCCAGTGAAACTTCCGCTCGGATGCGCCGATCGGCGCGTCGTTGATGCTGGCGACGCGGCGGCGCATCAGGCCGTGCTCGTCGAACTCCCACAATTCGTTGCCGTAGGAGCGGAACCAGTTCCCGCCGTCATCGTGCCATTCGTAGGCGAACCGGACCGCGATACGGTTCTCGCGGAACCCCCAGAGTTCCTTGATCAGGCGGTAATCGAGCTCGCGCTCCCATTTCCGGGCCAGGAAGGCGACGATGGCATTGCGGCCTTCGAAGAACTCGGTGCGATTGCGCCAATGGCTGTCCGGCGAGTAAGCCAGCGCGACGCGCCCGGGATCGCGGGTATTCCACGCGTCTTCGGCCATGCGGACCTTTCTGACCGCGTCCTCGACCCTTGTGAATGGCGGCAGTGGCGGACGTTCGGCTTGCATTTTCAGTCTCCCTTCGCGCTGGCGAGCCTGGCTCGCAGCTGCTCATTCTCGGCTTCGAGCGCCGTCAGGCGATCACGCAGCGGCGTCATCGCCGCAGCGACGTCCGCTTCGGTGAAACGCGGGGTGATGTGCTGAGGGCAGTTCCAGTCGAATGCTGCAAGGCGCAGCATGAAAACGCGCTCCGGTTTTGCCTTGTAGGCAGGCTCGGCAACGAGCGCCGCGAGATCATTGTCGATCGGAACCGCCTCGACACGGGCATAGATCTTGAGGCGGGCGCGGGCCGCGTAATCGACGAGGATCAGCGCGGCGCGGCCGGCGGCGGCGAGGTTGCCGACGCTGATATACTGGCGATTGCCGCGATAGTCGGCAAAGGCCAGCGTCTTCTCGTCGACGACCTTCAGGAAACCCCGGGGCCCGCCGCGGTGCTGGACATAAGGCCAGCCGGTTTCCGAGACCGTGGCCATGTAGAAGCTGTCGCGCGCCGCGATGAAGGCGGCTTCGTTCGGCGTAAACCGGTCGAAGGCGCGGTCACCCTTGAAGTCCCTGTAGACCCGGTCGCTGCCCATGGCCCGCTGCGCGGCGCGGACGCTTGGCGTCGTTGCGATGTCGAGAAATCCGTAGGGCATGACGGTGTTTCCTGGCTGATGGCGGGCGGGCCAGAGGAACCCGCCCGCCTTGCGCCTCAGGCTGCTTGGGAGGCCTGGACGACGGGGAAGTCGATATCGGTCCCGGCGACCACGTTGAGCAGGTTCGTGAAGATGTTCTCGGCGGCTACCGCGATGATCTCGACGATCTGGCCGTCGGAAAAACCGGCTTCGCGAACGGCTTCGATATCGGCGTCGTCAACCTGGCCGCGGTCCCGCACGATATTGGCCGCGAAGCGAACGGCGACATCGGCCTTGGGGTCGCCAGACCGGCCCATTCGGTTGAGCGCGATCTCCTCGCCGCTGATCTTCGCCATGTTCAGCCCGAGATAGCTGTGCGCGGACAGGCAGTAATCGCAGCCATTCACCTGGGCAACGGCGAGCGCGATGCGTTCGCGCGTCTTGACGTCCAGCGCCTTGGCGAGCGCGGCGTTGTTGGCGGTGTAGCCCTGAAGCGCGGCGGGGCTCGAGGCGATCAGCCGGAACATGTTCGGAACGACGCCAAGCTGTTTTTCGACGGCGTCGAGGATCGGTTTGGAATCGGCGGGGACATCGCCGCGCGGGGGAACGGTCAGGCGGGACATGGTTGTTTCTCCTTTGCAGTTTCGGAACCCGGGGCAGGTTCTTGCACAAGGAGGATTATTTCATTCCACTGGCAGGGATAATTCTGTAATATCGGGAATTAGAATCTCATTATCTGGAATAATCATGGACCGGCTCGATGCCATGAGAATATTGCTGCGGGTGGCCGACAGGGGCAGCTTCTCGGCCGCCAGCCGCGACCTTGGCGTGCCGCTTGCGACCGTCAGCCGCAAGGTGAACGAGCTTGAGGCCCATCTGGGTGCCAGGCTTCTGGTCCGCACAACGCGCAAGGTCGCGTTGACCGATACGGGCGCTGCCTACCTGACCTCGGCCCGGCGGATCCTCGAGGATATAGAGGAAACGGAGCGGATCGCGTCAGGCGAGTTTCACGCGCCGCGCGGCGAACTGACCCTGACAGCTCCGGTATTCTTCGGCAGGCTGCACATTCTGCCGATCGTCATCGATTTCCTCGCCGCCCATCCGGAAATCAATGTTCGCCTCCTGCTGTCGGACCGCAACCTGCACCTGCTTGACGATCACGTCGACATGGCGGTGCGGATCGGCCGGCTGCCGGACAGCACCATGATCGCCACCAATATCGGTTCGATGCGGACCGTCGTTTGCGCAAGTCCGAAACTGATCGACGCTTACGGCACGCCGGGAAGCCCGGAGGATGTCGCTGCGTTGCCGTGCGTCAATTTCGAGTTCTTGTCGCCGACGTCAAGCTGGCTCTTCCAGTCAACCGAAACGGGGCAGAGCGTCGATGTGGCATTATCGCCGCGCCTTTCGGTTTCCACGGCAGAAGCCGCAGTAGAGGCAGCTGTCCAGAGTGTTGGTGCAACACGCGTTCTTCATTATCAGTGCGCCGAGCAGGTGCGAGACGGCACGCTACGGATTGTCCTGGAGGATTTCGAAGTCGAGCCGATTCCCGTTCATCTGCTCCATGCGGCGCGTGGAACCCTTCCCTCGAAAATGCGGGTCTTCCTTGATTTCGCCGTCCCCGTCCTGAGAGCGAAACTCAGGTCACTATAGTCTATGGTGCACCCGATAAGTTGGACGTCCGCCAGTTGCCCGGCCTGGACCCTCAATCCGGTTTGCAAATGGCAGCTTCCGGGCCTCAGGGTGGAGAGTGTGAATGTCCGAAATGAGGGCGCATTGTTGCCATCAGCGGTGTCTCGTCTCTCGATTTGTAGGCAGATTGCCCATTCTGCAAGAAGCGATCTACCTCGGAACAAACGCTTTTGGCCCTGCTGTGCCGGGCACGAGATCTTCGGATAGATCGAGTTCGATCGGGGCTGCATCTGGCTGGGCCGCCTGATCGAAATCTGCGTGCTGCTCGTCTGCCAGCTCGGGGAATTGAGCACGGACTGAGACAGGCATATCGACTTGCAGTTCGGTACGCAGACGGTCGAACTCCTCGCGGGTGAGGTCGCCATTGTCGAGGCGCTCACGCGCATCGTCGAGTTTGGCCTGATAGTCGAGAAGCTCCTCACGCTCTTGCGTGAGTGCCTCCAGCCTGTCGATGGCATCGCTGGCTTCCTCCCAGCGTGGGCGTGCGTCGGCAATCTCTTCGGGCGAGATCACGTCAGGCGAGAGTTCCTGCCCGTATTCATCAACGACATGCAGCCCGTCTTCCGTCTTGAATACTCTGCGGCCGTCCGGAAGCACATGCGCCTTGGCGAATATGCGCTCCAACCGCTCCCGTGCTTCGGCCAGGTCGATCTCATTTTGCTGAAGTGCCACGATAGTGGCGGTATCATATCGATCGATCTCAAGGCGGAAATTGTTGATCTCCATCTCGGTGACCACGAGTGCGGCCATGTCGAGGAGCTCTGCGCTATCGGTGCGCGCATCCTCGCGTTCTTCGCGGCGCTGCCGCTCTTCCTCCTGCCGGCGCTGGAAGCGCCGATAGGTCGCAGCCTCGCTGCGACCGGCGAACTCCCTGCGCAATGATCCGGCAATGGGAAGCTGCATCATTCGCCACATTCCTTCTTGATCATCGCGGCGAGCAGCGTCGACGGGAAGTGCTCTGCATATTGCCGGAAGGTCGCCTCGATCCGGTCGAAGGATGCGGTGGTGTCCTTGTAGAACCAGTCATAGATGCACTTCATCCCGGCCTCGTCCTTCTCGCCTGCCGCGAGCGTATCTTTGCGGAACCGCGCATAGGCCAGACCTTCCACAATGCCCATGACATAGGCGGCGCGTTCCCTGACCGGCATCTTGTCCATCACGACGCCTGCCGTCATATCGGTCGCGTGAGCTGGGTGAATGCCAACAACTATGCCGACCAACAGGCCGGAAACGCCCATCCTTGCTTTGACAATGAAGTTGCTCGCGCCGCTCACAACCGTCCGATTTTGTTAATATTTGAATATCGACGGCCAGAACTGGTAAGATGTTATAGAAATTGAGGTTTTTCCGGCGATTGCCTGTCAGACACAGGCTGCCGGATCGGCGAGAGCGAAAGGGGACGATTGTGTGACGCGCCGGTAAACCTCAAACCATTGATTTATATGAAGAAGATTGCATACATCCGTGTTTCCACGCCCGAACAGCGTCATGACCGCCAGGTTGAGGGTCTGAAAGCCGTCTGCGACGAACTCCATGTCGAGACGCTGTCGGCAACTGCCGCCAAACGCCCTGTCTATGATGCCGTGTTCGATATGCTCATGCCGGGCGACATGCTGGTGGTGTGGGATCTCGATCGTGCGTTCCGGTCGGTCGTCGATGCGCTCACCGAGGCTGAGAAACTACGATCACGCGGCGTGCATTTTCAGATCGCCAATCTCAACATCGACACCTCCACGCCCGCGGGCATCTTCGTCTACACGATGCTCTCGGCGCTGGCCGAATTCGAGCGGCGGACGCTCTCACAGCGAACGAAGGAAGGGCTGGAGGCTGCGCGCAGGCGCGGCGCCAGGATCGGCAGGCCGCCCGTCATGAACGAAAGCCAGGTCAGACAGGCGCGCGACCTGATCGAGAAACACGGTATGACCAAGGCCGGTGTGGCTCGTCGCATGGGCGTGCAACGCTGGACACTCACTCGGTCGTTGGAGCGAGCGCATCATTAAAACACTAGCAGGAACACAAGGTATCGTGCGGGATCAGGCGCTAGTTGCCCATTACCAGCTTCCCGCATTCCACCACAACACAGCGTTGGCAAGAAGGACGCCGATTATCAAAAATCGAAGACGGTGGATCAGGAACGAACCATAATGCCATGGGCCAACATCGCGTCGCCATTGGCGATTGTCGGCTGCGTTACGACGGTCGTAAGCGTCTGCGGAGCGCCAACCCATTCAATGCCCTACTCTCAGATGGATCAAAACCCGCCATTCAGGGCTAACCTAATACGATCCAAAGTGCATATGCCAAGCTATTTCGTGTCGCGTGTGATGGAGTGCATGCCGTTTCACCGGACAGGTGGCGGATTGCATCAAGTCACCAACGCCCCTTACTATGAACTCCTGCGGCGTTAAGAAGCGCAAGCCGGAGTGCGTGTCGCGCCCCACGTGGTGGTGCAGGGCGCAAAAGCAGCTGAACAAGTTCAGCTTCGTCAGTTGAACTTCTTGTAGACAAATCGCGCGAACTTCGGGTCGATCGACTCCGAAATCCCGATCCCGTGGAACTGGCAAAATACCGGATTGGCAAAGTTCAGATGAAACACATGCATCACGCGCGGATCGGTATTGTCGGGGTATTGAATTGCTATCCATACACGGCTGTCAGCCCTTCCATCGGATCCGTTCCCGTAGAGTTCCACCCGCTGGGCATTTTGAATGTTGAAACCAGAGCCCTGTTGAGGGGGCGGGGTCGTTCCGGCCTGGCCGCTCCAGGATATCGCACAACCCACAGTGCATTCCGGAACCGGACTTCCCTCGCGCTCGCACACGAGGATCGTGTCGGCTTTGCCGTCCGGAAACAGAATTCCTTCTTGTGCCCATGCGATGGGCGCACTCAGGACCGCGCAAGTAGCAAAAAGAATTCGCGACATTTTACTCATGGCGCTCCCCACGGCTAATGTTCGAGGGTTGCGCCCAACCACTATCAATCGCAAGCGGTATTTGTGCGGCACGTCGCATCTTTCCGCGCCCGGTGATGTTTTAGGCAATATCCCATAGTAGGCGCAAAATCTTGACTTCCATGATGGGAGAGCCATCGGCTTCTAAAGCGGGTATGTTGGCGAGCTGCGGCACTTTGCTGAGCCGAACCTGTTCGACGCGGAACAGGAGTATGCGAACCTGATCCTGTCGACGGATCTGAACATGTTTTTCTGACCGGCGTTCACAGCGCAATCAACGCTGATACCCAAGCCGTTCCCCTGATTGCGGATCCGGTTCGCCCGATAGCGCGGCTTTGTCGACGGGCTCCTGATTTTGTGCTGGCTGCGTCGATTGCCCATTCCTGGCGGTCTCTACGCGATCCAGCTCCTCCAGCAGACGGTTCAAATCTGAATTGGGCTCGCTCTCCAGCGCGAACTGAGGCATTGCGCGAAGTTGCGAGCGCGTCGTCTCACTCGCCAGGTACTCCTTCACTTGGCGATACCCATTCCCCATGCTTCTTCTCCCCATCGAAGACGTGCAAACTCATCTATGCGTAATATGTGAACGGGTAACCAAAGGTTATGTTCCTTAATGTTTCCCAGCTGGAGCCCAGCCCGCCGGGCAAAGAGCATCGTCCGGCTCGCAGCGACGGGAGATCGGCCAGGACGGCGAAGATCGCGGCTCTCGCCGCAC
>JAMLJD010000059.1 GCA_023953775.1 Rhizobiaceae bacterium | reverse complement strand
TGGTTTCGAGCTGGCCGAGACGGACCGGCGCCGACACGTTGAGCGCGGCGTAGGTATAGCGCCCGGTCACGCCGTCGGCGGGAAGGCCATGGCGGGCCTGGAAGCGCTTCAGCGCCGAATCGACATAGGTGTCGAAGGCCGGCGACATGCCGGCGTTCTGCGACAGGTCGCCCGAAATCATCAGGCGGCGGCGCAGAACCTCGACGTCCTTGTCGACCACGCCGAGTTCCAGCTTCTTGGTCGCCGGAACCATGGGCCATCCACCGGCGGCCACGATGGCGCGATACTGCTCTATCGCGGTCTGGACGTAGGACACCGTCTCCGGGCCGAGGATCGGCTGGTAGGACGCAACCTCGCCCTTGGTCGTGGCGCGCGCGTCGAACTGGTTGTTCCAGGTCCCGCGCTTGGTCGAGTTGAGCAGGTCACGAATCACATCCTGCGCGACGGCCGACGTTGCGAGCGTCGCCATCGCGGCAGCGCTGGCGCCAGTCAGGAAAAGGCGGCGATTGGTCTTCATGAATTGTCCCCGAAGCCCTTGGACGGCAGTGTTCTAAACGGTCGCCACGCGGACGCTAGTTCGAACACGGTTAACAAAGAACCAAACGCCACGGTCCACCGTAAGTTCCGATGCCGGAACCGCCGGGGCGAAGGGATGGCGGCGTCATGCTCGCTTACTGCTTTAGGCGGGAATATGGCGTCAACATGACCAAGCGGCAAGGCCATGCCCCAAAGGTCCGGCAAAACGCAAGCGGCGCCCCGAAGGACGCCGCATGGTCTGGTGTCCGCCCCGGTCGGGCGGAGTTGGCCCGCCTACATGCGGTAGGCGATGGTGTCGTTCCAGAAGCGGTCGAGACGCTGCAGCGCCCGATTCATCTGGCTGAACTCCTCGGCATTGATGCCGCCGACCTGCTCGATCGAGCCGACATGGCGCTCGTAGAGGCCACCGACCACCTGGGCCACTTCCTGCCCCTTCGGCGTCAGGCTGACGCGGACCGAGCGGCGGTCCACCCGCGAGCGCTGGTGGTTGATGAAGCCGAGTTCGACCAGCTTCTTCAGATTGTAGGACACGTTGGAGCCGAGATAGTAGCCGCGCGAGCGCAGCTCTCCGGCCGTCAGCTCGGCATTGCCGATGTTGAACAGCAGCAGTGCCTGGATCGCATTGATGTCGCTGCGGCCGTTGCGGTCGAATTCGTCCTTGATCACGTCGAGCAGACGGCGATGCAGGCGCTCGACGAGCTGCAGCGATTCCAGATAGAGCGAACGGATCGCCTCGCGGCGATCATCATGTGCAATGGCGGGCTTCTCCGCCTGGCGGGAATTGATCATTGGTGTAGCCTCTCGTTTGACGCCCGGTGATTTGTTTTTGTCTTCACCTTGGGGCCACCCTATCGAATCCACCTAAAATTCGACTTAAACGCCAAGATTAACAGCCCCTTACCGGAGTTTTCCCGGCAACAGGCTTAACGGTGTCTTGTCGAAAAAAGGCGGATTTTACGCCAGCCGGGAGGCGCTAGTCTTCCGCGCGGGGCTTCATCAGGAACATGTAGACGCGGAAGCCGACATAGAACAGCGCAACCGCAACGTGCCCGGCGACGACGCCGATGCGCGCGCCGAACAGGTCGGGGAAGCCGGCATACATGACCGTTTCGGCCGCCGCGCACACGAACCAGACGACCATGCCCCACGAGGCCAGGTTCCACAGGCCGATCGCCGCGAACGGAAACATCACCGCGAGGCTGACCGCGGCGACCTGCCAGTAGGCCGGCATCAGGTCGAAGCGCCACTGCGACCCCTCGTAGAAACCGATCAGCCTGATCCAGTAGGTGACGCCGAAGGCCAGGCAATAGAGCGCGATCATCCGCAGGAACCACTCGAAGATCGTCTCGGTGAGCCTGATCGATGGCAGCTTAGCCTGGCTGGCCGTATCCGTCACAGGACAAGCTCCTCCTCCGCGAGCGTCGCAAAATACGCATCGATCGCGGTGCTGTCGATGTCCCGCAGCCGCGCAGGCTCCCAATGCGGCGCCGAGCCCTTTTCAATGATCGCGGCGCGAATGCCCTCATAAAAATCATGCCCGACGAGCATGCGGTGAAGAATACGGAATTCCATTCGCATGCAGTCGTCCATGGAAAGGCCCCTGCCCTCCCGGATCTGCCGGAAGGCGACGCGAAGACTGGTGGGAGATTTCTTGAGAATCGCCGCGCGCGCGTCGGCTGCGAAGTCATCGCCGTTTTCGGCGGCAGCATCGAGCCGTTCCATCGCCGCGTCGAGGCTGTCCTGCGAAAACAGCGCGGCGATCCGGTCGAGGGTCCCCCTGCCGGTCTCCGGCTCCACCGGCCGGGAAACCGCCGCAATCGCGGTACCGGCGTCGCCGCTTGACGCAAGCGCGGCAAGAAGGCCGTCGAGATCGTCCGACGCGACCGCATGGGTAGCGAGCCCGGTGGCGATCATGTCGCCCCACCTGATCCTCGTCGTCGTCAGGGCGAGATAGAGACCGAATTCTCCCGGAAGGCCCGACAGGAGCCTGCTGCCGCCGACATCGGGAAAGAAGCCGATGCCGGTTTCAGGCATCGCAAACACGGCCTTTTCCGTCACGACCCGGTGCGAACCGTGAAAGGAGACGCCGACGCCGCCGCCCATCGCAATGCCGTCGATCAGCGCCACATAGGGTTTGGGGAAACGCGCAATCGCCGCGTTCAGCCGGTACTCGTCGGCGAAGAAGTCGTAGGGCGGTTCGCCGCGCTTGCCGGCTTCGTAGATGTGGAGGATATCGCCTCCTGCCGAGAAGGCCCGGCCCTCGGCCTTGATGACCACCAGCGCAACGCCGTCATCTTCGCGCCATGCGTCGAGGGCGTGTTGCAGTGCCAGAACCATCTTGTGTGTCACAGCGTTCAGCGCCTGCGGCCGCGTCAGCGTCACCACGCCCGCCCTGCCGACGCGCTCGAAGCGTATCTCGTCGCCGCCGCCGAATTCCGCCTGCACACGCACCTCCCTCGACCAGTCTTTGTCGTGCTTACGAACCGTGCCACGCTGCGTCAATGGCGCCGCCCGCAAGGCCGATTTGCACTAATGGAACGGGCTTGGTACCGGTCCAGCGCGCATGATAGAAAGCCACGAAACCGGAGGCGGACATGAACAGGATCACGCGGCCCGCCGCTCTTTCGACACGCAGCGTCGACGAGATCACCGACAGCCGGCGGCTGCGCCGCATGCGCAAGGCGGACTGGTCGCGCCGTCTGGTTCAGGAAAACCGGCTCACCGTCGACGACCTGATCTGGCCGATCTTCGTCATCGACGGCACCGACCGTAGCGAGGATGTCGCGGCGATGCCCGGCGTTTATCGCTATTCCGTCGACCTTGCGGCAGTCGAGGCCAAGCGTGCCGCTGCACTCGGGATTCCGGCCATCGCCATCTTTCCGAATATCGACCTGTCGCTGCGCGACCAGACGGGGTCGTCGATCCTCGATCCCGAGAATCTCATCAACCGGGCGACGCGCGCCATCAAGAAAGCAGCGCCCTCGATCGGCGTCATCACGGATGTCGCACTCGACCCCTTCACCGACCACGGCCATGACGGCATCCTGAGAGACGGGGTCATCGTCAACGACGAAACGGTGGCGCAGATCGCGGCCGCCGCGGTTCTGCAGGCACAGGCCGGCGCCGATATCATCGCGCCGTCGGACATGATGGACGGCCGCATCGGCGCGATACGCGACGCGCTCGACACGGCAGGCTTCCAGGACGTCGCGATCATGTCCTACGCGACCAAGTTCGCATCGGCCTTCTACGGCCCCTATCGTGAGGCGATCGGCACGGGCGGCCTGCTCAAGGGCGATAAGAAGACCTATTACATCGATCCAGCGAACAGCGACGAGGCGATCCGCGAGACCGAGCAGGACGTTGCCGAAGGCGCGGACATGATCATGGTCAAGCCCGGGCTGCCCTATCTCGACATCGTGCGCCTGCTGAAGGACGAATTCCGCATGCCGACCTTCGCCTACCAGGTCTCCGGCGAGTATTCGATGATCAAGGCGGCGGCGGCAAACGGCTGGATCGATGGCGAGCGCGCCATGCTGGAGAGTCTGCTGGCGTTCAAGCGCGCGGGATGCGACGGAATTCTTACCTATTTCGCTCCCGAAGTCGCCGAACTGCTCCACGCCTGAGGGCTTCGTATTCTTGAATTCGAGCTTAGCGTCCCCATTTGCGAGGGGCGGCATCTTGCCGCGCGACCCGCTGCAAAGGACCAAGGCAAGCGATGACGACGCAGGTTTACGAGGGCGAGATTCTCAATTCCCGCCACGGCGACATCAGGCTCTACGAGGGTGTGCTGACCCGGCGCATGCTGGCGTTCTGCCTCGACTACCTGTTCGTTGGGTTGCTGCTCGTGCCGTTCGCGATCGTCGTCTTCCTCCTCGGGGTCGTCACGCTGGGCCTCGGCTGGGCGCTGTTCGGCATCCTCGCACCGGCGGTGGCGATCCTCTATGTCGCGACGACGCTCGGCGGCGAGCGCCAGGCAACGCCGGGCATGCAGATCATGGGCATCCGCCTGGAGCGGCTCGACGGCAAGCGCATCGACGGCATCTTCGGCATCGTCCATTCGGTGCTGTTCTGGGCCGGCAACGTGCTGCTGACCCCGCTTGTCCTTCTGGTGACGCTGTTCACCGATCGCAAGCGCACGCTGCACGACCTGCTTCTGGGTACCGTCGTCGTCCGCTCCGCATATTAGGCTCCACACCTCAGGAACCAAATTCTCCGTACCGCCCGGCTACCGGATGCGGTTTGCGCTCGCAGGCTGACGGCCGGCAAATCGGTGCTTGCTGACCGATGCATTCCACCTATGCTTCGCGCACAATCGCGTTTCCGGGCTGGTAGGAATGACCGAGTTTCACCTGTGGGCGACATACCTGGTCATCCTGGCATCGATCGTCGCCTATGCCAGCGAACGCTTCACGCTCGAACTGGTGGCTCTAGCAAGCCTCGCGGCCCTGCTGGCGCTGTTCACGCTTGTGCCGTTCGAAGGACCGTTGGGCGGGGTGACACCGGAAGACCTGCTTGCCGGCTTCGCAAATCCGGCCCTGGCGACCGTCCTTGCCCTGCTGATCGTCGGTCAGGGCCTGTTCGCCACCGACGCCATGGATCGGCCAGCGCGCATGGTGTCGAGGATCGCCGGCGGCTCTGCCCTGCGCGCGATGGTCATCACGCTCGTCTCGGCGATGGGCCTGAGCGCGATCCTCAACAACACGCCCGTGGTGGTCATCTTCATCCCGGTGCTGACAGTGCTCGCGGCGCAGCGCGGCTTCGCTCCCGCCAAAGCGATGATGCCGCTGTCGTTCATGACGATTCTCGGCGGCATGACGACGCTGATCGGCTCGTCGACAAATTTGCTCGCCGCCGGCGTGGCGTCGCGATCCGGTCTGTCTCTCGGCTTTTTCGACATCACGGTGCCGGGGATCATCCTTGCCGCCGTCGGCTCCGTCTACGTGCTGGCGATCATGCCGCGCATCCTCGGGCTGCGCGCGGCGGACGGGGCGGCCGGCCAACAGCCGTCCGGCACGCCGTTCATCGGCGAGATCCGCCTCGACGCCGGGCACCCGTTTCTCGGCATCGCCTCGCGGGCCGGCCTGTTTCCGGGGCTGGGCGACCTGATGCCCCGGCTGATCGTGCGGCGTGGAACCATCTTCTACCCGCCCTTCGAGGACGTCGTCCTGTCGGAGGGCGACCGGCTGGTGGTCAACGCGACCCGTCGCGTACTCATGCAGGCGATCGCCGGCGGATCGGCAGCGGTCGGCGGCGCGGACCGCGAAACCGCCGGCGCGGAGCCGGCCGAGCCAGGCCGGCGGCCGGGTGCCGACTACCATCTGGCCGAGGCGGTGATCGCGCCGGGCTCCCGCCATGCCGGCCGCACGATCCGCAATGCCGGGATCGAGACGATGCACGGCGTCGACATGATCGGCGTCCAGCGGAAGAGCCGCATGGGGCGCGTGCCACTCGCGGAGATCAGGCTGGAACCCGGCGACACGATCCTTCTCGGCGGCACCGACAAGGAGTTGCAGAGCCTGCGCGAAAGCCACGACCTGCTGGTGCTCGAATGGTCGGCCGAACCGGTACCGCAGCGCCGCAAGGCCGGCATCGCCGTCCTCATCTTCGCCGGCATCGTGCTTACAGCCGCTTTCGACATCGTGCCGATCGCGGCCTCATCGATCGTCGGCGCGTTCCTGATGATTGCCTCCGGCTGCCTGACGCTTCCCCAGGCCGGTCGCTCCTTCGACCGGCAGATCTTTCTCCTTGTTGGCTC
The DNA here is from genome assembly GCA_023953775.1 of Rhizobiaceae bacterium. Lineage (GTDB taxonomy): Bacteria > Pseudomonadota > Alphaproteobacteria > Rhizobiales > Rhizobiaceae > JAMLJD01. Next base: position 21,953 of record JAMLJD010000059.1, on the reverse strand, counting down.
CTCCATCGCCGCTGCGACGGCGCTCGAGCGTACCGGCGGCGCCCAACTCATCGCCGACGGAGCCGTCATGCTGCTCGACGGGCAAAGCACCGCGCTCGTCATGTCCGGCCTGTTTCTGGTCGTCGCAATTCTCACCAACATCCTGTCGAACAATGCGACCGCGGTGCTGTTCACGCCGATCGCCATCGGCATGGCCCATGCGACGGGCGCGCCGCCGGCGGCGTTCGTCGCGACGGTCATCTTCGCGGCCAATGCATCGTTCGCGACGCCCATCGGCTACCAGACGAATCTGTTGGTCATGGGCCCCGGTCGATATTCGTTTGGCGATTTCGTGAAGGCGGGCGTGCCGCTCGTCGTCATAATATGGTTGACGTTTTCGGTGATCGGGCCATGGTATTACGGCGTGTGAATCCGATCCACAGTTGATGACGCAGCACCCGACACAATCTCCGCAGTTCTTTCTCACCGCGCCGTCGCCCTGCCCGTATATTGACGGGCAGTTCGAGCGGAAGGTCTTCACGCATCTTGTCGGCGGCAAGGCTTCGGAACTCAACGACCTGCTGACGCAGGGCGGCTTCCGCCGATCGCAGAACATCGCCTACCGTCCGGCCTGCGAAAGCTGCCGCGCCTGCATCTCGGTCAGGATCCTCGCCGACGAATTCGTCCCGAATCGCTCGATGCGCCGGGTGATGCAGACAAATGCCGACCTGATCGGAGCGCTGCACGACGCCGAACCGAGCACGGAGCAGTATTCGCTTTTCCGCAGCTATCTCGATGCCCGCCACCGGCGCGGCGGCATGTCGGACATGACGGTGCTCGACTACGCCATGATGGTCGAGGATACCCATGTCGACACCAAGGTGATCGAGTACCGCCGCCGGGGACCGGACAGCTTCATCACCGGACGCGGCGAAGGCGAGCTTATCGCGGTGGCCCTGACCGACCAGATGTCGGACGGGCTGTCGATGGTCTATTCCTACTTCAACCCCGACATGCAGGACCGTTCGCTCGGCACCTTCATGATCCTCGACCATATCCAGCGCGCCAAGTCCGCGGGACTGCCCCATGTCTATCTCGGATACTGGGTCAACGGCTCGCGCAAGATGGCCTATAAGGTGCGCTTCAAGCCCCAGCAGCATCTAGGGCCGAAGGGATGGGAGCGGGTCGACTAGGTCGCCCTCCACTCCGCGGCAGGGCCGCCCTGGTCTCTTTCGACAATTCGGACTGGAGAGCGTGCGTGGCCACGACTGACGACAATTATGCCCGCGGTCTCCTCCTGACTGCGATCGGCGGGCTGGCCCTGACGGCCGACATCCCGCTCATCAAGCTCGCCGACGGCGAACCCTGGAGTATCCTGATGCTTCGCGGCGTCACCACATTCGTCGTGGCGATCGCGGTGTGGCTGATCTGGCGCGCGGCGTCCGACAAGGCGCCACAGCTCATCCCGGGCAAGTCCGGACTGCTCGTCGCGGCGCTGTACGGCGCGACATCGCTGACGTTCATCATCGCAGTCTACAACACTTCGACGGCCAACCTGGTCTTCATCCTCGCGTTCAACACGATGTTCGCCGCGCTGTTGTCGTGGATGTTCCTGCGCCAGCGACCGCGGCCGGTTACCTTCGCGGCGATGGCGGCGATGATCCTCGGCATCGGCATCATCGTCGGCGACAGCATCGGCTCGGGAACGCTGTTCGGCGACTTCATGGCGGGACTTTCCGCCTTCATGGTCGCGGCGGCGATCACCGTCACGCGGGCGACCGGCCGCGACATGGGTTTCGCCGCGCTCGTCGCCGTCATCATCCCTGCCGCGGTCGCAGCCGTCATGGTGCTGCGCACCGGTTTCGACGTCGCCGAACCGTGGTGGATCATCTTCAACGGCGCGGTCGTGATGCCGATCTCCTTCTTCTGCCTGGCGACGGGTCCGAAATACATCTCCGGTCCGGAGGTCGCTATGTTCTACTTGCTGGAGACCGTGCTGGCGCCGATCTGGGTGTGGCTGATCTTCGCCGAGCGGCCGACGACACAGAGCCTGATCGGCGGCGCCATCCTCATTGCCGCGCTTGTCGCGCATTCGCTGTGGCAGCTTCTCGAGGGGCGGCGGCGCAAGGCCGCGCGCGTCATCAGGCATCCCGTCTGAACCCGGCAGGCAATCGGTAGGGTTAACCGAAACTTCACGGCGATCCGCGATAGTCGAACGACCTACGGAAGGTCGGGCAGCATTATGGAGGAATTGGTCGCGGTCGTCAGGTCTGCGAACCTGACCCTGCTTTCGTCCACCGTCGTGTTCGGCGCCGTGCTCGCGCTCGGCGCGGCGCTTTTCGCGCTTGTGCTGCGCCAGAACGGAACGACCCTCGGCAACCAGGCGACGGGCGACGCGACCGGTCCGGCGGCGACAGTCGGCCGGACCGTCAGGGCATTGCGGCTCCGCTATGTGATCCTGGTCGCCGTTCTGGCGCTTGGCACCGGCTTGCTGGTCAACGGCGCCCGCCATGCCGCCACCCGCGTCACCGCCTCCGCCGAGCTTTCCGACCTGCTGGCGGCCGCCTCCGAAGCCGTCGGGCGAACGGAGCGGACCGCCATCCGGATGACAGCGACCGACGATGTCGAACCGGGCCGGACCGCGAACGCGCTGCGGATGCACGCCGACGAGATCGGCGCGGTGAGCGAGGATATCCGGCGCGTATCCGACACGCTCGACGAGGATATCCGGGCGCGGCTTGATGCCGACACGCCCGCCGGCGAACGCGACCCGGCTTCGCTTCTGGCCGGATTGCGGGCCGAGGTTCTGGAGGCTGCCGACGCGGGGCCTGCGGCCAGGATCGAAAGCGGCATGCGTCTCGGCGCAACGATCACGCAGATTGTCAGGCCAGCGCTTTCACAGCAGGCCGCAACCTTGCGCGCGGCCGGGCGCGCCGCCGCCGGCGCGACAGGTACGTTCATCAACATGGTCGGCGCGTTCGCGGCACTGTTCGCGCTGGTGGTGCTCGGCGTGATCCTGCTGCCGATGGAACGTTCGATCCGTTCGACCGTGGCGACGCTCGAAACCGCGCTCGAACGCGCGCAATCGGCCGACCGGGCGAAGTCGGAGTTCCTCGCCAATATCAGCCACGAAATCCGCACGCCGATGAACGGCGTGCTCGGCATGGCCGAGCTCCTGTCGCAGTCGCCGCTCGACGACAGGCAGCGCGGCTTCGTCGACGTCATCCTGAAATCCGGCGGTGCGCTGCAAGGCACCATAAGCGACATTCTCGACTTTGCCAGGATCGAAGCCGGGCACGTCGAGCTCGACCCGGCACCACTCGATCTGGCCGAACTCGTCGAGGATGTCGCGCTGCAGATATCGACGGCGATATCGGCACCCGAGGTCGAGCTGATCGTCCGCGTCGAGCCCACCCTGCCCGGCGTGATCACCGGCGACGCCGGCCGCATTCGCCAGGTTCTCCTCAACCTGACCGCCAACGCGGCGAAGTTCACCGAGAAGGGCCACATCCTGATCGAGGTCACGCGCAACGAGGGCGACCTGGTCTTCAGCGTGACCGATACGGGACCGGGCATCGCGGCCGACCGCGTCGGCGGGGTGTTCGACAGGTTCAGCCAGGCCGATGCGGGCACAAACCGGCGCCATGACGGGATCGGACTCGGCCTTGCCATCGCGTCGCGGCTGACCGCGCTGATGGGCGGCAGGATCGGCGTCGACAGCACGCTCGGCGAAGGATCCCGCTTCTGGTTCCACATACCGCTCGTCGCGCATGGACAGGCCGGCCGCTCCCCGGCGCCGGCCGGTCATGACGGCGCGCGCATCCTGATCGTCGACGACAATGCCGTGGCACGCGAGATGCTGACGGAATGCGCACGGCACTGGCGCTTCGACGCGCTTGCCGTCGAAAGCGGCCGCGTGGCCATCGAGTTCCTCGACCACGCGGCAGGCCTCGGCGCGCCGGTCGACCTGGCGATCGTCGATCACCACATGCCCGGCATGAGCGGCGTGGAGTTCGTCGCGGCGGTGCGGTCGCGGCCGCACCATGCCGACCTGCCGGTCGTGCTCCTCACCCATGAGGACGACGAGGACGCGCTGCGGGACCTCCACGCCTCCGGCGCCAGCGCGATCCTCGCCAAGCCGGCGCGCGGCACGCTGCTCCTTTCCGTCATCACCGAACATCTGACGCGCCGCGCCGCGCGCGAGACGCCGGTCGTTCGCCCGCCATCGCCCCGTCCCGCCGCGGATGCGCCGGCCCCCGCACCCGCAGCGCCTGCCGCGGCGCCGGCGGCGCGCCAGATCGACATTCTGGTGGCCGAGGACAATGAGGTGAACCGGATCGTGTTCTCCCAGATCCTGGGCGGCCTCGGATACCGGTTCGAGATCGTTCCCGACGGCCGGCAGGCGATCTGCGCCTGGCGGAAGCTGAAGCCGAGGATGATCCTGATGGACGCCTCGATGCCGGAAATGAACGGCTACGACGCCACCGCGGCGATCCGCGAGGAAGAGGCGGCGACCGGCCTCGAGCGGACCCCGATCATGGGGGTGACCGCGCATGCGCTGAAGGGCGACCGCGAACGCTGCATCGAAGCCGGCATGGACGACTATCTGACCAAGCCGGTCTCGCCGGCCGCACTCGGCGCCAAGCTCGCGCACTGGCTCGACGCGGCGGCGGCGAATTCAGCCTGAACGACGCTGCCGCGTTTGGGCCAGGCCTCCCCGGTGCGCCCGGCCACCACCGCCTTGCCGATTGTGCGACCGGCGCGCGGCGTCTAGCTTCCGGCCCGTGAACGCTGACCGCCCCCTGATCGGGATCGCCCTGATGATCGGCTTCTGCGCCGTGGCCCCCATGGGCGACGCGACGGCGAAGCTGCTCGGCGCGACCATCCCGCTGTTCCAGCTGCTGCTTGTCCGCTTCGTCGCGCAGGCGGCGCTGCTGTTCCCGCTTGTCTGGGCGAGCGGGCGGCCGCTCGCGATGAGCCGGCGCGTGCTGGCGCTGACCACGGTGCGGACCTTCCTCCACATGGGCGGCATCGCGGCGATGTTCACCGCGCTGCGCTTCCTGCCGCTGGCCGACGCGGTCGCCATCGCCTTCGTGATGCCGTTCATCATGCTTCTGCTCGGGCGCATGGTGCTCGGCGAGGAGGTCGGCCCGCGCCGGCTCGCGGCCTGCGCGGTGGGCTTCGCGGGCACGCTGCTGGTGGTGCAGCCGAGCTTCGCAGAGGTCGGCGCGCCGGCGCTTCTGCCGCTTGCCGTGGCGGTGATCTTCGCCTTCTACATGCTGGTGTCGCGGCAGATCGCCAAGCATGCCGATCCGATCGCGCTGCAGGCGGTCTCGGGGCTGATCGCCGCCGCGATCTTCGCCGCGATGCTCGCCGCCAACCAGTGGCTCGACATCGGCGCGCTTCACCTGGTGACGCCCGACCGGCGCGAAATCGCGCTTCTGGCCGTCATCGCGGTGCTCGGCACGCTGGCGCATCTCCTGATGACCTGGTCGCTGCGCTTCGCGCCGTCGGCGACGCTGGCCCCGATCCAGTATTTCGAGATCCCGTTCGCGACGCTGATCGGCTGGCTGGTGTTTTTTGACCTGCCGAACGGGCTCGCCGCGATCGGAATCGCGATCACCATGGCGGCCGGGCTCTACATCGTCTACCGCGAGCGCCGCACCGTGCAGCCGGTGCCGCCGGAGGTCTGAGGCGCTGCTGGCGCGGCGACGGCAGCCGCGGCCTCCACAAACGCCGCGCGCAAGGCGGCCATCTCGTGCTGCTGCATCGCGCGGCCGAGCGCCACGCCAAGCATGATCCACAGGTGGCGCTCCCTCTCGCCGGCGGCGAACAGAGGCGCGCAGGGCGATGGCCGGCCGGGCTCCGTTCCCAGACACGCGCCGCGACGGCGGCAGCGCGCGAGATCGCAGCGGGCGGGCAGGCCCGCCTCGCCGGCGACCATCGCGAAGGCGGCGCGGGCCGCCGCGTCGTCGTCGCGCGGGGCAAGCGCGATCGCTTCCGTGGCGAAGTCCGCCAGCATGGCTTCGAGGGTCGGCGGCGGCTCTTTCTTCGCGGGCATTGCGGGGTTCCTTGATTGCGGGACAATGGCGGTTGCGGGACTATGGGCACCGACGCTCCCGCTCCATCCGCGCGTCCGAGCCGTAAAGCCGGGGGCCGGCGATGCGCACGCCTCCACCTTCCCGCGCGGTAGCCGCCGGGGCTTGAGAAAGTCCGGGAAGACGGGCGGTCCACGGATCGCGTCCGACTTCTTGTGTCATGCGGTCCGGGGACCGCCCGTCCGGTGTCTGTCGCAGCTTCGGCCGGTCAAGCGCTCGTTTCCACCGTCCTTCGATGGGCTTTGGCGCGCGGCTTCTCCGCATCCCCGCTGTCCCGCAGCCGGGCCGGACGAGCCGGCCGTCGGCGAAGGGCGCATGCCGGGGACTCCGGCCTGTGGTGCGCCGGCACGAGCCCGCGGGTACCGAAGTCGCGGGGGGCCGTCACCGCCGCCCTGCCCGATCCCCGGTCCGGACCCGGTTCCCGCAAGGGCGATGGGCACAGGATAGGCGCGGCGAAGCGGGCGGGGATGAACGGGACGCGAATTGAGGGGACGTCCGGTTGGCGGAGAAGGGGTTGGGGGATCGAGGCGTCGATGTTTTGTCCCCGTTTTGGCCGGGTTGGAGGCTTCGGGTACTCAAGACGCGCTACTGGCAGCACCTCCCTTCGTCCCGATGGAGAACCCCAATTGCAGGCGCTCACTCCCTTCACGCCCCCCTCTGTCCTGCCGGACGGCCCTTCGCTTCGGCTCCGGGCGTTCGAACCGTTCGACAGGCTCATCCTTCGACAAGCTCAGGATGAGGGCGGGCGGCATGGCACGACGCCCCACCTCCCCCTTGTGGGGAGGTCGGCGCGTGCAACGTGCCGGGTGGGGGTAAATTCCAATGTCCACGACACATTCTGCCCGTCGGATTCTTTGTTCTTGACCCCACCCCGCCCTTCATGCGTTCGGGCCGTTCTAGATGGGCTGGATGCGTGATTGACCATGCGGAACCAATGTGAATACTGCCCCAGCGCACAACAGGGGGAGACAGATCATCCACAGCCCAGCTTCAACATTGTCTCGTGTATGGTCGTTTTGCTCGTTCGTAGCTAGCGTTCCCTCATCTATAATTTCAATTTTAAGTATCATTAGAAATTATTTCAATTACGGATTCGGAGAGTTTTTCACTACTATTCTGGAGATTTATGAGGGATACAGAGATTACTTATTTTCCTTTCTTCCTTTCGAGGTGTCGGAAATTGCGAAAGATTGCATCCTGCTCTATCTCCTCATCGGCATCAGCTACGGGAGCGCCCTGCGGATATTCGGCCAACATCACCTGCATAAGCAGGCACAAGTCGTCCTGACCTGGCCGCGAGCGCTGCCAGGAATGGCATACCTGATTTCCCGCATCGGGCGAGACGTTGTAAACTATCTGCTGCGCAGAGAATCCACATGGAGAGGCAGACGCTTCAACGCCGCCACACTGGAATGGGAACCTGTCTATGGCAACTACCTGGAATCGCTCCTAAACAGCAACCATAGATATCATTTCCTAGCTTTTCTGTTCTTTGCCTGCTACATCATCAGCGCATTTTTATCTGTAGTTATGGCCACATATTCATAATATAATTGATGAAACAAATTTATATTTCCGCCTGTATTGACGAGAATTTATCTACAAGAATTCCAGATATACCACGTCACAAGAACCTGCCCTACCTCATGACGTAACGGCCAAACTCGGATTCGTGCGACAAACATCACCCAAACCGCCCTATTCTCAGGAACCCCTTCGGCACCATGCGGCCCGCGGCGGACCCGGCTCTCACCCCCACAAGGGGGAGGGTGGGGAGCGCTGCCGCTGTGCCCTGCCCCGCACCGCGCTTGACAGCGCGGGGAACGCGGCTCCAACTTCGTCCCGGAGGCAAGGGAGGACGCGCCGGTGACACCGAAGACATCCGCGATGGTCAGCGCGGCCGGGCTCGTGCTGATGGGCTGGCTGATCCTATCGGCCGACGAGGCGCCGAGCACCGCGCTGGCGATCCTCCAGTACGCCGCCATCGCCGCCTGCCTGGTGGGGCTGGCGGGCGCGGTGGTGAAGATCAGGCGGGGTGGGTAGTGGCCTGCCCAAATCGCCACCATCCGCTGCCCGGAATGGGCGATGGCCATCCTTTTACCGCGCGACGCGATCGCAAAGAGGATAAGGGCGGTCGCGAGGGTCCGGACAGAACTCGTCAGGGAAGCGTCGTTGAACGGCAGCTTTGACCTCACTGCGGTCGTTAGTGTCGACGATCATCGCTCCTGAAACCGGAAATCACGAGCTGCCGTGGTTGTCGTTGTTTTCTCTTCAACGAGAAGCCAACCGACACCGCACATCCATTGTCATAGCTTCGGACCAGGCCAGTGGCTATTTGGAATGAGTTTTTCGACGATCGCAGACAAGGAAAGAACTCCCCTGTCATCCAGGTGACGGCCCATGATTTGCAATCCAATCGGGCGGCCGTCATTCGTGAAACCGATCGGAACTGAAGCTGCGGGTTGACCCGTAAAGTTTGCGAGCGCCGAGAATGGAACCCACGCTGACGGAGGAAGAGCTTGCCCCGCTATTTCCGCCGGGCCGTCAGTATCAATCGGAAACGCCGCCGTTGCGGTTGTCGGCGTTAGCAGAAAATCAAAGCCGGCCATGAACTTGGCGGTAATGTTGACAACCCGCTTCCGCTCCAAAAGTGCGGCAGTGAACTGGTCCGCGCTCCACGTGCGCTCAAGGATACTCCCTATCCAGCCATCCAATCGGATGCCTTGCTCGGCGGCCATGGCCTTGAGCCCCGCGCGATCCGTCTCAAGCGCGACGAGGGTGTCGAGTAGGCTTTCCATGTTCCCGACGGCCGGACAAGCGCAGACAACGGTGCCAATGACGTTCTCCAGTTCCCTGACAGTATTTTCGAAGACCGCACGTACTTCCGGATCAACGGGCGCAAAACCGAGGTCGTGCGTATATGCGATACGGACATCTTTCATCGTTTCCATGCCATCCAAAGCCCAATCGCTGACTCTCGATGGAATCGAATGCCTGTCATAAGGGCTGGGGCCGCTGATGACAGATAAGGCCAGAGCGGCATCCGCCGCGTTTCGGGTCAATGGGCCGATGTGCTCCAGCGACTCCCAACTGGACTGGCCAGGATAGCGTTCGTCGCGACACCCTGGATAGAGCGGTACACGCCCCCAGGAGGGTTTCATGCCGAAGATGCCAGATAGCGACGCGGGGATTCGTATTGACCCGCCGCCATCACTCCCCAAGGCCAACGGAACCATCCGTGCGGCGATAGCAGCGGCCGAGCCGGCACTGGAGCCGCCCGGGGTCAGAGCCGTGTTCCATGGGTTCCGTGTCGTAGGGAAAAGGTGATTGTGGCCGACAGCGCCGTAGCCAAATTCAGAGGCATTCGTTTTGCCGACAATGATCGCATCCGCCGCCCTGAGGCGTTCGACAACGATATCATCCTGATCGGGCACAAAATTGTCATACAGACGCGACCCAAACGTGGTGCGTAGACCTCGGGTGCATATCAGGTCCTTTACAGCCACGGGAACACCTGCCAGCGGGCCCACGGGCAATCCAGCAGCAAGGCGGCGATCGACGTCCTCTGCCTGAGCTATTGCCGTTTCGTCCAAGGTGCAGAAGGCATGTAGATCGCGGTCGAGCTCTCTAATACGGGACATGGTTGCCTCAGCAGTCGCGCGCGCAGTCCACTGTCGCTCGACGAGTGCTTTCGATAGCTGTGTTAAATCAAGCTCCAACGGCGACTGACTAGGCATGTCCGATCCGATTCCAGAAATTCGAGTGATTCACCTATCAGGCTGCAATACACAGATTCTCGCGTCCGCTCATGAAGCTTCCGGCCTGAAAGCGGACTGACCGCTTGCCGCCCTTTACTGACGTGCGACAGGACCATCGCCCCTTGGACAGGGGCAGCCTAACGGCAAGGTCCCCGACGCCTATTTGCCGCCGAGAGAATTTCTCACCCGAACCTTCCCGTCCTCGGGAACCCCTTCGGCACCATGCGGCCCGCCGCCGCCCTTGCGCCCGTCCATTCGGCGAGTTCGTCCAGCGGCTTGACGAAGACGCGGCCGGCGGAATCGGTCCATGACAGGCCTTCCGAGCCGGTGAAGGGGCGGACGTCGGAGACGCTATCCTTGTATTCTGCAGCCGCACGCCCTTGCCGTATGGCATTTCGGGGATGCGGTCGGTATCCTTCGCGCCCTCGCCCGCGAAGCGGAAGATGGCGAGCTTGCGGTTTTCGCCGACCACCGCGAGATGGTCCGCGCCGTCCGGCATCGGCAGGCAGAGCTTGGCCTCGTCGGGCGCCTTCACGTTCATCACCTGCTTGCCCTTGCGGGTGTTGGCGACGACCTCGGCCTCTCCGGCACGATGAAGCCGTTGCCCGACCACGAGACGAGCAGCAGCTTGCGCGCGGGATCGTGCGCGAAGGCGAGGATCGCCTGGTCGTTGTCCATGTCGACCATGATGCGGATCGGCTCGCCATGGCCGCGCCCGCCGGCAGCCGGTCGGCGCCGATGGTGTAGAACTTGCCGCCGGTGGTGAAGACCAGGATCTTGTCGGTGGTCTGGGCGTGGAAGGCGAGCTTGAGCGCGTCGCCCTCCTTGAAGGCGAGCGTGGAGAAGTCGGCCAGATGGCCCTTCATGGCGCGCAGCCAGCCCTCTTCCGAGACGACGACCGTGACCGGCCTTTCCTCGACCATGGCGTGGTGGATGTCACCGAGATCGTGCTCGGGCGCGGCGTCGAAGGTGGTGCGGCGGGCGCCGAGCTCCGCTGGCCTCGGGCGAGAACTTGTCGCGGGTCTTCTCGACCTGCCAGCGGATCGTCTTCCACTGCAGCGTCGGAGCTGAGCAACGCCTCGATCTGCTTCTTTCCGGCGGTGAGGGTGTCGAACTCCTGCGGATCTCGAACTCCTCGAGCTTGCGCAGCGCCTGCAGGCGCATGTTGAGGATCGATCTGGCCTGCAGGTCGGTCAGGTCCCAGCGCGCCATCATGACGGGCTTGGGCCTCGTCCTCCTCGCGGATGATGCGGATGACCTCGTCGATGTTGAGATAGGCGATCAGATAGCCGCCGAGGATCTCCAGCCGGCGCCTGATCTCGCCGAGACGGTGGCGAGCGGCGCACCAGCACGTCCTTGCGGTGGCAGAGCCATCTGCGCAGCACCTGGGCGAGCGACAGCACGCCGGGCACCTTGCCGCGCGACAGCACGTTCATGTTGAGCGGAAAAGCGCACCTCGAGGTCGGTGAGCTTGAACAGCGATCCTGATCAGCAGGTTAATGACTGCGCGGCTCTTGGGGACGAGCACGAGGCGGATGTCCTCGGCACTCTCGTCGCGGACATCCCGAGCAGCGGCAGGCGGCGGGCAATGAAGCTCGGCGATCTTCTCGATCAGCCGCGCCTTCTGGACGCCGTAGGGGATCTCGGAGACGGCGGTGCCAGGTGCCCCGCCCTGGTCTTCCTGGCTCCAGCGGGCGCGCAGGCGGGTCAGGCGCCGCACCTCGGCCTCGTAGGCCTCGCGGATCGTCGCGCGGTCGTCGACGACGATGCCGCCGGTCGGGAAGTCCGGCCCCTCGACATGGGCCATCAGGTCGGCGACGGAGGCTTCAGGCTGGTCGATCAGGTGGACTGCGGCGTTGCACAGCTCGAAGGCGTTGTGCGGCGGGATCGAGGTCGCCATGCTGACGGCGATGCCAGACGAACCGTTGGCGAGCAGGTTGGGGAAGGCGCCGGGCAGGACGACGGGCTCCTCGTCCTCCTCGTTGTAGGTGGTGGGCGGAAATCGACCGCGTCCTCGGTGATGCCTTCCAGCAGGTCGGCGGCCGCCTCGGTCATGCGCGCCTCGGTGTAGCGCATGGCGGCGGCGTTATCGCCGTCGATATTGCCGAAATTGCCCTGGCCGTCGACGAGCGGATAGCGCACCGAGAAGGACCGCGCGAGGCGCACCGAAGCGCGTCGTAGATCGACTGGTCGCCATGGGGATGGAACTTGCCCATCACCTCGCCGACGATGGAGGCGCATTTGGCGAAGCGCTGGTCGGGCACCAGCCGCATCAGGCGCATGGCGTGCACGATGCGGCGATGGGACCGGTTTTCAGCCCGTCGCGCACGTCGGGCAAAGTGCGGCATGATGGTCGACAGCGCGTGGCGAGATAGCGCCTCTTCCAGCGCCTTCTTCAGGTCGACGGGCTCGATGTAGTCGTCGTCAGTCCGCCCGGCGGTATCAGGTCTTTTTCCCATGCGAACGGGTTAGCGAACCGGGTGATTCAGGCAAGAGCGGCGGATGCCGGGCGGAATATCCGCGCGTCATCAAACCGTCCAGTTGTGGCGGGACAGATAAGCCGCTAATCCATGCCCTCGGGGAAGGGCGAAACAAGGGAACACGCGATGACGACGACACGGGCAACGACTGACTACTCGCCACGGCAGCCGCCATTCTGATGCTTTTGCCGCACCAAGCCTACCGCGCAGGACGCCGAGGCCGTCGCGGAATGGCTGAAGGCGCGGCTCGTCGAACAGGGCAGCAACATCACCTGGGACAGCATTCCGGCGCCGGCTCGCAGATCGTGCTCGTCGGCGCGGAAGGCCGGCCCTGTGGGCAAGGAACAGCCGATCGGCGACATCACGCTGGACGACGTCGGAGGACAGCGACGGCACGTTCCGCATCGGCACGGCCTCGCTGGCCGAATATTCACGCTCGAAGGACGGCACGGACCTCAAGATCACCGGGGTCAGCATGACGGGCGTGACGATGCCGCCGGACGACGCCGACGGACCGCTGGGCGACATGATGCTCTACGAGACCGCAGCGATGGAGACGCTGACCGTCGGCATGGGCGGCAAGCAGGTCTTCACGCTCAACGATCTGGAGCTCGAGGTGGGGCTGCCCGGGCGGCAATCCGATGAATCTTCTCGGGCTCGGCGGGCGAGTTCTTCGCCGACCTGGCGGCGACGGGCGACCCGAAGACGATCCAGACGACCAAGGCGCTGGGCTACGAGCAGATCACCGGCAGCCTGGCGATCGAGGGGCTGTGGCAGCCGGAGGACGGCAAGTTCGAATTGTCGCAATACGACATCACCGTCAACGATGCCGGAACGCTCGGCATGACGGTCGATGTCGGCGGGCTGACCGCGGAGTTCACCAAGAAGATGCGGGCGATCCAGGCCGAGATGACGGCCAATCCCGACAGCGCGAACCAGAAGCAGGGCGAGATGATGGCGCTGATGAGCACGCTGGAATCGCAGCGCCTCGATCGGCTTCGAGGACGACAGCCTGACCGGCAAGCTGACGACTTCTTCGCCAAGCAGCAGGGCATGGACCGGGCGCAGCCTGCCGCGCAGGCCAAGGTGATGGCGCCCTTGTGGTGATGCAGCTCGGCTCGCCCGAACTGGCGACGGCCGCCGGCGAGGGCGATCGCACCTCGACGACCGCAAGGGCTGATCGACGCTCGACTGGACGCGACGCCGACGCCGGGTCGTTCTGGCGTCGATGCAGGACCGCATGATCCTCGCCGCAGGACCTGCCGAAGCAGCTCAACGTGACGATCACCGCCAACGAATAGGGTCTGTCGCACACGTAATGGGCCGCGCCGCAGCGCGGCCCATGCCGGGCCTTCATTGCGCGCCGGCGCGCTCCAGGACCTGACGGACGAGCGCGACCGTCCCAGTCCTCGACCTCCGCAACGCTCACCTGCGCGCCGGCGCCCTCCCCGGCCAGGGGCGCGCGCGATGCCGAGGACGGCCCGCGTAACAACGAAAAGGCGCGCGCCGCGTCCGAGGCGGGCACTCCCCCCCTCCGAACAGCGCCCCGTCATGCCTCAGGAGCAGTTCGACACCAGTCTGGACCTGGGCGACATGCTCACCACCGTGTCCGGCGCCAATGTGCGCGCGCATGACTTCCCGCCGCACGGATCCATCGTGACGGTGGCGCTCAAACAGTGCGGGACAAGGGCGTGATCAGGGTCCCCGCCTTGCCGGTCCGTCGAGCGCGCTGCGCAGGGCCTCCATGTCGTCGACGAGAATGTTCCGCGCGAGAGCGACCAGAATGCTTCCTTGTCGGGAGTAGCCGTGCTGTTCCGACAGAGCATTACCTGCCCTCTCCGCTATCCGGTTGGTGTTGAAACCCGCCGACCCTTCCTCACGCAAGATGCGAGCAGCCGCTTCCAGAATGAAGGACACCTTTCTCCCGCGACCGCGCTTGCGATGGGCTGCGGCGCTTGTTTTTCCTGGCTTTTTCGGTTCCTGCCATGGCCTGCCCGTAATCCCCGGAAACGCGAGTACAAAACACGAATATTGCTCGTATTTGAAGTCGTCCTCATCCGAACGCAAGCGGCGGAGCATAAGATTGAGAACCGTTATCGTCTCCTGGCGGTCCTGGCCGCTCATGCTGGCTCCCGACGCAACCCCCTCTGCGTCGCACAGGTCTTACCGCACATCTGCTGTGCTCGGAGAGGTTCATAGCCTCTACCGCGATCCCGATCGGGTCTACGACGACTATGTCGCGCCGACGATCTACCGGATCGCTTCAACGCTGACCGCATATGCCGTCGACGAAGAGGACAAGGAGGTGCGCGTCGGACTTGCCGGAGCATTTCGAAGCCGCGCAGTATTCGCGGAGGGACGAGGCTGCACCCTGATCCATGGCGCCAATCCCCCCGGAGGCAGCCCGCCATGCCGACCTGGCGGACGGCGAGTCTGGCCATCCCAGGTTCCGCAAGAGCCGGTGGTGCCGCGAAACCCCGGGATCGCGGCGGCGCTGGACATCGCGTTCGCCGAGGGAGCCCGGGCGCGCCGCGCAAGGGCCGACGCGCTATCGTCATCGTCCAGGACGACAAAATCATCGCCGAGCGCTATGCGCCCGGCACGACACCCGAGACCCCGTTGCTGAGCTGGTCGGTCGCCAACCGGTCACGAACGCCCTTGTCGGCGTTCTGTCCAGCAGGGACGTCTTCGATCCCCGATGCCGGCGCCGGTCAGCTGCTTGAGCAGCGAAGGCGATCCGCGACGAACGATCACGATAGACCAGTTGCTTCGCCAGGACCAGCGGCCAACCATTCGGTTCGGACAAGCGGCTTCGACCGGGCAACGGAGATGCTGTTCAAAGAGGAGCGACATGGCCGCCTTTGCCGCCGATGCCGAATTTCCGGTGTGCTCCAGGCAAACAGTGGTCTTACACGGACGGCAATTACGCCATCCTCTCGGGAATCATCCGCGATACGATCGCGGCAACGTCGAGACCATCGCGCGGTTCTCGCATGACATGCTCTTTGGACCGATCGGAATGGTCCACGTGACCCAGGAATCTCGACGAATCGGGATCGCCGATGGGCGCAACCCATGTCTATGCCAGCGCGCGCGACTGGGCGCGGTTCGGATTGCTTTACCTGAACGGCGGACGTGCAGGCGACAAGCGGATACTTCCGGCAGGCTGGACCGAATACTCCGCTGTGGTGACGCCGGGTCGCCGATGCGGGCTATGGCGCCGGCTTCGGACAAACGCAGGCGACAGCGAAGGCGCGGCCTCCGGCGCGGCTGGGGGATGCCGCCGGGTTCCTATTTCGCCAGCGGTCACCTGGCCAGACGATCCTCATCGCACCCGCGGAAAAGCTGGTGGTCGTGAGTTTCGGATCCAGCCTGAAGAGGACCTGTATCTCGACCGGAACGCGCGGCCAGGCTCACCAACGCAATTCTAAAGGCGCTGAAGCGGGAGATGTGACGGCTCATGCCCGTGTCGCAGCGAGCCTCGCGACACACAGGTCGATGATGATCAGCGCGCCGCGCATCAGGTCGTCGAAGGCGAGCGTGCGTGGGTTCTTCGGCTCGGCCTCGCGCAGCGGAGGCACGTGGACGAAACCGACATTGAGGGCGCAAGGCCGTCGCAGGCATGGGGCGCGCGACAGCGTGAAGACGGTGCTGGCCAGATAGCCGCCGGCATCGTCCGACCATTCGACCGGCAGGCCCGCGCGCCGGAGCGCGGCGTGGATGTCGTCGAGCGGCAGCGAGGAGGGATAGTTTCCGCCGTCGCAGACGCGCCTCGACACCGGCAGCGCGCCCGAATTGTCGGGCCGGGCGTCGCGGTGTGAATTGCGCGCCGTGCGCTCAAGCCTAAAGCCGGAGCACTCGCGCGCGAGGCCGAAATGATCGCGATGTCGGGCGAGAAGGACCGGCCGATTTCCGAGAGGCGGCCGGAGATCGTCGCGTAGTCGACGTCGAGCAGCTCGGATCAACGCGCCAACGCCGTCCAATGGCGGCGGCGCCTCCCGCAGGGCACGAACCAGCTTTTCCGTCGGGTTGACCGGGGCGCCCGGGAAGACGCCGAAACCGGTGACGAGCAGGCGCGGCATGGCCTGCTCCGCCGCCTGGGACCGTCCGCTAGCCATCCTTCTTCTGCGGCGCCATGCGGATGGCGAGCTCGCGCAATTGCTGCTGGGTCGCTTCCGAGGGAGCGCCCATCAGAAGGTCCTCGGCCTGCTGGTTCATCGGGAACATGGTGACCTCGCGCAGGTTCCTGGCGCCGACCAGAAGCATGACGATGCGGTCGATGCCGGCCGCCATGCCGCCATGCGGCGGCGCGCCGTACTGGAAGGCGCGGTAGAGGCCGCCGAAACGCTCCTCGACGGTGGCGCGGTCGAGACCGGCGATCTCGAAGGCCTTGACCATGGTCTCGGGCACGTGGTTGCGGATGCCTCCGCTCGCGATCTCGAAGCCGTTGCAGACCATGTCGTACTGCCAGGCCTTGATCTCGAGCGGCTCGGTTCCTTCCAGCGCCTCCATGCCGCCCTGCGGCATGGTGAAGGGGTTGTGGCCGAAATCGACCTTCTTCTCGTCCTCGTTCCACTCGTAGAAGGGGAAATCGACGATCCAGCAGAGTTCGTAACGGTCGCGGTCGACGAGGTTCAGTTCCTCGCCGGCGCGGGTGCGCGCGGCACCGGCGAAGGCGACGAACTTCTTCGGGTCGCCGGCAACGAAGAAACAGGCATCGCCGTCATCGAGACCCATCTGGGAACGAACCGCCTCGGTGCGCTCCTCGCCGATGTTCTTGGCGAGCGGCCCGGCGCCCTCGATCCTGTCGCCTTCCTTGCGCCAGAAGATGTAGCCGAGGCCCGGCTGGCCCTCGCCCTGCGCCCAGGAGTTCATGCGGTCGCAGAAAGCACGGCTGCCGCCGGTCCTGGCCGGGATCGCCCAGACCTGGTGCTTCGCGTCAGCAGCGAGAATGTTGGCGAAGACCTTGAAGCCGGAATCGCGGAAATGCTCCGAGACGTCCTGCATCTCGATCGGGTTGCGCAGGTCCGGCTTGTCGGAGCCGTATTTGCGCATCGCGTCGTCATAGGCGATGCGCGGGAAGGTCTGCGTCACCGGCTTGCCGTCGGCGAAGCGCTCGAAGACGCCGCGCAGGACGGGCTCCATGGTCTGGAACACGTCTTCCTGCTCGACGAAGCTCATCTCGAGGTCGAGCTGGTAGAACTCGCCCGGCAGCCGGTCGGCGCGCGGGTCCTCGTCGCGGAAGCAGGGCGCGATCTGGAAATAGCGGTCGAAGCCCGACACCATGATGAGCTGCTTGTAGATCTGCGGCGCCTGCGGCAGCGCGTAGAACTTGCCCTGATGAATGCGCGACGGCACGAGGAAGTCGCGCGCGCCCTCGGGCGACGATGCAGTGAGGATCGGCGTCGAATATTCGGTGAAGCCGGCATCGGCCATGCGGCCGCGCATGTCGGCGATGATCTTCGTGCGCTGCACGAGATTGCGGTGCAGCGTCTCGCGGCGCAGGTCGAGGAAGCGGTATTTGAGGCGGATGTCCTCGGGATAGTCCGGCTCGCCGAAGACCGGCAGCGGCAGTTCCTTCGCCGCCGACAGGACCTCCATGTCGCGCGCGAAGATCTCGACCTCGCCGGTCGGCAGGTTGGCGTTGACGGTCTCGGCGGAGCGCGCCTTGACCTCGCCGTCGACGCGGATGACCCACTCGCCCCTCACCTTCTCGGCGGTCTTGAAGCAGGGCGAATCGGGATCGGCGACAATCTGCGTGATGCCGTAATGGTCGCGCAGGTCGATGAAGAGCAGGCCGCCATGGTCGCGCACGCGATGAACCCAGCCGGACAGGCGCACGGTGGCCCCGACATCGGATTTCCTCAACTGTGCGCAGGTGTGGCTGCGGTAGCGGTGCATGGAATTTTTCCCGGTATGGTGTGAGGCGCACCGCTGGATTGCCGAAGCACGCGCGGGCGCGCGAAAATCGCGCGGAAAAGCGCATGGAGGGGGCGGTTTGTCAAGGCGAGGGGCGCAAGCGCGATTCTGTCGTAAACTAGCGTCACGCGAATCCTGCATCGGGGGTAAATATGGCAAGGCATCCGATATCTTGGAACGACATCGATAAGCTCGAGGTTGATGAAGCGACCAAGAGGCTATTTTGGCATGGAAACGCTGTCGTCATGGAGCAAAGGCTCTATCTTCGCGGATACGAACTCTTCCTTGCGACTATTGCAGCCACCGGTGCTCTCTTGGGTGGTGTATTTCCTTTCGGCTCGACATTTGGCTGGTGGTAGTTGCCACATACATCTTTGACTGAACGCGAGAAGATGGAAGCGGGCGATTGGTATCGCTGCGTCGACCCCGAACTCGACGCGCTGCGCGATGCGGCGCGGTCGGCGGTGCACGAGCACAACACGCTGCCCCCGGCCGAGCGCGGCCCGATCGGACCGAGGCTCAAGGCGCTTTTGAAGACCGCCGACGGCGCGATGATCGAGGCGCCGTTCCACTGCGCCTACGGCATCAACATCAGCCTGGCGGACGGCGTCTACATCAATGCGGGCTGCGTGATCCTCGACACGGCAACGGTGACGATCGGCGACGGCACGATGCTCGGGCCGACGGTGCAGATCTACTGCGCCGAACATCACAAGGACCGCGCGCTGAGACGGCAGGGGCTGGAAATCGCCAGGCCGGTGACAATCGGCCGCGACGTATGGATCGGCGGCGGCGCGATCATCCTCGGTGGGGTGAGCGTGGGCGACGGGGCGATCGTCGGCGCGGGCGCGGTGGTGAAGAAGGACGTGCCGGCCGGCACGACCGTCACGGGAAACCCGGCGACCGTGCGCGGCCAAGTCACGGACTCATAGCATCATCTCTCGGGAACGTGGTCCGGGCCCTGCCTATCCGCCGGACGGTTGCGGCTCATAGAACGGCTGGCCGTCGGGCGCATAGCCCGTGACCGCCTCGTCCCACCACCAGACCGGATTGGCCAGGAAGCTTTCCCGTTGGTCGAGGGCGGCCAGCAACGAAGCGATCCCGGGGAGACGCTCGAGGCCGAGGTCGAGACCGATCGGCCGCGCCTCGACAAAGCGGACGTGGGAGGCAAGGAAGATGTCCTGGGCCGAAAGCAGCCCCGGCAGAAAGCCCGGCACGTCCTCCGACAGCTCGTTTTCGAGCCAGGCGAGGATCGCCTGCGCCCGGTCGGCACATCTGTCCAGATGGCCATTGGCGGTGACCCGCACGCCCGTCCAGGTCATCTGCGAGATCGTCGTCACCGCTGTACCGAATGTCTGGATCGTGGAGAAGACGAGCTTGTCGCGCCATTCGCTCCCTTGCCGCCACAGGGATCCGGCAAGCGGCGGCGCGGACTTGCGCCGCGCCGGGTAGGTCTTCAGGAGATAGTCCGCGATCAGCCCGCTCTCCCAGAGCTTCAATTCGCCGTCGCGCAGGGCGGGAACCTGCAGCGTCGGAAATCCGTCCGCTCGTTCGGCAGAGGGAGCAGCGTCGAGCTCGATGCGACGATATTCAAGCCCGAGCTCGTCGAGCAGGATCCTGACGGCCCGTGCGAATGGCGATCCGGCGGTGAATTCCAGAGCGAGCATTTCATCCCCCATGCGGCTGCGGGGAGGTTAGCAATGAAAGGCAGGATCGTGAAACACGGGGCTCGGCGAAGGGGCGCCGAGCCGCCGGCATGGACGGGCGGGCGCGGCCGTGCGAAGATATGGCTTCTCCCAGATCCTGACCTACATGACGGCGAATGAGCGAAAACGTCACGAAACCGCGTACGACCACGAAGCCGAAGGTCGAACGGCCGAAGCTGCACAAGGTGATCCTCGTCAATGACGACTTCACACCGCGCGAATTCGTCGTGCAGGTGCTGAAGGGGGAATTCCGGGTGACCGACGACCAGGCCTACCGGATCATGATCACCGCGCACCAGAAGGGCGTCTGCGTCGTCGCCGTCTTCACCAAGGACGTCGCCGAGACCAAGGCGACGCGGGCGACCGACGCCGGCAAGGCGCAGGGCTTTCCGCTGCTGTTCACCACCGAGCCGGAGGAATAGGACGCCCGCGCGTCCTATTCCCCGGGTTCGAGCGGCGTCTCGTTGCGGCCGGCGCGGCCTGCATCCGACTTGTCGTAGAACGCCGCCAGGCGGCGCTTCATCTCGGGATTGGCGGCACCCGAATAGCCGGTGAAGGCCTCGTAGGCGAGCTGGTCGTCGATCGGCCGGCCAATGACGTTGAGCACGGTCTCCTTGGCGGAGCGGACGGCCCACTGGTCGTTGCGCAGGATCCGGGCGGCGACCTTCTCGGCCTCCTCCATCAGCCTTTCATGCGGGACGACGCGCGAGACCATGTTGCAGCGCAGTGCGCGCTCGGCATCGATCGGTTCGCCGGTGAGCTGCATCTCGAGCGCGATGCCGGCGCCGCAGATGTTGACCAGCCGCACGATGCCGCCATCGCCGTGGTGGAAGCCGCGGCGGACCTCGAAGGAGCCGAAGCGGGCACGTTCCGAGGCAATGCGGATGTCGCAGGCGAGCGCGTTTTCAAGGCCGCCGGCGAGCGCCCAGCCGTTCACGGCGGCGACGATCGGCTTGTAGATGCGGTGAAGGCCGCGGGTGATGCCGCCGAGACCGTCGGCGATCTTGCGGCGCGGCAGAAGCGCGTCGGCATTCTCGGCCCAGTAGGGCAGATGCGACTTCAGATCGGCGCCGGCGCAGAACGCCTCGTCGCCGGCGCCGGTGACGATCGCGACGTCGAGCGCATCGTCGTCACGGAAATCCTGCCAGATCTCCCACAGCAGCTCGTGCATCTCGCGGTCGATGGCGTTCATCGCCTCCGGCCGGTTGAAGGTGACGTAGGCGATCCTGCCGCGTTTTTCGTATAGCGCCTTCGGCATGCGTATCCTCCCTGCTCCGGTGCCAGCCCAAGGCTGACCGAATCGCGGCCCGCGTCAAGCGCGGCGCCGCGTCAGCCGCCCTTCGAACGGCCGCCGAGTTCCTCGGCGAGAAGCTCGAACACCAGCCGCACCCGGCGGCTGGTGCGCACCTCGCGGTGGGCGGTGAGCCAGATCGGGAACTCCATCGGCTGGAAATCGGGCAGCACACGGCGGACGGACGGCTCGGCATCGCCGACCGCCTCGGGCACGACGGCGATGCCGGCGCCGGCCTTGCAGAGCTCCCAGTGGACGAGGTGGCTGGCGGTCAGCACGGGGAAATTGCGCCGGGTGAGCGACAGGCCCATGCGGTTGAGCCCGTCGAGCATCACGTCGCTGGTGTCGAAGCCGATGAAGGCGGCCCGGGACAGGTCGGCCGGCCCGGCCGGATCGCCGATCCCGGCGAGGTAGGCCGGCGTGGCGTAGAAGCGCGCGCGGTCGTCGCCGATCTTGCGCGCGACGAGATCCGGCTCGGTGGGGCGGAAGCTGCGTACGGCGATGTCGGCCTCGCGGCGCTTCAGGTCGATCGTGGCGTTGGAGGCCACGACCTCGACCGTGATGCCGGGATGCTCGCGGCGCAGCCGCGCAACGACCGGCGGCAGCAGGTAGGCCGAGTAGATCTCGCTCGCCGTGACGACGATCGAGCCCTCGATCGACTGCGCCTTGCCGGAGGCGGCGAGCGAGACGCGGCCGGCAGCCTCGCCCATGGCGCGCACGTG
>JAMLJD010000058.1 GCA_023953775.1 Rhizobiaceae bacterium | reverse complement strand
TGGAGACCGCAAGATGACCGCAGAAGCTGACGCCGTGCCGCAAATCCGCATCGTGCGGAATTCGGGGCTGCCGATCGCTCCGATGGCCATGCCTGAGCAGGTTCTCGAGCGCCAGCGTTCGCCGGGCGCGCTGCGCCTGTTCCTGCTGCCATGGCTGGCATCGAAATAGGACTGGAAGGCCCGGCTCGCGCCGCGCTGCCGAACCCATGGTCGCTTTTCGAAGAATTGTTTCGCTGCTCTTCTGCCTGACGGTCGCCGCCATGGCGGCCGTCCTTGCGGCCGACGTTCTTTTGGCCGATGGCGAACACTGGCTCGATTACGTCCGCACCGGCCTGCTCGCGTTGAGCGCGGGCTGGCTTGGCTGGGGCGCTGCGATCGCCCTCAACGGGCTGGTCTCGCCGCGCCATACCAACCGGCCGGTGCGCGACATTTCCGCGACCCGGACCGCGGTTCTCGTCCCGGTCTACAACGAAGACCCCGCCAAGACCTTTTCCCATGTCGCGGCGATGGCGCGCGACCTGGCCGGTACCGGGTTCGGCGACCTGTTCGATTTCGCCGTACTCTCCGACACGACGGACCCGGCAATCGCGGCGGACGAGGAACGGTGGATCGAACGGCTCCGTGCCGAGATAACGGACAGCACGGTCTTTTACCGCCGCCGCGACGCAAACACCGGCAAGAAGGCCGGCAACGTCGCAGATTTCATTCGCAGTTCGGGGGCGATCTACGATTTCCTGATCATCCTCGATGCCGACAGCCTGATGGCCGGCCGGACCATGGTCGAGATGGTCGGCCGCATGCAGGCCGAACCGCGGCTGGGCCTGCTCCAGACCCTTCCCAAGATCATCCACGCGCGATCCTGGTTCGGCCGCGCGACCCAGTTCGCCGCGACGTTCTACTCGCCGACATTCGCGCGCGGGCTGGCAACGCTGCAAGGCGAGGAAGGCCCGTTCTGGGGGCACAACGCAATCGTCCGCACACGAGCCTTCGCGCAAAGCTGCGGGCTGCCGGCCCTGAGCGGCAGACCACCGTTCGGCGGCCACATCCTCAGCCACGACTATGTCGAGGCGGCGCTCCTGGCGCGCAATGACTGGATCGTCAGGCTCGACACCGATCTTGAAGGATCTTTCGAGGAGGGGCCGGAGAATCTGATCGACTTCGCCAAGCGCGACCGGCGCTGGTGCCAGGGCAATCTCCAGCACATGCGCCTCGTCGGAGCGCCGGGCCTCAAGCTGTGGAGCCGGTTCGTTTTCGTGCAGGGGATCATGGCCTATCTCGCATCGCCCGTCTGGGCGATCTTTCTGGCTGCTACCATCGCTGCTCCGGCGATCATGGGTGAGCCCGACTATTTCCCCAATCCGGCGATGCCGCCGGTGTTTCCGCGCGTCGAGCATGCCCAGGCGCTGGCGCTGCTGACCGGTATCGTCGGCATCCTGATCGGACCGAAGCTGCTGATCCTGCTTCGCGAGGCACTGGCGCGCCGTACCGCAAGCTTCGGCGGCGTCGCGGCGGCCGCGCTTTCGACGATCGCCGAGGTGGCGTGGTCGAGCATGCTCGCGCCGCTGATGCTGATGTACCAGACCCGCGCCGTGCTCCAGGTTGCGTTCGGCGCCGACGGCGGCTGGCCTGCCGCCAACCGTGAAGCCGGCGCCGTCGGGCTGCGCGAGGGGTGGGACGCATCCTGGTGGATCTGCGCGACGGGGTTCGCCGTGCTGGCGGCAACCTTCGACCTCGTTCCGGAGCTGTTCTACTGGCTGCTGCCCGTCACCGTGCCGATGATCTTCTCGCCGCTGATCATCCACCTGACGTCGAGAGGCAATCGGCGGGTGAACGGCGTCTTGTTCGCGACACCGCAGCAGAGCGACCCCGACCCGGTTATCGCCATGCAGGAAGCGGTGCTCGCCCGCTGGCGGAGCGCCGGAGAGGCAAACGACCCCTCCGCCCCGGACCTTGCCGGGCCGGAGATGCCTGTCGCGAGGGCGCGATGAACGTGTCGGCGCCGCCTGTGGCGAACGTCCGGACCAGACGCGACCATCGGCTCGACGTGCTGCGAGGGCTCGCCCTGATCACGATCTTCATCAACCACGTCCCGGACAGCGTCTACGAAGACTGGACCTCACGCAATTTCGGCTTCTCCGATGCCGCCGAAGGGTTCGTCCTGATGTCGGGCATCGCCACGGGACTGGCCTATGCCGGCGGCTTCCAGCCGGGTCGGGCCTTCGAGGCGGCGATGCGGGTCTGGCGGCGGGCGCGCAAGCTCTATCTCGTCCACATGCTGATCACCGGACTTGCTCTTGCGATCCTCGGCCTCGGCCATTTCGCCTTCGGCACTGAAGAGCTTTCGGGGCGGGTCAATTACATCGCCGTCGTGGAACGGCCGCTCGAAACGATCCTGGTCGGGCTGCCGACGCTGGGCCATCAGTTTGCCTACTTCAACATCCTGCCGCTCTATTGCGTGCTGCTCCTCGTCGCGCCCGCATTCATCCTGATCGGCAGGCGCAGCATCTGGGCGATGATCGGCGTGTCGGCGCTCGTCTGGGCGGCGGCCGGCATGTTCCGGCTGAACCTGCCGAACTTTCCCAATGAAGGCGGCTGGTTTTTCAACCCGGTCGCCTGGCAGCTCGTCTTCGTGATCGGCGTGGCCGGCGGCATGCGGGCGCGTGAGGGACGCAGCCTCGTTCCCGCCAACCCCCTGCTTTTCGTCGCCGCCCTTGCCTTTCTCGTCTTCTCGGGAATCTGGGTCGTGGCCGAGGCGGGCGGGCTGCCGGGCGGCGCCTATGTACCCTTCTTCATTGGCGGTTTCGACAAGTCGTTCCTGCCTCTGCCGCGGCTTCTCCACGTCCTTGCCCTGGCCTACGTTCTGGTCAACATGCGCTGGCTGGATCGCCTTTTGGGCAGCTGGCCGCTCGGGCCCGTCGATACGCTCGGACGCAACAGTCTTCCGGTCTTCGCCACGGGCTCGGTGATCGCCATCGCCCTGCAGGTCGTCAGCGAAGTCGTGCCCACGGACGCGCTGGTCGACGGGCTGTTCTTCGCCGCCGGCCTTGTCGTCCAGTATGGCGTGGCGCTGCTGGCCATGGCCGGCGGCAGGACGGCGGCTCCCCTGCATGCGGCCCGAGCGGTTGCCTCCGCCAACTGACTTCGCTGGGCCCGATGCAATTGCCTTAATTCGACACGCCTTCGCCATTTTTCCGCCGAAAGCGATCTTCACACTCTCTTGACGGCTGAGACGAACCGTGAGGAGGCCAGAATGTGTGCCGAGTTGGAGTTTCACCTGCCCGTCAGGCTGCGAACTGGTAGCGGCGTCACGGAAATCCGCACCCCGCGAGAGGCGAGCGAAGCGCTGGTCAACGGCTGGCCGGCAACGCGCGGCAAATGGTATTACGCCGCGAACAGCGCGTGCATGGCGGCGCAGCGCGGCAAGACGCCCCTGCCGGTGGCGCGCGGCATATTCCTGCAGGCAATCGACGAATCGCGCCTGAACGCCTGACGCGCCGCACAACGGTCATCGATACGAGCGAGCCGCGCCTTCGCCGGGCGCGGCTTTTGCGTTTGAAGAGAGCTGCGCGAGGCTAAAGCGTCACGTTGCCGTCGTCGTCGATGACGCAGACCGCCTGCGAGCCCGCCGCGTCGACATTGACCTCCCAGCGTCCACCGTCGAGCCGGCGCGACGAGATCGGCAGGACCTTGTCGCCGCTGACGCCTTTGGATCTCGCCACCTCGCTGGCGCACAGGAGCTGGAGATCGGCCGGCGCCGTCTCGACCGTGCTGCGCGCCCGGTTCTCCGGCTCCGGCGTCGACATGCATCCCGCCATGAGCACGGCGATCGCACCGGCCGTGGCGGCGCGCGCGCTGGTTCCAGCAAAACTCATGTCAAACCCCCTTGTAGAGTGCCGCGCCCTGCATCAGGACGATGACCTTGGCGCCGATCTCGATCCGGCTGTGAAGATCCGTCACGTCGTCATTGTTCATGCGGATGCATCCTGACGAGACGTCGAGCCCGATCGACCACGGCTCGGCGGTTCCGTGGATGCGATAGATCGTGTCGTGCCCGCCTTCGTAGAGGTAGAGCGCCCGTGCGCCGAGCGGATTGTTCGGCCCGCCCGGCATTCCGTTCGCGTATTTCTTGAGCTTCGGGTCGCGCGCCACCATCTCGGCGGGCGGCGTCCACGTCGGCCATTCGGCGGTCCGGCCGATCCGCACGATGCCGGCCCAGCCGAAACCCTCGCGTCCGACGCCTATGCCGTAGCGGATCGCCTGGTGATTCGGCTGAACGAGGTACAGGAAGTGCTGGTTGCCGTCGATGATGATGGTGCCGGGCCGTTCGGCGGTGCGGAAGCGCACCGTCTGGCGCCGGAACGCTTCGGGCGGCTGCTTGTTGCGGGCGTAGTACTTGCGCGCCGTCTGCTTGTCGTACTTCACCCATTTGTTGGTCTGGGCGTCGTAGATGAGCGTGTCGGCGGCCGCGGCCAGGATGCCGAGCGACAGCGCGGCGGCAAAGGCCCCGGCAAACAGCTTCAGGCGTGGGCGGCTGGTCGTCGCGGCGGTCATTTCGGCATCCATTCGTCGACCCGCTTTCTGTTCTGTTCCACCCAGCTTCTGGCGAAGTCGAGTTCCGGCTGCCGGTCGACCTCGAGCGCGTAGATCATCGCGATGAGTTCGGCGGGACGGAAGTCGACATTCTCGAGAAACGCCGCCACATCGGCGTGCTTGTCGGCCAGCGCCGACGCGTAGGCGATGTGGAAATGCGATACGTTCCAGGCGACCGGAGCCTGCGAATGCGCGATCCACAGCGGGTCTTCGCCCGCCGGAACGATGTTCCATTTCGACCGGTCGAAATCGGGTTCCTTGAGCCGTGTGATGTTGTGCAGCTTGTAGATGTAATGAGGCGCCCGGCACACGAAGACCATCGGACGGTCGGTGGCCACGGCAATGTCGACCGCCGCCATCCCGACTTCCTCCTCGGCTTCGACAAGGGTCAGGGTATCGGCGTAGCCGTAGCTCATGGCGCGGACGCGCTCGATCGGCGTGGACGACCAGTTGCGCGAACCGATCCATATCTCGCCGCGCCCGTCGCCGTCGGTGTCCAGTTCCGCCGTCTTGGCAGCGTCGGAGAGGTCGGAGACGTCGGTGATGCCGAGCCGGTCCGCCGCGGCCGGCGTGGCGCAAAGGCCCTGCCAGGCCGGCACGCCTTTCAGCGCCACCACCACGGTCCCGCTCTCGGCTTCGTAGCGTCGAATCTGGAGATCGAGATTGGGTCGCCAGACTTCGGGGATGATGTCCACTTCGCCGGCGTCGAGCGCGGCGAATGCCGTCAGCGTGCCGAGTTCCCTGACTTCCGCGTCGAGGCCGAACCGCTCCTCGATGGCGACCTTGAGCACATTGGCCATGGCGTGGCCCGACACCAGATGCGGCATCGCGATGACGAGGTCGGCGGCCCGCGCGGAAGCCGCGACACAAAGGGCGAGCGTCGCGGCGCCGAGCAATGTCGCACATCGACCGTATCGCATGACCGCGTCTCCTCGCCTGACCGGTCGGAATCTTGCCACGCCGATGCGTCGTGTCAATCCTTGTAGGCGGACCGCGACCGATCGTCTGGCGATGGACGCCCCGATTGGAGGCTGTTAGGGAGGCGCGACCGGAACCAAACTTCGAACATCCAGGTGGCGTCATGCGGAGTGCACCGCATCCAAACTGTATCGTCTGCGGCAGTGTCGGCCGCTCCGCATATCGCGATCTCAATGACCGGATGTTTTCGGCGCCCGGCAAATGGTCGATCGACCGATGCTCCAACACGGCCTGCGGCACGCTGTGGCTCAATCCTGCGCCGGTGCCGGAAGACCTCGGCGAAGCCTATCGTGGCTACTTTACCCATGTGGCGAAGACGAACCCCAGGCTGTCTTCCCTCAAGCGCGCCTACCTGACGACCCGCTACGCCGAGAACGGAGCGCGGGGCATCATGGACCGGCTCGGCGCGGCTGTATTCGCTCTGCGGTTCCGCCGCCGCATGGAGGCCGACGACCAGGCGGCCCACACCCGAAAACCGAAGGGGAAGGCTGTGTTCCTCGACATCGGCTGCGGCAGCGGCGACGCGATGTGGCTTCTCAGCGAACTAGGCTGGGAGACAATCGGGGTCGAGTTCGACGCCGAAGCGGTCGCCGCCGCCCGCAGCAGGGGGCTGACGGTGCACGAGGGCGACCTGCTCGACCAGAAACTCGAGACCGGCTCGTTCGACGCGGTCCAGCTCAGCCATGTCATCGAGCATCTGCCGGACCCGGTCGCGACGCTGAAGGAATGTCACCGCATCCTCAAGCCGGGCGGTGTCTTGGTCATGCTCACGCCGAATGCCGAAGGCCTGACCCACAGCCTGTTCGGCACCAACTGGATGGCGCTCGATCCGCCGCGCCACCTGAACATCTTTACCGTCGCCAGCATGCGCAGCCTGCTCGGGCAGGCGGGGTTCGGCCGCCATGAGGTGACGAGTTCGGCTTCGGGCGCGGACAGGATCGCAACGATGAGCCTGGCGATCCGCGGCAGCGGCCATGCGGAGGGCGGCGAGAACCCGTCATGGCTTCACAAGCGGGCGGGGCGGTTGCTTCACGCCGTCGAGTCCCTCGCCACGCTGTTTTCCGGCCGGGTCGGCGACCAGCTCGTTGTCCGGGCGCGCAAGGGCAGGGCCTGAACTGCTCTAACCGCCGCGCACCGAACGCCACATGCCGCGGATCGACCGCTCGGCTCGCCGCGCCACCGCACTGAGCGAGGCGCGCGGGGCGGGGATTGAGGTCGCGGCGCTGTCCAGCGCTTCCAGCAGGGTCGGCGCCAGGACCGCGTAGCTGCGCAGCCGCCGGACGGCATCGACGCCGTCTTGCGTGATCAGCCTGCCGGGATCCGGCGCCGCGCGCCGCAACTGCTCCGCCCAGACGTCCGCATCGTTGTCAATCAGCATCGGCGGTGCGAGTTCGCTGTCGACATAGGGCGCCGCGCGGGAATAGATCGCCGGCACGCCGTGGCCCTGGAAGTCGACGATCTTGATGTCCGACTTCGCATCGATGAAGGGCTGGTGCCGGCCGGCAGCGATCGGCAGCGGCGCGATCGCGATCGGGGATGCGATGACCCCGAGAAGGTGCCGATAGTCCGCGTAGTCGAGGCGCGGAATGTGGCGGGCCTGCGAAAACAGAGCCAGTGTTTCAGGCGCGAACCGGCCGATGAGAAGCGGCGTGAGCGACAAATCCTTCGCGACGGCGGCGACCGTCTCGGCGAAGCGGGGCGCTTCCATCGCGATCAACGGGATGTCGCTCGATACCCACACCAGCGTGCGCGCCGGCTGCTGCCACCGGGCCGGGTCGACGGCCTGTGGCCATAGCCCGTTCGGCAGCGGCACATGCCGTGCCGCGAACACTATTCCCGTGCTTGCCTCGAGCGCGGCGGGAAGCCGCCCGCCCGGCGTCGTGACGGCGGCCGCATTGTCGAGGCACCACGCGATGCGGGTCCGCGTCGTTTCATCCCGTTTGTCGGCGCGGGCCGGGAGCTCGGTCACCAGGTCGTCGATGTCGTAGCAGAACGGTATCTTGGCGGCCTGGAGCCAGCGGAACTGGTTCGAGCTGGGATTGCGTTGCGCAACGACATGCGTGAAGTCGGCCAACCGGTGCGGCCCCGCCGGCGAGAGGTCGCGGTCGACGACGCAGTATCCCTCGATTGCGCCTTCGAAATAGAGGCAGTCCAGAAAAGGCGCGAGGCGGATCGATGCCGAGAACGGATCGCTGGCCAGGATCAGGATGCGCGGCTTTCGGGTCGGCAACGGACACCTTCGGGACGTTCTGGGCGGATGGGCCGGCAAGGCCGATACCATGAAGCACGGACCGAATACAGCCTGGCACGATTGTCTGGCGGTTCAAACGTACTCGACAAGGGTTGCTGCGGAGCGCTATGCCGTTGCGACGAAACCACCCGTAGCGAAACCGGCTCGAAGAAGAACATATGAAGGGCATCATCCTCGCGGGCGGAAAGGGAACGCGGCTTCTGCCGTTGACGCTCGCCGTTTCCAAGCAGCTCCTGCCGGTATACGACAAGCCGATGATCTACTACCCGCTGAGCGTCCACATGCTGGCGGGTATTCGCGATATACTGGTGATCTCGACGCCGCGCGACCTGCCGCAATTTGCCGATCTTCTCGGCGACGGGTCCGCCTTCGGGATGAATATCTCCTATGCCGAGCAGGCCGAACCCAACGGGCTCGCCGAGGCTTTCCTGATCGGCGCCGACTTCATCGGGGGCGATCCCGTATCGCTCATCCTCGGCGACAACATCTACTACGGCGACGGGATCGGCCGGCTCGGGCGGGCGGCGACGCAGAAAAAAACCGGGGCGACGATCTTCGCCTATGCGGTGTCGGATCCGCAGCGCTATGGCGTCGTCAACTTCGACCAGGAGACCGGCATCGCGCAGGACATCGAGGAAAAGCCGGCGAACCCGAAGTCGCACTGGGCCGTGACTGGGCTCTATTTCTACGACAACGACGTCGTGACCGTCGCCCGGGATCTGAAGCCCTCGCCGCGCGGTGAACTCGAAATCACCGACGTCAACCGGGCCTATCTGACGCGCGGCGATCTGGAGGTGGTGCGGCTCGGCCGCGGCTACGCCTGGCTCGATACCGGCACGCATGACAGCCTGCACGACGCGGCGAGCTTCGTGCGCACGATTGAGCTCCGGCAGGGCATCAAGATCGCCTGCCCGGAGGAGATCGCGCTCGAACAGGGGTGGCTTTCACCGGAGGACATCGAGAGGCGCGCCGCCACGCTGGGCGATACCGATTATGCGGCCTATCTGCGCCGCCGGGTGAGCGAGCTGTCCTGATGCCGGCAATCCGCCAGACAGCGTTGCCCGGGGTCGTCGCGATCGTGCCCGACCGCCACGGCGACCATCGCGGGTTCTTCTCCGAAACCTTCAGCGCGCGGCTGATGGCCAAACATGGCCTGCCGGAAAGCTTCTGCCAGGACAACCACTCGCTGTCGCGCGAGGCGGGCGTGATTCGGGGGCTGCACTACCAGCTTCCGCCCTTCGCGCAGGACAAGCTCGTCCGTGTCGTCCGGGGTGCGATCTTCGACGTTGCCGTCGACATAAGGCGCGGCTCGCCGAGCTTCGGGCAGTGGGTTGGGGTGGAACTGTCGGCCGACAACTGGACCCAGCTTCTCGTGCCGAAGGGCTTTGCCCATGGCTTCCTTACGCTCGAGCCCGACACCGAGGTCGTATACAAGGTGACGGATTTCTACAATCGCGACAGCGAGCGCGCGATCCGCTACGACGATCCAGACATCGCTATCGCGTGGCCCGGCCTGGCCTCGCCGCCGGTGCTGTCCGAGAAGGATGCGGCAGCGCCATTCCTGCGCGATGCCGATGTCTTCGAGAGCGCGGGCGAGGTCTGACGCGATGCGGATCATGGTCACCGGCGGGGCCGGCTTCATCGGGTCGGCGGTCTGCCGGTTGCTGGCGGCCGATCCCGGCAATTTCGTCCTCAATGTCGACGCGCTGACCTATGCCGGGTACCGGGCGTCGCTGCGCGCCGTCGAAGGTCAGCCGAACTACGCGTTCATGCATTGCGACATCCGCGACGAGGAAACCATCCACGGCGCGCTCGTATCGCATGAAATCGACGCGATCATGCATCTGGCGGCCGAAAGCCATGTCGACCGCTCGATCGCGGCTCCCGAGGCGTTCCTGGAAAGCAATATCATCGGCACCTGGCGGCTTCTGTGCGCGGCCCGGCGCTACCGTGACAGCCTTTCCGCGGACCGCCGGGACAGGTTCCGCTTCCACCACGTCTCGACCGACGAGGTCTATGGCGACCTGCCCTTCGACAGCGGCATCTTCACGGAAGAGACGGCCTACGATCCGTCCTCGCCCTACTCGGCATCGAAGGCCGCCTCCGACCATCTGGTGCGGGCGTGGGGCCACACATACGGCCTGCCGGTGCTGGTCTCCAACTGTTCCAACAATTACGGCCCGTTCCAGTATCCCGAAAAGCTGATACCGCTGGTCATCCTCAATGCGCTCGACGGCCTGCCGCTACCGGTCTACGGCGCGGGGAAGAACATCCGCGACTGGCTGCACGTGGAGGACCACGCCCGGGCGTTGGAGGCGATACTGCGACGCGGCGAAGTCGGGTCGACCTACAATGTCGGCGGACGTTCCGAGCGCGCCAATATCGACGTCGTGCGGACGATCTGCCGGATTCTCGATGAGGAACGGCCGCGCAATGACGACAAATCTTATTCCGATCAGATCGAGTTCGTCACCGACAGGGCCGGCCACGACCGCCGCTACGCCATCGACCCGACACGCATTGAGAACGAGCTCGGATGGCGCGCTGATGAGAATTTCGAGGATGGACTGCGGGCGACCGTGAACTGGTATCTCGCCAATGACTGGTGGTGGCGGCCGATCCGCGAGAAGGCCGCGCAATGACGAACAGCGATAGCGGACCCGGCCGATGCGCCTCCTGGTGACCGGGCGAAGCGGGCAGCTCGCAATGTCGCTTGCCGAGCGGGCGGCCGGGCATTCCGATATCGAACTCGTTACACTCGGCCGGCCGGCGCTGGATCTTGACGATCTGGACGCCATCGCGCCGGCGGTCGAGCGCATAGGCCCCGACATTGTCGTCAACGCCGCCGCCTATACGGCGGTCGAGAAGGCGGAGGACGAACCAGACGCGGCACGGCGGATCAATGCGGAAGCCGCAGGCGCTGTCGCCCGGGCCGCTCGCAATGCCGGTGCTCCGGTCATCCAGATTTCGACCGACTATGTCTTCGATGGCGCCAAGGGCGCTCCCTATGTCGAGACCGACGCGACGGCGCCGCTCAACGTCTATGGCCGCACCAAGCTCGAGGGCGAACACGCGGTCGCCGCCGCCAACCCACGCCACTACGTCTTCCGTACGGCCTGGGTCTATTCGGCGTTCGGCGCCAATTTCGTGAAGACCATGCTGCGGCTCGCCACCGAGCGCGACGAGGTGGCGGTGGTCGCGGACCAGTACGGCAATCCGACCGCCGCGCTCGATCTCGCCGATGCAATCCTGGCCGCGGCCAGGAAGATCGGTGCGCCGGGCGCCGGTCCTCCGCCGGGCATCTATCACGTGGCGGGAACGGGTGACGCGACCTGGCACGATTTCGCGACGGAGATCTTCGCCGCGAACCATGATCTGACCGGCACCACGACGCGGGCGCGGCCGATCGGCCATGCCGGGTTCCCGACCAGGGCGTTGCGCCCAGCCGATTCGCGGCTGGACTGCGGCCTTTTCAGCGACGCGTTCGGCCACAAGCTGCCCGACTGGCGGACATCGGTCCGCGACTGCGTGCGCCGCCTGGTTGCGGCGGGAGCCTAGTCGAGCGTCTCGAGGCGCTCGACCATCTGACGAAACCCGCGCGCTCGTGCGTGCTGGAGCGGTGTCGCTCCATCGCGATCGGCCAGCGTCCTGTCGGCACCGGCGTCGAGCAGGGCGTCGAGCACCGCCTGGTGGTCCGGGCCGCCATCGCCGAGAACGACCGCCTCCATCACCGCCGTCCAGTGAAGGTTGTTGACGTGATCGAGCGGTGCGCCGGCCTCGATCAAGCGGCGCACGATCTCGACATGGCCAAGATGCGCCGCCGCGATCAGCGCGGTTCCGTCATAGGGGCTGGTCGTCAGTCCGGGGTCGTTGCCGAGCTCGATCGCCAGCGACATGAGCTCGGGATCGTCGGCGACCGCGGCGATTGTGACCACGTCGTAGGCGCGTCCCTCGAGCGCGTTCATGTCCGCCCCGGCCTCGGCGAGCGCCCGAAGGGCGGCGTCCTGCGACGCGAAGGCAGCGACGTGGGCGGGCGTGCGCCCCCGGCTATCGCGGGCGTTGATCTCCGCGCCCGCGGTCGCAAGCCGCCGGATCACGACGACGTCGCCTTCATGGGCGGCGCGAAAGAGCCCGTCATAGGCGGCGACTTCGCTCGTCGAAGGCGCTGTCTGCGCGGCCGCCGCCGAGGCGAGGCCCAGCAGGGCCGCAATCAATGCATAACGTCTCATGTTTGGTTCCTCGTTTCCTTGATGTGGGTGTGCGGACCGCACGGCGCTCGCGCGGTCCGCTCGCAGCATTATTCGGCGTCGATAACGTCAAGACCGGCCCGCGCGCACGCCTCGTCCAGATCGCCGGAGGGCGCGCCGCCCACGCCGATGCCGCCCACGAGTGCGCCGCCGATGCGGATCGGCAGGCCGCCGGCCTGGATCACCAGACGCGGATCCATGTCGCGCAGGCCGTCATTCTGCGGGTTGCCGCCGATGAACTGGGCCAGCCCGAGCGTGTCGCGGCCCAGCGAGGCCGAGGTGAAGGCCTTGCCCCGGGCGCTTCCGACCGTGTGAGGACCCGAGTTATCGGCCTTCAGGTGCACCTTGGTCGACCCGTCTCGGGCCACGATCGCGACGCTGACCGCATAGCCCTCGGCGGCACAGGCCTCGAGAGCGGCGTTGGCGGCCCTGGCGGCCATCGTCAGCGGCAGGTAAGGGGCGGTGGGAAGATCCTGCGCGGCAGCGGCGAACGGCGCGGCAAGAGCGGCGATGAAGACGGTGGTTCTGAGCATGTCGGCTCTCCTTGGCTGGTAACGAGGAGAGACCTAGACGACGCCATGCCTGGGCCCCATTCGTAGGCCGGGCGCGGGCCTCCGTAGTTCTACGGAGCGCTCTCGGCCTCGATCCACAACCGGGTCATTTCCGCCGGCGACGTCGTGCCGAGCTTGGCGCCGATCGCGGCGCGATGGCTTTCGACGGTGAGGGGCGAGACCTCCAGTGCCGCAGCGATGTCGCGGGTCGTAAAGCCGCGCGCGACCATGGACAGGACCTCGTATTCGCGCCTGGTCAGCCCGGCGACAAGCGCACGGGTTTCCTCGCGTTCCGCCGCCTGCGCCGCTGCCTTGCCGAGCGCGGCCTGGCCTTTCTGGATCGCGTCGATCAGATCCTGTTCATCCACCGGCTTCGACAGGAAATCGATGGCACCGTTCCGGAACGCGTTGCGGCAAGCCTCGATGTCGCCGTGGCCGGAGATCACCACGGTCGGCCAGGTCACGCCGGCTGCATTCAGCTTCTCCTGCAGTTTCAGCCCCGAGATCGCAGGCATGCGTATGTCCAGGATCAGGCACCCCGGATCCAGTGTCGGCAACGCCTGCAGCAGCTCCTCCGGACCCGGGAAGGCCTTCACGCCGATGCCCACCGTCGACAGCAGCAGACAGAGTGCGTCGCGAACCGCCTTGTCGTCGTCGACCAGATAGACCGGCACACTCATTCCGCGACCGCCTGCGGAGACCGGACGAGCGGCAGGCTGGCCCGGAACAGAGCCCCTTTCGACGTGTCCACCGCGACCAGCTCGCCCCCCGCGCGCTCGATCAGGCGGTGACTGAGCGCCAGGCCGAGACCGGTTCCGTCCGCCCGCGTGGTGACAAACGGTGTAAATATGCGCTCGCGAATGTCGCCGCGGATGCCGGGACCGGTGTCGCTGACATCGATTTTCGCTGTCTCGTCGCCGGTGGTCAGCGTCACCCGGATGTGGCGCTCGCCATCGACCTCTTGCACGGCATCGAGCGCATTCCTGATCAGATTGAACAGCACCTGCTCGACCTCGACCCGATCGGCGACCACCGGTACGCGGCTGTCGGGGACCGAGACACGAAGATCCGCCCCGGCGGCCTTCGCCTGTTCGGTCAGCAGGGCCTCGGCGACGTACAGGCACTCACGCAGGTCGATCGTCTCGGCGCGCCTATCCTGAGGGCGCGTCCAGGTCCTCAGGCGCTCGAGTATGGCCGATGCGCGCCTGGTCTGGTCGACGACCGCGTCCAGCATCGGCGCGATTGCGTCCGTCTCGCCGCGCGTCGCAAGCCGCCGGACGGCCTGGGCCTGGGCGAGAATGGCGGTCAGGGGTTGGGTCAACTCGTGCGCCATGCCGCTGGCCATTTCGCCAAGCGCATTGACCCGCGACGCGTGGCTGAGACGGGATTCGAGGCCGCTCAACTCGGCGCGTCGTTCTGCGTCGCGCATCTGTGCTCTCTGGCGCAGAACCGCGCGCAGCCCGATAGCCAGAAGCGTGATCAGTGCCATGGCAGCCGCCACCTTGCCGGGCGGCAGGAGCTCCGCCGGGCTCAACGCGACGGTCGTCTCAAGGCGAAGCGGCTGGGTGTTGCTCGAAAGTGCCCGAGTGAACCGCGGTCCGGCATCGTCGGTACCGTCGGCGAGAAGCGGCGTGCCGTCAGGTAGCGACAACCGTCGTGCCGTCCCGGAGCGGGCCCAATAGTCGGAATCACCATTCAGAAGGGCTGCCGCGTCGATCACGAGCGCAAGAGCGTAGCGAAACGCGTCGGTGTTCGGGCTGCGCTTGACGATGGCATAGGCGCCTGGCTCCGCAGGAAGCTTAAGGAGAACCGGTGTGCCATCGGAGCTCCGGGCTGCATCGCGGAGCAGGCCGTCGACATCGCGGTCCGCATTGCCGATCTCGAGCGTGTCGCGACCGGTAGCGAGCGGCACGAGCAGGACGCCGGTTATCCTCGGATAAAACCGGATGATCGCGCCGGCCACCTCCCGGAAGAGGTCGGGACGGCTCTCGGCGGCGGCTACGGCAATGGCTGAAAGCGCTGTCAGATGGGCATCATGCTGGTCGGCCCGTTGCGACGCGACACCGTGGAGCCGTTCGCTCTCGGCGGTCAATGTCGCAATCCGGGAGGCGCGTTCGGTGATCCAGATCGCCGAAACCGCCACAATGCAGGCGAGGCCCCAGCCGACCAGCCATGTCCATTCAGTTCGCGTTGAGGATGGCTTTCCTGTCATTGCCCGGCCCGCTGAGAGCAATCCCGAGGATCGCATTCCAATGGCAACGATAACACACGCGATTGGCGCAGCATTGGAATCCGTAGGACTACGGAGGGCGCTACCCGGTTTTCAGCCGGGAGGTGCCAGGAACACGCGTCCATCAAAAAGCTTGCGCGCGGTTCGCAGCGTTCCGGCGCGAACGACCTTGCCGCCGCCATCGCGTTTGATGAGGACGTCAGCGGCTCCAGTAGGATGCTCTATGACAAATGTATCGCAATCGGGCAGCGTCGCGACGGATCCCGCAGGTGACCCCTCAAGCGTACACGCTGTCGCGACACTGATGGCGGCAAAAACGCCGATCGTTGCGTGGCAGCGATGCGGGATGAAAGAGCGGGTGTTGATCGTTCCACCCGCGACCGCGGGAGACACCAGCATCATCTTGGGGACCGATTTCTCCAGGATATCGCCTAGGTTCATAAGCGGTCCGGCCTTGAAGCGGATGGATTCAAGGCGCGCCTTCAACATCGAATCGGCGTCGAGCGCTTCGCGAGTTTCGGCACCCGTAAGACCGAAATCGCTGGCGCGCATGATCACGCAAGGCATGCCGTTGTCGATCAACGTGCAATCGATGCCGTCGATGCTGTCGACCGAACGGCCAGTCGGAAGTAGCGCCCCGCACATCGACCCGGCGAGATTTGCAAACATCAACGGCACGGCGGCATGTGTGCCGGGTACGCCGTCGATCGAGGCTTGACCCGCGTAGGATACCCTTCCGCCCGGTGTCTGGACCTCCGCGACGGCGATCTCGCCGGTGTTGAGCATATGGATGCGCACCGATGTCGTCTCGCCGGCAGGGGCAATCAGACCACGCTCGATAGCCGCCGGGCCGACGCCGGCCAGGATGTTGCCGCAGCCCTGCGTATCGGAAACCAGTGCCTGATCAACGAAGACCTGCAGGAACAGATAATCGACATCCGCGTCATCGCGCTTCGATGGCGACAGGATCGCGACTTTCGATGTCAACGGATCGGCGCCCCCGATCCCGTCGATCTGGCGGGGGTCGGGCGACCCCATGATGCGCAGAAGAAGTTTATCGATCTCCTCACGTTCGCTCGGAAGATCGGACGCCAGAAAATAGGCTCCCTTGGAGGTGCCGCCGCGCATCCACAGGCAGGGGATGCCTTCGACGGCCGGATCAGACATATTTCAGGCCCTTGTCCGCCAGGCGCGGCCGCATGTCGTAGATGTCGAGGCCGAGTTCGCCGGCGGCAAGCCGTTGGCGTTTGCCTTCTTCGGCGGCTATCCGCTTTTCCGCGGCAGCCATGACGATTGCTGCTTCGGCATGCGGAACGACGCAAACGCCATCATCGTCTGCTATGATGATGTCGCCCGGATTGACGACCGCTCCTGCGCACACAATCGGAACATTCACCGAGCCGAGCGTTTCCTTGACTGTCCCTTGCGCCGAGACGGCGCTCGACCAGACGAGAAATCCCATCTTGCGCAGATCGCGCGTGTCGCGGACTCCGGCTTCGATCACGAGTGCCCGGCATCCCCGCGCCATGGCGGAGGTGGCAAGCAGATCGCCGAAATACCCCATATCGCAGGACGCCGTCGGCGCCAGAACCATGATGTCGCCTTCCTTCAACTGCTCGATCGCTACATGGATCATCCAGTTGTCGCCGGGCGGCGCGGAGATCGTGATCGCGGAACCGGCGATCGATCTATCCTGCTGGATCGGCCGCACGTTCGCGTTCATCAATCCGGTGCGCCCTTGCGCTTCGTGAACCGTGGCAACGCCCGCTTCGCCAAGCCGCCGGATAATCGCCGCGTCTGCGCGACTGATTGTCTGAACAACCACACCCATGGTCAGTGTTCCTTTCCTTCGACCGGTGGCGTGCCGTGCGTGTGGAATGTCTCGATCGTCTTGAGACCCCAGGCCTGCCCTTTCCTGCGATCGGCCTCGGTCCAGCAGACCGGCGTCCAGTCCGGCGCAAGCATCAGCCGTGCACCCGAATTGGCAAGCTCTATGCGGTTGCCGGCAGGTTCCCAGACATAGAGGAAGAAGGTTCCCTGGATCGCGTGCTTGTGCGGTCCGGTTTCGATATGCACGCCGTTCTGCAGGAAGAGGTCGGCGGCACGCAGGATGTCCTCGCGCTGGTCCGTCGCGTAGGTCAAATGATGGAAGCGGCCCGTTCCGCCACCATGTTCCTCGGTGCAGGCCAGATCGTAGGTCTTGTTGTTGACCGTGAACCAGCAGCCGCCAAGCCGCCCGTTGTCGAGCTGGATATATTCGGTGACACGGCTGCCAAGGCAGGTCTCCATGAAACGACGGAATTCGGTCACGTCCGAGGAAAGAAGGTTGAGATGGTCGATGCGGCGGGGCGCCGCTCCGGTAAAGGCCGACGCTGTGTTCTTCAGCGCCGCTCTTTCTACCTCGTCTGGCGGTTTGAACCAATTCGTCTCGTAATAGAGCTCAAAAACATGGCCGAAAGGATCTTCAAAACGGAACGCCCTGCCATGTCCCATATCGCCGTCATTCCAGCCATGAAGTCTGTAGCCGGATGCCTCTATGATCTTGACCCGCCGTTGCAGCGCTTGCGGCGATGCGGCACGGTATCCGATATGGCCGACCCCGGTCGTCGAATGCCGGGTCAATTTCAACGAGTGAAACTCATAGTCGTCCCAGGCTCGCAGATAGGCGCTTTTCCCGTCCTGGCCCGACAGCTTCAGTCCATAGACGCGCGTGAAGAAATCGAGGCTTTCCTCGAATTTGTCTGAGAACACCTCGACATGACCGAGATGGGCAATGTCAAACGAAGGATTTGTCGGCTCGCTCATTTATCAACGCTCACAGTTCATCGACAGTTCGCGGGAACACAGATTGGAAGCCTTCGGCATATTTGCAGTCGCGCCCGCCAGACTGGCCACCGGAATTCCGCTTGAAATGGTTTGCCCGTTGCTGCGCGACGCGGGTGTAGTAGTCCCAGAGATGCACCTGGCCGTTCATGTGCTCCATTGCAGCGCGTTTTTTCTCCCACACCGGCGTGATGTCCAAGAAGACGTCCGGCTTCCAGCCCATCTGTTCGGTTTGGTGCGGCTCGAACAGATAGAGCTGAGGGGCGCCGAGCACCTTCTCGCCAGGATTATGGCCCCACGCCTGCGCGATCATGCGGCATTCAAGTGCCACCTGCGTCATGTACATATGGTCTGTGTTGTAGGGGTCGTACTGAGAATGGCTCAGCATGAAGAGCGGCTGAACCTTGCGGATCAGGTCGACCAGCCTGAACTTGTCTTGCCTGTCCAGATGAAGGGGATAGTCGCCAAGATCGAAACATTCGAGGCGGCGCACGCCCAGCACCTCGGCTGCAGATTCCGCTTCGCTGCGGCGAATGGCTTTCACCTGTTCAAGCGATTTGCCTTCCTTCCACAGCTTGGCACTTTCTCCTCGCTCGCCGAACGACAGACAAGCAACGGTGACGTCGTAACCAAGTTCTGCATGCAGCGCGATCGCTCCGCCGCAGCGCCAGACGAAATCGGCAGCATGTGCACTAATGACGAGAACGCTTTTCCTCTGAGACACGATATTTCTCCCGAAGCAAGGTCCTGACCCTAGCCGGCGGGTCGGCGCAAAAGCTATTTCAATGCTGCGTGCTCGCTATTACATTTTGATACAGGCTGCGTTTTCGGCGTCATCGACCAGTGGCGGATAGGAGCGGAAATGATCAGCGCCGAACATTTCAATCTCCGTCACCTGCGGGCCTTCTGGCAGGTCGCGCAATCGGGATCGATTTCAGCGGCTTCGGAACGCGCTTACCTCTCGCAGCCAGCCATCACCCAGGCTCTTTCGAAACTTGAGGGGATGATCGGCGCGCGGCTTTTCGTCCGCTCGAGCACCGGCATGATCCGGACGGAGGCGGGGGAATGTCTCTATCATCGTGTCGACCGAGCGCTGGACATGATTGCAGCGGGTTCGATGCAGGCGGCGCGTCGGACGGGGCGTGGCCGTCAATCCGGCCGCGGCTTTCACCACTTGCTGACAACCGTTCAGTTGCGCGCCTTCCTCGCGCTCGCTGAAACGGGCACGTTTTCACAGGCCGCGCGCCAGCTCGAGATAGCACGACCGTCGGTCCATCGCGCGATCAATGATATCGAGCGGATCGCAGGCTTTGCTCTGTTTGAAAACAGCGCGCATGGGATGATTCCGACACCGGCGGGCGATGTCTTCCGCAAGGCAGTGCTGCTTGCTTTCGCCGAATTGCGCCAAGCCATTGAGGAAGTGGGACTGTTGGGCGGGCGAGACAGGGCGAGGATAGTCGTCGGCAGCCTGCCGTTGGCGCGCAGTGAAATTCTGCCGACAGTCATCAATGAGATGACCATTATCCGTCCCGACCTTCATATCGTCGTGCGCGACGGTGCCTATGGCGACCTACTGCGGGCACTCAGATATGGCGAGATTGATCTTTTGATCGGTGCCCTCAGAAGTCCGGATCCGGCCGACGATGTCCAACAGGAGGCGCTCTTCGTCGACAAACTCGCCATCATAGCGCGCGCCGGCCATCCCCTTGCGGGACAGCGCATGGTCGAGGCACGCCTGCTAATCGATTATCCGTGGGTGACGCCGTCTCCCAATATTCCGACGCGCGAACAGTTCGACGCGCTTTTTCGCGCATCAGGTACCGGGACACCATCGCGCATTGTGGAGACAAGTTCGCTTGTCCTCATTCGCGGACTTCTTTCGGCAAGCGACAAGCTGACCATCATCTCACGCCATCAGGTAGCCCGTGAACTGGATGCCGGACTTCTGACCGCGCTGGATTTCCCCCTTCCTGGATCGGATCGCGAGATCGGCATCACGACACGGCATAACTGGTCGCCGACGGCCACACAGGTGCTGTTCGTCGAAAAGCTGCGTGCTTGCTGTGCGGCAGTTGGCGACAAACTGTCCGGAAATTGAATAGCGGTCTCGGACAATCAATTTCTGGTCGGGCAGGTCGGCTGATAATCCGTTGGGCCAAGGAACCCGGGGGAATGCCTTCAATGCTGGAGCGCACCGCAGGATCGGATGGCCGCCTTCAGATTGCCTTCCTGGGCTTTGGTGAGGCGGCCCAGGCGTTTTGCAGCGGGTGGCAGGATGCCGCAGCCCCGAAGGTCACCGCGTACGATAACGCGACAGACGATCCGGCACGTCGCGACGGGAAATGGGCCGACTATTCTCGAATGGGCGTTGCCGGTGCCGAAGATATCGCTGCGGCCCTGCATGGCGTATCGACCATCTTTTCGCTTGTAACGGCTGATCAGGCGCAGGCTGCGGCGATGTCAGCCAAGTCGACAATCCAGCCGGACGCGCTTTTTCTCGATTGCAACTCCTGCGCGCCACAGACCAAACAGAAAAACGCATCCATCATCAAGACCGCTGGCGGACGCTATGTCGACGTAGCGATCATGGCGCCGGTGCATCCTCGCCTGCACCGGACACCGATCCTGATCAGTGGCGACGATGCACCCTCGGCGCTCGTCGTGCTCCAAGCACTCGGGATGAGCGCGGAAATCGTCGGCGATCAGGTTGGTGCTGCCTCGTCGATCAAGCTTTGCCGCTCGATCATGATCAAAGGGCTTGAGGCGCTGACGGTCGAATGTGTGCTGGTCGGGCGCGAGCTTGGTGTCGAGCAAAAGGTCCTCGCAACGCTGGAAGACACGTTTCCGGATTTTGGATGGACTACCCGCGCGGCCCACATGCTGGAGCGTGCCATCGTGCATGGGCGGCGCCGTGCTGCGGAAATGCGCGAGGCAGCCGATATGGTGGAGGCGATCGGCCTTCCTGGCCGCATGGCGCGATCATCCGCCGCGTGGCAGCAGCAAATCGGCGAACTTGAGCTTGCCGCCTGCGCCGCAGACCTTTCCGGGCTTGCCGATGCGGCCTTGAAGGCCCTCGGTCACACTCGGCTTTGAGCGCCGGACAAATCGACAACGGACCCAACCATAACCGGAGGAAAGACAATGATCGTGAAAAGACTGTCCGCTGCCATTGCTGCAGCCGTTCTGATGACGACGGCCGTGCAGGCGACCGAGTTGAAGCTCGCCGACTTCCAGCCACCGAGTCACTTTGTTGTGGGTCAGGTCTATGAGCCGATGGCGGCCAGGATTGCTGCCGATACCAACAATGAAGTGACGATAAAACTGTTCATGGGTGGCGAGCTGGGTCCAGGTCCCGGTGAGCAGTATAACCGCGCCGTCGATGGCGTCACGGATATCGCATTCGGTCTCCCTGGATACACCGCATCGAACTTTCAGAAGACGTTGCTCACGGAATTGCCGGGTGTTCTGAGTGCCGATACCGGCACGGCTGCCATGCTCGACCGTGCCGACCTGATTGCCGACGAGTTCAAACGCGTCACATTGCTCGGAATCTGGAACAATGCGCCGAATGTCATTTTCACGGCGAGCAAGCCGATCCGCGCACTCGAAGACCTCAAGGGACTCAAGATACGCGTGCCTTCGCGCAATGCCGGCCTCGTGGTCGAAGCCTGGGGTGCAACGCCGGTGTCCATGCCCGCGCCGGAAATCTACAACGCAATGCAGACCGGCGTAATCGACGGTGCGATGACCGATCCCTCGACGCTTGGCGGGTTCAAGCTCGGTGAAGTCACCAACTACATCACGATGGGCATGGATACGACGATCTCGAGTTTCTTCCTGATCATGAACCGCGACAGCTTTGCCGCGCTCTCGGACGATCAGCAGAAGGCCGTGATGGCGGCAGGTCGTGAAGCGGCCATGAACGGCCAGAAGGCCTGGAGCGAGGTATCCGCCAAGGCGCTCGCCGGTTTCAAGGACACCGCCGGCAAGGAAGTCATCATGCTGTCGGACGACGAGGCCGCGAAATTCAACGCCGCTTCCGCGGCCGTCGTGGAAAAGGCCATTGCCGATGCCGAAGCCGCTGGCATTGCCGCCAAGGCCTATGTTGACGCCCTGAAGGCGCAGTGAGGAAAGGCGGTGAACGCCCATCGCCCGGGGCTTGCCCGTTCGGCATTTGTCGAATGGGCAACCAGTCTGCTGACTGCCGCCTCGGCGGTGGCGCTCGCCATTCTTCTCTGCGCGACATTCGTTGGCGTCGTCATGCGCTACGTCTTCAATATGCCGATCCTCGGCGCCAACGAAATCATCCAGATGGCGTCGGTCGTCATCGTCATGCTGGCGATGCCCGGGGCCGCCCAGGCCGAGCGGCACATCCGCGTCGATGTGCTGGATGATGCGATCGGCCGGTACGGCCGTCTTTTGGGTGATCTGCTGGCGCGCGGCATTTCGATCTACATCCTGTCGATGTTGGCCATTCGTGGCTGGGCCAAGCTCGCGGATGCGGCAGAATACGGCGATGCGACCAACATGCTCGCCATTCCCTTCTGGCCGTTCTACGGTCTGGTAGTCCTCGGCGCAGTCCTCCATGCACTGGTGCTCTTCATTCAATTGATTGACATTCTGCGCCACGGAGCAGCAGGCGATGAGTGACTTTGCTCTCGGCGTCGGCGGCCTCGCGGCGATGTTCGGCCTGATGATCCTGCGCATGCCGGTCGGCATGGCCATGCTTTCAGTAGGCTATTTCGGAACCGTCATGATCAATGGCGCGCGCTCCGCCAATGCGCTGCTTGTGACCGAGACATTCTCGGCGGCATCGAACTACAATCTGACCGTCATTCCGTTGTTCATCCTCATGGGGAACATCGCGTCCGAGGCAGGATTTAGCCGTCGTCTATATGATGCGGCCTTTGCCTGGGTTGGCTGGCTGCGTGGCGGACTTGCATCGGCGTCGATTGTTGGGTGTGCAGCCTT
This sequence comes from Rhizobiaceae bacterium, assembly GCA_023953775.1. Classification (GTDB taxonomy): domain Bacteria; phylum Pseudomonadota; class Alphaproteobacteria; order Rhizobiales; family Rhizobiaceae; genus JAMLJD01. The sequence goes on along the minus strand of JAMLJD010000058.1, from coordinate 5,659 downwards.
TGCAGCCGTCAGCGGGTCGTCTGTTGCAACCGCGGTCACGATTGGCAAGGTGGCATTGCCGGAAATGAAGCGTTTCCGCTATTCCGATGCCCTGGCCACAGGTGCGATCGCCGCGGGCGGCACACTCGGCTTTCTGATCCCGCCATCAACAGGCTTCGTCCTGTATGCAATACTGACGGAAGAGAGCATCGGTCAGCTTTTCATGGCCGGCATTCTGCCAGGCCTTCTGCTGACCGCGCTTTTCATGATCACGGTGTCGATCCTCACATGGCGCGATCCGGATGCGGGACCCCGCGGCGCCCACGTGGCATTGCTGGCGCGGCTGACCGCTTTCCTGCGGGCTTTCCCGCTGGTTGCCGTGATCGTCATATCGATCGGTGGCATCTATCTCGGTGTGTTCACACCGGTCGAAGCCGCAGGGGTTGGCGCAGGGCTCGTCATCCTCCTCGCACTTGTCATGCGAAAACTTCGCTGGAACAGGTTTACTGCTGCTGTCGGCGATACGATCCGAACCACGGCCATGCTTTACCTGATCGTCATCGGCGCGAGCATCCTAAATCCGTTCCTTGCGTTGACGCATGTGCCCGCCGCACTGGGCGAGGCGATGACCTCAGTTGGATTGGGCGCTTATGGCGTGCTGTTCCTGATCGTGGTCGCCTATCTGGTTCTCGGCATGTTCATGGACGGGCTTGCGATGCTGGTGGTCACCATACCCATTTTCTACCCGATCGTGACGGCTCTGGGCTTCGATCCGATCTGGTTCGGTGTGGTTGCCGTGATTGTCATCGAAATGGGTATGATCACGCCGCCGGTGGGGCTCAATGTCTTCGTCGTCAAGAGCGTCGCTGACCAAGTGTCAATGGCAACGATTTTTCGCGGCGTTATGCCGTTCTGGATAGCGATGGCAGTCTGCCTGCTGTTGATCGTGACGTTCCCGCAGATCGCGCTGCTTATCCCGTCCGCGATGTTCGGGTAGTCCATTTCCCGGATTGTAGCGCCTTGAGTTCTCGACATCGGCATCCGGTACTCCGGCCGGCCTTTGGTGGCCGCTTGCCCTACCTCCGAAACGGGGGGTATCGAACCGTCGAAACCACCTTGCCTTTCAAGGCCTTGGCGGCGATTTCACCGGGATCAACGGAAATGGTGGTCTTCTCCCAGGAGAAATCAAACCAAATCTTCGATGCGTTGTCGGAATGGGAGCAAATCCTGCGGGATACCTCCCTGTCACGGAGGCACCGTTCGTCTTCGATGTAGGGGGACAATATCATGTCTCCCGACCTTTCGAAGGGCGCTGAGCACAGCAGTGCGAAGCCAGAGACCCGGCCATTTTCCATTCGCATGAGCGACGCCGAAAAGCGTCTTCTACTGGTACGGGCGTTGCGCGTGCCGCTGGGCACATTTATCCGCGACGCGGTGCTGTCCGGCGACGCACAGGCCAAGCGGAGACGGCAGGCAAACGGGTAGTCCAGATGCAACTTGTCGATCCGCCGCATCAACGCTAGATCGGCCGCCGGCGTCGGTCGAGACAGATAGTTGACACTGCCGCGACTGATGCCGAGAACCTTGGCCTGGCGGGACACGGAAAGCTCGTGATCCCGGTCGATCATTGTCCTGCGCTCAGCAATCCCGCCTTGGTGAGCGCGCCGGCTAAAAAATCGTTCGTGAGCGCCAGCTCGCCGATCTTCGCGTGGAGTTCCTTCACATCGATGGGTGGGCGGCGCTTCGGCCCTGCTATCGCCACCGAAGACCTCGGCTGCCCCTTCCACAAGCTGCGTGCGCCACGACGTGATCTGATTGGCGTGGACGTCAAACTGCTCTGCCAACTCTGCCGTGCCTGCGGCACCTACTCGTCCTCGATCGCGGCGAGTGCGGCTCTCGCCTTGAAGGCGGGGCTGTGGTTACGTCTGCTCATGGTATCTCCTGTTCACGGCATCATGCCGCTCTCAGGCAGAAATTCCACGTATCCCGGGTGTCCAGTTTTCCCGAGCCGCCTCTCACCGTCTAGAGGCTGGGGTAATCCGCATAGCCAACAGCACCGCCACCCCTGTAATGGTCTCGGTTTGCGACTTGCAGTTCCGCGCTGATTTTCAGTCGCTTGGGCAGATCAGGGTTGGCGATGAAAAGGGTCCCAAACGCGATCATATCCGCCTGTCTTGTGGTCATCCACTCTTCGGCCGAGCGTTTGTCGAAACCGCCACACGCTATCAGAACGCCGTCGAAATTCTCCCGCAAAATCGGCGTGATCCCATACTGGTTGTCCTTTCCGACGCCTTCGGTGATGTGAAGAAACGCGACATTTCTTTGGTTCAAGGCCGTCGCAAGCTTCGCAAAGATCGATGGTGTGTCCGCATCGCGGCACCCGTCGTCCATGTCACGGGGGGTCACCCGAACTCCGATACGCAGACCCGGCATGGCCGCCGAGATTTCATCGACGATATCCATGAGAAACCGCAGTCGGTTGTGTTCTGAACCGCCATAGGAGTCGGAGCGCATATTCGAAGAACTTCGAATGAACTGGTCGATCAGGTAACCGTTCCCAGCGTGGATTTCGATACCATCAAAGCCAGCCTCGACGGATCTTGCAGCGGCTTGCTTGAATTCCTCAACCGCCGTGTCGATATCGAACTGTGTCATTTCTCTCGGCTTAGCGTAGTCTTGCTTGCCAATCGCGGTCGTGACGGACCCCTTCGCTGCAATCGCAGATGGCGCCAAGGGCTGTTCATTGTTCGGCATCTGGAAAAGCGCGGCCTTGCGCCCGACATGGTAGAGCTGCAGAATGATCTTTCCGCCCTGTTCGTGAACAGCTTTGGGAATCCGGGCCCACGGTGCGATCGCCTCATCTCGGTCAATCGCCGGAGAGTGCGGACGGCTGACACTGTTTTTCGAGACATGCGTGGCCTCGCAGATCACCAGACCTGCCGATCCACGTTGACGATAATAGGTTTCCATCAACGCATTCGGAACGCGGGCTTCATCCTCGGCGCGAGCCCTGCTCATAGGGGCCATAACGATCCGGTTTTGAAGCGTCAGCCCCATCAAGAGCGCGCGTTCATAGAGATCAAACACTAGCTCGGGTCTCCGCTCGCTCAGGCGATGGGACAAGCTGCGGCATGACCTCTTCGGCAAAGAGCCGCATACTCCGGCGTATGTGATCGGGCTCGATTTCCGGGACATGCATCATGACATCGAGGCTATCGATGCCGCTGACATCAATATAGGCCTTAAGGTTGGCGCGCACCATTTCCGGGGTTCCGGCTATCAAGAACGCCTCGTCCATCTGTTGTTTGGGGTCGGTCGAATCTTCCTCTGCAATGCGCTTTTCCAACAGAGCCTGTTTTCCATAGGCCGAGGTCTTGCGATTGGAATACATCCGCGTGACAGCCTTCTCGACAATCGGCCACACGTCCTTCTCGGTTTCGCATACGTGGACCAGCCGGACGCCGCGCACGCGGCCCTTGGCTCCGCCGATCTTGAAACAGTCGGTGAATTTGCGCTGATGGCTTGCCTGTTCAAGTTGCCCCATGACAAGGTTCATGCCCTTAGCGGCGGCATGTTTGATCGACTTTTCTTCTCGGCTCGCGATCCAGAGGTTGTCGATAAGATTACCGCTGCACCACGGGGAAATCCGGTCTTGGGGCGGCGTTTCGTCCGACAAGTGCTGGCAAAAGACATCGAGCGTGGCCAAGAAATCATCTTCCTTGTCGTGATTCTTGGCTGCCTTGGTTGCGCGCATTCCCATCCCCAGACCAAAATCGATCCGGTTTGGTGCCAATAGGTTGAGCGTCATCACAGTTTCGGCGACATGCTGAGGATCATACTGAGGCAGCAGTTTGACCCCGGTGCCCAGACGGATCGACGTCGTTTCTCCGATGAGACGAGCAATCAATAGCTCCGGTTGCGAACTGCGTCCGAAAAAGCGTTTCTCGCGGCTTTTATGGTGCTCGCCAAACCAGATGGACCGATACCCCAATTCATCGGCAAGAATGGCGTCCGCCACGGCGTCCTTCAGGCAACTGCCATCTTCGCGCTCGGCCATCGCCCAGACCTGATTGACGATGCCGACACCCGCTTGAACCGGCTCGGAGTCCGTAAAATTCGGCGCACTGTTCAAGGTCATTCCAATCCCTTTACCTATAAGGTCCGTGACAACGGCGGATTTGACACCCTGGCCGGTACATGGCCCGGAGGATCGCATCAGCCCTTTTTGGCGGCGTTGCGAGACATCCCAAAGTTCAGCCACATGGCTTTGTATTTCAGCAGCAACCGTTTCTATGTCCTGGCTGGCATCCACACGGAGACCAGCTCATCGGGCATTCTTTCGTTGGTCGAGATGATCGACTTGATGCGCGACACGTCTCGTTCTTCGAACTCCAGCCGATCGCCATCTCGGGCCTTGACGGCGTCTCATTGTCTTCAGACCCAAGGTAAGAAGAACCTTGGCTACAGCGAGCCAAAAGAATGGCCAAATCCGTCTCAAAATTCTCCATTCGGTATCAGAAATGAAATATAGCTTCAAATATACGACGGAAGTCAACCCCCATTTGGAGAAGTGGCTCGGGAAAATTGAACCGTTGAGCTAGGTGGTTTTCGGCTTTTGAGGACGGCAGAATATGCTTGGAACAGGAGCCAGTATGACGAAACGCCCCCGCCGCAACCACAGCCCCACCTTCAAGGCGAAAACCCCCGATCAGATCTACTTCACAACCCGTCGCACAGCATCCCGCTGGCGGCATAAACAGCGTCGAAAACCACTTGGAAATCGGCACAACGCTGTTCAAAAAAACCGAGCCGCTTCTGAGCCTTCCAGCAAACCCGGTGCGGTTCAGCGACGCCAAAATTGGGCCTTGTAAGTGCACCGCCTATTGATTGGCGTCAGTATTCGCTTTCTCAACAGGTGGGACGAGATCTGTGGAAAGGTAACCAAGGAGTTTTCGCAGACCGATATCATGAAAGAAGTGGCCTCCGGGCAGGGTTCTGAACTTACTTGGGCCGGCCGTCTCGATTGCCCAGTTGTGAAGATCGGCAGAGGTTAGAAGGGGGTCATGCCGACCACGAAAGCCATACAATTGAAGCGAAAGTTGCGGACGTTCACGATATATATAATTCTCCGAAAGAAGAATATCCGAATAGAGCGTAGGCAATATGCTCGACATTGCGTGCGGGTCCGCCAATACGACATCAGGGATGATCTTCAGACTTCTCAGCAATTCAATCAATGCAGGCTGATCGAGATCTGCCAGGCGTGGGCCTGTCAGCGCACGCCGTGGCGCTCGATGGCCGGACACCGCCAAAGCAAATGGGTTCGGACCTGACCTTTCAGAAAGAGTTTGCGCGAGTTCAAACGCCACCAGTGCGCCCAGACTATGTCCATAGAACGCGAATGCTGGCCCTTCGACTTGCACGCGATTGATTTCGTCTGCCATGACGGGAAGAAGTTCATCCAAGTTATCAGGGCGCCTGATACAAGCTGGTTGAAAACGGCACGGTAACTGCACAGCCCACACATCGATACCTGGGAGGGCTCCAGGCCATTTGGCAAAGTTATGCGCGCTGCCCCCGGCGTGATGAAAGCAGTATAGACGAAAGCGAACTTTGGTGTCGGTAGGCCTTCCAAGCGGAAATGCGAACGTCAACTTGGACATCGGTACAACACTCGCAT
>JAMLJD010000057.1 GCA_023953775.1 Rhizobiaceae bacterium | reverse complement strand
CCCTTCGCGGCTTCCGGGAAAATGTGGTCCGCCGTCCACAGATGGTGCGGCTCTGCCTTCAGCGTCATGTCGCCGATCAGGATCGCGTCAGCCCGCGCGCGCAGCAGCGCCATCAGCCAGCGGTCGTGCTTGTCGTAGCCGGCCACCGGCCCGCCGGAGTTGAAGCCTTCCTCGATGAACGACACCCGCCCGTCTCGCGACACGACGAAGTTCGAATAGACATAGGGGCGGTCCGTGCGCGGGGGAATATTCCACGACCCGCCATAGACATCGGCATATTTCGCCGGCAGGCGAAGTCCTTCGACCGGCTTTTCCTCGAACAGCAACTCGAACGGCCGGTCGATCCCGCATTGACCCGATGCGCAGGACCTTCCCTTGGCGTTTTCGCCGGAACGCAGCCTGTCGAAGCTCTCGTGATGCATGGCCGAGCCCTCGCTTCTAGTCCCTCGACTGGATGAAATCGTTGGCGATCTGCGTAAATGCCGACGACGCCTCGACATGTGGCATATGCCCGGTCGAATCGAGGACCGTCAGCGTGACAGCGTCGGGGAGGCGTTCGGAAGCCAGCGGCGCGACCACCGCATCCTCGGAGCCCCAGACGACGAGTGTGTCGGCGGGGCGCGCGACCGTCGGCGACTGGCTGGAATCCTCCGCTGCGAACATGGCCGCGGCGATCGTGTCGAGGGCGCCGCGCACGCCGTCGATGCGCTGCTGCTTCAGAACGTCGGCGACCAGTTGCCGCGAGGCAAGGGCAGGGTCCTTGAACAGCAGTTCCAGCGCTGCCTTGACCGTGCGCCGGTCGTCGGCGCTGCGGTAGGCGTCTACGAATGACCGGTTCACAGGCGAGCCCATTCCGGCGGGAGCCACGAGAACGAGCGAGGCGATGGCGTCCGGTCTCACGCCTGCCAATGCCAGCGCGATACCGCCGCCGTAGGAATGGCCGAACAGGTGAAACCGCTCGATGCCCAGCGCATCGATGACGTCGCCGACCAGCTTTGCCATGCCGGTGAAGCTGCCGTCGGCAATCGCCTTGCCCGAACGGCCGTGGCCGGGCAGGTCGATCGCCACGACACGACGGTCACTGGCCAGTGTTGGTTGAACGAGCGCCCAGTTTTCGGTGTTGCCGCCGAACCCGTGAAGCAGAACGACGGGCAGTTTGTCGCCGTCGCCGGCTGAAGTCACGTGAACTGACAATCCGTCTATCGTGACTGTCTGGGATGCGATGGTTCCGGTGTCGCCGCTTTCGCGTCCCTCGATCGCATCGGGCGAACTGTAGCCGGCGATGAAGGCTTCGATGTCGGCATCCGTGACCGCGTCGCCGGCCATCACGCCAATCAGTTCGCCGACCTTGCGTGTCGCACCCTTTGTGGCGACGATCCTGCGCAGGGTTCCGGCTTCGTGTGCTTCGTAGACGCCGGTCAGCTTGGTCGTCTCGATTTCGGCGATTTCAGCACCCTTTTCCACTGCCTCGTTCTCGCCGCGCAGCCACGCAACGATGGTGCCTTCCGTCATTGAAAGGCCCCAGTTGGGCATTGTCAGGGGCGTTATCTCTGCCATGACATCAGCCTCCCATCACGTCGCGGATTGCAGTCTCTACCTTGGCTGCGCTCGGGATGTAGGCGTCTTCCAGAACCGGCGCGAACGGGATCGGGGTGTGCGGCGCCGTCACCTTGCGGATCGGCGCCTTGAGGGAGTGAAATCCCTTCTCGGCGATGATCGAGGAGATGTCGGCTGCGATCGAGCAGCGCGGGTTGGCCTCGTCGACGATGACCACCCGGCCGCATTCCTCCGTCATTTCGAGAATGAGATCCTCGTCCAGCGGCGAGGTCGTACGCAGATCGATCAGCGAGCACGAGATGCCGTCGTCGCGCAGTTTGGCGATTGCCTCGTCTGCGGTATGGACCATGCGTCCCAGCGCGATAACGCAGACGTCCTCCCCTCGCGAACCAGGTTCGCCTCGCCCAGCGGGATCGTGTAGGCCTCGTCGGGAACGTCCGCCTCCATGTCGTACATGAATTTGTGTTCCAGGAAGATCACCGGATCGTCGCCGCGCATTGCGGAGATCAACAGCCCCTTCGCGTCATAGGCGTTCGACGGTACGACGACCTTCAGCCCCGGCACGTGGGTGAAGAGCGCATAGAGGCTCTGGCTGTGCTGCGCGGCGGCGCGAAGCCCGGCGCCGAACTGCGATCGGATGACCAGCGGCGTCTTGACCCTGCCGCCGAACATGTAGCGCAGCTTGGCCGCCTGGTTCATGATCTGGTCGAAGCAGACCCCGAGAAAATCGTTGAACATCAGTTCCGCCACCGGCCGCAGCCCGGCGACCGCGGCCCCGGTGGCCGCGCCTATGAGCGCCGTCTCGCTGATCGGTGTGTCCAGAACCCGGTCCGGGCCATACTTTCCGAGCAGGCCCTTGGTGACGCCCATCACGCCGCCCCAGGCGTCTTGCTCGCCGCTGGCTTCCTTGCCGCCGGCAATATCCTCGCCGATCAGTACGATGCGTGGATCGCGCGCCATCTCGTGATCGATCGCTTCGTTGATGGCCTGGCGGAGTGACTTCATCGGCATGGGCGTCGGCTCCGCTCAGTACTGCACATAGACGTCGGTTTCGAGATCGGCGACGGAAGGCGGGACGTCGGCCATCGAGTCGGCGACGCTCTCGTCGATCAGCCTGTCGACATCGGCCTCGATCGCGTCGAGCTCCGCATCGCTCATCAGGCCGTCGGCGACGACCCGCCGCCGGAAGCCGGCAAGACAATCCTTTTCCGCGCGCAGTTTCTCCATCTCGCCCTTTGCCCGGTAGGTCGCCGCATCGCCTTCGAAGTGGCCGTAATAGCGGGTCACCCGCAGATGGATGAGCGACGGTCCATCGCCCTTGCGCGCACGCTCGACCGCCTTGGCCGCCGCCTCGGCGACCGCGAAATAGTCGAACCCGTCGGCCTCGAAGCCCGGCATTCCGAAGCCTTCGGCACGCTTCACCATGCTGCCGCCGCCGATCGACCAGCTGCTCGGCGTGGCTTCCGCATAGCCGTTGTCCTCGACCACGAAGATCGCCGGCAGTTTCCAAACTGTCGCCAGATTGAGCGATTCCAGCGTCGCGCCCTGGTTGGTCGCGCCGTCGCCCATGAAGCTAACCGCCACCGCGCCCTTGCCGTCATGCTTGGCGGCCAGAGCGGCCCCGCAGATCAGCGGATTGCCTGCGCCGACGATACCGTTGGCTCCCAGCATGCCGACGGTGAGATCGGCCATGTGCTGCGAGCCGGCCTTTCCGCCGCAGATGCCGCCCTTCTTGGCGAACAACTCGCGCATCATCGCGTTGACGTCGCAGCCCTTGGCGATGCAGTGGCCGTGGCCGCGATGCGTCGAGGCGATGTAGTCGTCGTCGTTGAGCTGCATGCAAACGCCGACGGCACAGGCCTCCTGTCCCGCATAGAGATGGATGAATCCGGGCACGTTTCCGCGCTCGTTCTCGACATGGATCCGGTCCTCGAAGCGCCGGATCGTCACCATCTTTGCGTATGCGGTCTTCAGTTCGTTGTGGCCGCTTGCCATTGCCGCTCCGTTTTTCGTCATTTCGCGTCCATGTCGGGATGGATCAGGCAGCGCCCGGTGCCGAAAGCGCTCTCGTCCACCGCCCCGTTTTCGTAGACCACCCTGCCACGGCTCACCGTCATCACCGGCCAGCCCTTCAGCTTCATTCCGGCATAGATGCAGGTGCCCTTGCCGTCGTGCTCGACGGTCCGTTCCTCATCCAGGTCGACCATCACCAGGTCGGCGTCGGTGCCGACCTGCAACGACCCCTTGTTTGGATAGATGCCGAAGCGCCGCGCCGGCGCAGCCGAATTCAGCTGGACGAGCCGGTTCAGAGACATGCCCCGCTGGTGGACGCCAAAATGAAGCAGCAGCGAAAGCTCCCAGGGGAAGGAGACGATGCCGGGCTTCTCGGTCCACACGCTGTCGCTCTTCTTGGGGAAGAAGGGCACGTGATCGCTGCCGAGACTGTAGACGCGGCCGTTCAGGATACCGCGCCACAGCCATTCCTTCTGTTCCTCGTCGCGCAGGGGCGGGGAGATCTTGGCCTTGATGTCGAGGTCCGGGTCGTAGGCCGTCTTCACCAGATAGTGCGGGCAGGTCTCGATACAGACATCGACGCCCTCGGCGCGCGCGGCCGCGGCGAGGTCCGGGCCTTCGCCCGCCGTCGTGTGGACGACCTGGAGCCGGGCACCGGTCTTCCTGGCAAGGAAGATCATCCGGCGAATTGTCTCGACTTCGCACATTACGGGGCGCGATTCCGAGTAGGCGGCGAGGTCGGTCCGGCCCTGCTCGACCAGTTCCTTCTTCACCCAGCGTGCGATCGCCGTGTTCTCGCAATGGACGCTGACCACGCCGCGCGGAAGCTTCGCCGTCTCGCGCATCGTCGCGTAGACCCAGCCGTCATTGGCCGGAACGATCCCGATCGGATTGTCCGGCTCGTAGCCGAAATAGAGCTTGAAAGACTGCACGCCGGTCTCGCGCGCGATCTGCGGAATCTCGATGATGTGCTCTTCGCGCTGGATCCCGAAATGGAAGCCGAAATCCAGCATCGCGTTGTTCTCGCCGGCTGCACGCCGGTCCTTGTAGAACGGCAGGTAGGACGCCTCGAGATTGCGGATATAGAGAAAGACGGTGGTGATGCCGCCACGCGCCGCCGCCGCGGTCTCGGTGCGCATGTCCTCGTCGTAGGGAAAGTTCACCCCGAGATGGCAATGCGGGTCGAACACGCCGGGCATGATCACACGGCCTTCGGCGTCGATCTCGCGGCGCGCCGCCGGCAGGGCGTCGGAAGACGCGAGCGCGACGATCTTGCCCTCGTTCACGGCGATGCCGCCGAACATGTCCTCATGTTCGTCGACCAGCCTTGCATTCCTGATAACGAGGTCGACAGTCATCCACGGTCCTTCGACATGGTGATCACGGGTACACCGCGGCGCCTCAGGCGCCGGTCTCTTTCAATGTCACGAAGTTTCCGTCCCGGTCCTTCGCAACGAAGGAGCGGGTCTCCGGGCAGTCGTGGACGATTTCCTCGCCGGCATCCCTCAGCCGCTCGGCAAGGCCGGCGGCATTTCGGACCGAAAGCCCGAGCGAGATCGGACCCGCCGGTTCGCCCGCCGTGAAGCCCAGACCCTCGCGCGTCAGGAACCCTGGTTTGCCACTGGCTGTCACCCCGCCCGCTGCTTCCGAAAGTCCGAGCAGATCGACATAGAACGCGCGCGCCGCGGAAATGTCCTTCACGGTGATCTCGATTCCGTCCAGACCGCGTGCCCGCGGCATGCTCTGCACGTCGATCCAGCGATGTACCTCCTGCGATTCCACGAGTACGGCGAAATACTGTTTCCAGACGGCCTTCGCCGTATCTTCCCATTCCGGCCGGACGCCGGCGATGCAGTCGTCGATGGCAACGATGTCGTAGTCGCGCAGATAGGCTTCGCGGATCGTGGTCTCGACGCAGGCATTGGTCGTCGCGCCGACCACGAACAGCGTGCTCACGCCATGCATCTCCAGCATGATCTGCAGCCGTGTTTCGTGAAACGCGCCGAAGCGGTGTTTCCGGATGATGTTCTCGGGTTCGGCTCGAGCAATGTCGGCGACTTCGTCGACGAAGGCCGCGTCCCAGCTTCCCGCGAGCGCGGCGACCCGCTTGCGCTTGGCGGTATGCGCTGCGAGCACCTTGCGCCCGCGCCGGAAATCCGGCTCGAGATGCTCCTGCAGGGTCCAGAATACCGGTGCGCCCGCTTCCCGGAAACGCTTCGCGAGATAGCGCACGGGAGACGCGATCGCAGCCGCTCGCGTGACGTCGACGCCCGAGATGCCGAGTGTACCCTCCGGGTGGCAGAAAGCATTCTGCAGATCGATCGCCAGAAGCGCCGATTTGGAGATGTCCAAATTTTCGACAGCCATGCGCGGCGCGTACTCCGAAGTTAAGATTTATCCGATCATGAAACAATGATGACGGAGTTTGCAAGGGATTTGTCAAAAAACGAGACGCAGCCCGGAAATCGTCTCAGTGCGCCCATCTTTATGACGGTTTTCCGGTATGTCAGGAGCGGGCACGCTGCACGGCTTTTCTCCGCCACATCGGCCTGATTATGTTTGAAAAAATATAGCCATTTAAAAACAGAACCTTAGTATCGATACAAATGCGGATTGTATATTTGCGCATGCATCGGCGCCGCGGCGGGGCATGGCCCGCGCGGGTCGGCACTTTGCCTGATGCCAGGATTTTTTGCAGCGAATTCCGACTATTGAAGGGTCTGTTGCGTGTTCGCCATCACACTCTGTAGCGTTAACTTGACGGGGTACAAAAATTGAGACACATTTGGATGACACTCTTCATGACGGTCGGCATTTTTGGCTGGCGGCTGCATTGGAGGGTCGTAGCGGAACGAGGCATCTGAACCTGCTCGAGGTGGAGAAAGTGGCATCGAATTTCGGCATTGCACGAGCGATGACCGGCACGTCAGCCGGCCTGCGTGAATGCGGCCGCTCCTCTGCGTTTTCAGCTTCGCGGTCACGCCGCGACATCGCCCCGACTTCCTTTCTCGACTGACTTGTTGGGAAGAGGCGGCCGTGACTCCGATGAATACCGATCCGTTGGCCGTCCCGGTGCGGGTCGACAGGCGGTATGCTGAGTGAACGGCAGGACCAATGACATGAATAGGCATTGTGGAGAGCGAACATGACTGTGACTGTGCGTCCCGAGGACTCCAAGAACCTGCCCACGGCCGATCCGTCGAACTTCATGACGACGGAAGTGGACATGAAGCGGCTTGAATCGGCTGTCCGCGAGATTCTCCTCGCCGTGGGCGAGAATCCCGACCGCGAGGGCCTGCTGGAAACGCCGGGTCGAGTCGCGCGTATGTACAAGGAGATTTTCTCCGGCCTGCGCGAGGACGCCTCGACCCATCTGCAGAAGGTGTTCGAGTCCGATCGCCACGAGAACATCGTCATCGTCAAGGACATCTCGTTCTATTCCGTTTGCGAGCATCACCTCGTGCCGTTCCACGGCAAGGTGCACATTGCCTACATTCCGAGCGCGGGCGGTCTCGTCGGCCTCAGCAAGATGGCGCGGGTCGTCGAGACGCTGGCGCGCCGGCCGCAGATCCAGGAGCGCCTGTCGGCGCAGATCGCCGACCTGATCGAGTCCGAGCTGAAGGCCAAGGGCGCCTGCGTCATGATCGAGGCCGAGCACATGTGCATGGCCATGCGCGGCGTGCGCAAGCCGAATACCAAGACCATCACCTGTGTGTTCCGCGGCGTGCTGGAAACCGACAAGCGGTCGCGCGGAGAAACGCTCAAGCTGCTCAAGATGTAGCGACTGCAAAAAAAACGCTTCGGCGGGTATCGACTCTGCTCGCATTTGCGTGCCGAATCGTCCATGTGTCCGCCGAAGCCATCGTCCATCGGCGTCCAGATGATGAGGCAAGCGCAACATGCGTCCCTTCTTTGAACGGTTCTCCTCTCTCGGCGACGATCTTTCCCCTTTCTGTCTTGGTCTCGATCCATCGCGGGCGACGCTCGAGGCGGCCGGTCTGAACGACGACGTCGAGGGGCTGCGGACCTTCTGCGAAGGCATGCTCAAGGCCGTCAACGGCCTGACCGCCATGATCAAGCCGCAGATGGCCTATTTCGAGCGCAAGGGCCCGGATGGCCTCAAGGTGCTTCAACGCGTCGGCGACATGGCCCGCGAGCGCGGGCTTCTTCTCCTGCTCGACGGCAAGCGCGGCGACATCGGCACCACCTGCGAAGGCTATGCCGACGCCTTTTTCGGCCCCGACAGCCCGTACCGGGCGGATGCGGTCACAGTCAGCCCCTATCTTGGGTTCGGCGCTCTCGAGCCGATCCTCGAGGCGGCAGCCGACAATGGTGCGGGTATCTTCGTGGTCGTGCTGTCGTCCAATCCCGAGGGGCGCGTGATCCAGACCGCCCGCGTCGAGGAAACGGGCTTGACCGTCGCCGAAACGCTGGCAGGCGAAATCAATGCGTTCAACGAGGCGAAGGGCACGAAGGTCGTCGGCGCCGTTCTGGGCGCGACCCTGGGCGTCGAGATGGCGCCGATCGTGCGCGCGCTCGATGGTGGATTGGTTCTGACTCCGGGTATCGGCCATCAGGGCGCCAGCTTCGATGATCTGGAGGATGCGTTCGAAGGCCATCGACGCAGCCTCGTGCCCACCATGTCGCGCAGCGTCGTCGCCGCCGGCTTCAGCGAGAACGTCCTGCGCCATTCTGTCGCCAACGCGGCCATTCAGGCCGCCCGGTTCCGCACCAAGGAAGACGCTGCGGACATGCGTCTCGAGCGCAGGGCCTAGGGCTGTCGGGCGGAGGCAGCCTGGGCCTCCCATGGACCGGACTGCGGAAGGATGAAACCAGTCCCCTTCGAGTATCACCGCGCAGGCTCGGTCGAAGAAGCGGTTTCGCTGCTTGCCCAATTTGGCGCGGACGCGCGTATTCTCGCCGGCGGGCTCAGCCTCGTCCCCGCACTCAATCTCAGGCATGTCCGTCCCTCGCATGTCGTCGACATCAACGGCATCGAGAATCTGGATTACGTTGAGGCCGTCGACGGTTGGCTGCGGATCGGCGCGCTGGCGCGTCATGCCGCATTCTGCGCCCCGCCGGTCGACGGGCCGCTCGGTGGCCTGCTGCCGCTGATGGCGCGCTTCATCGGCCATGATCCGATACGCCGTCGCGGAACCTTCGTCGGCACCATTGTCCAGCAGAGCCCCGCCGCCGAATGGTGTCTGCTCTGCCATCTGCTGCAGGCCCGCATCGTTGTCGTGGGCACCGGGGGCGAGCGGATCGAGACCGTCGGCGCGTCTTCCGGTGGCAGCTTCGTGAAGGTCGACCCCTGTGACGTCGTGGTCGAGGTGCGGCTGCCTATTCTCGGCGACGACTGGACATGCGGCTTCAGAGAGTTCGCGCCCCGCAGCAACGACCCGGCCCTCGGCATGGCTCTGGCCTTGCTGCGAACCCGCGGCGGGCGGATCGAGGAGGCGCGCCTCGGCATCGCCGGCATCGATACCCCATGGAGGCGGCTGGCGAATACCGAGCAGGCGCTCATTGGTGACATGCTAGCCGGTGAAGCCAGGATCGGACTGGCGGACATCGCGCGTGCGGGTGTCGACGTCCCCGGGCGATCGGAGCACGGGGCGGCCTATCGCGCGCATCTGCTTTCGCGCTTGGCCGTCGGTGCCGTTGCCGATTGCGCCGCCGGGGGTGGCGGGCGATGAGCGCCGGTACTCCACTGTCCTTCACGGTCAACGGTCGGCTTCGGACCATCGACGTCGAGGCGAGGACATCGCTCGCTGACGCGTTGCGCGAGGAGTGCGGTCTCACGGGAACGCATCTCGGATGCGAGTTCGGCTCCTGCGGCACATGCACGATCATTCTTGACGGTGCGCCCGTCCGTGCCTGCATGCTGCTCGCCGTCCAGGCGGAAGGTGCCGTGATCGAGACCGTCGAGGGTCTCGCAGGTGACGATGGTGCGTTGCATCCGCTGCAACAGGCCTTCATGGACAATCATGCGCTGCAATGCGGCTTCTGCACGCCGGGTTTCCTGATGCTGGCAAAGGCGTTTCTGGCCGCGAACCCGAGCGCCACGGACGCCGAAATCGCCGACATGGTCAGCGGGAATCTCTGCCGCTGCACCGGATACGCCAACATCGTCAAAGCGGTCGCCCAGGCGGCCAGAGTGATGGCCAATGGCGATCGGTGAACGCGTGTCCCGGCTGGAGGACCCGCCGCTGCTTCGCGGGCAAGGGCGGTTCGCGGCCGATATCGTCGTGGCTGGATGCCTGCACATGCGCGTCGTCCGTTCACGGGTCGCGCATGGGTGGCTGCGTGGCGTGGACACCGGCCGGGCGCCGGAACTGGATGGCGTCGTTGCGACCTTTACCGCATCCGATTTTCCCGATCTGCGCATCGGTCCGCGCGGCGCGATCCCCGCTGAGGCCGAGCCGTATCTTCAGCCCGTTCTGGCTCGCGACCATGTCCGCTACGTTGGCGAGCCTGTTGCGATCGTGATCGCGCAAAGCGCGGCGCTGGCCGAAGATGGTGCCGATGTCGTGCAGCTCGAGATCGAGGAATTGCCGGTGGTCTCGGGTTCTGCAGGGCCAGCCTCGCTCTGGCCGATGGCTGGTCGTGAGATGTCAAACGAGCCTTCGATTATCCGAAAGAGCTACGGGAATGTGGAGGAAGCGTTCCGCGAGGCGCATGCGGTCGTCGAGGTCGATGTCGAGATCGGGCGCCAGACCGGCGCGCCGATGGAGACCCGCGGCGCGGTGGCCGATTACGATCCGGCGTCCGGATCGCTGACCCTGTTCGGTGCCGCCAAGGTACCGCATGCAAATCGCGAGGCCCTGTCGCGGCTACTCGACCTGCCGCTGGGTTCCATCCGCCTCGTCGAGGGCCATACGGGTGGCGGTTTCGGCATTCGTGGCGAACTCTACCCCGAGGACGTCCTGGTCTGCCTCGCCTCGATGAGGCTGGGGCGGCCGGTCAAATGGATAGAAGACCGCCGTGAGCATTTCCATGCGTCCAACCACGCGCGCGATCAGCGTCACCGGCTGCGCGCGGCGGTTCGCGAGGACGGCTTCATCCTCGGCATCGAAGCCGACTTCACCACCGACCAGGGCGCCTATCTGCGCACCAGCGGCACCAAGGTCACCGATATTTCGGCCGGCCTGCTGCCCGGCCCCTATCTTGTCCCGTCCTACCGCGTGACGGCACGTGTCCGGTTGACCAACAAGACGCCGGCGGGGACGATGCGTTCGCCGGGCCGCTACGAGACCACTTTCGCGCGCGAGCGGCTGGTGGACGCCGTAGCTGAGCGTCTCGGCCTCGATCCCGCCGACGTCAGGAAGGTCAATTTCATTTCTCCCGAAGCCATGCCGTTCGCCCGCGGCATCGACGCAGGCGGGCGGGACGTGATCTACGATTCCGGCGACTATGCCGGCCTGCTACGCCATGTGCTCGATCATGTCTCTTGTGCCGATCTGCGCGGCGAGGTCGAACGCCGCAAGGCGGACGGCGAAATGGTGGGCATCGGGATTGGGGCCTTCATAGAGAAAAGCGGCATCAACGGCGAGGACCGCGTCGTTCTCGAAGTCGGCGAGGATGGTATCATCGACATCGTCACCGGCAGCGCCTCGATGGGGCAGGGTATGGAAACGGTCCTGGCACAGATCTGCGCCGAGGAGCTTCGGCTCCCGATTGCGTCCTTTCGCGTCGTCCACGGCCAGACCGAACGCATCGAGGAGGGCCATGGTGCCTACGCCTCCCTGGTCACGGTGCTGACCGGCTCTGCTGTAAAACGCGGCGCGGAGGCGCTTGTCGAGATCATTCGCGGAGCTGCCGCCCGGCTGTTCCAGGCGTCGCCGGACGAGGTCGTTTACGACGCCGGCGTGGCCTTCGTTCCCGGCGGGCCCTCAATGTCATTGGCCGAACTCGTCCGGGCAATCGAACCTGGTGCCGTGCTGCGCGCCGAGGGTATCTACCAGTCGGAGGGCCTGAGCTATCCGTACGGAATCCACCTCGCCGTGGTGCGTGTCGAGCCGGACAGTTGCGCGCCGGTCGTCGAGCGGCTGGTCATCGGATACGATGTCGGTCGCGCGATCAATCCGGCATTGGTCGAAGCCCAGCTCGTCGGGGCTGCGGCGCAGGGGATCGGCGGCGTCCTGTTCGAGGAACTGGTTTTCGACGCGCGCGGCATGCCGCTCCGCACCGGTCTGACCGGTTATGCCATCCCGAAGGTGGCCGACATTCCCCCCATCGAACTCGTTGTGCGCGAAGATGCGCCGAGCCCGGTCAATCCGCTTGGCGCAAAAGGCGCGGGCGAGGGCGGCATCACCGGTGTCGGCGCGGCGGTCGCCGCCGCTGTGGACGACGCCATCGGCCGACCGGGAGCAATCCGGCGCCTGCCGATAAGGGCCTCGGATGTTCATGCAGCGCTGTACGGTAGCGGCGGCGGGTTGGCCGCTGGTCCCGCGGCCACAAAATCGGGAAACTGACCTGCCATGCCACTCGTGCTCTTCGACATAGACGGAACGCTGGTCGACAGCCGCAAGCTCGTCGTGGAGGCGAAGCGCCGCGCCTTCGTCTCGCACGGGATGGTGCCGCCGGACGAGGCGCGCGCGTTGTCCGTCGTCGGGTTGTCGCCGGAGGAGGCGTTCCGGGCTCTCGTTGGCGAGACGGGTCCCCACGCCGTTCTCGCTGCTGCATACAAGACCGCCTGGCACGCCGTCCGTTTCGAGCCGGAATTCGGCGACGCCTTGTTTCCGGGCGCCGGGGATCACGTTTCGCGGCTGTTCGATGCAGGCGTCACTCTGGGTATCGCGACGGGGCGGTCGCGCAGCGGCGTCGACCACCTGCTCGAGCGGCAGGGATGGATGGGCCGGTTTGCGACCATCCAGACCGAGGACGACGCGCCGTCCAAGCCGGCGCCGGATATGGTCGAGAACGCCTTGCGTGACGTTCCGACTCCCCGCGAGGCCGTCTTCATGATCGGCGACACGACGTTCGACATGGAGATGGCGCGCGCCGCCGGTATCCGGGCGGTCGGCGTCTCGTGGGGATATCACACCGCCGACATGCTCCGCGCGGCCGGCGCGGAACTCGTCGCTGAGGATTTCGCGGCGATCCTTGCGGCGATCGGACTGGACGATTAGCCGGAGAACGTTCCAGAATTTTGTACAATTGGGCAGATCATGGGCATGTGCCGACAAATTAGGCGCGCCGGTCACGATTCTGTCTATAATTTTGGAAGTTTGGCGCTCGCCAAGGCGTGTGGAATTGTAACAATAGCGAAATTATTTCGCCATAAATATTCATTCATTAGAAATGAAATAGAATAATTATGAAATTAAAATATGATCAGAGTCGACTCATATGTGCGAGTTTTCATCATCATTTATTATAAAATCACGAATAATAACAGAATTTTTTTTTGACTCTTGCGGCAAAGTACGATGTAAGAATTAAAAAATTGACGGAGGGAATTGGCGGCCTTGCGGCCTTCATTGGTGCACCCTCGTCCGGTTGGGTTCAGAAAATCGCACCGTCTAAAAATTTCGAAAAACCGATTGACGGTCGCAAGACGGGTTCACATAATGCCTTTGTGCACTTTGAACAGAGGAGATTGCACTATGAAGAAAGTACTCGTAGCAGATCAGTTCAAGGCCATCACCGCTGGTGGCAAGACCATGTTCGTGAACGCTGGCGCGCTCCGTCGCTAACAGCGAAGTGCATGAGAAAGGGGGTTCGCGCCCCCTTTCTTTTTGTCCGGCTGCGGGAGCATCGTGTGGCGTCGCGTTTCATAAAGCTGTTTGACGAAGCCCCCGACATCGAGGCGGCGTCGTCGGACGCGAAGGATCGGGTTCCGCTGCGCGGCCGCAAGTTCTGCGGTCCGCTCAATGCGGCATCGTCCGTCGGCTGGTACATATTCCCGCCCATCGATTTCTATCTCAACTGGGACGGGCACAACTTCTTCGCGCTGTTCGATGGTCTTGAAGACTGGACTATGATCGACCGGGTGTATTTGCCCGGGTACATCGACCGGTTCGAGGCCGAAGCGCCGGAATTCGCCCACCCCTGCGCGCCGTCCTTCCTCGATGTCTTTCCCGAGCCCGGCGTCATCCAGATCTGGACCGGCTACGTCATCCGCTCCGATCCCGACCTGTCGAGCTGGGTGCGCTCCCCGATCAACATTCCGCACAGCCCGACCTACGACGTGGTCGAGGGCATCATCGAGACCGACTGGTGGTTCGGCGCGATGATCGTCAATCTTCGCTTCAAGAAGACCGACACGCCTGTTCATTTCTCGCGCATCACGCCCCTGTGCCAGGTCTTCAACGTTCCGCGGTCGGTTTACGACAAGGCCAACAATTCCGACTTTGCCATCGAGAACGGTATTGCAGCGCTGTCGGACGGCGATTGGCAGGAGTTCTATCGCCATAGCAATCGCCAGTTTACCAGCAAGCAGGGGTCTTACATCCATGAGGCCAAGAGACAGCGTGACCGAGGGTAGGCGCTTTTTCGACTTCGGCTCCGCCGAGACCGGGATCCTGCGGGCCTGCTTCATGTTGACCCGCTCGCTGCATGGCGGCCGAGAGGCCGACGACAAGGTGCTTTCGCTGCTCGAGGACAGCCTGGCCTTCCTTCAGCACTACAAGATGGAGGCGCTGGTCTTCATCGCCCATCCCGAATACCGCGCCTATCGCGACCTCTACGATCTCATCCAGTCGGTCCAGCTCGATGTTGCCGGGCCGCTGCTCGACGCCTGGAGCGCGGTCGCCGAGCCGATCTATTCCCAGGGCACCGCCAATCGCGACCTGTTTTCGGGCCACGCATTCGGCCGCAAGCGCGACATCGACGTGGTCATGCCTGAAAGCGCGCTCGTCGCGCTGCGCAACATCGCCCGCGAACGTGGCTTTCGCCAGCTCGTCTTCGACGAGAACATGCGGCCGCTGGATGCGACCGAGGAGGCGAAGCGGGCGACGCTGGACCAGACCCCGATCGACAAGGAGTTCACTTTCTCGCAGATCCTGCCGCTCGATGCGCCGGACGATCTCCTTGAACTCATTCCCGACGTACTCTATCCGCTCTATCGCGACGATGACGGCATCAAGCTGGTGGTCAGCGTCGAGCCGACCATTTCCTACGCGCAGGGCCTCGACTATGCCGGTCTTCTGGACAATACGGAGCGGCGCGACGGACGGCTGTGTGTGACGACGGAGGCGAGCCTGGTCGTCAACGCCTGCCGCTTCTACACCGATTTCAAGTGGTCGATCTTCCGGCCCAAGATCGCCTGCGAGATCGTCGCGATGGCGACCTGCCGCGAGATCGACGTCGCCGGCCTGGAGCGTTTCGCACAGTCGCGCGGCCTTGCCGAATATCTCCATGTCGTCCGCTACTTCGCCGCGCTCGCCGGGCGCGATCTCGGACCGGCAAGGCACGATCTTCTCGTTTCCGAACTTTTCGACGTCTTCGGTGAGGCCGAACTGGCCGAAACCGTCTGACGCTTGACCATTCCGACGCTTCAAGGAGGGCATATCGATGCTGCAGCAGGTTGATCAGGGTCTGAAACAGGTCGACATCAGCGCGCCGAGCCGCTTCCATCTCACGCTGGTCGACCTCCACTCCCACTTCTCCGGCCGTATCGACGGCGGCGCAGGTATCACGCTCGGGGAACCGCGTTTCAATGTCTCCGTCAGCCCGTCCCGCACGGGGTTCGAGATCGATTGCCGCATCACCGACCCCGACGACCGTGCCGAGGCCGAAGGTGCGATCGACGCCGCGCTCAAGAACATCAGCCAGCAGATCGGCCTTCCGGGCGCCCGGATAACCGTCGAATCGCCCATCAGCTCGCATGCAGGGCTCGGGTCCAAGACCAGCCTGCTGCTCAGCGTGGCACGCGGTTACACGCTGCTGTTCGGTCACGACGTGGCAACCCGTGAGCTCGCGCGTCTCGTCGGCCGCGGCGGCACGTCGAGCATCGGCGTAGAATCCTTCAATTCTGGGGGTCTCGTCATCGACTGCGGCCATTCCTTCGCCGACAAGAACAATTCGTTCACGACGTCGTCCTGGACCAAGGGCATCAAGCCCGGCCCGCTGATCGGCCGCTACGACCTGCCGCAATGGCCGCTGCTTCTGGTCACGCCGCGGGCGCGCAAGATTCACGGCCAGCTCGAACAGGACCTGTTTGCCGGCGTGTGTCCGTTGCCGCTCGAGGATGTCCGCACGGTCTGCCACGTCATCATGATGATGCTGATCCCGGCGGCAATCGAGAACGACATCGAGACGTTCGGCAAGGGCATCAACATCATCCAGACCTGCCGCTGGAAGGCACACCAGATCGAGTGCCAGTCGGAGGTGGTGTCCAAGGTGATGGAGGCGCTGACGGAACTCGGTCTGTGCGGCGTCGCGATGAGCAGTTGGGGTTCGTCCGTGATGGGCATCGGGCCGCAGCTCGACGATCCGAAGGAAAGCGAGCGTATCCAGGCCGAGATGGTCAAGCTGATGGACCGTTACGACGGCGGCAGCTGCGCCATCACCTATGCAGACAATACCGGTCACGTGGCGACGAAAACTTGATCGCGCCGGGCCGGCGGAGGCGTCGCAGGTGAGGCGTACCCTGATCGAGAACCTCGATGTCGCGTTCCTCGTCGACGACGCGGACACGATCCTGCGTGGCGCAAGCGTCGTTGTCGAGGACGACAGGATCGCCGATATCGGTCCGGCGGCCGAGGTGGCCGAACGTCTCGGCCCCGCCCGCGTCGACCGCGTCGTCGATGGTCGCATGCGCGGCATCTGCCCGGGCTTCGTTGATTCCCATGTCCATCTGTCCGAGACCCTGTCGCGCGGCGTTTTTCCCGACAATCTCAACACCCGCGCCTGGGTGTTTCATTGGGCCAAGCCGTTCTACGCCCATGTCACTGAGGAAGACGAATATTGGGGCGCTCTGCTCGGCATCACGGAGATGCTGCGCGCCGGGACCACCTGCTTCCTCGACATGGGGTCGCAGCACGATCCCGGTGTGGTCGTACGCGCCATGGAGGAGACCGGCATCCGCGGCATCACCGGGCGGCATGCCGCCGATAATCCCCCGGATGAAGTTCCGGAGGGGTGGACCGAGGAGATGGTCGCGCACCATTTCTACCCGGATGCCGAGACGGCGCTCGCCGCGCTGGAGGAGTGCGTGCGTCGCTATGACGGACGTGCCGACGGGCGCATCCGCTGTTGGGTCAACATCGAAGGCAAGGAGCCCTGCACGCTGGAGCTTCACGTCGGTGCGCGCGCACTGGCCGAACGCCTTGGCGTCGGCACGACCTACCATTTGGCGACCTCGATCGAGGAAGCGCATGTCTGCGAGCGCAAGCATGGCGTCTGGCCGATCACCCGGATCGAAAAGGCGGGCGGCCTCGGGCCGAACCTAGTCATTGCCCATGGCGTTGCGGTCAGCGACGACGAGATCACTACCCTTGCCCGTCACGACACGAAGGTCGCCTTCTGTCCCTCCTCGTCGCTCAAGCTCGGCAAGGGCGCGGCGGCGATCGGAAAATATCCCGAACTGATGAAGGCAGGCGTCACGGTCGGGCTGGGCACCGACGGCGTATCGGCCGCCGGCAATCTCAACCTGATGCGCCAGATGTTCATCGTCGCTGGCTTGTTCAAGGATGCCCGGATCGATCCCGATGCGGTCGGCGCGCGGCAGGCGTTGCGCATGGCGACGATCGACGGCGCGAAGGCGCTTCTGTGGGATGACGAGATCGGCTCGCTCGAACCCGGCAAGAAGGCCGACTTCATCCTCTTCGACACGTCGCATGTCGAATGGACGCCGTTTCACGATCCGCTTCAGACGCTGGTCTATTCGGCGTCGAGCGCCACGATCGCCGAGACGTGGGTCGCCGGTCGGGCGCTCTACGCCAATGGTGGCGTGGTCACGGTGGACGAAAAGGCGATCCGCGAGAAGGCGCGCGAACTCGCAGCCGCGGCGGTCAGGCGCGCCGGCCTTTCGCGCGACGATGTGCCGACCACCACCACGCTCTACGATGAAGGCAACTGACGTCCGGGTCGGTCCGGGCGCCCGCACACGAAGTGAGGACGACATGAGCCTTGAAGGAAAGACGGCGCTGGTTACGGGTGCGGCGCAGGGGATCGGCCTCGCCTTCGCGACGCGGCTGCGTGCCGACGGCGCCAGGGTGATCATGGCCGACCGCAATCTGGCCAAGGTCGAGGCCGAGGCGGGCAGGCTTGATGAAGGAGCCGGCCTCGCCGTTTCGGTCGCGCTTGACGTGACGGACCGCAAGGCGGTTCACGCGCTGGTCGAAAAAGTCGGGCCGGTCGACATTCTGGTCAACAATGCCGGCACGACTGGCAACACGCCGATCCTTGGCACGCCGGAAGAAGAATGGCGCCCGATCATCGAGGTCAACCTCTTCGGCGCCATCCACTGCATCCAGGCCTGCGCCCCGGCAATGGTCGAGAAGGGCTGGGGCCGCATCATCAATATGGGCTCGCTGCTGAGCTATCTCGCCTATGGCCGCGACCTCGGCTATGCGACGGCCAAGACGGCGATCCTGGGGCTCACCCGCTCGGCCTCGGCCGATCTCGCTTCCAGCGGCGTCACCGTCAATGCGATCTGCCCGGGAAACGTCAACACCGACATGATGCGCGAGGTCGCGCCCCGGGTCGAGGCGCGCGACGGCCTTCCGCCCGGTTCCTTTCTCGCGATGCGGGCCAAGCAGATACCGGTCGGCCGCCTCGCCGAGCCCGAGGATATCGCCGCTCTGGCAGCGTTCCTGTGCACCGACGAGGCCGGCTACATCACCGGCCAGGCACTGCCGATCAATGGCGGCCTCTACTATAACTGACCGCGTGACCGGCCTCTCCGGTCAGACGTCTTCCAAAACCCCGGTGGTCGCCCCCGCGGCGAGGAACTTGCGCATCGGGATGCTGCGCTGGCCGATCACGCAGCGCCGGTGCTCGAACTCGAGCTTGGTCTGCGTATCGTGGAAGGTTTCGCGCTCGTAGTCCTGGTCGGTCAGCTTGATCGCATCCGCCTTGCTGTAGTGCTGCCCCGGCCGTTCGAGGATGCTGCCGCCGGCCTGGAAGATGTCGTCTATGAGGTCGCATGCCTGCAGGATGGCCTCGCGTCCCTTGGCGTCGGTAGACTTGTCGCCGAGCAGCCATGCCCGTGTCCGCTCGCCGATCTCGGAAAACTCGGCCGGCAGCCGCTTGAGGTTCGCAAACACCCATTTCGGCTTGGTGTTGGTCGACCCCAGCAGGTGGCACAGCCCCGACGCCTGCTCTGTCAGATACATCTGCGTGACCTGAACACAGGTGTCGATATCGCCGGACGCCCAAGCGCCCATCATATCCTTGACCTCGGGATAGCCACCTGTGCGGTTTCGGTACATCACGAAGGCGATCTTCTCGAAGGTCGAAGGAGGCAGCAGGCGCGCGAAGGCGTCCTTGCCTTGGAGCACGGTCCCGACGTGGAATTTGTGGATCGCGTCGTCTTCGGCGAGCTCCAGTCGCGGCCGCAAGATCTTCGAAGACGAGCAGGCTCTTGCATGGAAGGCGTCGATCTTCGCCTTGAGCGCCTCGATCTCGTCGAAGGTGAAATACTCGACGTCGAACCCGAACCCGACATCGTCGAGATAGTCGTAGATTTGCCCGACATTTCCGTCCTGGGACAGGCCGACAAAGTTCCGTCCGCCGATCGCTTCGGCGCTCGGCTTCTCCTTGCAGATCACATAGATGTCGAGGTCGGAATGGCGGTTGCCGATGCCTTCGACGAGCGTGCCGGACAAGACGACGATGTCGTCGTCCTTCACCGCGGCCTTCTTGAGGATGTCCTCGGCCGAAATGACCAGCGCGCCGTCCAGATAGGAGAAGGTCTTGTCAGCGACGGTGTCTTGCATGTTGTCTCCTTGCGTCGGCTAAAAAATCATGCCCCGTCTAAAAAAATATCCAGACACGCATCTTGTCAACAAAATATGGAATTTCTGCACGGCTCATGACTCAGCGAACCGACGGCATCGCTCGCCCGTGCAGCCAGTCGCTCAGGCCGACCGGTGGGCCCGGCAACCCGGCGACGAGCTCGGACGTGGACGACGCGTTTGAAATCAGAAGATCCGACATCCTCGCCCGGTCCACCGGGATGGGCTCGATGCTAATCGCCCGGGCTGCGTCGGTAGTGACCGAGCGAAGCCAGGGGCCGTGCGGCGCATCGAGATGGGCCGAGAGTGCGGCGAGCGACAACGCGTGGAGAGGATCGTGCCGGCCGACGGGACAGAAGGCGTCGCACACATTGTCCGATCCGACGGCGACGCAAATTCCCGCTGACCGCAATTCCCGAAGGCGGGTTATTCCGCGTGCCATGGGTGTGCCCTGTCGCCTGTCCTGCAGGTAGAGATTGGTCGCGGGCAGGCTGATGATGGACAGGTTCGCTCTCGCGATGAGGTCGAGCGAGCGACGCAGCCGGTCTCCATCCATCGTCGCAAGGCTCAGCGCATGCCCGCAGGCGACCGGTCCTTGATAGCCGCGCTCGGCGACGATCGCGGCGATCGTCTCGAGACCATCAAGGCCCGGGTCAAGTCCCTCGTCGACATGGAAGTCGAGCGGCAGCCCGAACCGCTCCGCAAGATCGAACACCCGTTCGAGCCGCGCTCGCCGATCGGCATGGTGGAGGACGAATGCGCCGAGCACGCCGCCACCCTGCGCCACGCGCCGCGCCAGTGCTTCGCCTGCCGCCTCGTCGCCGTAAAGGTCGAGTGACACCAGCGCGGCCCGCTGCAACTCGATCTGCCCGGCCAGTTCCTCGGCGAGGTCACCCATCACCGCCCAGGCAGGCGGGGGCGTCCTGCTCTCGGCGGGATCGTGTGGCCAGTCGACATGGGTACGGACTGCCCGGCAGCCGGCGGCGCGCAGCTCCGCCAGTCCGCGGCCGGCCCGCGTTCTCAGATCGGCAGCGGTCCAGTTCGCCTTGTCGGCGTTCTGCGCCTCGATCGCTGCCAGCAGGTCACCGCCCGGAAACCGGAGCCTGTGCCCCGTGTGGCATTTATCGAGATGGCAATGCGTCTCGACCAGTCCCGGCAAGACGATGGCGCCGCCGCAGTCCACGGAAGAGACATCGGACGGGACGGTTCCCGGCGCCAGCAAGGCCTCCGCTTTTCCGTCGGAAACCAGCAGGTCGCCGCGCAGAAGGTCACCGTCCACGGTCCCGCCGAAACGCTCCCTTGCGCCGATGAGATCGGTCGGCACCGCGACGTTGGAGAGCACAAGCTGCCCGCCGGACCAGTCTTTCGTGTTGGCTTGCGATCGCACGGCGTCAGTGCAGCCGCCGCAGCGTCGGGCTGCCGAGAAGGACGCCGAACATTGCGAGGTTGAGGATCGCGCAGGCCGCAAACACTGCGGGCGTACCCGAATATTCGGACAGGAAGCCGGCGCCGACGATCGCGAACGGCATGCCCACCTTGAACAGCGACCCGGTGATGCCGGCGACGCGCCCGATCACCTCGACCGGAGTGGTTTCCTGCCTCAACGTCCAGATCAGCACCACGAAGATCGTGGTCGAGAATGCCTCGACGCACAGGATCGCCGTCAGCACCAGCGGACTGTCGGTGAAAATCGGCGCCGCGTAGCATCCCGCCACCGCCAGCGCCGTGGCGCAGGCGAGCGTGCCGTGCCCGACAGCCTGGCGGAAGCTCGGGGCGGCGAGCGAGCCGACCATGCCGGCCGCACCGGCGACTGAGAACATCAGCCCGATCTCGGCGCCTGTGAAGCCCAGCGCCTGGGCTTTCTGCAGCACTGTGATCGAGAACATGCCGTCGGCTGCGTTGGTGCCGATCACCACGAGGGTCATCAGCCACAGCGGCCGGTTGGCGCGTAGTGCGCGCCAGCCATCGGCGATCCGCTTGCCGAGCCGCTCGGGCGCTGCCGGCTTGTGGGGTAGCTTGAGTGTCGATACGGCTGCCAGGCTGGCAAGTGCCACGACCGCCGCCACCCAAAGGCTCGCCGATGGTGTCGGCAGCATCAGTAGGATGCCCGCCAGCGCCGGCCCGAAAAGCTGGAACGCCTGGCCGATCGAGGCGAAGACCGACACCGCCGATCCGAGTTTGTTGGCCGGGATCGCCATCTTCAGCGCCACCGTCTGGGCGTTGTAGTAGGAATAGGTGGCCGTCGAGAGAACGAACACGACCGGATAGAGCAGGTAGCCGTGCACCGCATCGCTTCCGAAGATCATCGCCAGCACGGCGAGCGAAACGACCTGCGCGCTCAACACGGCTACCAGCCACACCTTCTTGTTGGCGCGGTCGACCAGCGCCCCGATCACGAAGGCAAGCAGCATGTTCGGCACGAAGCCGATCGCCCTGACGATGTTCATCTCGATTTCGGACGACAGCGCCTGGAAGACCAGCAGCGGCAAAGCGAGGTTGAGGATCTGCTGTTCCAGCCCGACGCCGACGGAGGGGACGAACAGCTTCCAGAAGACAGGCAGGCTCCAGACGGAACCGGGCCGTTCGGCGGCCTCCATGCTCGTTTCCGTCATTCCCGGCTTCCTCGTTCGTGCGTGCCTGTATGCGGTTGTGGTCCACTATATCAAACTGCTGGGAATTATCTCAAAAAAGAGGCAGCATCCGCAACAATCGGCCCAAAGCTGGTGCCGCGGTCGCGCATGGCGGATAACGCCGCTTTCACACCCAATTGAGCGGATCGTGCGGCCGTTCACATTGACCCCCTTGCCCATGCGTGCACATTCGGCGGCAGGATCGTTCGATGGACCGGGAGGCTTTGATGAGATCACTGCTGTTGGGGGCTGCCGCGCTGCTTGCGATGTCGTTCGCCGCGTTGTCCGACGAACCGAAGCCGGCCGACTGGACGGCCGTGCTCGACGACGCGCGCGGCGAGACCGTCTACTGGAACGCCTGGGGCGGTTCGGAAAACATCAATGCCTACATCGAATGGGCCGGCGCCGAGCTGAGCGAGCGGTACGGCGTCAAGGTCGTGCATGTGAAGCTCGAGGACACCGCCAGCGCGGTGGCGACCGTGGTCGCCGAGAAGGCGGCCGGCAAGAATGACGCGGGCACCGTCGACCTCATCTGGATCAACGGCGAGAACTTCGCCTCGATGAAGCGGCAGGGTCTGCTCTTCTCGCCCGGCTGGGCCGAGCAGCTGCCCAACTGGCGCTATGTCGACATCGAGAACAAGCCGACCATCCGCACCGATTTCACCGTGCCGGTCGAGGGGCTGGAAAGCCCCTGGGGCATGGCCAAGCTGGTCTTCTTCTACGATTCGGCCCGCACCGACGCAGCCGCCCTGCCGACCTCCGCGCAAACGCTGCTCGACTGGGCGAAGGCCAATCCGGGCCGCTTCTCCTATCCGCAGCCGCCGGACTTCATCGGCTCGTCCTTCCTCAAGCAGATCCTGTCCGAGCTCGTCGCCGACCGTTCGGTGCTTCTCGAGCCCGTGGTGGAGGCCGATTTCGCGGCGGTCACCAAGCCGCTGTTCGACTATCTCGACCAGCTTCACCCGGTGATGTGGCGGTCCGGCCAGGCCTATCCGCAGAACTATCCGGCCATGAAGCAGCTGCTCGCCGACGGAGAGCTAGACATCATCTTCGCCTTCAACCCGGCAGAGGCGTCGAGCGCCATTGCCAATGGCGAGCTTCCCGACAGTGTGCGCTCCTTCACCTTTCCCGGCGGCACGCTCGGCAACACGCATTTCGTAGCGATCCCCTACAACGCCGCCGCCAAGGCCGGAGCGCTGGTACTCGCCGACTTTCTGATCTCACCGGAAGCGCAGGCCCGCAAGCAGGATCCCAAGGTCTGGGGCGATCCGACCGTGCTCGCCATCGACAAGCTCCCGGCCGACGCGCAGGCGAGCTTCGCCGCGCTCGATCTCGGCGTCGCCACCCTGCGGCCCGACGAGCTCGGTCCGGCGATCGATGAACCGCATCCGAGCTGGATGGAGCGGCTCGAAGCGGAGTGGAAACGGCGCTATGGCGTAGCCAACTGATGGGTCCTGACTCAAGGTCGCATGCCGGCGGCTCCTGACCCGTCGGCCCCGCGCTCCCGATGTTCCGCCTCGGCCCGCCGCTCGCCATCCTGCTTTTGACCGGGCCTGTGGTGTTCGGCCTTGCCGGAACGGTGCTTCCGGCCTTCGGCTATCTGCCAGCGCTCGGCGGCGACCGCTTCACCTTAGCGCCGTTCGCGATGCTGTTCGCCGAACCGGGCATCCTGTCCTCGCTGGCGATCAGCCTTATTGCCGGCCTTGCCTCGGCGGCGCTGTCACTCGTCGTTGTGATGCTCTTCGTTGCCGCGTTCGCGGGCACGCGCGCCTTTTCGCGCATTCAGCACCTGGTGTCGCCGCTCCTGTCCGTGCCGCATGCGGCGGCTGCCTTCGGACTGGCCTTCCTGGTGGCCCCGTCGGGCTTCCTCGCGCGCCTGGTCTCGCCGGAACTCACCGGCTGGATGCGCCCGCCTGACTTTCTCGTCGTCAACGACCCGATGGGCCTGGCGATGATCGCCGGCCTGGTCGTCAAGGAGATACCCTTCCTCCTGCTGGTGACCATGGCCGCCTTGCCGCAGGTTCGCCTGACCGAAACCCGCGCCCTGTCCGCCGCCCTCGGCTATGGCCGCATCGCCGGCTTCTTGTTCGGCCTGTGGCCGCCCGTCTATCGCCAGATCAGGCTCGCGGTCTTCGCGGTTCTCGTCTTCGCCTCGTCGGTGGTCGACGTCGCTGCCATTCTCGGCCCGACCAGGCCGCCCACCCTTGCCGTCCGGCTCGTCGACTGGATGCGCGACCCTGAACTGACGATGCGCTTCCTCGCATCCGCCGGCGCTCTTCTCCAGCTTGCGGTCGCGCTTGCCGGTCTGGCCGTCTGGATTGTTGGCGAGCGCATCTTCGCGGCGTTGCGCGATCGCGCAGCATCGGCCGGGTGGCGCCTGCGCCGCGACCGCTGGCTCGCGACTGCGGCGTTTGTAGCCATGATCACGTCGGCCGCGACCATCGCGGCGGGGCTTGCGGTCCTCGGCATCTGGTCGGTGGCCGGCCTGTGGCAGTTTCCCGATGCGCTACCCGCGTCGTTCAGCTTCGGCAACTGGATGAAGGCGGCGCCACGGATCGCCGCTCCACTCGGCACCACCCTTGTCGCCGGTTTCCTCTCGACCGCCCTTGCCGTGGCGATCTCCATCCTCTGCCTCGCGCGCGAGAACGAGACGAGGCGTGGCACGGGTCGCGCCGCGCTGTTTCTCATCTATCTGCCGCTCCTGGTGCCCCAGGTCGCCTTCCTGTTCGGATTACAACTCTTTTTCCTTTTGACCGGCACCGTCGCGAGCTTGCCCGCGCTGGTGATGGCGCATCTCGTCTTCGTCATGCCCTATGTCTTCCTGTCGCTGGCCGATCCGTGGCGTGCCTTCGACCGGCGCTACGAGGCGGTCGCCGCCGGGCTTGGCAGCAGCGCCGCGAAGACCTTCCTGCGCATTCGCCTGCCGATGCTCACCCGCGCCATCCTCACTGCCGCCGCCGTCGGCTTCGCCGTCTCCATAGGCCAGTATCTGCCCACGGTGCTGATCGGCGCTGGACGCCTCACCACCATAACCACGGAGGCCGTCGCGCTGGCCTCGGGGGGCAATCGGCGGGTCATCGGCGTCTACGCCTTCCTGCAGATGCTCCTTCCCGCGCTCGGCTTTCTCGTTGCCACCGCTGTTCCCGCGCTGCTATTCCGGCACCGCCGCGCGATGCGGGTGTGAGGACGGCAGGCTGGCAGGTGCAGGAAGGTCTTGATCTCGACGGCGTGACCATCGATCTCGCCGACCGCAGGCTCATCGCGATCACGCATCGCGTGCGACCCGGCGATGTGCTGACCGTCATGGGCCCCTCCGGCTCGGGCAAGTCGACGCTGCTCGCCTATATTGGAGGCTTCCTCGATCCCGCCTTCGCGGCCAGGGGCCGTGTCGCCATCGATGGCGAGGACATTACCGGCCAGCCGGCCGAGAACCGCCATGTCGGCATCCTGTTCCAGGATCCGCTGCTGTTTCCGCATATGTCCGTCGAGCAGAATCTGCTGTTCGCAATTCCCGCCGACATTACTCCCATGGCACGTCGTCGCGAGACGGCGGCGGCCGCCCTCGCGGGCGTCGATCTCGCCGGCATGGGGCCGCGCGACCCAGCCACATTGTCCGGTGGCCAGAAGGCGCGCGTCGCGCTCGCCCGCGTGCTCCTGTCGTCGCCGCGCGCCCTGCTCCTCGACGAGCCGTTTTCCAAGCTCGATACCGGGCTGCGCCAGCACATGCGCGAGCTGGTCTTCGACAAGGCGCGCACCGGCGGTTTGCCCGTCCTTCTGGTGACGCACGACGAAGCTGATGCCTCCGCCGCCGGCGGGGACGTCGTAAGGATCGACGGGTAGCCGCCGTGCGCGCACTGCCGCATCTGCCGGTGACCGAAACGCTTCCGGCGCTGAAATCCACGCTGACGAGTGTGGGCGCCACGGTGCTCGTCGCGCCGCCGGGCGCCGGCAAGACGACGCTCGTGCCGCTCGCGCTTCTTGATGAACCCTGGGCAACCGGCACGATCCTCCTTCTGGAACCGCGCCGTCTCGCGGCCCGTGCCGCCGCGCGCCGTATGTCGTCCCTGCTCGGTGAGG
Source organism: Rhizobiaceae bacterium (assembly GCA_023953775.1). Lineage (GTDB taxonomy): Bacteria > Pseudomonadota > Alphaproteobacteria > Rhizobiales > Rhizobiaceae > JAMLJD01. The sequence continues at coordinate 2,347 of JAMLJD010000057.1, read as the reverse complement.
AAGTCGGATCCACGGTCGGATATGCGATGCGGCTCGACGCACGCACATCCTTCGGCACCCGCATCCTCGTCGTGACCGAGGGTGTTCTGGCACGCATGATCCTCGACGATCCCGAACTCGCCGGCGTCTCGGCGATCCTGTTCGACGAATTCCACGAACGCTCGCTCGATGGCGATTTCGGCCTTGCTTTGGCCCTGGATGTGCGCGCCGCCCTGCGTCCGGACCTTCGGGTCGTTGTCATGTCCGCGACGCTCGATGGCGCCGCGGTCGCCCGGCTTCTCGACGGCGCCCCGGTCATCCAGAGCGCCGGCCGCAGCTTTCCCGTCGAGTTGCGGCATCGCGAAGCGCCGGCAGGAACCCGCATGGAGGATGCGGTCGCGGATGCGGTTCGCGATACGCTGGCGGCCGAAACCGGCAGCATTCTCGCCTTCCTTCCGGGCCAGGGCGAGATACGGCGTACGGCGGAGCGGCTGGAGGGTCGCGTCGCCGCCAATGTCGATGTCGTTCCTCTTTATGGCGGCCTCGATGGCGGTGCGCAGGATGAGGCGATCCGGCCAGCGGCGGCAGGCCGCCGCAAGGTCGTGCTGGCGACCGCGATAGCCGAAACCTCGATCACCATCGACGGCGTGCGCATTGTCATCGACAGCGGCTGGTCGCGCCTGCCGAAATTTGAACCGTCAACCGGCCTGACGCGGCTCGAGACCGTGCGCGTCTCGCGCGCCTCCGCCGACCAGCGCGCTGGCCGTGCTGGCCGCACGGAACCGGGCGTCGCGATCCGCCTCTGGCGCGCGGAACAGACAAACGCGCTGCGCGCCTTCACTCCGCCGGAGATCCTCGAGGCCGACCTGTCGGGGCTGCTCCTCGATTGCGCCGCCTTCGGCATTGCCGATCCCTCTGCGCTGGCTTTCCTCGATCCGCCGCCCAGGCCGGCGCTCGACGAGGCGCGGTCCCTGCTGGTGCGCCTCGGCGCACTCGACGGTGACGGCCGCATCACCACGGACGGCGAGGCGATGCGCAGGCTTACGCTGCCGGTTCGGCTCGCACACATGGTCGCGGTCGCCGCCCGGTCCGGGCAGGCGAGGGCGGCCGCGGAACTCGCCGTCCTGCTCACCGAACGCGGCCTCGGCGGGCCATCGCCCGATCTCGACCAGCGACTCGCGGTCTTCCGTAGCGACCGGTCGCCACGCGCCGCCGCGGCTCGCAGCCTTGCTGCGCGGCTTGCGCAAGCCACCGGCGAGCGGTCACGATCCGCCGTCACGGCAAGCACCGGCACGCTCCTCGTCCATGCCTGGCCGGATCGCATCGCCAAGGCGCGTGGCGAGCCCGGCAGATACGTCTTGGCCAACGGGCGCGGTGGGGAACTCGACCCCACCGACAGGCTTGCGCGGGAGCCATATCTCGTCGTCGCCGACCTGCAGGGCAGGGCGCAGGCGGGCCGCATCGCCGCCGCGGTGCCCATCTCCGAACAGGACGTCCTCGACCAGCTCGGCGACGAGATCGTGCGCGCCGAAGAGACGGTGTTCGACCGTGCCAGCGGCACCGTGCGGTCGCGCGAGAAGCTTAGGCTTGGCGCCATCGTTCTGGCGGACCGCCAGCTTCCTGCCCCTCGGGGCGAAGCGGCCGACCGCGCCGTCCTTGAAGCCGTCCGCGACCATGGGCTGAGCGTATTGCCGTGGGACAAGGCGTCGCTTGCCTTGCGTGCCCGGCTGCAATGGCTCCATGCGGGGCTGGGCGCGCCCTGGCCGGATATGTCGGATGAAGCGCTGGTCGCGTCGCTCGACAATTGGCTGGCGCCCTATCTGGGCGGACGGCCGGCCATTGCCGCTATCGCACCCGCGTTGCGCGACGCGTTGATGACGCTGGTCCCGCACGATCTCCAGCGCAGGGTCGACAGCCTCGCGCCGACCCATTTCAAGGCGCCTTCGGGCAGCAGCGTGCCGATCCGCTACGATTCCGCCGGACCTGTCCTCGCCATACGTGTGCAGGAACTGTTCGGGCTCGACCGTCACCCTGCCATCGCCGGTGGTGCGGTACCCCTGACGCTTGAACTGCTGTCGCCTGCCCATCGCCCGATCCAGACGACGCGTGATCTGCCGGGCTTCTGGCGCGGGTCCTGGTCGGATGTCCGCTCGGACATGCGGGGCCGCTATCCCAAGCATGTGTGGCCGGAGGATCCGCGCAACGCCGAAGCGACGAGCCGGGCCAAGCCGCGCGGCAAATAGGGCTTGGCGCGCGCGCCGGCGCGGCGCATATACGCGCCATGTTCGAGGAACTGCGCAATACCGGCCCGGGAGAGCCGCATCACCTGAGGCTGAACACGCTGATCCGGTTGCGCTGGCTGGCGATC
>JAMLJD010000056.1 GCA_023953775.1 Rhizobiaceae bacterium | reverse complement strand
GCGGCACTGGATTTGTCCTGTGCCGCCGTGGCACATTCCCGACCGGCCGGACGCTGCGGGAAGGGCCCCGTCGCGCCGGCTGCAAGTCTGCGGCAAGGGCGGCGTAAGCGTGATCCAGTCAATCCTGTTCTTCAGTCTCGGCTTCCTGTGTGCCGGCTTCCTGGCGCTGATGGTGGCGCCGGCTATCTGGCGCCGTGCGGTCGTGCTAACGCGGCGGCGGATCGAAGCGTCCGTACCGTTGACGCTCAACGAGATCGAGGCCGACAAGGACCGGATGCGCGCCGAGTTTGCGATGTCGACGCGGCGGCTCGAAATGAGCATCAAGACGTTCAAGGAAAAGGCTGCGAGCCAGATCATCGAGATCAACCGCAACCGCGAGGAATTGCGGGCTCTTGCCGAGGAACGCGGGGAAAAGGATCGCTCGCTGAGCGAGCTCGAAGCCAAGAGCGGCGAATTGCGCGCCGAGCTCAGGCGTCGCGAGGAGGAGTTGCAACGCACATCGGAGCGTCTCGCCGACGCGAACAGGAAACTTGAGGAGCGGGCGCTCGAACTCGAGGAACTCGGCAGGCTTTACGAAGATGCGAGCTTTTCGTCGAGCAGCCGGCAGATCGAACTGGTGGCGCGCGAGACGGAAGTCGAAAAACTTGCCAGCGACATCTCAGGCCTTCGCAATCAACGCAAGGATGCGGACAAGCGCGTTCGAGAGATGATGGCCGAGCGCAAGTCAGCGGCCGAGGCGCTGAAGCAGGAAAAACGCCGCGCGACCGAGCTCGAGAAGAAGCTCGACCGCGTATCGGCATCCCTTGCCGATCGTGATGAGAAGCTCGACCGTCGGGAGAAGGAACTGGCCCGGTTGCGGGAGACGCTGAAGAGCGGATCGAAGAGCGAAGACGAACTCGGTGCGCAACTGGTCGACGCCCAGGCAGAGAACGTTCGCCTCGAAGGGGAGGTTGCCGACCTGACGCTTCAGCTTTCCAACCTTCTGTCCGGTGCGACCGGCGGCGATGTCGAGAAGGGCATGAAGAAGCTCAGCAAGGATCGGGACAGGATCGAGGAGCGGCTGACGACCATGGTGCGGGAAAACAAGAAGCTGCGCACCGAACTGGCAGCCTACGAGCGCGCAAAGAGCGAGGACTGGACGGACGAACGGCGCGAGAACGCGCTGCTACGCGAACAGATCAATGATCTCGCGGCCGAGGTGGTGAGTCTGACGGCGATGCTCGATGGCCCGGAATCGTCGATTCTCAAGGCCCTGGATGCGACGCCGTCGCCCATGGCGACATCTGCCGACAGCGATCATATCGAAAGCCTTGCGGATCGCGTGCGCGCGCTACAGAAGGCGGCCGCAGCGCGTTGACGCGGCCAAACGCCTTCCATTGAGGTGACGAACGTCTTTTGCGCGCCTGCTCAGGCAGGCTGCGACCTACTGCACATGCAAGTGATGCAGTGCGATGGCACTCGCTGCTGCGACATTCAGACTGTCGAAGCCGGGCGCCATTGAGATGCGTACAGTTTCGAGCCGTTGCATCAGTTCGGCGGGAAGGCCATCTCCCTCGGTCCCCAGAAACAGCGCCACTCGGGCGGCGCGCTTCACGTCACGCAGCGTATGTTCTCCATTCGGGCTCAGCGCCAGGCATTCGAAATCATGCACCATCAGCATGTCCGACAGCGCGTCGGCGTCATCCGCTACGGCAAAGGGCACCGTGAGCGCGGCGCCGACCGAGACCCGGATGGCTTTGCGGTACAGCGGGTCACAACTGGACTTGTCGAGCAGGATGGCGTCAGCTCCGAAGGCAGCTGCGTTGCGGAAGATCGCGCCGATATTGTCGTGGTTGGAAATGCCCACCGCGACGACGAGGACAGCGCGGGCCGGCGCTGCCTGGACAAGTGATTCCGCCGAGGGAAGCTCGCCGCGTCGGCCGATGGCGAGAATGCCGCGATGGACATGGAAGCCTGCGACGGCGTCCATGACGGATGCTGAAGCGACATAGACCGGAATGTCCCCCGGGCTGCCTTCGAGGATATTCGCCACGCCCGCGACGCGGCTTTCGAGGAGGAGAACGGATTCAGCGCCGAAGCGTTCCGACGACAGCAGCAGGCGGAGCACGACCTTGCCTTCGGCGACGAACAGGCCGTGGCGTCCGACAAGATCCCGTTCGCGTATGCTGCGGTACGCCGAAAGACGCGGGTCGTCCGGGTCAGTTACCGGTATCAAGCGTGGTCTCATGCGTGGGGATGGTCTCATGCGTCGCGGCAGCAAGCTGCCCGTTCGACATACGACTTACTGCGCCGGCTCTCTCGAAACAATCTCGTCGACTTCGCGCAGAATATCCCGGATTGTCCGCGACGCGCAGGAATAATAGATCATCTGGCGGTCACGGCGCGTCTGGACGATCCTGCGTTCCCGCAGCTTGGCGAGGTGCTGCGACAGTGCCGACTGGCTCAGTCCCACTTTTCGGGCAAGTACATTGACCGGCAGTTCTTCGTGTATCAGGTGGTAGATGATGGCAATACGCTTGCTGTTGCCGAGAACCGCCAGAATTTCGGCAATTTCGTCGACATGCGCCAGAATTCTCGATGAGACCATCACTCCCCCGGCATTCGACGCCCTTCCTTGCCGTGTGAGAGAATGACGCAGGAAAAGCGGACTTGTTCCGGATACGCCGGACTAATTCGTCACATTTTTTCACGCGAGTATTGGATGCTCAAATCACAAGACTTTTAGTGGCTTCAAGGAGATTCTTGAAGTAATATTCGCCGCACTGGCGATTCGTCGTTTCAGCGATAGCCTTTGGCGAGGTTTACGAAGGCCGATCTCAACTCCGAAGCGCTTTCTACCCGGTTGGCAAAGAATATCCGCCGCGTGTCATTTCCGCATGCGATGTCGAATCCGTCGGGGTCTATCGCGACGATAACCCAGTCACCCTCAGGCGCATGAGCTATGTTTCGGGCAAGGGCTGCGACGTCGTCGCGGTGGTCCGCGTTCATGTGGTCGATAGCCGGCTGCTCGGTATCGCTCCATTGGTCGATGCCGGTGATCTCGAGGCAGAAGTCAGCCCGCTCGAGCGCATAGGCCTTGCCAAAGCCGCCGTTGAGGCTTGCGTTCAGCGGGTCCAGGCGGAAGAAGGCGAAGTCGGCGAAACCCGCATACAGCCTCGCCTTGGGATGGCGGTTCAGATAGCGCCGCGCCACCCGTTCGCGATCCGCGGTACCAGGCTCGAGACGTGCCGCGCGGCAGGCCAGCGTTATCCTCGGATGCGCCAGCGGATCACCCTTGCCCGGCTCACCGAGCAGCAGCGAACATCGGGGGTCGGCGAGGAGGGCGGCGGTGTGTCCCGCAAGCGCCGAGATCAGGATGACCGGAGCGCCGTCCGTGTCCGTGGCCACACTGACCCGGCTGGCCGATGGCGAGCGGTCGGACGGGTCGAGGACGGCAAGCGCTCCGTAGCGCGCGGTACGGATCAATGTGGCGGCGAGCCAACGTGCCTCGTCGTCCGTGGGCTGAAGAACGCTGCCGGCTTTCTCCGTCATCTGCTTCCGATCACGCCACGCGCGCGAAGCATGTCCGCTTCCGTCGCGGAGATGCCGAAATCACCCAGGCTTTTGCCGAAGGTGGGCGGCGCCGAAATGTGCCCCGCCATTCCCGAGAATCGCGGCGCCGGCATCGGACGAACAAACCCGTCCTTCCCGGCGTGGGCATGGCGGGCCCTGGCATGCGCATGCGCGGGCGCCTCGGACAGGGAAAGAACCGGGGCAACGCATGCGTCGGTCTGCTCGAACAGTGCCGACCATTCGTCGCGTGTCTTTTCGGCGATCCGGGTAGCAATCTCTGAACGCATCCCGTCCCACAGCGAGCGGTCGTACTGGGCCCTGGCGAATTTCTCGTCCAGGGGCAGCAAGCGGGCGAACTCGGCGAAAAACTGTGGCTCGAGACATGCCACGGCGACGTGACCGGCATCAGCGGTCTCGTAGGTATCGTAGAAGGGACAACCGGTGTCGAGCAGGTTCGCCCCCCGCTCGTCGCGCCAGAAACCGGACGCCAGGAAGCCGAAGAACGGGGCGGCCAGCATCGAGGCGCCGTCGACCATCGCGGCATCGACCACACGGCCTTGCCCGGTCCGGCCGCGCTCGACGAGTGCCGCGAGTATGCCGCACAGGAGGAACATGGTGCCGCCGCCATAGTCGCCGACGAGATTGAGCGGCGGGACCGGATTTTCGCCTGCGCGCCCGATGGCGTGGAGGACACCGGAATAGGCGAGGTAGGTCAGGTCGTGACCGGCACGCGATGCAAGAGGGCCGTTCTGGCCGAAGCCGGTCATACGCCCGTAGACGAGACCCGGATTGCGAGCCTCTACCGCGTCTGGCCCCGCTCCGAGGCGTTCCATGACCCCGGGCCGATAGCCCTCGATCAGGATGTCGGCTTCGCCGGCGAGGCGCAGCAGAAACTCGCGCCCCTCAGCCTGCTTGAGGTCGATCTTCACGACATCGCGTCCGTGACGGTCGAGATCGTAATCGGCGGGGATATCGATCAGCGGGGGACCGCCGGCCACCCGCTCGATGCGCAGGACGCGCGCGCCCATCTCCGACAGCATCAAGCCTGCCAGCGGAACGGGACCGATGCCGGCCATTTCGATGACCTTCAGGCCGGCAAGCGGTCCAGTGGGGGAGGGCGCGCCGGCCACGATCGGGAGGCCTAGCGCGGGGCCATGCGGATCGCGCCGTCTAGACGGATCGTCTCGCCGTTGAGCATCTGATTTTCGACGATATGGCAGGCCAGCGCCGCATATTCCGACGGGTCGCCGAGACGCGGAGGAAAGGGCACCTGCAGGCCCAGAGAGGCCTGCGCTTCCTCGGGAAGACCTGCCATCATCGGCGTCTTGAAGATGCCGGGGGCGATGGTGCAGACTCGGATGCCGGCACGCGACAGGTCGCGTGCGACCGGCAGGGTCATGCCGACGACGCCGCCTTTTGAAGACGAGTAGGCGGCCTGGCCGATCTGGCCGTCGAACGCTGCCACCGACGCCGTATTGACGATGACCCCGCGTTCGCCGCCATCAAGCGGATCGGTCTTCTCGCACCGGACGGCGAAAAGCCGGATCATGTTGAAAGTTCCGACCAGATTGACCCGAATGACCTTCTCGTAGAGGTCGAGCGGATGGGCGCCGTCCTTGCCGGTCGTCTTCATGGCGATGCCGATCCCGGCGCAATTGATCAGGACGCGCGGCTCGCCGAGCTTTTCGGCGACCTCGGCAATCGCCTTTTCGGCGCCCTCGGCGCTGGACACGTCGCATTTGACGGCAAGACCGCCCAGGTCGGCCGCCACCTTCTCGGCGCGCTCCATGCCGACGTCGAAGATCGCGACCTTGGCGCCTTTGGCCGCCAGGGCGCGCGCCGTGGCCTCGCCCAGACCCGAGCCGCCGCCCGTCACGATTGCAACCTGTCCGCTCGGGTTCATGCGATGACCTCCCACTCAATTGTTATGCTATGAAACTATCCCGCACCATATTAGCGGCGGCCGGAAGCGGCGCGCAAGAGCGGCAGAGCGGCCATCCGCCCAGGGCGGCGAACGTTATCGCGCGGCTTCGGTGCGCCCCATGGCGCTGGCCAGTGCGATGCCGGTCACCGCGTGCCAGATGCCCCAAAAGCCCGCCACGACAGCCATGCCGCCGAGCCCGCCGAAGAAGGCGAAGATCAGGATCAATCCAAGGCCGGAATTCTGGATGCCGGTCTCGATCGTCACGGCGCGGCGATCGTAGTCGCTGAGGCCGGCCACTCTTGCGGTGAGATAGCCGCCGCCGAGCCCCAGCGCATTGTGCAGAAACACCAGCAGGGCCACCGCGCCCGCCCATTCGAGGAAGAAGTTCCAGTTTGCAGCGAGCGCGGCCACGATGAAGAGCACGAAGATCGCCATCGACAGCCACTGCATCGGCTGGCGGATGCGGGCCGCGATGTCGGGCCTGCGGCTGCTGACGAGGATGCCCAGCGCCAGCGGCAGGACCAGCATGAAGAAGACCGTGGTGATCACTGTCATGAAGTCGATCTCGATGGCCTGCAGGATCTCGCGGGTCGGCGGATAGAGATTGCCGTAGAGGGCGACGTTCAAGGGCGTCATGAACAGCGCCACCGTTGTCGCGATCGCCGTCATCGACACGGAAAGCGCGGTATTGCCGCCGGCCCGGTGGGTAAGAAAATTCGAGATGTTGCCGCCCGGACAGGCCGCGACGAGCATCAGGCCGAGCGCGATGCTGGGCAGCGGGCGCAAGGCGAGGACCATGAGGAAGGTCGCCGCGGGCAAGACGACGAACTGCGCGAACATGCCAACGAGCAGCGGCTTGGGCGCGCGCGACAGGGCCCTGAAGTCCGCCAGACGCAGATCGAGGGCGATCGAAAACATGACGATCGCCAGCACGCCATTGAGAACTGTCAGCGATTCCGGGCTGAAATTCAGCATCACGTGATCGATATCGTGCATCCGTATCCCTGAATTCTTCCGCGCCTTGTGCGCGCCTTCCGCGATTAGCCGTTCCGTGCGCAGGATTTTTGATACCGGCCGTGTCAACCGAGGGCAAGGCAGATGGCATTTTTGCGGCCAATTGACGGCATGAATGTGGCTTGAACGGCACGTTCAGAACAGCTTCAAATCGCTGAGACTAGCCTCCTCCTCGTTGACCACAGCCACCCAAAAACAACGCCAGAGGAGAATACTCATGAAACGCTTCGCGCTCACCCTCGCCGCCGCATCGCTCGCTATCGGCGCTTCTTCCAGCATTCCCGCCCACGCAGGCGGCACGCTCGACAATGCGGTCTACAAGGCCGTGAAGGCGGGCAAGGAAACCAAGAAGGTGAAGACCTACAACGGTCACGAGTTCAATATCAAACCGGTCACGGTCACCCCGAAGTCGGGACTTTCCGGTTTCGTCGTGAAGGGCCAGCTTTCGCACCACCTTTCGCTTCGCAGTGACGACCAGTTCTACTACACCGTCGAGATCGACCGTTCCGGCACGATCCTCAAGTTCGACGAGAAGATCGATCGCGGCGGCCTGACCAAGATGGTCCTGAAGCTGCCCGTCGGCGAACTGGTGCAGAGCTATTCCGGCAACAAGGTTCCCTCCGCCATAGCGGAAAAGGGCATCGAGAAGGCCGGCCGATGGCTTGGCGGAAAGCTTGACGGAAAATGGGAAGGCGCCGCGCGCAAGGTGGTGATCCAGATCGGGATGCAGGTTGCCAAGAGCTACAACCTGGCGCCGGAAGTGACGTCCGGTCGGACGTCGACCACAGCCAAGCGCCGGGATTCGTCCGACGTCCGCGACCACCGCGTCACCCGACGCGATCACCGCGTCAATGTCAGGGATCACCGCACCAACTGAGCCCGTCAGCTACACAGTCCAGATCTGAGTCCGGAGGCCGGGTGATGCACCCGGCCTTCGCATGTCGCCGCTATTTGCGCACCACCGCTCGCAACACGTCGCGGATACCGATGGCGCCGACGAAGCGGGACTGTTCGTCGAATACCGCGACAGGCGCGGTCTGCGACTGCTGCATGGCGTTCATGACGGCCTTGAGCGTCGTACCGGGTTTTGCCCAGTAGACCTGATGCGCGTCGTCTGGAAGCCGCTCGATCGGGTCGCAGGAGGCCCAGATCGCTGGCTTGCCGTTGCGCTCCGCGCCGATGACGAGGCCCGTATCGTCGAGGTTGAAGCGGGTGGTCTGCCGGCGGTCGAGCCACAGCCATCCGGGACCGGCTTCGCCGAGGTCACGCCTGTCGCGCATGACGTTCCACGCGGTCAGGACCGAGAGCGGGTTCACATTGGCGATGAAGTCGCGGACGTAGTCGTTGGCCGGCCGCAGCACGATATCTTCCGGGGCGCCGGACTGGACGATGCGGCCGCCCTCCATGATGGTGATGCGGTTGCCGATCTTCAGCGCTTCCTCGAGGTCGTGGCTGACGAACAGGATCGTCTTCCTGAGACGTTCCTGCAGTTCGAGGAGCTCGTCCTGAAGCTTGGTGCGGATCAGCGGGTCGAGCGCGGAGAAAGGCTCGTCCATGAGCAGGATCGGCGCCTCGGTCGCAAAGGCGCGCGCGAGCCCTACCCGCTGCTGCATGCCGCCCGAAAGCTCGTGCGCGTATTTCTTCGCCCATTGATCGAGGTGGACGAGCTCGAGCTGCCGGGCCACGCGTTCCTTGCGTTCGGCAGTGGACAGCCCGGCGAGTTCCAGCCCGAAGCCGACGTTTTCCTCGACGGTGCGCCATGGAAGCAGCGCGAATTGCTGGAACACCATGGCGACGCATTCGCGCCGGATCTTGCGCAGTTCGCCGTCCGAGCACGAAACGACGTCGGCCGACCAGTCTCCGTCATGCACGATCACCTCGCCGCGCGTGACGAGGTTCAGGCGGTTCACCGCGCGCAGCAATGTCGATTTGCCCGATCCCGAGAGGCCCATCAGAACCGAGATCTCGCCCTGTTCGACCGTCAGGTCGCAGCCGGCGCAGCCGAGGACCGCACCGGTCTTGGCCAGCATGTCGGAGCGGGTCGCGCCGGCGTCGAGCAGCGGCAGCGCGGCGCGGCGCTGCTCGGGCTTGCCGAAGACGATGTCGACGGACTTGAACTCGATCGCGGCGCTCACTTGCCCGTCTCCCCGCCGATGCGCGCCATCCGGTCGAGGATGATCGCCAGGACGACGATCGCAAGGCCGGCCTCGATGCCCTGCGGGATGTTGAGCGTGTTGAGTGCCCGCACGACCGGCGTGCCGAGACCGGAGGCGCCGATCAGCGCGGCGATGACCACCATCGACAGCGACAGCATGATGCACTGCGTGAGCCCGGCCATGATCGTCGGCAGCGCCGCCGGCAGTTCGACCTTCCACAGCAGCTGCCGCCTGGTGGCGCCGAACGCCTCGCCCGCCTCGAGCATCGGCTTGGGCACCGAGGTGATGCCGAGATAGGTCAGCCGGATCGGCGCCGGCATGGCGAAGATCACGGTGACGATCAGGCCGGGTGCGAGGCCGAGGCCGAACAGGATCAGTACCGGGATCAGATAGACGAAGGTCGGCAGTGTCTGCATCAGGTCGAGGATGGGATGCAGCACGCGGTAGACCCTGGGATTGTGCGCGGCCCAGATGCCGATCGGCACGCCGATCGCCATCGATGTGAAGGCCGCCGCGACGACGAGCACGATGGTCTCGATGGTCGCCGACCACAGGTTCTGGTTGATGATGAACAGGAGCCCGACGACGACGCCGGCGGCCAGCTTCCAGGATTTCTGCAGCCACCAGGCAAGGCCGGCTATCACCGGGACAAGCAGGACCGGCGGCACGGCGAGGAGGAGATCGACCAGCGTGTCGAGCGCCGACTTGAGGCCGTCAGCCAGCGTGTCGAAGAACCAGGCGAAGTTGGTCGTCAGAAAGTCGAAGAAGGATTCCCCCCATTTGCCGATCGGGATCTTGCGGTCCCTGTCGGCAATCCACTCCGAAATCGGATCCACGTGTGCCCCTCCTTGCGGTCCTGAACGGAGAGGGCGGCCGACCCCCGCGGATCGCCGCCCTCCGAACTATCCGTGTCGCGAATGCAGCACGATCACATGCCGAGCTTGGCCTTGACCGCGGCGGCGGCGTCGCCTCCGTCAAAGGTCGTCACACCGTCAAGCCACGGCGTGACGGCGTCGGCGTTCGCCTTCAGCCAAGCGGTGGCGGCGGCTTCCGGCGCCTCGCCGCCGTCGAGGATCGAGCCCATGATCTCGTTTTCCATCCGAAGCGAGAACACCATATTCTTCAGAAGCTTGCCGACGTTCGGGCATTCTTCCGTGTAGCCCTGGCGGACATTGGTGTGCACGGTGGCGCCGCCGAAGTTCGGTCCGAAGACATCATCGCCGCCGGACAGGTATTCCATCTCGACATTGGCGTTCATCGGGTGCGGTTCCCAGCCCAGAAACACGACGTCCTCCTTGGACGAGGCGGAGCGCTTGACCTGCGAGAGCATGCCGGCTTCGGAACTCTCGACCAGTTCGAAGTCGCCGAGACCGAACTGGTCGTTGGCGATCATGTCGAGGATCAGGCGGTTGCCGTCATTGCCGGGTTCGATGCCGTAGATCTTGCCGTCGAGGTCGTCGGAAAACTTGGCGATGTCCTCGAAGCTCTTGAGGCCCTTGTCGAACGTGTATTTGGGAACGGCGAGCGTGTATTTCGCGCCTTCGAGGTTGGTGACGATGGTTTCCACCGTGCCGTCCTCGCGATAGGGCGCGATGTCGGCCTCCATGGTCGGCATCCAGTTGCCGAGGAAGACGTCAACGTCCTTGTTCTTCAGCGATGCGTAGGTCACCGGCACCGACAGGACCTGCGTTTCCGGCTCATAGCCCAAAGCATCGAGAACCACCGAGGCGACGGCGGTCGTGGCGGTGATGTCGGTCCAGCCGACATCCGAGAACGTTACGGTCTTGCAGCTCTCGGAGTCGGCGGCGAGGGCGCCGGGGGCCGAAAGTGCGGTTGCCAGGCCAAGCGTCAGGGCAAATGCGACGATGCGCGACATGAGTGTTCTCCCATATTGTGTCGTTGGGTCCGGCGGCGCCCGAACGGCGACCGGATACTTGCCGAAAACCAAACACCATTTTGTCGTCTTTTCAACAGCGATGGCAAGCCGAACCGCCGTCGCGCATGACAAGGTCCCCGCGACGGGCAATATCCGGTGGAATATGCGGCTGCGATATTCACCGCCCCGGAGACGTTCGGTTAAGGAAGGCGATGGCGAAGCTGTATTTCCACTACTCGGCGATGAATGCCGGCAAATCGACCTTGTTGCTCCAGGCGTCTCACAACTATCGCGAGCGCGGGATGAACACGCTTCTTTTCACCGCCGATCTCGACGATCGGGCGGGAAAGGGCCGGATCGCTTCGCGTATCGGCTTCGGCGTCGATGCCAATGCTTTCGGCGCCGACGACGACCTGTTCGCCATCGTCGCCGAGCATCAGGAATCGGAGCCGGTTCACTGCGTGCTGGTGGACGAGGCGCAGTTCCTGTCAGGCGAACAGGTGTGGCAGCTCGCGCGCGTTGCCGACCGGCTCGGCGTACCGGTCATGTGCTACGGGCTCAGAACCGATTTCCAGGGGAAGCTGTTTCCGGGCTCGTCCGAACTGCTGGCGATCGCGGACGACCTGCGGGAAATCCGGACCATCTGCCGGTGCGGTCGCAAGGCGTCGATGGTCGTGAGGCTCGGCGCCGACGGCAAGATCGTGCGACAAGGTGCGCAAGTGGAAATCGGCGGCGAGGACAAGTATGTCTCCCTGTGCCGGCTGCACTGGGAGGAGGAGATGGGGCGCTTTCCCATGCAGGATCTGGTGGGATTCGCGCGGCGTTGATCAACATCAATGCGCGTGCGTCGTCGCTATGGCACCGGAACGGCGACTACACTCCATGGAGCTGCAAATGAGATTTTCTGCCGGATTCATCACTCTCGCAATCGCTCTACCGTTGATGGCGTCTGCCGCGCACGCCGACGGCGATGCGGAGAAGGGCAAGGTTGTCTTCAAGAAATGCATGGCCTGCCATGACGCGGTCAATGAAAAGAACAAGGTCGGGCCACATCTGGTGGGCATCGTCGGGCGTCCGGCAGGGTCGGTCGAGAGCTTCCAGAAGAAATATTCGAAAGCGATGAAGGAAGCCGGCGAGAACGGCCTGATCTGGGACGAAGCCAACATATCGGAGTATCTCGTCGATCCGAAGGGCAAGATACCCGGCAACAAGATGGTGTTCCCGGGTCTCAAGAAGGAAGACGACATCGCCAACGTGATCGCCTACCTCAAGGCCGATCCCAAGCCCTGATCCACCGACCGCGCCCGATCGGCGTCAACCAGCCGAACGTGCGCTCTCATAACGGGTGATGGGTTGCACCTCGCGCGGGCGTCCCGGGCGGCCGACTCGCAGAAGGTGTGCCTCAAGCGCGGCTTGCGTCTTTCAATCGCCATGGCCCGCTCATATATTGCGCTGACCTTCAATCGGGTGCGGAGCGGAACACATGGCCACCTTGCAGAATTTCGATGCCGAGATTGCCAAGACCAAGAAGGTCGTGGACGACATGCGGTCCAAGATCGAGCAGTCAGGCATCGTGCTCGACAAGTTCGCCGAGTCCGACCAGAAGATCGGTGATGCCGATTTCGACATCGAGAACGCCCGCATCCAAGACGTGCTGAAACAGCAGCAGGTGATGGAGACCAACATCGCCGACCTGATCATCGGTCTCGAGGATGCGACCAATGTCTTCGGCGCCGAATTCGAAAGCATGAAAAGCTACACGGCCTGGGAGAATTTCATCGGCATCTTCTCGGCCCAGTCCAAGCAGCGGATGCGCACCGAGCGGGTGCGCAACATGTCGCTGGCGGGCAACCTGCAGGAACTGCTCGCGAAGTCCGACACCATCGTCGGCATCCTCAGGGGCCAGAAGCAGATCCTGGACGAGCGTTACAAGACGTCGGAGGCCAGCCTCTCGGCGGTCATCGAGCGGCGCAAGTCCACGATGACGGAGCTTGAGGCGACGCAGAAGCGGATCGAGGAACTCAACCCGATGCTGCTCGACGTTGAAAACCGCATCGCCGCCTCGACCAACCAGAAAGAGCGCACCGCTCTGGAATCGGAACGCACCAAGCTGGCCACCGAATACAACGAGAAGCAGGCAAAGGAGCAGGAACTGCTCGCCGGTAGCCAGACGCTGGAACGCTACACCTCGATGTTCCAGACCTTCGTGGATTCGCTCAACAACCAGATCGCGGCGCAGAACACGCTGATCAACAAGCTGACGATCGACACCGAGCAGCGCATCGTCCTCTACAAGGCGCTGGAAGACTCGTTGAAGACGGCGGCGCAGCAGGACGTGGCGCACAAGATCAACACGCTGGGAAGCCAGGTCGACAACACGGCCGAGCAGACCATGGCGGGTATCGGCGCGGCGGCCCAGAAGCACATTGGCGACCTGCTCGAGATGCACGAGAAGAACATGGTCGCGACTGCCGACATCCAGCGCCGCAAGAAGCTTGCAGACGACGCCTTCGCGCGGCGCTTCGACGAGGTGATGCGCAAGCACAACGCCGCCGACTACGTCCGCCAGTAGCCGCTTCGCATGAACGCGAATACCGACGCCGCCGAGCGCTATTTCGACGCCATCGCCGCGGCGCTCGACGGGCTGGACATCTTCCTGCGCGACGACAGCTCGCCGCTCTACCGCCACGGCATCGTGGCGGAGGTCGTGGCCGAGTACATCACGCGGCTCGAGAAATCCTTCGGAAGCTGGCGCAACAAGCTCGCCTTCATCGACCGGTTCCGCATCTCGCGGGCCGAAAGCGGCTATCCGATCTTCCAGAACGTTCTGGAACTCGAGAACGACCGCAAGCAGGCTGAGGAACGGCTGGCCGCGATCCCCGAACCGCAGGTGCTGCGCGAGGAGATGGCCGACTTCATACTGCGCCACAAGGCGTTTCCGGCAGCGCTGCAGAAATCGATGGCCGAGCGGCTCTATTTCGAGGACATCGGCAAGGGCAAGCTTTTCTCGCCGTTCATCCTGCCGCGTACGGTGAAGGTGTCGACCAATCCGCGCACGAAACGACCGTACTATCTGGTCCATTGGGGCGCGTTCGACGGCGCCGCGAACCTGCCCATGGTCTATATGGCGGCGGTCGAGGATTCCTCGGAGCGCATGGTCGAAGCGCTGGTGCGCGACGACGGTTCGCTGAACGACCGGATCGATGTTCCGCTGCCCGTCGAAGGGCTGCTCAATCCCGATCTCGCGCATCGTTTCGACGACTTCGCCGAAAAGAACTCGGCCTATGCGCTGTCGCCCGCGACGATCGCCGGCAATCTCGACAAGGATTTCGAGACGCTGCATCCCAAGCAGTTGCGCCGGGTCGTGCTGGGGCCGTTCTATTCGGCCGGGATCACCGATCACAACAAGACCGTGACAGAGGTGCTCGACAAGGTGCGGCGGCGCGAGAACGCCTGGCTGCTGACCTGGACGATCCAGGAGGTCTATTCGAAGTCGGAACGTCCCGCGCGGCGCGGTCTGTGGTCCAGCGAGCCGGCGCGCGAGGAGTTCTTCATCAATACGGACGATCTCGAGGCGGCCCGGCAGGGCGTCAGTTCCTACGAGAAGCACGCGCTCGTGCCGCACGAGGCCTACCAGCTTCTCTACGCGGCCGGCGAGGCGCGGAAAATCTTCAGCGACTACACCGTTCACATCATCTCGAACGGCAAGGTGATTACGGATGTTTGAGGAGCGCTCATGGACACCGGCCTGACCACGATCACCGAAGCCGATATCGAAAAGCACCGCGCGGTCGCGCAATCGATGGTCACACGGGTGATCGTGCTCGAGGACGCCGAGGGCCGGTCCTCGACCGAGCTCGCCGGCACGGGGAGGCGCTTCGTGTCGACGGTCTCGTCGGGTTCGGTGCGCCGCACGCGGGAGGTCGAACTCGCCAAGACCGTGCATTCGATCCGTCCCGACGACCAGATGCTGTCGATCGGCCAGCATACGCTTTTGTTCCGGGCGCGGCGGGGACTTGCGATCGCGCTGGCGCTGGCCGACGTCTTCGGCAAGTCGACCGACCTGGAATCGCTGCAGGCCAGAAACGCGCGCGCGCCGCTCGAGGGCGACGACGCGGCGACCTACAAGCGGCTGCTGGCCGCGTCCGCCTATGTGTCAGCCTTCACCTTCGCCTCGTACCTGCTTCAGCTCATCGAAAGCAGCGCGGAGGCGCCCAACGACGTCGCCGAGCCGCATTTCGTGTTCGACACGCCGCAGGATGCGCTGAAGAACGTGATCGCCGGGCTCGACGCAGCGATAGCCGGCGCCAAGGACGAGCAGGATCTGGCGTCGCGCGCACGCGCCTTTGCGACGGAGACGATCGAGGGGCTGTTGCAGCGCAAGAGCCGCTTCGACGGCGGCCTGGGCGCCTTCGAGGACGTGCATATCCGCATCGAACAGGACGATTTCACGATCGACGGCTTCGACGTCGCGCCCGGCCAGAAATCCAAGCCGCTGGTCATGACGTTCAAGAAACCGAACGAGATCGTCGGCAACCACATCGCCAAATACCAGGCGATGAAGCTCGCCAAGATGCTGATGGCGTATGATTTCGACCGCCAGCTCAACCCCTTCGTCGAGCTCGGCGGCTTCCTGTTCACCTTCATCGGCGACGGCGCGCCGGGCACCGGCAAGACGATCCTGATCCAGATGACGGCCGGCATGCTCCACGATTACTGCCAGATCGCCGGCTTCCCGTTCCACTACGAGAATTTCGGCGTCGACCAGATTTCGTCCTACCAGGGCAAGTCGGGCCAGAACTGCAAGCAGTTCGTCAACAACGTTCTCAACCCGCGCGCCATCGGCTTCGGCACCGTCGACGACATCGACCAGGTCGCGGCCAAGCGCTCCGACGACCGCGCTTCGGCAGGCCAGCAGGAGATCACCGGCGTGCTGATGGAGAGCTTCGCCGGCGCCTCCACCGTGGTGCGCGGCAATTGCTCTTTCGGCATGTTCTCCAACTATCCGGAAAACGTCGACGACGCGCTCAGGCAGCGGGCCGGCGCACGCTGGCTGGTCGACGGGCCGCAGACCCGCGACGACTACATCGACATCTTCGTGCTGCTCGCCGGCAAAAACCACAAGATTCCGCTCGGCGAGCATGATCTGTTCGAGGCCCAGGTAATCCAGAAGGCGGTTTCGGTCGCCTATGAGGAGCATTCGAAACCGAAGGAAGAGGGGCTGAAGAAGGTCTACGACCGCTTCCTGAGCGATGTCGGCGAACCGAAGACGATGTCGGATGTCGGCACCTATCTGCACATGATCAAGGAAGCCGAGCCGCGCTTCACAGGCCGCGCCATCAAGAACGTCACCGATGCGATCAAGATGCGGGCGATGGATATCGAGCTGCCGGATGACTGGTTCGAGAAGCCCGAAACCTTCATGCACAAATCGTACGACGACAAGAAAGCGATGATCGAGGAGCTGCGCGGGCCGTTCTCGATGGCGATGGTGATGCAGGAGATCAACCGCTACGCCGATTCCGAGTTCCGCTATTCCGACCGCTCCGACGATGCCGACGTCAACCGGATGATCCGCGACACGCGGCTGCGCGAACGGGCGATCCGCGAGATCGAGGAGATGAAGGCGAAGGGACACTGGAATGCGTAGCCTGGTTTGCCCGCTGTCGCTGAGTGCTCCCTGTGGCGAATGCGGAGGGGGTGCTTCCGCCGGCATGCATGGCGAACACGCTGGCGTTCCCCTCTCCCCGCATGCGGGGAGAGGGTCAGGGTGAGGGGCAGAGATGCGCGGGCCACAGCCGGCGCGGACGGAACGCGCGCGATCACTCCGCAAGGTGGACAATGATGCTGAAAATGCATTGTGGGGCGAACTCAAGGGACGGCGGCTGGTGAATGCCAAATTCACCCGCCAGCTACCGATTGGTCCTTATTTCGCCGATTTCGCATGTCGGGCGAACCGATTGGTCGTGGAACTCGACGGGAGCCAGCACATCGGGAGTCAATATGATCGGCGGCGTGACAAGTTCATGGTGGAGCAGGGTTGGTCGGTGCTGCGGTTCTGCAATGCCGACGCGTTGTCCGATCGCGATGCGGTGATCGATACTATACAAGCTGCGCTTGAGCGACGTCTCGATCCTGTTGAAGCACACGATCTGCGTTTCGTCCCCGCGCAGAACTACAAGGAGCAGATTCTTTGACTTGTCTGGCTGCCCCTCACCCTTACCCTCTCCCCGTGTATTACGGGGAGAGGGGGACGCCGGTGTGGACACCCCATTATCCGCGGCATTCGAGACACCGTTGTCCAGAGGTTCGCTGATGGATCTCCTGCGCGACAACGAGCTGATCTACGGGCGGCTTCTGACGATCGACGAGCCGCACCTGATCGAGCGCTACAACAAGGCGCTCGTCGCGTTCGGGCTGAAGCCGACCAAGCTGGACTCCTTCGAGATCGACCGCACCGGCTTCTCGCCGCAGGTCGCCGAGGAGCTCAAGGATTATTCCTATCTCGATCCCTTCGAGATCAACCGCCGCTTCATCATCCTGACGCCGGCGCAGGCCGACCTTCCCGTCGTGCACACCGCGTTCTCGAATACCTCGCAACTCGTCTACGAATTCATGACGATGAACGCGCGGACGATCCAGGCGCTGACCATCAAGGACGTGATCTACGGCGAGATCGAGGATTCGGTCTCGAAGGTAGAGGACGTCGAGGACCTGCTGTCGATCAACCAGGTCGAGTTCCGCGTGCTTTCGGCCGAGAACGTGATCGGTAAGGCGAACGAGCTGCGCACGCTCGTCGATCGCCTGAAGCACGAGCCGGATGCATGGCGCGACGATGCGATGCTGAACCGGATGGTCGAAATCGCCAAGGTTACCGGCGACGTGCGCGAGAACGCGCTCGTGCCCGACCAGGTGATCTTCCGGCACAATGCCTACTGGACCAGCCATTTCGGCGGGCTCTACGTGTTCATCGATCCGGACATGACGACGGTCATCTGCGATCCCGATGCGCCGGGCTTCCGCCGCTCGCGGCCCTGGCAGGTGAGCTACCTGTCGATCCGCGACACCGACAGGGTGTTCAGGTTCCTGTCGTCGACCGGGCGGCTTGATCTTCCGCGGGCGTCGTGGGTGGAAAGCTCGGGCTATCTCGAGCACCGCGCGGAGATGGTGATCCGCGGCCTGATCCACGAGGTCGATCCCAAGCGCGATCTCGACCGGATCGACAAGATCTGGCTGCAGACATGGATCCACGCCCATGCCGACTACATCAACAAGGACGGCGCCTTCCCGTTCCTCAATGCCGCGAAGCGCGAGATCGCGCAGATGGGCCAGCTCAGCGTGCAGGAGATTCCGGCCCGCTTTCGGTTCCTCGTGGTGCGCGCCAAGCCGGAGCACCCGGATGCCTGGCTGACCAACCGGCTGATCTCGGATTTCGTGCCGTCGGACTTCGTTTCGCGCTATGTCTTCAACAAGCAGGGCTTTTATGCCGACTACCAAGGGTTCTCCGAACCCTGGCGCGGCCATGTTGTGGACACGCTCAAAAACACATACTTGAAGAACAAGGCGGCGTTCCGTGAACGTCTTTACGGTTTGAAGGACTAGCAGGGGGCGTTACGTGCTCGATCCGATCGTCAATTTCTTCACCAGCATCTTCCAGGCGATCGGTCGCGGCATCGGCCTTGTGATCGCGTGGCTGCTGTGGCCGTTCATGGCGTTCGGCCGCTGGTATTCGCGCCGCGGCTGGCTGATCAAGGGACCGATCGGGATCGGGCTGATCCTGCTCTTCGCGTTTTACGCCTATTTCGTCTGGAACACGCAGGTGTGGTCCAATTTCGATCCGGACTATCCGGATGGCTACAACCTGGTGAACCGCAACGTCTCTGCCGGCGAGCAGGTCAATGCCGCGAACGGCGACGACACCAAGACCTGTGGGCGCTCGGCTATCGCCGACATCACGATCGACCTCATCGACCTGAACGTCAACGAGAATGCCTGGATTTCTTCCATGCTTCTCTACAAGCTCGGGTTGTTCGGCGTCGACTGGGACCATACGCCGTTCCTTGACAACAAGGCGTCCTTCCAGCGCGGCGTCAACCAGGCGATCCGGCGGACGACGGTCGAACTCGTCGATACGCTGGGCCGTATTCGCGGCACCTCGCAGATCGACAACAATCTGCAGGATGCGCGCGGAAATATGCAGTTCGACGAGCACACCTGGTATTTCGGTCTCAATCCGTTTGGCCCGAAGACGCCGACGCCGAGCTTCTACAGGTCGGCCATGCGCGACCTGGGGACCTTCAACGACCGGCTTGAGAAATGCGATGCGGTCTTCGACGCGCGTGCCGACAATCTTGTGCAGTTCCTCGACCGTATCGCAAGCGACATCGGCTCGACGTCGGCGATCTTGCGCGAGCGCTCCGAGAATTCCAATCTCGGCTGGTTCGATACGCGCGCCGACGACCGCTTCTGGTTCGCCTACGGCCAGCTCTACGCCTATTACGGCATCATGAGCGCGACCGCCGCCGATTTCGAGGACGTCATCAAGCAGCGCTCGATCGGGCCGCTCTTCGAGACCACGCGCCAGCAATTCGCCGCAGCGCTCAAGATCAGGCCTTTCATCATCTCCAACGGCAACGAGTCCGGGTGGATCATGCCGACTCATCTCGCGACGATGGGCTTCTACGTGCTCCGGGTGCGTTCCAATCTCGTCGAGATCAGGCAGGTGCTCGACCGGTAGGCAGGCGCCGACAGGTCTAACGGGCGACATCCGCCTGTTCGCCTGACCCTCCTAGAAGCGCTGGCCGAGCAGCCGATAGCACCAGAACGACTCTTCACTCTCGATCATCCGATTGAGCCGTGCGGGTGAGAACCCGGTGGCGCGGCGGACCGCGCGACCCATGTGAGACTGGTCGGAATAGCCCGCATCGCCGGCCAGCATTGCCAGCAGTTCGTCGGGCCTTTCGACCGAAAGCCGGTGCAGATTCTCGAATGCGGCATAGAAGCCCAGTGTCCGCCTGGTCTGGCCGCTCGATCGCCGAAGGCGGCGCTCGACCGCGCGAATGCTGCGTCCCGCGCCGGACAACGCCGCACGCGTCACCAAGGATCGTGACCAGTCGGCGATGCGGTCGGATCCGGCCCAGTCGAGCCCGCCCGTCGCCCTGCGCGCCGTCTTCCAGCGTGGCGTGACGACATTGCAGAAAGTTCTCCAACTTCGGGGGAAGGGGCTTTCGGTTCGAAATTCTTCGATTGCGGTAAGGAGGGCCGTGGGCGCCGTCCCATCCGGGCGCAGGTCGCCGCCCAGCGCAATCCATGCCTCGGGGTAGACCCCGATTGTTATCGCGGCGACCGGTCCCGGACTCCAGCTCGTCACGGGTCGGTTCTGCGGCACCATAACCGACAGGCGCGGCAGCCGAGGCGCTACCAGCACGGATTCGAGGTTCCCGTCCCGTGGCAGAAGCCGCAGGTCGCCCTCTACAACACAGGTAAGTGAAACAAGCGGCGATGCCGGGAAGTGGTTGAGGCGGTCCCTGGCATTCAGGGACTTGCCACGCGTATCCCTGACGATCGCCGCGAAGATGCAACTCGACAGGTCGCGTGGCGGCAAGAGGAGAGACGAGCTTGTTGTCAACGAACCGACCCCCTTCCGGCGCCGCTTTCATTCTATATCCGCACGCCGAATTCACGCAATTCCACCTCGACACGCATGTCGAGGCAGGCACATGGCAAAACTCAGATTCGAAGGATCCCTCGCGCTTCGCCTGAGCGGATTCACGATCCTTTCGGGACTGGCGGTCGGGACGAGGCTGAGACACCTCCTGGGAAGACGGCTCGATCCGAGCTGGGACGCGGATTTCGAGACCGGAATCCGTTTCTGGCGGCGGCAGTTCACGAGAGCGATGTCCGGTGCCGCTATCGCGAGAGGCCGGCAGATACTCGACAGCGTGCAGACGGAGACAGACGACGTGTACCAGGTCCAGACCGTAGCCAGTGCCGAGCCGCGGGGCAGGTGGTACGAACCGGACGCCCGGAAGACAGACGCGGTTGCGCTTTATCTTCACGGGGGCGGATACGCCTTTCACAGCGCCATCAGCAGGCGGTTCGCTGCGATGCTCGCACACCATGGCGGGATCAGGCTTTTTGCACCGGACTATCGGCTGACACCTGAACATCCTCACCCGGCCCAGCAGGAGGATGCGCTGGCTGCATGGGACTATGTCACGTCGAGAACGGCGCCCGATCGGGTGGTGGTGATCGGCGACAGTGCGGGCGGGCACATGGCGCTGATGCTGCTCCAGTCACTCAGGAGGGCGGGCCGGGAACAGCCGGCGCTTTGCGTGGGGTTGTGTCCATGGACCGACATCGGCGCACGCGGCGACAGCCTGTGCGGCAACGACCGCTATGATCTGGTCCAGGGCTGGATGGCCCTCCGGTTCGGCAAGATGCTGGATCCCGACGGGACTTACGGGAGGGAAGCCCTGTCACCGATCAATCACGACTTTGCCGGCCTTGCGCCACTCTATCTGCAGGCGGGCGGCAGGGAGGTCCTGAGAGACATGATCCGGGATTTTGCCACGGTGCAGGCGGGCAACGGGGCAGAAGTGATGCTCGATCTGTGGCCGGACATGCCGCACGATTTCCAGGCCTATGACAGTCTCAGGCAATCCTCGCGCGAAGCTCTTTCCCGGGTTCGCAAGGCGCTCGAGGCCCATGCCGGCGGACAGGCGCCGGCGCCGTTCGGCCCCTTGCCGGGCGTAACTGTGGTCGCTACAGGCAAGTTCGGCCGCGCTCATGGGTAAGCGTGGCTACCTATGTCGCTGGTTTTCTCGGGGAAGGTCACCACAAACCGTGCCCCGCCGCCCTCGGGCTCCTCGTAGCGCACCGTGGCGCCGTGGTGTGTCGCGATCTGCCTGACGAGCGACAGGCCAAGGCCCCAGCCGCCGGCTGATTCACCGCGTCCGCTTGGCCTGTAGAACGGCTCGAAGACGCGCTCGCCCTCGCCGTCGGGAAGGCCCGCGCCGTGATCGCGAATGGCAAAGCTCGCCGTGTCGCCGTCGGAAAGAACCTCAGCGACCACGGGCGGCGCGCCATGGCGCAGCGCGTTCTGCATAAGGTTTCGCATCAGCCGCGTCAGAAGCTTCGGATCGCCATCCACGATCACCGCCGTGCCGCCGACCCTGATCCCGTTGCGCGCACCTTCCTCGGCCGCGAGCGCGAGCAGGTCGACCGGCTCGACATGCTCCAGCCCCTCGGCATGATCGAGGCGGCTTGCAAGCAGTATCTCCTCGACCAGCGTGTCGAGTTCACCGAGATTCTGGACGATCTCGTGCTTCGTCTTGTCGTCCGGCGCGTGCTGGAAAAGATCGATCGCCATGCGCAGGCGGGCGAGTGGCGAGCGGAGTTCGTGGCTGGCATTCGCCAGCAGGGCGCGATGCGCCTCGATCATGCGTTCGATGCGGTCGGCCGCCTTGTCGAAGGTCGCAGCGACGGCCGCGACCTCGTCGGTTCCGGTCAGTCCGACGCGCGTCGACAACGCGCCCGAGCCCCAGCGCTCGACGCCGTGCCGCAGCTTTTCCAGGCGGCGCGTGAGATGGCGCACGACCGGGTAGGCGGCGAAGCCGATCGCGGCGGCGATGAAGACCAGCCAGGCGAGCGTGCCTCGTCCGCCGGGACCAAGGGGGAACTCCATGCGCGCGGCGACGAAACGCCCGTCCGGCAGGCGCGTGACGAAGAGATGCGGTCCGCCGTGCGGCCCGCCATGGTTCCATCGGTCGACGATGTCTGGCGGCAGGGGACGACCGGCGGCCGCCACCAGCCGGCCGGAGGAATCGTAAAGCGCAATGTCGGCTCTCAGGGCATCCGCCAGTCGGTCGATGACGATCTGCTGGTCGCCGGGTGTGGCTTCGGGAGGCAGCATCGCGACGATAAAGGCGTCGCGCCGACCACGCCAGCCGCGGTCGCGTTCATCATCGCCGAGTCTGACGAAGAGGGCGCTGACGATAGCGACAACAGCAAGGCTTGCCAGGAGCGTAAGGTAGATCTTGAGGAAAAGACTGCTGCGCACGATGCTACCCGTTATCCGCCGTCGTCCTGGAAACGCGCGAAGACATAGCCCGCGCCGCGCACGGTGACGATACGCCGGGGATTCTTCGGGTCGTCCTCGATCGCCGCGCGGATGCGCGAGATGTGGACGTCGATCGACCGGTCGAACGCGTCCAGCTCCTCACCCTTGATCAAATCCATCAGCCGGTCGCGCGACAGCGTCCGACCGGCATTTTCGGCGAGCGCAACCAGGAGGTCGAATTGCCGGCTGGTGAGGCTGCGCGCATGTCCGTCGACAACGACCGTCCTCGAGCCTGGGTCGATCTCCAGGCGGCCGAAGCGCATCACCTTCGCCGCGACGCCGGCAAGCCCGGCACGGCGGCGCAGGATTGCCTTCAGGCGGGCCAGCAGCTCGCGCGGGTTGAACGGCTTGGGGAGGTAGTCGTCGGCGCCAAGCTCGAGCCCGACGATGCGGTCGGTCTCCTCGCCCTTGGCTGTCAGCATCAGGACGGGAACGTCCGACATGGAACGGATGCGGCGGCAGGTTTCGAAACCGTCGACATCGGGCAGCATCACGTCGAGGATGACAGCGTCCGGGGGCGTACGCGCGATCCTGGCGATGCCGTCGCCCGACGTCGGTGCCGTGTCGACCACATAGCCGTTGCCGGTCAGATAGTCGGAAACCATGGCGGACAGGCGCGTGTCGTCGTCGACGATCAGAACCCGTTCCGCCATGGCCATCTCACTCCGGATACCGCTTCACCGGCACGATACTACCACCTGCCGCGGTGTCCGCGCTCGTCGAAATGCTCTACGAGCTTGGCGCGCTGTTCCGGAGTCAGCACTTCGGCCGCCTGGAGCACGGCGTCGGTGATCTTGCGGGACGCCTCGTCGACGGCCGCGACGCGCTCGGCGCGCAGCTTCTCGACGGCGTCCTTGTCGACGGTCGGGGCGGTCAGCAGCTTGGCGAGATGCTCGCGGGCATCGCGGAAGTCGCGCATGATCGGGCGGGCGTCGCCGCGCACGCCGTCAACGATCTCCCAGAGCTTGTCTTCCTGCTCGTCCGTCAGATCTAGTTCGCCGAGCATACGGAACATGCCGGGCCCGCGCATGCCGCCATGGTGGCGACCGCCCCAGTTGGCCTGCATCATATGTCCGCGCATGCCTTCGCCGTCCATGAAGCGGCCGCCGAAATCGTCGCTCATGGCAATACCGGCGCCACCGACGAGTGCGGCAGCGAGACCGCCGGCTGCCGCCCACTTGACCCAGCCACGCGCCTTTGCCTGCTGGTCGACCGGATTCGTTTCGCGTTCGTTGTTGGTCATCGTCCTGTTCCTTTCGTCATCAGCAGGAGGTCCTGCAATGACGCGACCCTAGAGGGCCAACGTTTCGGCCGTTCGCGGCGAATGTAAAGTTATGTGAAGGGCGCCGCGAAGACGGGTGGCGCAATATGCTGTCGCAATCCGTGCATTGCGCGGCTGTTTTAAGACGGCGCGTTTGGCGCTATCCCGCTTCTATGCGCGCGACCGTGGCCATCAAAGGCCCGTCGCGGACCGAGCAGGGGAAAGCCATGGCCGAGTACAAATCCGACATCGAGATCGCACGCGCGGCAAAGAAGAAGCCGATCCAGGAGGTTGGCGCGAAGCTCGGAATGCCGTCCGAGCACCTGCTTCCCTACGGCCACGACAAGGCGAAGATCTCGGCGGAGTTCATCGCGTCGAAGAAGGGCGGCAAGGACGGCAAGCTGATCCTCGTCACCGCAATCAATCCGACGCCGGCGGGCGAGGGCAAGACGACGACGACCGTCGGCCTCGGCGACGGCCTCAACCGCATCGGCAAGAAGGCGGTCGTGTGCATCCGCGAGGCCTCGCTAGGCCCCAATTTCGGCGTCAAGGGCGGTGCTGCCGGCGGCGGCATGGCGCAAGTGGTGCCGATGGAGGACATGAACCTCCACTTCACCGGTGACTTCCACGCCATCACCACGGCGCACAACCTTCTGTCGGCGCTGATCGACAACCACATCTACTGGGGCAATGCCGAAGGCATCGACACGCGCCGGGTCGCTTGGCGGCGGGTGATGGACATGAACGACCGCGCTCTGCGGCAGATCGTGTGCTCGCTCGGCGGCGTTCCGAACGGCTATCCCCGCGAGGCCGGCTTCGACATCACGGTGGCATCAGAGGTGATGGCGATCCTGTGTCTGGCGACCGATCTCAAGGATCTGGAGAAGCGCCTCGGCGACATCATCGTCGCCTACCGGCGCGACAAGAGCCCGGTCTACGCCCGCGACCTCAAGGGCGACGGCGCGATGACGGTGCTTCTGAAGGACGCGATGCAGCCCAATCTGGTGCAGACGCTCGAGAACAACCCGGCCTTCGTGCATGGCGGTCCGTTCGCCAATATCGCGCATGGCTGCAACTCGGTCGTGGCGACGACCACGGCACTGAAGCTCGCCGACTATGTGGTGACCGAGGCAGGCTTCGGCGCCGATCTCGGCGCGGAAAAGTTCTTCGATATCAAGTGCCGCAAGGCCGGTCTCAAGCCGGCCGCCGCCGTGATCGTGGCGACAGTGCGCGCCATGAAGATGAATGGCGGGGTGAAGAAGGACGATCTCGGCGCGGAAAACGTCGAAGCGGTGAAGAAGGGCTGCGCCAATCTCGGCCGCCATATCGAGAATGTGAAGCAGTTCGGCGTGCCGGCCGTCGTAGCAATCAACCACTTCGTCACCGACACCGACGCCGAAATCGAGGCGATGAAGGCGTATGTGGCCGCACAGGGCGCCGAGGCAATCGTGTGCCGTCACTGGGCCAAGGGCTCGGCGGGCATCGAGGACCTCGCCCACAAGGTGGTCGAACTCGCCGAAAGCGGCGCCTCGCAGTTCTCACCGCTCTACCCGGAAGAGATGAGGCTGTTTGACAAGATCGACACCATCGTGAAGCGCATCTATCGCGGTTCGGAGGCGATCGCCGACAAGAGCGTGCGCGACCAGCTCAAGCAGTGGGAAGATGCCGGCTACGGCAACCTTCCGGTCTGCATGGCAAAGACGCAGTATTCGTTCTCGACCGACCCCAACCTGCGTGGCGCGCCGACCGGCCATGTCGTGCCGGTGCGCGAGGTACGGCTTTCGGCCGGCGCGGGCTTCGTCGTGGCGATCTGCGGCGAGATCATGACCATGCCGGGCCTGCCGAAGGTGCCGTCGTCGGAACGCATCTTCCTCAACGATCGGGGACAGATCGAAGGGCTGTTCTGATCGGGCCGCAGCCCTAGTGGAAGGCTGGCGGCTCTCGTCCGGTCAGTCGTCGGGCTCGTCGCGTTCGAGATTGCCCACCGCCTTGGCGAGCAACGCCAGATAGGCGGTCTGTTCGGCCTCGTCCATGCCGGACAGGGCGAGGGCGTTCACCTCGTGTCCGGCGGCGCGCACATGATCCATCATGGCGAGACCCTTCTCGCTCAGCCTGTAGAGCGTGCTGCGGCGATCCTCCGGTGACGGCCGTTTCGACAGCAGCCCGTCGCGGTCCATCCGCTGCAGGGTCGACGCCATCGTCGGCTGCTCGACGGAGGCTGCCTCGACGAGCTGGCGTTGCGACAGCTCGCGACCGCGCGCCAGCGCAAAGAAGACCGGCATATGGGCCGAGGACAGGCCAAGCGGCTTGAGCCGGCGGTCGATGGCGCGCGCGAACAACCGCGCCGCCCAGTTAGTCATGTATCCCGAGGAAGTGTACCTGTCGAAATCCATTATATAGCTTGCTATCTAATTGCATTGCATGCTATATAAATAGCGACTGCTCCAACGAAGCAAGGAATTTCGACATGCGCTGGAAATCTGATGGCGACCGCTATGGTGCGGTCGCGATCGCGATGCATTGGCTAACGGCAGCCGCGATCCTGGCTCTGCTGGGATCGGGATTGGTGATGGCCGACGTGGAAGAGCCGGGCGCCAAGACGCCAATCCTCATGTTCCACGCTTTCGCCGGTCTGGCGACCGGCCTGCTGACCGTCCTGCGCCTTCTTTGGTGGTTCGTTGCCGAAGATCGGCCTGCTCACGTCGCGATGCCGCGGTGGCAGGCCATTGCGGCCAGTATCGTCCACGGGCTGTTCTACGTGCTCATCCTGGCGATGGTCGCGAGTGGCGTTGCCATGATGATCCTGTCGGGAGCCGGCGAGGTCATCATCACTGCCCAAGGTGCCCTGCCGGACTTCAACCTCTATGCGCCGCGGCAACCGCACGGTATCGGCGCCTGGGTGATGATTGCCCTGATCGTGGTCCATGTCGGGGCCGCGCTCTATCATCATCTCGTTCTTCGAGACGGTCTGGTCGGCCGGATGGCCGGCCGATAGAACGGGCCGTATGAACTGCTCGCCCGGGCGGATTGCAGCCGGTGCGATCCATGGCGAGCGGTGTTGCGCCCGGCCAATTCTGCGTCCATACCCGACTGAACGGGTTCCGGATTTGCAGAATGCAGAGCGATACGGTCTTCATCTCGCGCTGGCGCTTCCTCCTGCGGCGCCTGACGCGGCAATTATGGTTCAGAGCGACACTGATCGCGCTTCTGGCGGTGGTCGCGGCTTGGGCCTCGTTCGTCATCGCGCCCTACCTCCCGTCGGGGCTTTCGGCCACGATTGGCGCGGATTCGGTCGATCGCATCCTGCAGATCATCGCATCGAGCATGCTGGCGGTAACGACCTTCTCCCTCAGCACCATGGTTGCCGCCTATTCGGCGGCTACGAGCAATGTGACGCCGCGTGCCACCCGGCTGCTGATCGAGGATACCGAAAGCCAGAACATGCTGGCGGCATTCGTCGGGTCGTTCCTCTACAGCCTGGTGGCGATCATCACGCTGTCGATGGGCGCCTATGGCGAGCGCGGCCGGGTCGTGCTGTTCGCAGTGACCATCCTTGTCATCCTCATCGTCGTGGGGACGCTCCTGCGCTGGATCGACTACGTGTCCAAGCTCGGCCGTGTCGGCGAGACGACCGAACAGGTGGAGCAGGCGGCCACAGACGCGATGCGCGGCCGTTTCACGCGGCCCTTCCTCGGCGGACTGCCGCTGGCCGATCCCGTCAGCAGCATACCCGATGGGGCAATGCCCATCTTCGCCTCGGTCATCGGCTATGTGCAGCATGTCGACATGGGTGCGCTGTCCGAAGCCGCGCGCTCGGGTTCGGGCGCGGTCTATCTGGTCGCTCCTCCAGGTACATTCGTTGATGCCAAGCGGCCTGTCGCATGGTGCATGGGCCTCGCCAAGCAGGAAACGATCGACCGGATTCGCACCGCCGTGACGATCGACGACGAACGCTCCTTCGACCAGGACCCGCGTTTCGGACTCTCGGTGCTTGCCGAGATCGCGTGCCGGGCGCTGTCGCCGGGCATTAACGATCCCGGCACGGCGATCGACGTGGTGGGACGCGCGGTTCGGGTCTTGAGCATCTGGGCCGATCCCGATGCGCGAAAGGAACCGATCTACCCCGAAGTCCACGTGACGGCGATCACCGCCGACGAGTTGTTCGATGACGTCTTCATGCCGATCGCACGTGACGGCGCGGGGATTGCCGAAGTCCAGATAAGGTTGCAGAAGGCGCTGGCGGCGCTGGCCCGGCTCGGACGCGACGACTACCGCGAGGCGGCAATCAGGCAGTCCCGGCATGCGCTCGCACGCGCGGAGGCGGCGATGGCATTCGAAGGCGATATTGCCCGGGTGAAGGCGGCGGCCGAAGCGGTGGGCGGCTGAATAGCCTCCGGAACCCGAACCAGCCTTAGCCGTTGTTGACGGATGGGGCATGACGCGGACCTTTCCATGTACAAACTGCGACTTACCGATCTCGTGAAGGACATGCGGGACGTCAGCGTGTTCGGTCCGGTGCTGCTGATCGCGCTGGCTGCCTCGGGCCTGTGGATCTTCCTCGAGATCGGCCACGAGGTCGGCGAAAACGAAATGGAGGCGATGGACAGCTTCATCCTGCTGCTGTTCCGGGACCCCACAGACCTCTCGCAGACCATAGGGCCGGCCTGGCTCGAGGAAACGATGGTCGAAATCACCGCTCTGGGTGGCTATCCGGTGCTCGTCCTGCTGGTCAGTGCGGTGATCGGCTTCCTACTCGTCTCGGGCAGGCGTGGTCCTGCCTTCTTCGT